>JADIMH010000016.1 GCA_017694885.1 Candidatus Cryptobacteroides faecipullorum | reverse complement strand
GCAGGATAAGGGTCGATTCCCAGTTCCCTGAGCTTGCCAAGCGCCTCGCGCCTGTTCCTTTCCTGTTCGTTCAAGTCCATATTTTCCATATATTGTCTTTTAAATTTATCATAAATACCATCCGGAATCCTTCCGTTCCTTCAGAACAGGGCAGTTCCCTGAAAACCTGCAAAAGTACTATAATAAATTCTAATTTTAAAAATTAAAATTCACAAGCGGCCTTTTCCCTCAGGCTCAGGTTCGGAAGATCCGGAATGAATATTTTCCGAAAAACCGGCTGTCTTTAAAATATATTCACTATATTTGTATGATATGCCTAAAGAGAAAAAGTGGATATTGAAGGATGCGGCTGATAAAGAAACAGTGAGCCGCCTTGCTTCTGAACTGGGTGTGGATCCTGTATTGGCTCTGCTTCTGGTCCAGAGGGGTGTAGCCACTTTTCAGGAGGCTAGGGCCTTTTTCAGACCCGATCTGAAGAATCTCCATGACCCGTTCCTTATGACGGATATGGACAGGGCTGTGGAGCGTCTCCACAGGGCCATAGAAGGAGGTGAGAAAATACTTGTCTACGGAGATTACGATGTGGACGGTACGACTGCAGTCTCGCTTGTATATTCGTTCCTGCGCCGTCTTACCTTCAAGGTAGATTTCTATATACCGGACAGGTACGACGAAGGATACGGCGTTTCCTTCAAAGGCATCGACTGGGCCGGAGAAAACGGATTTTCCCTTATCATCACCCTTGACTGCGGGATCAAGGCAAACGAGAAGGTCGAATATGCCGCAGGAAAAAATATAGATATGATCATCTGCGATCATCATCTTCCTGAAAACGAGCTTCCTGCAGCGGTGGCTGTGCTGGATCCGAAACGTGCGGACTGTGCTTATCCGTTTGATGACCTTTCCGGCTGCGGTGTCGGTTTCAAGCTGGTGCAGGCATATTCGGAGAAGTACGGGATTCCTTTTGAGACTCTGGTCCCTCTGCTCGACCTTCTGGTCGTCAGCATAGCGTCCGATCTGGTGTCCGTAACCGGGGAAAACAGGATTCTGGCGCACTTCGGGCTGAAAAGGATGAACGAAAATCCACGTGTCGGACTGCTTTCCATGATGAGGCTGTCGGGGCTTGAACCTTCCCATGTAGGTATTGACGATATAGTCTTCAAGATCGGACCGAGGATCAATGCGGCAGGCCGTATGGAGTCAGGCCGGGTGGCAGTGGAACTTCTTACCGCGACGGATGAGAAAGAGGCTGCGGAAATCGCGGGCGAAATCAATGAATATAACAATGAACGCAAGGATATAGACCGTCGTATAACCCAGGAGGCGCTCGAGATGGTACGCGGCGGAACATGCCTGTCTTTCGGCAATGCCACGATAGTATATAATCCTGACTGGCACAAGGGTGTCGTCGGAATCGTCGCGTCCCGTCTGGTGGAGGCGTTCTACAAGCCTACTATAGTATTCACCAGGTCTAACGGCTTTGTGACGGGTTCTGCCAGAAGCGTCCAGGGCTTCGATCTTTATGATGCGATTGAAAACTGTGCCGACCTGCTTGACAATTTCGGCGGTCATCTTTATGCGGCCGGACTTACCCTGCGCGAAGAGAAACTTCCTGAGTTCTGCCGCAGGATTGAGAAATTCATCGGGGACAGGATAACTTCCGAAATGCTTACTCCGGTCATAACCGTGGATTCGAAACTGGATTTCGACCAGATTACTCCGAAATTCTTCCGTATTCTCAAGCAGTTCCAGCCTTTCGGCCCGGGAAACAATGCTCCCGTCTTCATGACCGAGAACGTCTATGACAACGGTAACGGACGCCGTGTCGGTGCCGAAGCCGGCCACCTTAAGCTCGAGCTTATACAGGAATCACAGCCCTACCATCATATTTCGGCGATCGCTTTCAACAAGGCGGAACATTTCGACCATATAAAGGCAGGAAATCCGGTGGATATCTGTTATTCCATCGTTGAGAACTATTATCGGGGCATAGCCAATATCCAGCTCCGTATCAAGGATCTTCACGACAGGGAGGATATTATCTAAATTTTTCCTATTTTTGCGCACTTATGGCAAAAGGATTTGCAGATACAGATGCGTTGTGCCGTGAGCTGGTGGCCGAGGCCCGTAAAAAGATATTCAGACCCGTGTATCTTCTTATGGGAGACGAGCCTTTTTATCCGGACATGGTGTGCGATGCTGTCATACGGAATGCCCTTGACGATTCGGAAAGGGATTTCAACCAGTCCATATATTATGGTGCGGACACAACGGCCGATACTGTCATCACTACTGCGCGGAGATACCCTATGTTCGCCGAAAGGCAGTTGGTGGTGGTGAAAGAGGCCCAGATGATGAAATCGCTGGAAGAGCTGTCCGTCTATTGCTCGAAACCGTTGGATTCTACCGTACTGGTCATCTGTATGCACGGAGCTTCTGCAGACAAGCGCAAGTCGCTGTATAAATCCGTATCCAAGATAGGCGTCGTGGTCGAATCCAACTCAATCAGAGATTATGAGATTGCCCGCTGGATATCCGCTTATTATGCCGGGAAAGGCCTTCAGATAGCTCCCGATGCGGCCGCTTTGCTGGGAGAGTATGCAGGCACGGACCTTTCCAAAATAGCGGTAGAGACAGACAAACTTCTGAAGAACATGCCGGAAGGGGCGGTGAAAGTGGAAATTTCAGATATAGAAAGGAATGTCGGGATCAGCCGGCAGTACAGCATATTCGAACTTACCAAAGAACTTTCATATAAAAATGCGTCCAAGGCTCTGCGTATTGCGGCCTTTATAGGCGCTTCTCCCAAATTTGCAATGCCGATGGCTGTAAGCGCGCTCTATACTCATTTTTACAGGATACTGAAATACGAAGCGCTGCTCATGGCTGTTCCAAAGCCCGGAAATGACCAGAAAGCCAGGGTCTTGAATGTCAACCCGTATTTCTTTTCCGAATATGACAGGGCGGTGGCCAACTATCCGTTGAAAAAGTGCATGTCGGTCATATCCCTTCTGAAAGAATTCGATTACAAAGGGAAAGGGGGCGATGTAGGGGAGGCCTCTCCTGACCAGCTTCTTACGGAGCTTGTAGCCAGAATATTGAATTGAACCGGAAATTAATTAATCAAATGCATATAAAATGAACCTGATCCAATGCAAAGACGTGAGCAAGACCTTCGGTGAGAAAACCGCACTTGATCATGTGTCGCTCGACATTCCGGAAGGGCAGATTTTCGGACTGCTCGGACCGAACGGGGCCGGAAAGACTACCTTGATCCGCATAATAAACAGGATTACCATCCCCAGCGGAGGAACCGTCCTGTTCGACGGACATCCTATCACGCAGTCGGATGTCGAAAAAATCGGATATCTTCCGGAAGAACGCGGACTGTACCGCAAGATGAAAGTAGGCGACCAGGCCATGTATCTGGCCCAGCTGAAAGGCATGGGAGCAAAAGAGGCGGCGGACGCTCTTAAAGAGTGGTTTGTAAAATTCGGCATACAGAGCTGGTGGAACAAGAAAGTCGAGGAACTCTCCAAGGGTATGGCCCAGAAAGTCCAGTTCATCACCACCGTGGTGCACCGTCCTTCACTCCTTATCCTGGATGAACCGTTTTCCGGATTCGATCCGGTCAATGCCCAGCTTATCAGGGATGAAATCCTGAGACTCAAGGCTTCGGGTTCTACCATCGTCCTTTCTACCCACAACATGGAATCTGTCGAGGAACTGTGCGACAACATTGCCCTTATCAACAAATCCCGTCTGGTGATTACCGGAGGGGTGAATGAAATCCGTCATAAGTACGGGAACAACAATGTCGAGCTTGTCTACACCTCGTCTGCGTCGCTGGAGTCTGTTTCCGGCCTGTTCAGAGTGCTTTCCGATACGGATGATTCCGGACGCCATACTGCCGTGCTCTCCATTGAAAAAGGTTCTGATACCAACGATGTTCTACGTCATATCATTTCCCTGCCGCTTACCGTCAACTCGTTCAAGGAACTGGTACCGAGGATGAATGACATTTTCATAAAACTTGTAACAGAGGAGGAATAGACTATGAATCTGCATATAATCAATGTCATCATAGGCCGTGAATACATGACGCGTGTGAAGAAGAAATCATTCCTTCTTACGACTTTTCTCGGTCCGATTTTCTTTGCAGCGATGTGTATCCTGCCGAGCGTGATAATGTTCATGACCACGGACAAGGGCAAACAGGTGGCGGTAGTAGACTGCTCGGGCATAGTCATGCCGTATATGGTCAGCAACGAAAGTACCGTATATCTTGACTTTACTGGTATGCCTGTCGATTCCGCCAAGGCCCGCTGCAGCGAACAGGACCTTGACGCCCTGGTAGTTGTCTCCCCTCTGGATTCCGTGAACAGGACAGTATCCGTCGAGACATATTCCGGAAAGCCTATGAGCGTGGACATGAAGGACGCCATAAAGAGTCGGGTCAACGAAGCGGTCGAAGAGTACAGGCTTGAATCGTACAGGATAGAAGGCCTCAGGCAGATCATTGAGGACGTGAAGGCTGATGTGTCCGTATCTACTTTTACGTTTGATGATTCCGGAGAGGAGAAGATAACATCGTCTGAAGTCTACATGATGATTTCCCTGGTGCTCTCCATTATAATATATATGTTCATAGCCATGTTCTCGGCTATGGTCATGCAGAGTGTCATCGAGGAGAAGTCCAGCCGTGTGGTCGAAGTGCTGGTATCGTCGGTCAAGGCTACCGAACTGATGTTCGGAAAGATCATAGGCGTGGCGTGTGTGGCTCTCACTCAGTTCTTCCTGTGGGTCGTGCTTACCGGTGTGCTGGTGGTAGTCTTCGGTTCATTCGTGGGTTTTGACTCGATAGCGGAGTCGGCCAATGTCCAGACCGAACAGATGACGCAGATGACAGAGGGAATGGGTATGGATGCGCAAGCCCTGGATGCTGCCGGCATGAACATGCAGATGACTGTGCCGGAAGCAGGCAGCAGTGAAATGTCTGCTGTCCTCGAAACCCTGAAGGATATCAATTATCCGATGATACTCATATCGTTCGTCGTGTATTTCGTACTCGGATACCTTCTGTATGCATCGCTTTTCGCCGCGATAGGTTCGGCCGTGGAGAATGAAGCCGATACCCAGCAGCTGCAGCTTCCTGTGACGATTCCTCTTCTTCTGGCTTTCTTCATAGCGTTCTATGCATTCAAGTCTCCGGACAGCCAGGTGGTATTCTGGGGATCTATCATACCGTTCACTTCGCCTATCGTGATGCTTGCGCGCATCCCGTTCGGAGTCCCGGTATGGGAACTGGCCCTTTCCATCGCACTTCTTTTGCTGACATTCGTGCTTATAGCCTATCTTTCAGCGAAGATCTATAAGATCGGAATCCTGATGTTCGGAAAGAAGACCTCCTTCAAGGATTTGTATAAATGGCTTAAACAGAAATAGCAACGATATGATAATGAAGAAATTGTCCATTATCCTCCTTTTATGTGTCCTGACAGTCTTCAGCTCGGCTGACGGACGGAATGTCAGGAAGCCGAAGGCGGACCGGCTCACATTCACATGGTCCCGCAGCTGTATGGACGGTTCCAGAACCGGTGTGACATGTCCTGGAGCGGACAACATGGCAGAGGCTTTAGGACGTGTTGAGGGGACTGTCTACCATGCCCCTGACGGGAGAGTCTTCAAGGGGGGAGCTGTTCCGGAAGTGGCGGAAGTGCTTATCGGCGTACAGCCTGAAATGGCTCCGGTAAAGGAAGTCGTAGGCTATTCCACTAAGGAAATGATAAGGACATATCCGGAATGCGAGCTTTCGAACCTTTTCATAGATACCATTATGGCGGCAGTGGAGAAGTCTTCCGGAAAAAAAGTGGATATTGGAATCGGCAACTTCGGCGGCATAAGGGTGGATATGCCCAAAGGGGATATTCTCAAGGACGATATAATGTCCATGTTCCCGTTCAAGAACAATATCGTATATGTCGCCCTTAAAGGCAGGGAAGTACGGGCCATTCTCGATCAGATGGCCGCTACGGCCTTCCAGGTTCTGGGCGGGGTGAAGGTTACTGCCAGGGACGGGAAGATAGTTTCCGCAGAAGTAGGAGGCGCTCCTTTGGACGATGACAAGGTGTACGGCGTGGCCACCATCACTTTCCTTCTTGACGGAGGGGACGACCTGCATGTGGCTCACAATGCACTGGAAGTGATCGAGTGTCAGGAAGAAATCTATGATGTGATCATGGATTATGTGTTGAATGAAACCGCAGCAGGGCGAGCGATAGAATACAGGACCGACGGAAGGGTGCGGATACTTTAGGGCATTGCAGTTCCGTAAAAACATTGCGACATGAGAAAGACAGCGCTTATATTATCCATATTTGTCATTATGCCTCTGGCCCTTCAGGCCCAGAGACTTACGATTTTACATACCAACGACACCCATAGCCATATCGACCCGGTGCGCTCGGGTACGGAAGCCGGGCTGGGCGGCGTGATCGAACGGGCTGCGTATATCGACAGTGTCAGGGCGGCGGACGGGAAACGCAATGTCCTTCTGGTGGATGCCGGAGATTTCAGTCAGGGATCCTCCTATTTCACTATTCTTAAAGGAGATGTCGAAGTGGATCTGATGAATGCCATGGGCTACGATGTTACGGCTCTTGGCAACCATGAGTTCGACAACGGTCTGGAGGAACTTTCCCGCAGACTCGGGAATCTGGATTGCCCTGCCGTCTGTGCCAACTATGAATTCTACGGCAGCGACCTTGCCGGGAAGGTGCATCCGTATGTCATCATCCGCCGGGGCGGACTGAAGATCGGTGTGATAGGGCTTCTTACAGATGTTTCCCGCGTCGTGGAGAAGCATATAGCAGACAAGATAAAATATCTGGATCCGGCTGAAGTGACCAACAGGTATGCCGACTATCTGAAAAACCGGAAGAAATGCGATCTGGTGATGTGCCTGAGCCATCTGGGGTATGACAGCGGCCGGGATTCGGATGTCTCCCTCGCATCCAGGACCCGGAATGTTGATCTTATAGTCGGCGGACATTCGCATACATTTCTGGAAAATGCCGTAGAAGTGGAAAATCTTGACGGCAGGCCCGTAACCATTGTTACAGACGGGTGCTGGGGACTTTATGTCGGAAACCTTAAAGTCGTTTTGGACAGGTAAGCCTTCAGGAATGCCGGGGAAAGGAGCATTGGTAGGGGATCTGGAATGGGACGGTCTGCACCGTCCCAGGATTTATTATGCTGTAATTACGACATTCTGCGGTCTGTTCCTGTCGGTCCTTGACGGGACCATCTGCAATGTGGCCTTGCCAACCATAGCCTTGCGTTTGGATATATCTCCGTCTGATTCCATCTGGATAGTGAACGCCTTCCAGCTGGTTATCATGATGCTTCTGCTTCCATTTTCGTCATTGGGCGAACTGTACGGATATAAAAAGGTATATCTGTACGGAGTGCTGGTATTTACGGCGGGTTCCCTGTGCTGCGCACTTTCCCATATGTTCCATGTGCTTGTAGCTTCGAGGGTGCTTCAGGGCATCGGAGCCGCCATGATAATGAGTGTCAATACGTCCCTGATAAAAATCATATATCCCAAAAGGTATCTTGGCAAAGGGGTCGGGCTGAATGCCACGGTCGTAGCCATAGCCTCTGTCACCGGTCCTTCACTGGCGGCAGCCATACTTTCCGTAACTACATGGGAATGGCTTTTTGCGATCAATGTCCCGATAGGAATCGTTACATGGTTCATGGGACGCAAATTCCTTCCGGACAATCCGACCAAAGTCATCGGACGGCATTTCAACTGGGCCGATACTGTCCTGAATGCAGCTGTTTTCGGACTTATGATAGGATGTATAGAAGCTTATTCTCACGGACTGGACTGGCACATGATATTGGTTGCCGTAGCCGTATTCTTCCTGGTGGGGACAGTATATGTCCGGACGCAGCTGCGCAGAGAGTTCCCGATGCTGCCGTTTGATCTTCTGCGTATCCCTATGTTTTCCATGTCCGTGGGGACAAGTATATTGTCTTTTACGGTGCAGCAGCTGCTGATGGTTTCCCTCCCGTTTATGCTGATGCACAATTACGGCTATGATGCTGTCGGGACAGGACTTATAATGACGGCTTCCCCGGTGGCGATAATGTTTGTGGCTCCGTTGTCGGGATGGATGATAGGGAAGGTCCATCCGGGAGTTCTCGGAGGCGTGGGGATATCCCTGATGTGCGTGGCCTGCATGCTTCTGGCGTTTATGCCGCAGGACATATCCCATTTCGGATTTGTGTGGAGAGTGATGCTTTTCGGAGTCGGCTTCGGACTGTTCCAGTCTCCGAACAACCATATACTTCTTTCGTCTGCTCCGCCGCACAGGACCGGAAGTGCAGGAGGGATGCTGGCATCCGCCAGACTGATCGGACAGACTTCAGGTGCGGCCCTTGTGGCCATGATGTTCAATTTCTTCGATTCCTCGGCGCCTCATAAAGCGCTGCTTCTCGGGGGAATTCTTGCCCTGTGCGGTGCATGTCTTTCAAGTTTGCGTCTTAAAGTCAGGAAAATTAATTAAATTCGTAGCTCGTAACTCAATAGCACCGATATATATGAATACAAAAGAAAAACCGGCTGACAGCATGACATCCATGTCGGAACGGCATAAAAAGATCCTTGAGATATTACAGCTTCAGGGCAGCATATCCGTAACGGATCTGTCAGAGCGGCTGAATGTGTCTGAAGTGACCATAAGAAAAGACCTGACCGCACTCGAAACCCAGAACAAGCTTTACAGGACACATGGGAAGGCCATTCCGATCAGCCCTTATATCGGAGACAGGCATATCAATGAGAAGGAGAAGCAGAATGTCCAGGAAAAAAGGCTAATAGGCCGCCGTGCGGCTTCGATGCTCGAAGACAATGATTCCATCCTGATAGCATCCGGAACCACTATCCTTTATGCTGCCAGGGAAATGGTGTCAGCCAGGAACCTTACTGTCATAACGGCTTCGGTATCCGTGTCTTCGATTCTGTCCCAGAACAAATATATAGACGTGGTCCAGTTGGGTGGCATGGTCAGGGAAAGTTCGGTGTCGGTGGTCGGTTCATTCGCCGAGGACATGCTCAGCTATTTCAACTGCAGCAAGCTTTTCATGGGAGCTGACGGTGTGGACCTGGAATTCGGTGTGACCACAACCAATATGATGGAGGCCAATCTGAACCGGATGATGATGTCTTCCGCCCAGAAGACAATACTTCTGGTAGACAGTTCCAAATTCGGAAAGAAAGGCTTCAGTAAGATCTGCGACCTTGAAAAGATCGACCAGATCATAACGGATGACAAGATTCCGCAGGTGTATCTGGAGAATCTTGAAGAACTCGGAATAGAAGTGACAGTGGTTTAGAGTATATTCATACTCTGTTCCTTGATCTTCTCCAGTTCGTCTTTCATACGGACGACAATCTGCTGGATATCGGTATTGTTGGCCTTGGAACCTGTCGTATTGATTTCCCGTCCCATCTCCTGGGCGATGAATCCGAGTTTCTTCCCCGGCTGCGGATCGGTATCGATCGTATCCATGAAGTAACGGCAGTGCTGGCGCAGCCTGACCTTTTCTTCATTTATATCCAGTTTTTCTATATAGAAGATCATCTCCTGCTCCAGTCGGCTCTGGTCAGGTTCCAGCCGGAGCTCTTCAAACCGTCCCAGGATCTTTTCTCTTATGGCTGTGATGCGTTCCTGCTCGTGCTGTTCGACCTGATCCACATAAGAGAGAATGCTTCTGACCTTGGATGTGACATCCCTGTAAAGGGTTTCTCCTTCCCTGCTTCGGAATTCGTTGACCCTCTCCAGCGCCTCACGGATACAGGTTTCGACTGCGGGCCAGTTTTCATCATTGATGATATCGGTTTTCTTCATATCGAGTACGTCCGGCATACGGAGGATCGATGGAAGGATCGATTCGGCATCGCATATGCCTTTGCCGGGGTATTCCTGTTCGATTCTGGCGGAAATTTCCTCTATCTGACGGAAATATTCCAGGACAAGGTCCTGGTTGATTTTCTTTGCACATTCGGCTGCGTTTGCCTCGAAATTGATGAAAACATCTATGCTGCCCCTTTTAAGCTCGTCTGCTATAATCTGTCTCACAAGCAGTTCCTTGTCTTTTGGCAGAAGTGTGGTCTTGATGCTGATATCTGCATTTTTTCCGTTCAGGGATCTTATCTCTACGCTTATTTTTCCGGATTCAAGCACAGTTTCGGCTTTCCCGTATCCGGTCATTGACTTTATCATTGTTCAAAATTTTTTACGATTGGCAAAAATACTAAAAGTTTGGCTTGTCGGGTAGCATATGAAACAAATTCAATTACATTTGTGACCGTGAACCTTTTCCGGTACAGGTAAAAGGTTCGCGTTTTTTCGGACAGAAAAAGTTAAAATCAAATAATTGGTTATGAAAAATATCGGTTTTATGGCACTTACGGTTGCCGCGGCGGTGATTTCCGGCTGCGGTCCGACGAAAAGCACTGTTCCGGTCAAAGAAGGTTCCGGAATAGATTATTCCGTATCGTTCTTCCGGAATGTGATATCGGAAGCGGGTGAAGGCGAAAATGTGTTCGTATCCCCGTATAGTGCCGGAGCGGCCCTGTCGATGCTGGCTGAAGGGGCTGGCGGCCAGACCCTCGAAGAGCTTCGGACTGCCCTCAACGGCGTAACTTTTACTGCGGATGGACTGAAGGCTGATTCTCTGGTTGACATACGCTCTGCCAACTCCGTGTGGATCCGCAACGGATTTAAAGTGAAGGCTCCGTATCTGAATACATTGGCATCCGGTTATGGCGCAAAGGTCGCTAATCTGGATTTTTCCGATCCTGTCAGTGCCGGCATCATCAATTCCTGGTGTTCTGAAAATACTGAAGGGAAGATTACCGAGATTGTAGACAGGATAAATCCTGATATGGTGATGTTTCTTATGAATGCATTGTATTTCAAGGCTCCATGGGAAAAGACATTCAATAAAAACGCTACGGTGGAAGATACTTTCCACGGATATTCCAAGGACAATAAAGTCCCTTTCATGAACATCAAGGCAAGTTACAGATATGCGGACTATGACGGCAACCAGCTGATTCAGCTTCCGTATGCCGGAGGCAGGTACGGCATGCTTGTCTTTCTGCCTGCGCAAGACGTTTCTCCCGATGCCGTGCTTCCGTATCTGAATGAAGATGCATATAAAGAGGCGCTCTCGTCGATGCAGAAGAAAGAAGTGATTTTCCGTTTCCCGAAATTCAAGATAGAGACCACCACCATGCTGAACGGGGTTTTGGCAGCTATGGGGGCGAAAAAGGTTTTCACTCCGTCCGCAGAACTCGGAGGAATCTCCGACGGACGTATAGCAGTGGATGAGGTAAAGCAGAAATGCTTTGTCGAGGTGAACGAGGAAGGATCCGAGGCCGCTGCAGTTACGAGTATCGGCGTCAGACTGACTTCTGTGCGAGTAGAGCCGCTTCCTGTGCGGATGACCGTAGACAGGCCTTTCTTATTCGCCATTACGGATATGGAAACGGACAGCATTCTTTTTGTCGGCAGGATAATGAACCTGTAGTTTTCGGATTAAGCCAGAAAAGATCAGCATACAATGAAAAAATGTCTTTTAGCGGCGGTCCTTACGGCAATGGTGTTCACTGCCTCTGCCTGTTTCCCGCCTAATCTTTCCTCCAGAACGCAGAAATCTTCTGCCCGTACCGTCCGTCCGGGAATTGAAGTGCTGGAACTTCGCGGATTTGACTGCCTGAAAGGGAAAAGGGTGGGGCTTGTTACCAATCCGAGCGGGGTAGACAGGAATATGCGTTCCACGATAGATATCCTGTTCAATGCTCCCGGTGTCGAGCTCGTAGCTCTTTACGGCCCGGAGCACGGGGTGCGGGGGAACGTCTATGCCGGAGGCAAGGTTACAGATTCCGTTGATCCGGCAACCGGACTGCCTGCGTATTCCCTGTACGGGGCTACCCGTAAGCCGACACCTGAAATGCTGGAAGGGATCGATGTAATGGTATATGATATCCAGGACGTCGGAGTCAGGTCCTATACATTTATCAGCACATTGGGGCTTGTGATGGAGGCTTGCGGAGAAAAGGGGATAGAGGTTGTTGTACTGGACAGGCCCAATCCGTTGGGCGGCAATAAAATAGAGGGGCCGTACGTCGAGCCTGGCTTCTTCTCTTTCGTAAGCCAGTACAAGATACCTTATATTTATGGCCTGACAGTCGGCGAACTTGCCCTGTTGGTTAACGGACAAGGGCTTAACCGTGGCCAGTCGGGAAAGCAAAGTCCCTCACGCTGCAAACTGACGGTCATTCCAATGGAGGGGTGGAGTCGGGATATGCTCTATAAGGATACGGGGTTGCCATGGGTCCTGCCGTCGCCCAATATCCCGTCGGACGAGGCTGCGTTATGTTATCCGGCATCAGGTCTTTGCGGAGAATTGTACGGTTTCCTGAATATCGGTATCGGCTATACGTTGCCTTTCCAGGTATTCGGAGCCGAATGGATAGATGCCGAGCTTCTTAAAGAGCAGCTCGACAGCTATCGTCTGCCGGGAGTCGTATTCAGAACGATTTATTATACTCCTATTGCAGGAAGTTCAAAGGGAAAGCTTGTTAAAGGCGTGCAGTATTTCTTTACGGATTATGCTGCGGCTGCAGTTACCGAGGTCCAGTTCTATGTCATGCAGGCTATAGCTCGGCTTTATCCCGGACGCGGGGCATTTGAAGAGGCCGATGGCGTGGGATTATTCGACAAGGTGTGCGGAAGCGATTATGTCAGGAAGACTTTCGGCAAACGGTACCGTTTTTCCGATATCGAGGAATATTGGCGAAAGGATGTCGGACAGTTCAGACAGATGTCCAGGAAATATCATTTGTATAAATGAAGCGAATCCGGAACAGTTGAAAAGAACAGGACCCCGATTTCGGGGTCCTGTTCTTTTCAGCATTTACCTTTTTAGTCTCACATTGATCATACAGCTGTCTTGCACATGCCGCGGACCGGCATGGGTTGTGGAGCTGGGCGGACTCGAACCGCCGTCCAAACACCGCACCAGGCGGCTTTCTACACGCTTAGTCTCTCTTTGGTTGTCGGCTGCAGGCTGCCGGGAGACAGGCTATCTGCAGCTTATCCTTTGAATCTTGGCAGAGTTTAAAGGAGTCCCTCTGTGCATCCGGTTTGGATGATACCTCATATTCCGGGCATAACCGGCCTAAAGCCCGGAGAGATACTCGTCGCAGCCGCAGCCTTGGCGGCCGTCGATTAAGCTAAACTACTTGGTAGATTAGGCAGCGAGTGCATAGTTGTTGTTGCCAACTGAATTTTCGGAAGCTGAGATTTACGGGCAAACTTCCAACGCCCGACGTGCTTACCGTCCAATGTCATGTGCTGTCAAAACCAGAACAGCCCCATTGCATTATTGTATATATTTATACGGCAATTACGTAGAAATGTTTCATTCAGTAATGGATTATTTCAAATACTTATGGAAAAACCGGTCGATTCTGTCGAACGGTATCATGTCGGAATTGTCGTACAGGTCGGTGTGGTTGGCACCGGGGACAATCAGCAGCTCCTTGTTGCCGCCGGTCAGCTTCTTGTATGTGTCTTCGCTGAAGTAGCGCGAATGGGCCTTTTCCCCATGGACAAGCATCACGGCACTGCGGATCTCACCTGCATATGACAATATCGGCATGTTCAGGAACGAGAGCGTCGAAGTCTTGTTCCAGCCGCCGTTGGAGTTGAGCGAACGTTTGTGGTAACCGCGCTCTGTCTTGTAATAGGCGAAGTAGTCCTTTACATACTGCGGTGCATCGGCAGGCACTGCATCTGGCAGACCTCCGGCAAGCTCATACGAGCCGTTGCGGTAATCCGTTGTGCGTTGAGCATTCAGCCGGAGGCGCAGTTCGTGGCGGGCATCGGCATTGTCTTCGGCATCGAAATAGCCGTTGGCATTGACGCGGCTCATGTCATACATTGTGGTGGCAACGGTAGCCTTGATGCGAGTGTCGACGGCCGCCGCATTCACTGCCATACCGCCCCAACCGCAGATGCCGAGGATGCCTATCCGCTCCGGATCCACATCGTTACGTGTAGAGAGATAGTCCACCGCCGCGCAGAAATCTTCGGTATTGATGTCTGGAGATGCCACATAGCGGGGCTGTCCGCCGCTCTCTCCTGTGAACGACGGGTCGAAGACTATCGTAAGGAAGCCGCGTTTGGCGAGTTCCTGCGCATACAGCCCGGATGCCTGCTCCTTGACGGCCCCGAACGGGCCGCTTACGGCAATCGCGGGGAGTTTGCCTTCCGCGTTTTCGGGGATATACAAGTCAGCGGCAAGGGTGATGCCGTAACGGTTGTGGAAAGTCACTTTGCTATGACTTACCTTGTCACTCTGAGGGAATGTCTTGTCCCATTCCTGCGTTAATTTCAATTCCTCCATATTCTTGTTGTCTTGAATGGTTTGCGCCGGGCTTCCTATCACCCTTTTTCATATCGTTATCATTCTATCGGTTGGCATTGACTGATTCCGGTTTCAAAGGTAGTCGCTGTCTTTTTATCAACGGATACCCGGACAACAGAAAGTATAACCCTGATTACGGATTTTTGAAATTACGGCAAGAAAGGGACATAATTGACATTTGGGGTTGGTGACAATGACAAAAGTGGTTGGCGGAATGCAGCAAGACTTTTCCATCCCTTGCTTGGCACACCTGTAGTTAGATGACATGTGTAACTCATTGTAAGCAAATATATTCCAGTAACACTCCTTTTCCAGGTGTCACACTTTAATGCACACCTGCAGTAACGGATGTGCATTAAAGTGCCTGTAGTGCGGTTTCGCTACTGCAGGTGTGTCTGGAAATGTTACACCTGGAATTGATGCTTTTGTTGAATCGTTTAAATATCAACGACTTACATATATGAACCATTTTCAGGTGTGCGCTGCATTCTTCTTTATTCCTGACACCGCTGGCGCCGCCTTATTTTTGGCAGTTATACCGGAATAGTTGCGGTAGCCACAAACAAAAAATCCCGAAGTCGGCAGACTTCAGGATTTTTCTTTGATTTGCCCTTTCGGGTGGTGGGAGCAGAGGGAGTCGAACCCCCGACCCTCTGCTTGTAAGGCAGACGCTCTGAACCAACTGAGCTATGCTCCCTTTTTTCGTTTCTTTTTGGCGACTACTGCGTTGGACTGC
>JADIMH010000015.1 GCA_017694885.1 Candidatus Cryptobacteroides faecipullorum | reverse complement strand
GCTTCTTGCCTAAATACAGCAATTCCGTCTCAATGCCGTTTGCCTGCAAGGTGGTTTCCACTTCGTGCAGGGCGGTATAGGTGCAGCCCGTTTGATTCGGGCTGCCATTAATCAACAATACCTTCATACGTTCAGAATTTATGCGCCAGTTCAGCCGCTTGCTTGCAGCCGTCCGTCTTGTTGATGTCACCTTCGTTCAATACTCCGGTAATAAGCACTTCGCCAGCCATCTCCCATTTCAGCAGAGCGGCAGAACGTTCCAGCGGCATACGGATGCCGTCCATTACCGTCACGTCGTTTTCTTCGCAGCAGGCTATCAGTCCGCATTTCTTTCCGGCGATATCCTTTCCGCCCACCACGAATGAAAACAGGCGGTCAATCACACCCTTTATCTGTGCCGGGATGGAATACCAGTAGGTTGGCATGGTGAATACAACAGCATCGGCTTCCATAATGGCAGGTGCGATAAGGTTGAAATCGTCGTCGAACGAACAAGCCTTGCCCGTCTTGAAGCAGGTCTGGCAGGCACGGCAACCGCCTATCTTCATCAGTGCGGCATCAAATCGTCGCACCGTGTGGCCGAGTGTCTCCGCTTCCCTGATAAATGCGTCCGTCATGGCAAAGCTGTTGCCATGCTTGCGTGGACTTCCCGTAATAACTGTTATCTTCATGACGCTTCCTCCTTACTTTTGAATGGTATTCGAATTCTGATTGTACGCCTTCGCCACGCACCGCCACTCGCCGTCCATCTTCATCAGCAGCAGGTAGTCGGTGAAGTCGATACGGCCTCCCCATTTCTCTTCCAGCACGCGCACCACGGCGAGGGTCTCTTCTACGTCCACCACGTCGATGCGTGCCTTGAAGTCATCGCCTGCGCCTACGGTGTCCACATTGTGGTAGAACTGCTCGATGCTGCCGTGCTCCAGCTTCCCGTCCAAGTAGCCGAATAAGACGGCTTCGTCAATAAACAATTCGCGGGCATACTTGCTGTTGCCTTCTGCCACACTTTTCACAAACTTCATGGCAGCTTCTTCCACTGCCTTGTACTCTTCGATATTTGCTCTCATGATGCTAATGTTTAATTGATTATCTTGTTTTGATGCTGCAAAGGTAGGTGATTCCTCCAGTTTGCACAAGTACCGAAAAATTATTCATATACTGAAAAATTATTCGGTATATACCCGTTACGATATATTATCCTTACCTTTGCAGGCGTAACATTCAATAAAGATAAAACCATGTACGAAAGAAAGATACCCGTAGATTTGGACTGTCCCTTGCGGCTGACCATGAGCCTGATTGATTCCAAGTGGAAGTCATGCATCTTGGACGAACTGCGCCACCGTGCCCTGCGTCCCAGTGAATTGCACAAGATATTTCCCGAAGCCACGCCTCGTGTGCTCGACTTGCAACTGAAGGAACTGGTAGAGGACGGGCTCGTATCGAAGACCATCTACCCTGAACTGCCTCCTCGTTCGGAGTATGCTATCACTCCGTTGGGGATGACGCTTATTCCCATCATCGATGCTATGATTGCATGGGGAGAGAAGAATACAGAATTATTTGAAAAGAAATATGGGAAACAGTAATAGAATTTGGTTGCTTTTCCGTATCTGATTACAAAAATAATACAACTGTGCCATTGTTGTCCCCTGGGGTCCCCCAGGGAACACACTGACAAGGAGACCGAGGCTACAGAACCGCTATGATGTTCTCCCATCTGAACGAGCGGAACCCGCCACGCTCCATGTCCCAATAACAGGTGCAGCCCCTGCGCTCAGGGCTTTCCCCGCGACCGTTGATGTGCTTCCCGCAAAGGGGGCGGCTCAATGTCCCGAACGCCTCGCGAATCTCCCCATTGACTTTCCTGTACAGGAAATGACACCCAGACTCCGTGCGCATCTGACGCTTGGCCTCCTCTATCAGCATCGCCTTGCTTATGCCCATGTAGGCGGAGCCTGTCTTGCCCGTAATCGTTGAAATATGCCCCGCAACGAGGCTGTCGTTTGTTGTGGTGGTGATAATCGTTCCCATGAAATCCGGTGTCTTAAATCCTTTATTTGCTACCTTGAAAGGGCCGTCTTGGGTGTGCCCCAACCATTCATTTCCCACACGAAAGTCCTCGCGTCCTCCCTGGCATGAAAGTCCCTGACGAACTGACCGCATGACGCGCTTCCGTCCTCGGACACATGGGTGTAGACCCATACGCCGAACTGACCTCTGTGCCTGCCGTAGAAATACTGTCCAACCCTTGCCTGTGTCATTATGTCTTTACCTTTAATTGATAATACAAAGATAAGTGTTTATCCTTAATTATGCAAATAAAAATTAAGGCTATTATCATAATTCATTGGGATAATTTTAAGGTATAGCCTTAATTTTATATCTTTGAGGTAAAATTGACTCAGTATGGTACTGCGCATCAAGGAACTATGCAAAGCCAAGGGGATAACCATGGCCCATATAGCACAGGAGCTGGACATCAGTCCGATTACATTGTCACAGTCCCTCAACGGCAACCCTACATTGAGGCGACTGCAAGAGGTTGCCGATGTCCTTGGGGTTGAGGTCGTGGAGCTGTTTGAACCCCCGGTCAATCCCTCCGTGTACGGATGCCTGTATATAGACGGCAAGCCGCACCTGGTAAACAGCAAAGATGAGGTCTTGTCCCTCATGGAGAAAGTAAAATAAACATCGCAGACATACCCTTATCTCCAAGGTATACCTGCGATGCCGGATTAGACTGTCGCCGTCTCTGTCGGGATGGTCGGTATCGGCTTTCTTGTGGCACTGCCAATGGGCTTGCCATCGGGGATTGACTGCCAATACTTTTTCATGGCCCGGCTCTGGCGCTCGGCTGTCTTGGCCTTCTGTGCATCTGTCCTGTGGGCGTGGTGCTTCGTCATCCCCTGGGAGATTTTCTGCCTGGTGATATCCGAGTGTTGGCTCATTGTATATTTTCCTTTTCCACTATAATTAGTTCCTGAAAACAATCGGCATGGCACAGAAAGAATTCACACGCAACAGTGCGTGGTTAGCGTATGCAAGGTTCCCGGATAACACTTAAGGAAGATAACAGAAACTCACCACCACGGATGGCCCCGCCCTCCCCATCAGGATTTTCATTTTCTCTTTACTTTTTCATCCGTCTCGCTTATTGTAGTCGAAAAAAAGAAATGAAGAAAGACGATGAACAAAAGCTCCGGCTGTCTCTATCCGTAAGAGGATATGACTCAAAGCCCTCCGGTAATGAAGTGGGGCAGATACTGTTCAGGAAATCAGAACTGACCGCCGTGGAACTGTTTGAAAGCATACGGCACGGACACGCATCCTGCTACCTGTTCAGTGCCCCTGAACAATTCGGACTCCGCGACAAGAGAAAAGAAAACTACATCGGGACACAGACACTGTTCTATGACTTTGACAAGGTTGAGGAAAGCGTGAATGACTTTGTCGGACACCTGAAGTTCCGTCCCTCGTTCTCCTACAGTACATACAGTGACGGGACAGACGGCAGGCACTCATTCAGGCTTGTCTACTGCTTTGAGGGCATTATATATGGCATGGAAAACTTCGAGGCGGCATACAGGAAGATTGCTGACCTTAACGGCTTCTCCGGCCTGCTGGATGCCCGGGCTGCAAATCAGCTCTACTATGGGACGACCTCAACGGCAGACACCGACTTCACCGGGTACATCTATTCCCCGGCAGACTTCGGGCTGACACTCCACGACACGCCACATGGAACAGACACCGGAGTGTCCGATGTGGTATATGACTTCCGCAGCAAGTCAATCGGCTATTTCCTTTCCTCCCACGCGGAATTGGCACTCATACATCAGCAGGTTCAGGAATCAGCCCTCAACGACACCGGGAAAGGATACCTCACATACCCTGAACACTACTACAAGGTGGCGAGGGAGTGGAGTTCCCGTTGGATGGACGGGGAACTGGTACGGAAGAAGAAACGCGTCCCCAAGGGAGAGAGGAAATTGAACCTGTTTGTCCGTGGTATGGTATTCAAGACCAACAAGCCCGACATCACCTATCCCGAATTGCTCTACTGCCTTACATACGAAGTGTATCACTTCTTCCACAACGAAGACGGGAAGATAGACAAGAAAGTCATTGAGGAGACTGCCAAAGGAGTGCTGAGGTCGGACTCCACAGTTCAGGAAAGCAGCAAGGGGAAGTTCCGGGTGGATAAAGAGTACTGGACTAAACACGGGATTACTGTTCCCGAAGCAAGGGGGATGATAAAGAAGATTCTAAACAAAGAGGAGTTCTACAACCATTACAACTCCTCCATGTCCGTTGCTGACAACATAGCCAAATTTCAGGACGAGGGTTACAGGATTAGCAAATCCACAGTCTACAGGTATCTGAAGGAGGATAATCTCCTAAAGGGTCAGTCGGTTTCTCAAAGTAAAGACAATAATAATAACATTAATACTTACAATGACACTGAAGACCCTATAGCCGCCAAAGTCTTGGAGGCAATAAGGAATAACGCCACCGCCACAATCCCGGAAATTGCCCGGACATCCGGAGTGTCAGAGAAGACCGTCAAAAGGAGAATCAGCCAATTGAAGGCTGACGGCAGACTGATTCGCGAAGGAGGCAAAGCACACGGGAAGTGGGTTGTCTTGGACTGAAAACAGCCTATTTTATGCAAATCTTATGCAAATGGGAAAAAGACGGCAAAAAGAAAAGCACCTGCATCGCTGCAAGTGCTTGATTCTGAGAGTGGTCCCAACAGGGCTTGAACCTGTGACCCCCTGATTATGAGTCAGGTGCTACTAACCAACTGAGCTATGGGACCTTTTTTTGTTTCTTTTTGGTGATTTCTGCGTTGGGCTTCGTATCGTCAGGCGGTCATTTACGAAAGTAAACTCCCTTCTTCCTCACTTGCCCGCCTTGAACTCACCAAAAAGAAACTTCAAAAAATTCAATGTCCTTCCGATGAGTTCTCGTATGCTACGATCGTCAGGCGGTCATTTACGAAAGTAAATTTCCTTCCTTCTTCACTCGCAGGGCTTGAACTCACTCAAAAACAAACTTCAAAATTCCGATGACAAAATGTTTCGAAATTATTTTTTAAAAGAGCTAAATTGTAGACCTGTCTGGCAGGAACCGGACAGGTCTGCAAATATAATAACAAATTTCTAATCTGTAAAATCTTTTTTTATCAGACTTTGATTTCGACCTCTACGCCGCTCGGAAGCTCAAGCTTCATCAAAGCATCTACAGTCTTCTGGGTAGACTCATAGATGTCGAGAAGACGGCAGTAAGAGTTCAGCTCGAACTGCTCGCGCGATTTCTTGTTCACGAATGTAGAGCGGTTCACAGTAAAGATCTTCTTGTCGGTAGGAAGCGGAATGGGACCATTCACGCGAGCACCTGTAGAAGACACTGTATCAACGATCTTCTTAGCTGACTTGTCAACCAGCATATGATCGAATGATTTGAGTTTTATTCTTATTTTCTGGCTCATATAAAATCTCGAATTTTCCGTTTGTACTTAATTATTCGTCCTCGTCAACGTTCTTGTAACCGCTCTTCTCGATTACTTCCTTGGCGATATTTGCAGGAACTTCAGCATAATGGTCGAAAGTCATTGTGCTGGTTGCACGGCCTGAAGAAATCGTTCTTAGGATAGTCACGTAACCGAACTGTTCAGCAAGCGGAACGAATGCCTTCACGATCCTTGCGCCTCCGACAGCAGAGTCCATCGCATTGATCTGGCCTCTACGGCGGTTGAGGTCACCTACGATATCACCCATATAGTCCTCCGGTGTCACTACCTCGAGAGCCATGATAGGCTCGAGAAGGACAGGCTTGGCTTTCGGACATGCATGGCGGAATGCCTGACGTGCACAGATTTCGAATGAAAGTTGGTCTGAATCGACCGGATGGAATGAACCGTCTTTCAGGGTTACCTTAAGAGACTGTACTTCGTAACCGGCGAGAACACCGTTTGCCATAGCCGACTTGAAGCCTTTCTCCACTGAAGGGATGAACTCCTTAGGAACGTTACCGCCCTTGACCTCGTCAATGAACTGAAGTCCGGTTACGCCTTCATCTGCAGGTCCGATCTCGACTATGATGTCAGCGAACTTACCGCGGCCACCGGTCTGCTTCTTGAACACTTCACGATGCTGGACTGTGCCTGTGATAGCCTCCTTGTAGTTGACCTGCGGAGCACCCTGATTGATTTCGACACCGAACTCGCGACGGAGACGGTCCACAATGATATCAAGGTGAAGCTCGCCCATACCGCTGATGACAGTCTGACCGGTCTCATGATCAGTCTTGACAGTGAATGTAGGGTCCTCCTCGGCAAGTTTTGCAAGAGCGATTCCGAGCTTGTCGAGATCCTTCTGGGTCTTAGGCTCTACTGCAAGTCCGATAACCGGATCAGGGAATTCCATAGACTCAAGGGTTATAGGATGGTTCTCGACACAGATCGTATCTCCGGTGCGGAGATCCTTGAACCCGACTGCAGCGCAGATATCACCGGCCTCTACGAACTCGATAGGATTCTGCTTGTTTGAGTGCATCTGATAAAGACGGGCTACACGCTCCTTCTTGTCAGAACGGGTATTAAGTACATATGAACCTGCATCCAGACGCCCTGAGTATGCCCTCATGAATGCCAGACGGCCGACGAAAGGGTCTGTGGCGATCTTGAACACGAGTGCGCAGAACGGTTCCTTTGCATCAGGCCTGCGCTCCTCCTCTTCTCCTGTCTTAGGATTCGTCCCCTTGACTGCGCCCTTGTCGAGCGGAGAAGGAAGATAACGCATCACAGCGTCAAGAAGGAACTGTACGCCTTTGTTCTTGAATGAAGAACCGCAGCATGCAGGAACTATAGACATGTCGATAGTGGCTTTTCTGAGAGCAGCGATAATCTCGTCCTCTGAAATAGAGTCCGGATCCTCGAAGAACTTCTCCATGAGAGATTCGTCATACTCGGCTGCAGCCTCGATAAGTTTCTCTCTCCAGGTAGCGACCTCATCGGCCATCTCTGCCGGAACGTCCGTCACCTGATAGTTCACAAGCTCCTCGCCGCCATCGTAAATGATAGCTTTGTTTGCGATAAGGTCAACGATTCCCTGGAACTTGTCCTCTGCCCCGATAGGAAGACAGATAGGAACTGCGCGTGCCCCGAGCTTTTCCTTGATTTCGTCGATGACGGCGAGGAAGTCGGCTCCGACACGGTCCATCTTGTTGACATAAGCGATTTTCGGAACTCCGTACTTGTCAGCCTGACGCCATACGGTTTCAGACTGAGGCTGTACCCTGCCTACCGCACAGAAAGTAGCAACGGTACCGTCAAGCACACGCAGTGAACGCTCCACCTCTACAGTGAAGTCCACGTGGCCCGGAGTATCGATCAGGTTAATCTGATAAGTATCCCCTTTATAGTGCCAGAATGCAGTGGTAGCGGCCGAAGTGATGGTGATACCGCGCTCCTGCTCCTGAACCATCCAGTCCATTGTAGCAGCACCTTCATGAACCTCTCCGATCTTGTGGGTCTTACCCGTGTAGAAAAGGATACGTTCTGAAGTTGTTGTCTTGCCGGCATCGATGTGGGCCATGATGCCGATGTTTCTGGTGAATTTAAGATCTCTTGCCATTGTGTATCTCCTTGGGGATTAGAAACGGAAATGTGCAAATGCCTTGTTGGCCTCTGCCATTCTGTGCATATCTTCTTTTCTCTTGAATGCAGCGCCTTCGCAGTTGTACGCAGCGATGATCTCTGCACAAAGTTTTTCTGCCATAGAGTGGCCGGAACGCTTGCGCGCGAAGTTGATAAGGTTCTTCATGGAAAGTGAAATCTTTCTCTCCGGACGCACCTCTGTAGGCACCTGGAAGTTGGCTCCGCCGACCCTGCGGCTCTTCACCTCGACCTGAGGCGTGACGTTCTCAAGAGCCTTCCTCCATATATCTAGAGGAGCCTTGTCAGAATCTTTCATCTTCTCGCCTACCATGTCGATGGCATCGTAAAAAATAGAATACGCGATACTCTTCTTTCCCTGGAGCATAAGGTTATTCACGAAACGTGTAACCATTACATCATTGAATTTGGGATCAGGAAGTAGAATCCTCTTCTTAGGCTTCGATTTTCTCATTTTTAGTGAAAATTAAAGGTGATAAATTAATAATTACTTCTTAGCGGCGGTCTTCTTCGGCCTCTTGGCTCCGTAGAGGGAACGTGACTGTGTCCTGCCCTCGACGCCAGCGGTATCCAAAGCGCCCCTAAGGATGTGGTAACGTACACCAGGAAGGTCCTTCACACGGCCGCCTCTCACGAGTACGATTGAGTGTTCCTGAAGGTTGTGTCCTTCGCCAGGGATGTACGCGTTGACCTCTTTAGAGTTGGTAAGACGTACACGGGCAACCTTACGCATTGCTGAGTTAGGTTTCTTAGGTGTGGTTGTATACACACGCACGCATACGCCCCTTCTCTGAGGGCAAGCATCCAACGCGCGAGATTTACTCTTCTCGACGATAACCTCGCGTCCTTTGCGAACTAATTGTTGAATTGTTGGCATAAATGACTGTAAATCTTAAATTTATGTTTAAGTCCCTCTATTTCGGGCGTGCAAAGATAGTGATAATATTTTAAAAAACAATAAATTCCATAGTATTGTACCTCCGGAAACCGCCTTCGCCGGCTTTCGGCCCCTTATCCTACATTCCTCTGAATATTACCGGCTTAAGCCCAGAATGAGTTTCTTGTCTACCCAGATGAATCTCGGGCGGTAACTCTCCACGTCAGACTTCTGGTCGGAGAAATCATTCGAATTGACGTTATACGAGACAAGTATCCTGCCGTCGTTCTCGAACTGGGGATGAGCCATGGCATTGTACGTGTACCAGTCGCTGTCGGCAAGATCAGGAATCCTGTAAACCAATGTCTTGCCGCTCCAGGGACCGCAAGGCGTATCCGAAATGAAGGTGTAGATCTTTCCGCTGTTCCAGCTTTTGTCCTGTGTCAGGAGCACATACTTTCCATCGAGGCGGAATACGTTGAACTGCGAAGACACCGCCACCTCCGAAAGCCCCTGCATGGCCGCCGCATCCTCGCTTCTGACGCTCCAGCCCTCCCCGTCAAAATACTCCCATTCCGAAAAAAGCTTTTCCTCTACCGTCCTTGCAATGTAGACGTCAGTCACCGGGTCGAATCCGTTTACGATGTCCACCTGGGCATAAATATACAGGTATCCGCTCGAGTCTATATCATTCAATGCGGCCGCCCCGAAGTGCACATGGGGATTTTCAGAAGAAGGCTCCCCGGTACAGAGCCGGTCATAAGGTACGGGGGCCTGCCTGACAGGATCCAGCGAAATGTCCGGCAGGGCATACTGGAGTATATATGTCCGGTCATAATGGAAATTCCACCCCTGGGGGCCCGAACCGGAATACATCAGTTGCTGAAAGACATAAAGCCTGTCTCCGACAGTAAATCCATGTCCCGGCCAGAACCACCTGGAACTTTCGTCAGTCACACCTTCGGGGACAGCGGCAGAGGTTTCCGGTCCACAGGCTCCGGCAAGAGGAACGGGACGCTGTCTCTCATGGTCATATACAATATATGTATTCCGGTACATATGGTCTCCTGAAATACGTTTTCCCTCCGACACCGTTCCGATATACGAATCTCCCATCAGGAAAATGCTCCGGCCGTCACCGAGAAAGACCGAGTACATCCCGTCTCCCTCCACCACGCTTCCGCTGTCAGGAAACAGAAAGGACGAAAAGCACGTGTCTGGTACAGCCTGGGCACCTGAAGAAAAGGACAACACCGCAAAGGCTGCGGCAGCAACAATCATGTGTTTCATATGCAAAAAACAATAAGGCTGCAAAGATACATTCCAAACGGCAGAATTAATACTGCAGCTGCGGTAATTCCGGCAGGACTCATGTCCTGCAGCCAGGGATTCAGCGTACAGACCGTCGAAGAGAAATAGAATTCTCCGTTAGTATCCGTAGTCTACCGTATTGAAGGTGTACCTGACATATACAGTTCCAGGGTACCCCCGGCGGCAATGTCGGCAAATTCTATCTGCATTTTGTCCAGAGCCTTCCCGTTGAGGACGGCTTTGCGGATGTAAACGTTTTCCGGACCGTTGCCATGTGCTATGACAGTGAATTTATTCCCGGAAGCGTAGTCCGGGTCAAGGGTGAATTCTATCCTGTCGAATACAGGGCTGGTAATCTCCATGCTGGTTTCTCCCGGACAGGCGGGATGGATCCCGGAAGCGGCCATGACATACCAGGCAGACATCTGGCCGGCATCATCATTACCGACAAGACCGTTCACTCCGTCACCATATGCATGAGAACATATGAACCGTGTCCATTTCTGCGTTTTCCACGGCTCCCCGAGACGGTTGAAAAGGAACGGGACGAAGTGGACCGGTTCGTTGGCGTGATTGTAATACTGGTTCCACAGCATGTCGGAAGGCGTGTTTTCAAAAAAGCTGTCCAGATCCGCAATGACTTTTTCCCTGCCTCCCATCAGTTCTACCATGCCGCCTATGTCATGCGGCACGAACCATCCCTGCTGGTAAGGATTGCATTCTATGCATCCGTACCATTCCGTTGTCCGGGCATCCGAGGGCCAGTCTTCCCAGCTGCCGTCAGCTTTTTTAGGGCGGAACCAGCCTTTGTCCGGATCGAAGATGTTCCTGTAGGCCTGGGCCTGCCTCCTGTATTTTTCAGCATCGGCCTCTTTGCCGAGTCCTTGGGCAAGCACAGAAAGGCACCAGTCGAAATAACCGTATTCCAGGGTCTGTGATATGCACAGTCCGCCTGGAGTCCAGCCAAGCGGGTAATTCCCGAATTTTGCAGTACTATTGACAGCATATCTGTACGCCTTCTCCATATCATATGTGCGTATGCCTTTCACATATGCATCGGCCAGTACGGACAGAGCTGGATTGCCTATCATGCAGCCTGAATATGAATTGAGGAACTCCCACCTTTCAAAATATTCCCTTCCGCTCTGGTCCGCCATAGTCACCAGAGAGTTTATCAGATCGCTCACCACTCCAGGGTTAATTATCGTCTGGAGAGGCATAAGGCTGCGGAAAGTGTCCCATCCGCTGAAGATCGTCCTTTTCGTGAAAGTCCCGTCTCCCTGATGGATCTCATAGTCCCCGCCCACATATCTCCCGTCTACATCCGCATATATCCTCGGGTCAATAAGAGAGTGGTACAAAGCCGTATAGAAAACCGTCTTGTCTTCATCGGAGCCTCCCGTGACACTGATGCGTCCAAGCTCCCTGTTCCACATGGCAAAAGCATCCTGACGGATCCGGTCGAACTCCTTGCCTGCCATTTCCTGCCCGAAATTCTTCCTTGCGCCGTCCATATCCACGAACGACAGCCCGACTTTCATAGTCACCTGCTCGTTTTCAGAGGTAGGGAATTCCGTGAAGAATCCGATGTGTTTCCCTTCAAGCTCATTCTTTCCGCGGATAATATCCGCTTTGCTGACACGCTCCAGATACGGAAGGCTCACCACCTCGTCTTTTTTACGTGTCCATCCGGAAGGTATATCCGCACTCCAGAAGCCATAGTTTTCCAGAGGATGGCTGAACTCCGCGTAAAAATAGACGGTATATCTGGCATTCCCGTCCCCGTTGCCCCAGCCACCGGTCTCCGGAGTACATTTCATCCATCCGGTAATAGTGTGGTCATCAAGCACTTTGACATACTGTGACTCCGACGTACCTCCCACTCTCCTGGCCAGATCTATCTGTATCCTGGAGCTGCCGTTCTCCGGATAAGTAAACCTGATGATTCCGCAGTGCGGAGTAGCGGAACTTTCCACTCTGATGCCGTAGTCCGTAAGATCGGCCATATAGTATCCCGGGACCGCAGTCTCCGTGCCTTTGTCGTAAGCAGAACGCCATCCGGAGATACTTCCGTCCTCTTTCCCGGCGACGGTTTTCATATCACCGGTTGTCGGCATGACCAGGAAGTTCCCGAGATCCCCGAACCAGCCCACTCCGCTCATCTGGGTGAATGCAAAACCTTCTATCGTCTTGTGCTCATAGCTGTAGCCGCTGGCATTGTCCCCTCCGGTAATAGTGTTAGGGCTTACCTGTACCATGCCGTAAGGCGTAGTGGCACCGGGGAAAGTCTTCCCGAGCCCGTGATACACCCCGGCGTCACCGACACTTGTACTCGCACCGATGAAAGGGTTCACATACGCTGCCGGAGACTTAAGGTCCTGCCCGCCATCCGCGCACCCGGCTGCGGAAATAAGGACGGCAAAAGATATCATAAGATTGGTGAATTTCATATCCTATGTTTTTCAGAGTGCAAATTTACAAGGAAAGGCGGAGAGAAATACGGTGCTCCACCGGTTTGTTTATCTGATAAATCTTGTCGGTAAGCATATTCATTTCGGCGATACGGGTATCCCGGACCTCTTCGTACATCAGTCTGGCATACGTATCCCTGTGGATTCCCGCCCAGATGTTCTCTGCCTTATGCCGGTCTATGGCCTCGACTGCCCTGCGGTCGTTATTGTCAAGACATCCGAGAGGCTTCAGAAAACCGAACTGCATCCATGCGAAATCCCTGAAACTCCGCTCAATCTCCCATCTCCACTCGTTAAGATACATCACCTGCAGCGCCTGCTGGTACTGAGGAGACCATGTCAGTTCAGCCATATTGATACCTTCTGCCAGGTTTTTGCCGTCCCATGACCCGAGAAGCTGGTCATCGATATAAAGGTTGTACTTACCTTCAAGACCTGTAACTTTAAGAGTTTCCTGGTTCATCTCCTCCATGAAAGGGACCATTTTCAAAGCTCCGGCCTGTCCTCGGTGCGCTCCGAAACCACGGGCGACAGTATCGAGAGGATAAGGAAGGGACTCGGCCAGATAGCTGAATGAAATGCCTTTACGGTCCTTCTGTACGTCAGATATGGCACAATTCTCTGATTTCACGACATTCGAGGTCGCTGCATCCACCTCGATATCCGCTACTTTCCTGCCTGCGAACCCCTGGGCCTTCAGGAACAGGTAAGCCATCACCATATGCCCGTCATTGTCAGGATGTATACGATCTCCCATGGTCAGGGTGAATGACGGGTCTTCTGCCTGCATCTTTGCCGAAACTTCAACGAGCGGCTTGCTGAAATCAACGAAATCCCACCCGTTGCGTTCAGCCGCAGCTTTCTGATAAGCCACTATCCTGTCCATGACGGCATTCTTGCCTTTGAACGCGACATTGCCCTCTATCTGTGCCGTTTCGTCATAAGGAGAACCTCCCACCATCACGATATGCACATTGTCAAGGGCGAGCAGCCTTTTTTCTATCTTGTCGAAATTGTCGCAAGCCTCCCTGTACCTTTTCTCGCCATATTTCTCAGCCCCTTCCTGATTGTACTCCATATATCCTGTGTCATTCATACCGAAAGTGACCATCAGGACAGTAGGCTCATGGATGAAGACATCTCCGTCGAGCCTCTCGTACATGTCCGAGGCGGTGTTCCCTCCGATTCCTGCATTGACTACAGTCAGATCCATATACGGGAATCTGGTCATATAATAGAGCCAGATATAGGAATGGTAATGACCTCCGTCAGTGATACTGTCACCGAGGTACACAGCGCGGTCTCCATTTGTAAAAGGGATGACAGACTGCGCAAAAGCAAATGCGCCAGACAGCATTGCAGCAGCAATGGCAATAAAAAAACGTTTCATATAAGTTATGTGATTATATCGGTTATCAGTTAAATAGGCACGAAAATACATCTCCATGAAAACATATAAGGTATACTAAATTATCAAAAAGTATACCTGTCCGCACCCAGGCGTCTTCCTGTACGTGGAGGATGTATCGGCAGCATCATGATAAAAACATGATTTGCAGAGTACGGAATATTATATTATATTTAGGGGTTTTAAACATTTTTACGGTCATGAAAAGATTTTGTTTTTCCGCCCTTGCTGCATCTGTTGCGATAGGGTCTCTGGTATCCTGCAATGAAGGATTCAGTTCAACTACCTACAGTTCGGAAGATTCCTTTGCGGCGGCAGAGGGTTCCGGATATGCCCTTGAGGTCAGGATCAGTGCAGAATATCCGGCATCCGGACTCCAGAAGACTGCATTGGACAATATAGATAAAACCCTGACTGCCACCCTTTTCGGAGACATGTATTCCGCACTGGACCCTGAAAAGGCCATCGAAGCATACAAGGCCGACAGGGTGAAAGAATACAGGGAAACGAACGCCCCGCTGATCAAGGAAAGCGGAGAAATGCCGACAGCATCTCTCGACTGGTCGGACTATGTTACAGGAGCGGTATCCGGCTGCCATAAGAACATTCTGTCATATTCTGTCACGAAATATTCATTTACAGGAGGGGCACACGGGATGACGGCGGAAACGGCTCTGAACTTCGACATGAAGACAGGGGACCTTCTGACCGAGAGCGATTTCTTCAAGGAAGGATATAAAGACAGGCTTCCAGGGCTCCTGTCTTCACACCTTGCAGAATCATTGGAGAATCCGTCAGACACATCTATGCTGTTTACACAGGAAATCGGCCCTAACGGTAATTTTGCAATCGGGGAAAAGGGCATCACCTACATATACAACCAGTACGAAATCGGACCGTATGCCATGGGAATCATCCGTGTGACGGTGCCATGGGAAGAACTCGAAGGCCTTTATTAGACCGGAAATATCCACAAAAGAATGTCCGGGAAAATCCACAACAGTTGCCATATAAATGAAGAAAAAATGAAACGAACTTACAGCGTCCTCATTGCCGCAGCAGCGGCAATATCATTGTCTGCACAGCAGGCGCCGAATTATGAGCTGGCCGAAAGGTTTTCGGCAAAAAAAGTGTCCCAGATGGTCCATTCTACGCGAGTGTCCCCAAACTGGTTCAGGGACTCGGACAAGTTCTGGTACAAGTGGGAAGACCCGGACGGGACACAATATTATATAGTAGATGCGAAAACCGGCAGGAAGACCTCTGTCTTCGATATGGACAGGCTTGCCATGCAGATTACGGAAACCGTAAAGGATCCGTTCGATGCACAGCATCTTCCCCTCAGAAACATGAAACTGAAAGACGACAAGGCATTCACGTTTGAAATAAAGAGCACTCTTGAAGAAAAGGATTCGCTCAGGATCGACAGATGGGGCGACAAGAAAGTGTTTACTTTCTCCTATGACATCGCATCAGGAAAGCTGACCGACATTACCGGACAGGAAGAAGAGGACAGATATCCTTCCTGGGTGAACGTCTCCCCTGACGGGACAATGGGGGTTTTCGCCAAAAACGCAAACCTGTACTGGATGGATGCGGAAAACATGGCCAAGGCAGCCAAAGACGAAAAGGACAGCACCATAGTCGAGCATCGGATCACCTCCGACGGCACACGTGAATTCTGCTGGGGAGCGGACAGCTATATGGGGTGGACAGAAACGGACACCACCAAAAGGGTAATGCCATGGAACCTGGTCTGGTCTCCTGACTCCAGACATTTCGCTACAGTAAAATGCGACATGAGAGACATCAAGGACCTGTGGGTCATCAACTCGCTGAGCAATCCACGGCCTGTTCTCGAAACCTACAAATACCAGATGCCGGGAGAGCCGGGGCCGAAAGAACTGCTGTATGTGTTCTCTACCGGAGACATGAGCAGCAAATACATAAAGACCGTAGCATTCAAGGACCAGGCACTCGACATAGAGACCGCTCCCGCCACGAATGCCGACCGGTACACAGACTATTATTCACGCAAGTGGCTCGGAGACAATGAAGGCTTCTACATACTGAGAATCAGCCGCGACATCAAGCGTCTGGATGTCTGCCGGGTAGATCTGGACAGCGATTCGACAAGGACTGTCATTACGGAAAGGATGAATACCTATGTAGAATACCGGCCCCTGCGTCTGGTCAACGGCGGACGGCAGATGATCCACTGGTCGGAGCGCAACGGCTGGGCGAACCTTTACCTTTACAATGCCGACGGCACCCTTGCGAATACCATAACAGAAGGACCGTTCCATGTTGAAAACATATTGGCGGTCAACGATGCCGAAGACTATATCATCTTCAATGCCTGCGGATACGCCAAGGGAGAAAACCCATACCAGATGCATACATTCCGTGTGAATTTCGACGGCACCGGGCTGAAGCAATTAGACATGAAAGACATGGATGTATGGGCTTCTACCGATGACAACGGAAAATATCTCGTACTCAACTACTCACGCGTAGACACAGCACCGGCTTCCGCCCTGTATACCGCCGACGGGACCAAGAAAGCGGATCTTGAAAAGGCGGATCTTTCACAGCTTTTTGCCGCAGGGTACAAATTCCCGGAAAGGTTTACCGTAAAAGCCGCTGACGGAGTCACCGACCTGTACGGAGTCATGTATAAGCCTTTCGATTTCGATTCGACAAAAGTATATCCTATAATAGAATACGTATATCCCGGTCCGCAGGTAGAGGCCAACAATATTTCGTGGAGTTCAGGCATGACCCGCACTGACAGGCTCGCCCAGATGGGATTCATCGTCATCACCGTCGGAAACCGCGGAGGCCATCCGAACAGATCAAAATGGTATCACAACTACGGATACGGCAACCTCCGCGACTACGGTCTCGAAGACCAGAAGACGGCGGTACAGAGACTTGCGGCAATGTACCCGTGGATCGACGCTACCCGTGTGGGAATCCACGGCCACTCCGGAGGTGGATTCATGTCTACTGCAGCCATACTCAAATACCCTGATTTCTACAAGGTGGCGGTATCATGTGCGGGAAACCATGACAACCGCATATACAACCGCTGGTGGAGCGAGCAGCACCACGGCATCCTGGAGGAAATCAGTGAAAAAGGCGACACTTCTTTCGTATATAAGATAGATACCAATCCGCAGATAGCGAAGAACCTGAAAGGTCATCTGCTGCTTGTTCACGGGGACATCGACAATAACGTTCACCCCGCCAATTCTATCAGGGTAGTGAATGCCCTTATCAGGGCAAACAAGCGTTTCGACATGCTGCTTCTTCCGGGACAGCGCCACGGTTTCGGAGACATGAACGAATATTTCTTCTGGAGGATGGCAGACTATTTCAGCGAATATCTGCTCGGGGACAGCCAGCGGGAAAGGACCGACATAGTCCAGCTGAACAACGACTGATTTCCGCAAAAGCATATTAAAAAGAAGGGCGACCTTAGAAAGTCACTTATGACTTTTCGGTCGCCCTTCTTTTTTATTTTTACATTACTCGCGGATAGCTGCGATACCAGGAAGTTCCTTGCCCTCGAGGTATTCGAGCATTGCTCCGCCGCCCGTTGAAACGTAGCTTACTTTCTTCGCATAACCCATCTGGGTAACGGCTGCAACAGAATCGCCGCCTCCGATAAGTGTGAATGCACCGTTCTCGGTAGCCTTTGCGAGCATTTCAGCCACCCGGTTGGTACCCTTTGCGAAAGAAGGGATCTCGAATACGCCTACAGGACCGTTCCAAAGGATAGTCTTTGACTTCATGATGACATCTTCCCATGCTGCAAGTGTGCTAGGAGCAGCGTCGACTCCCTCCCAGCCGTCCGGGATCTCGGAGTTGCAGCAGATCTTGGTGTTGGCACCTTCTGCGAATGCATCGGCGATAACCACCTCTTTTGAAAGATAAAGCTTCACGCCTTTCTCCTCGGCTTTCTTCATGGTGTCGAGTGCAAGCTGCTGCTGGTCATCCTCGCAAAGAGAGTTTCCGATCTTTCCGCCCTGCGCCTTGACAAAGGTATAGACCATACCGCCTCCGATGATCATATTGTCGACTACATCGAAAAGATGCTCGATGATGCCGATCTTCGAAGATACCTTCGCACCTCCGATGATTGCGGTTACAGGGCGCTCAGGATTCTTGACTACCCTTTCGAGTGCCTTGATTTCACCTTCCATCAGGTAGCCGAACATCTTGTCATTAGGGAAATACTTGGCGATAAGAGCTGTAGAAGCATGAGCACGGTGTGCAGTGCCGAATGCATCATTTACATAGCAGTTTCCGTATGAAGCAAGTTTCTCGACAAACTTCTTCTGGCTTTCCTTTACTGCAGCCTTGGCCGCTTTCTTCTCCTCATCGGTAGCATCCTCTGCAAGACCTCTCGGTTTGCCTTCTTCCTCTGCATAGAAACGGAGGTTTTCAAGAACGAGGACCTCGCCCGGCTTGAGGGCAGCCACCTGCTCGTCAGCCTTCATGCAGTCATCGGCGAACTTTACAGGGACACCGAGAAGTTCCTGAACGCGGGCAAGGATATGCTTGAGGGAGAATTTCTCTGTAACTCCCTTAGGGCGTCCGAGGTGTGACATGATGATTACGGATCCGCCTTTCTCAATGATTTTCTTGAGAGTAGGGACAGCTGCCCTGATACGGGTATCATCGGTAATTTCAAACTTCTCGTTAAGTGGAACGTTGAAGTCAACCCTGACAAGAGCTTTCTTGCCGGAAAAATCGTAAGTATCAATACTCTGCTGCATAATGATATGTATTTAGAAGTTTTCTTTTGTGCCCATGCCGGGAATATATCCGATACCCTCGGCATATCATGCAAAGTTACTAAAAATATTCAATATGAAACCGTTTGGTAGTAAATTACTATCTTTGCGCCATTAAAGCCAAATATTTTATCGATATGACTATAGAATCCCCGGGGAAATTCTGGAAAGACTATGAACTCATAGACTCAGGGAATTTCGAAAAGCTTGAGAGGTTCGGACAGTACATCATGGCTCGGCCAGAGCCTAAGGCACTGTGGGACAAAAGCATGAGCGATTCCGAATGGAACAGGGCAATGCATACCAGATTCAAGACCGGAGCCGGCTTCGGAAAAGCCGGCAAAGAAGACAGCGGAACTTGGGAGAAAATGAAAAGGATGAACGAGCAGTGGGTGATCCGCTATTGCTCCGGGCAGCCCGGACTGGATTTCAGACTCCGGCTCGGACTCACCTCTTTCAAACATGTAGGCGTTTTTCCGGAACAGTCGAGCAACTGGGAGTACATATACAGCAAGACCCGGATGCTGGCAGAAAAAGCGGAAGCCGAAGGCCGGCCGAAACCCAAAGTACTGAACCTTTTCGCATATACAGGAGCCGCATCGCTTGCCGCAAAAGCCGCAGGTGCGGATGTAACACATCTGGATTCAGTCCGCCAGGTAGTCTCATGGGCCCGGGAAAACATGGAACTCAGTCATCTGGACAACATCCGCTGGGTCGTTGAAGACGCCCTGAAATTCGCACGCAGGGAAGCCAGACGAGGGAACACCTACCAGGGAATAATACTTGATCCTCCGGCCTACGGACATGGACCGGACGGAGAAAAATGGAAACTGGATGAATGTCTGTACGACATCATGAAATGCGTGGCATCGATTCTTGCCCCTCAGGACAGTTTCATGGTGCTTAACCTCTATTCAAACGGCTACTCGGCAGTATTGGGAGAGACTGTAGTAAGGCAGGCTTTCGGAATCAGGGCGCAGGACAGCGGCATCTCCGCTCCCGGAAGTCCGTCGGCCGAAATCAGTTGCGGAGAACTCGTCCTGCAGGACAGTTTCGGGAAAAACCTTCCTCTGAGCATATTTGTCAGGCTCAGCAGGTAAACCGGGACAGTCAAAAGAAATGCGATATTACGGAAAAAGGGACCTTTCGGTCCCTTTTTCCGTGGAGAATACGAGAGTCGAACTCGTGACCTCTTGCATGCCATGCAAGCGCTCTAGCCAACTGAGCTAATCCCCCGTTGCGGATGCAAAGATAGCATTATCCTGAAAAACTTGCAAGATTATTTCTCACATAGCAGGCATTAAAAGCATCATCAGGCCTCTCCGGTATATATTTTCATCAGCGCATCCAGCCTTCCGCCTATATCATCGGCAAGGTCAGTCTGGCCATAGAATGACAGAAGTTCTTTAATATATGTCAGATAATGCCAGCATTTTTCGAAATCGGACGATGCGAAATCATAGAATGAAGCGAAGAAATCCAGAGAAACCAGAAGTTCGTCAGCCATCCTGCCGGCCATGGCATCCGCCTTTTCAGTCTGCCCGAGTTCAAGGTACTCTTCGATAATGCCGATTGCTACGGATTCGTTCGAAAATCCCAAATAACTCATGTCAAGAGGGAAGTTGGCTTCAGGGACACATTCCTGACACATATCCAGCATTTCCACCGCCCTGTCGGTCCAGCCGGCCTTTTTCATTTCCTTGGCGGCATTCAGGAACATAAGCCTCTGCGGCAGAACCCCGCAGAACGTATAGATGTTCTGGTAATCGACGAAATAATCCGTTCTCTTGAGGGCATCCCAGCTGAACACTTCCTTCATCTTGTGATACAGATCATCCGGATCGGCGAATCCGATTTCGGAAGAACTCATCTTGTTCTTTATAGGAACGAACTTGTATGAGAATCCCTCGTACATCAGGTACTCTTTCATTCCTATGTTGATGTCCCCTCCCATGCTCAACAGATTGATAGGCCTGTCCCACTGATAGTTGGAAAGCAGGTCAAGCATGAAAAGCTCAGGCTTGGTTATACGGTCCTTGTCCTTCGGGATGGTAAGAACGATCTCATCGGGAATCCTGTCCGCATATTTCTCATCCAGGATACCGTACTTGATGACATTCTCCTTATTTACCGGTATGGAGAATTTCCTTGACATGATATAATCCATAGTCATACCGTTCTCCAGAACAAGTTTCGCATCAGGATGGCGGAATACTTCCATCACGACGGAAAGCGGTATCACCTGATCCCTGGTATCATAGATCGGCGGCCATTCGTTGGTGCCGTAGAGATACTGCTCCGGCCCTACCTTCAGGTCCAGAGGCCTGGACTCGTTCACTGCGTATTTCATCTGGTCGATATGCCAGTCCGTGCCGAGAAGGGACGTATTGCAGATTCTCACGTCTGTCCTTATCCCTTCGACTTCCTGTGCATACCACAGAGGGAATGTATCGTTGTCGCCGTGCGTCACCAGGATACCGTCCTTTCCGACGGAGTTGAGATAGTTCCGCGCCATCTCGACGGCAGTCTTCCTGTGGCTTCTGTCATGATCGTCCCAGTTCTGCTGGGCCATCAGGGCAGGAACGCCGAGGCACAGGAGCGAAACCGCGGATGCCGCTGCCGCATAAGCCTTCCCCGAAGCTCCGGACCCGGAAGCCAGCATATCTTCTATCCAGGAATACAGGGCCAGTACCGCAAGTCCTATCCAGATGGAAAATGCATAGAAAGAGCCCGCGTACGCATAGTCCCTCTCCCTCACCTGATACGGTTGCTGGTTCAGGTATATGACTATGGCTATGCCTGTCATGAAAAACAGAAGAAAAGTCAGCCATGAACCGCGCTTGTCCCTGGCAAACTGGAAGAAAATCCCTATAATTCCCAGAAGGAGCGGAAGCATGTAGTAATGGTTCTTGCCTTTATTGTCCTTGAGATATGCAGGGGCATTGCTCTGGTCGCCGAGACGAGCCTTGTCGATAAAGCCGATTCCGGACTCCCAGTTTCCTATGAAGAGGTCTCCGGGACTCGGACTGTGTATCTCATTCTGCCTGCCGGCGAAATTCCACATGAAATACCGCCAGTACATCCAGTTCATCTGGTAATCGAAGAAAAACTTCATGTTTTCTCCGAAGGTGGGTTTCCTGTAATCCGCTCCCGGGACAGGCTTGCCCTTGGTCACATAGGCATTGTAGAAGTTAACATAGCTGTCCTGGTTGCCGTCCCACATCCTCGGGAAAAGCATCTTGCCTTCCGAAGCGTATACGGGCTTGGGCTGGCCGTCCGCATGAACATACTTCCCGTCCAGCGGCGTCCAGTACTCCGTCTGGTCGATAGCCTCGAGCGGAGCCCCGAAATACTGTCCGTAAAGCAGGGGCTTGGTCCCGTATTGCTCACGAGAAAGATAGCGGATAAGCGTAAATGGATTGTCCGGCTGGTACTCGTTGGTAGGGGTCTTGACGGAAGAACGGATAATCATTATGGAAAATACCGAAAATCCTATGACCACAGTCGTAAAGCAAAGCAGCACCGTATTCCAGAATACCTTTTCCTTTTTGAGTGTCGCGAAAAGTCCCCAGAAGCACAAAACGAGAAGAAGTACCATGAAAACCGCTGCCCCGGAATTGAACGGCAGGCCGAGCACATTTACAAAAAAAAGATCGGTATAGGCGGCAAGCTTAGGAAGATACGGTATGATGCCGAACAGCACTACAGCCAGAATCACGCATGAGAGCAGGAAAATCTTCACATACTCCCAGAAAGTATAGTGACCGTCCTCCCTTTTCTTATAATAGAACAGGAATACCAGGCACGGAATCGTCAGCAGATTAAGCAGGTGGACCCCGATGGAAAGCCCCATAAGGAAGGATATCAGGACTATCCACCTGTTGGCATATCTTGTCCCGGCCTGATCGTACCATTTGGTCATGGCCCAGAAGACTAAGGCCGTGAAAAGCGAAGACATTGCATATACCTCGCCCTCTACGGCAGAAAACCAGAATGTATCTGAAAAGCAATATGCCAGGGCACCGACGGCGCCGGAGCCGTATATTGCAATGGCGCGAGAAAGAGGATAAGTCCCGTCCGCCGAAGGCTTCACGACTCTCTTTGCCAGGAAAACAATGGTAAGATAGAGAAGAAAAATCGTCAGGGCGGAACAAAGTGCGCTCATCACATTTACGGCAATGGCAGCATGCGCCCCGTCGGCGAACATCGTAAAGAATCTTGCAAAGAGCTGGAATACAGGGTTTCCGGGAGGATGACCGACTTCAAGTTTATATGAAGAAGCTATGAATTCGCCGCAGTCCCAGAATGACGCCGACGGCTCTATGGTCATGAGGTAGGTGAAAGCCGAAATCACGAATACGGCAGCTGCAGTGACCCTGCTCCACAGATTGAATTTCTTATTATCCATATTTTCCGTAAGTACAACAAAAGAGCAAAGATAAATAATATGTTTGTATATTTGCAAAAAATTAATCGGACCGATGGCTGACAACGACTGGAAAAAAAGGCTTGGGGTGGTGTTCTCCACCAATCCTGACTACCAATATGAAAAAGAGGCCCCTGAAGAGGTGGAGACCCTGCCTCCGCAGAGGCAGAAACTCACGGTTACCCTCGACAGGAGAAACCGCGGAGGAAAGCAGGTTACCCTTGTCAGCGGATTCACGGGAACCGCAGAAGATCTTGCAGCCTTGGGGAAGACACTTAAAGTCAAGTGCGGAGTCGGGGGTACGGCCAAAGACGGAGAAATCGCCATACAGGGTGATTTCCGCGACAAAGTCACTGCCCTTCTCACAGAAATGGGCTACAAAGCCAAAAGAGGAAACTGACAATGACCGAAATACAGCCGATCGACAGTGCCTTTACAGGAGGATATCTCGGACTTGCCCCTTTGTCAGGATGCATTTCACCTGATCCGATGCCGGGAAATGAAGCGCTGCCCCTTACCGGAACGCTTCCCGTTTCTGTCCTGATAATGGCATTTACCGTCCTTTGCATAGCCAACATCCGGACATTCACCGATATGGTTCCTTCCTTCGCCGGCTGCCTTTTCAGATGGAAAGAAAACATGAATCTGGAGGACAGCGCCCTGTCATGCATCTCCAGAAACAGGATCTACTGGATACTTGTCGTCCCCTTCTGTATTCTGGCGGCAAGCTACAGACTGTATGCTCCGGAATTCCTTTCCGGACTGGCCCCTCTCCCGTATTTCTTTGCAGTCTGCGGCATATTCGCGGCATATCTCGGATTGAGGACAGCCCTGTCCCGGGCGGTCCGGGGCAGGAAAATAAACGCAAAAGCCTATAAGGCTGCAATCCATACTTTCCGTACGTTCTTCATAATCATTGCGACCGTGCTGCTCGCAGTATCAGGAGTACTGGAAGCGGTTTCAGCGGACGAAAGCCTGTCCAAACAGATCCTGCTTTACACGGGAGCGCTGCTGTATGCCGTCCTCTTGATACGCGAAGTACAAATTTTCAGGAACTACTGTTCTGTATTATCAGCAATTTTGTATCTTTGCGCCCTGGAATTTTTACCGACAGGTATTTTGGTTGCATCTGCAATTGTTTTATAAAACGACATGACTGTTAAGAATATTCTGATTTCCCAGCAGCCACCAAAAGCTGCCTCCCCGTATTCACTGATAACTGAAAAATACGGCGTTCATTTTGACTTTGTTCCATTTTTCACTATAGAACCTCTTTCGTCAAGAGAATTCAGGACGCAAAGGATCAATATCCTTGACCATACGGCAATCGTCTTCTCCGCCCGTTCTACCATCGATGCCTTTTTTCATCTGTGCGAAGAACTAAGGGTGAAGATTCCGGAGACCATGAAATACTTCTGCACTACGGAAGCTGTGGCCATGTATCTGCAGAAACATATCATCTACAGGAAAAGGAAAATATTCTACGGAGACGGGACCGCATCTTCCGTAATATCCCTGATCGGGAACAAGCACAAGGATGAAACATTCCTTATCGCCACCTCGGACCTTGCCGGAAACGACATTGCAAAAGCCTTCCAGGACAGCGGCTTCAAGTCTGAAAGCGCAGTATTCGTAAAGTCGGTATCGCAGGATCTCAAAAGCCTCGATTTTTCAAAATACGACATGATAGTGCTTTACAATCCGTCCGATGTAAAATCCCTTTATGAGAACTTCCCTGACTTCAAGCCGGGAGAGACCAAATTCGTGGCATATGGAAAATCCGTGCTCAAGTCAATGGACGAGGCCGGACTTCCTGTAACGGTATCGGCTCCGACGCCTCAGGCTCCTTCAGTGGCCAAGGCGCTGGAAATCTATCTGGAAAACAGCAAGGGCTGATGAGCCCGAAACGACATACACTGTCAAAGGACGAAAGACTGCACGGCCGGAACGACATTTCAAGGCTGGTTGCAGAAGGTAAATTCGGCGCCGTTCCCCATATGAAGTTCTGCTTCATACCGGAGAACGGTCTTCCTTATTCCCGCATCCTTGTTTCCGTCCCGAAAAAGCTCTTCAAAAGGGCAGTCAAACGCAACCTGCTCAAACGCAGACTCCGGGAAAGCTACAGACTGCAGAAAGAGACGCTCCAGGAAGGGAAAGGTCTGGATATCATGTTCGTATACAATACAAAGGAAATACTGACTTTCAAGGAAATCTACGGTCTTGTAGGTCAGATCCTCGCTAAGGTCCAGAGATCATGAAAACCCCCGGAGAGAAATCAGACGACGGACGGTCCCCGTCATACGTTCAAGAATCCGCCGGGAGGAGATTCCTCCGTGTCCTGAAAAAAATATCCATTTCACCGTTCATAGGCCTCATAAGATTCTATCAGATATGCATTTCGCCTTATAAGGCGCCCTCCTGCAGATTTACGCCCACATGTTCACAATATGCTCTCGAAGCGTTCCGGAAGTACGGGCCGTTTAAAGGGCTGTATCTTACGGCGCGCAGACTGCTCAGATGCCATCCGTGGGGCGGGAGCGGATACGATCCGGTACCTTGACGGCCGGACCTGACAAACTGGAATTGAAACTTTGCGACAGACAATTATATTGACATGAGAAAAACGATATGCCTTATCCTTACTGTACTGGCGGCTGCCGGATGCGGTCCGAAAGGGAAAAATGCCGGTCTCCTGCCTCAGGAACCGGACTACAGCAAGGAAAACATGTGGTACAGGACAGAAGGTATGATTATGGATAAAGACGTCGATGTGTTTTATGTGACTCCTACATGCGTATGGAGCTGGCAAGACCCGACAGGCAATACCATATATTATATGGATACTGAAAATCCCGGACAGAGGGCCGCGACGGATATTTCTACAAGGCTCGGCTATGAACTGTTCCGGAAAAGCTGCAATTTCTTTTCTCCTTATTACAGACAGATAACCATGGAGTGCTGGTTCGGTTCCGAGGAGGAGATCGAAAGGAAATACGCCGTTGCCCACAATGATATCTTAAAGGCGTTCAGGTATTACATGGATAACCTCAACGGCGGACGGCCGTTCTTCCTCGCAGGACACAGTCAGGGAGCAAAAGCCATCATACGCCTTATAGAGGAAAGTCTGACAGAAGAACAGTATTCCCGCCTGATAGCAGGCTATGCATTCGGATTCGGGATAAGCCGGGAAGAACTGGAAAAATATCCGCATCTGAAGCCTGCCGAAGGATCGGTTGATTGCGGAGTGACCGTCTGCTACAACAGTGTCTCTTCTCCGGAAGCGATTTCTCCGGCATTCAAAGACAATGCGGTATGCATCAATCCAGTAAACTGGATGACCGATGGCACGTATGCTCCGGCATCCTTAAATAAAGGATCGGTGTTCTTCCATTCGGACGGACACTCGGACACTCTTTTCAATACCGTTGGGGCAAGACTCCTGCCAGAGATGAATGTCGTTCAGGTCGACGGTCTGGATGATGAAGATTACTACATCCCGTCCATCGGGAAAATTTTCCCGAAAGGGAACTACCATGTTCAGGAAATCAACCTTTATTTCCTGAATCTTCAGGAAAATATCGCAGAACGCTCTGAAGCTTACTCGAAACCCGAAAAATAAAACTGCAAGCATATGCCGAAAAAAGAGAATATTAGGACAATGTTCGACAGCATAGCCCCTGACTACGACAGGCTCAACCATATCCTTTCCCTGGATATAGACAAAGGATGGAGGAAAAAAGCGGTTAAAGAAATAACAGGTCGAGACAACTGCCTCAACATACTTGACGTAGCATGCGGTACCGGGGATTTCGCCATTGCCATCGCCCGGGCTGCAGCTTCCGGCAGCCGGATCACGGGACTGGACCTGTCGGAAGGCATGATGAAAATCGGCCGTGAAAAAGTACGCGAGGCAGGACTTGAAGGCAAAATCAGCATGGAGCAGGGTGACTGTGAACAGATGAGGTTTTCAGACGGGACTTTCGACAGGGTATCCGTGGCTTTCGGAGTGCGGAATTTCGAACATCTGGAAAAAGGTCTCACAGAGATGCTAAGGGTACTCAAGCCTGGCGGAAAGGCAGTAATACTTGAACTCTCAGTACCTGCAAACCCGGTCCTCCGGTTCTTCTATAAACTCTATTTCCTGCATATCCTTCCGGCAATCGGAGGCAAGGTCTCGGGAGACAGAGCCGCTTACAGGTACCTGCCGGCTTCCGTGCTGAAATTCCCCAAACCGAAGGAATTCGCAAGAATGATGGAAAATTGCGGATACGGACAAGTGAAGACAAAAGCATTTACTTTCGGCATCTGCAGGATGTACTCGGGCCATAAGCCTGAAAAGTAAATCCCTCCCACCGCAGAGCGGCGGGTCCCTCCCGTTCACAAGGCAGCGTATTTATAAAAGATACACTATAAAACCGAAGCCGGCAAGAATTGCGAAAAGGAATGTGGAGATGACCAGCTGCGGAAGCTGCGGGTCAAGGTCCTTTCCGGAACGATGCCATACCTGGACAAGATGCAGGACAAAAAGCGGCAGGGTAATTACGAAAATATAATGCCACCAGTCAAACATCCTGAGAGAGGCAAAAACCAGCATTGCGGCCCAGCCGGCGATGATCAGGACCGTATGGTATATCTTGGCATTCCGCTCACCTATCCGCACCGGTATGGTCCTGCGGGTCAGAGCATCGCTTTTGATATCCCTTATATTATTGACATTCAAGACACCCACACTCAGACATCCTATCGACACAGCCGGCAGGACCAGAATCCATGTCCTGATCTCATGGGTAGCTACGAAGTAGGCCCCCAATACTGAAACTATCCCGAAAAACATAAAGACGTACAGATCCCCCAAACCTCTATATCCGTAAGGATTACGGCCAAGAGTGTATTTGACCGCCCCTGAAATGGCCAGTATTCCCATCAATGCCACGATGACAACACCGAAATCGAAAAATGTCCCGAAAGAGAACCATATCATCGCCAGTCCGCTTGCCACACACAGCACGATATAGATCCATATCATCACCTTGAAGTCTTTCTCGGTCAACAGGCCCTTTGAAAGAGTATAGGCCGGCCCCTGCCGGTCGGCCTCCCGGTCCGTTCCGTGAAGATAATCCCCGAGTTCATTCGACACGTTGGAAAGGATCTGCAGGAAAACCGTCGTAAGAAGAGTGAAAAATGCCACCCACGGGCGGATAATATAATCGGATGCCGCAAGCATCAGCCCTAAGGACACTCCAGCCAAAGAAAGAGGCAGGGTCCTTAGTCTCATTGCCGTGATACAAGAAGACAGCTTATTCATAAAACACCTGTTTAAACAACCTACAACAACTAAAACAACAACTAAAACAACAAAATAAACAACCCGGATTACTGTTCTGCTGGCGACCTTTGTCACCGGTTAAGAATCTTATTCGTCTCTATCTACAGAGAGCAAAATCTGTAGAATCCTTAAACAGGATTTTGAAATGGGGTACCTGCGACAGGTACCCCATTTTATTTATAAGATACCGGGAACAGCACTTTCAGGTTAAGGGACAGGAAATGCAATATCGCCTGAAACGGGCCGAAGGCCCTGAAGTCATATATGAACTGTTCTTTGAAAGGCCGCCCTTTCGGACTCATTATAGCCGCATACCTGGCCTTTAAGGGAACTTCAGGCCGCCTCCACTTGGGGACCTGACCGTTACGGCCGCATTCCGCAAGGATTCCAGGCGCCACTACGGCAGTCAGGCCTTTCCTTGCAGCCCTGACGCCATAGTCGAAATCCCCGAAACTGTGCGAATAGACACGATCGAGCGTCCCGAGCCTCCTGTAAACGTAATCCGGCACAAGGACAAGATTCCCATTGAAAATGTCGCATGCTTCCGGTATCATAGGGTCCGGAGTCACTATCCGACCGAATCTGGTTCTTCCTCCATAGGAGAGTTTTCCTTCCTTGTCCTGTGCCGTACCGGCAATGATCGCCCTGTGCCCGAGATATGTGGAATTTTCGAGCAGAACGGCAATGGCTCCCGGCATGATCATAGTATCATCGTTCAGCCAGAGATAAAAGTCAGGGGAGGTCTTCGCCGCCTCATCCCAGGCGGCACACATGCCGCGGTTCCAATAAAGATTTCCGCCGCCATGTATTATGCGGACCTCAGGAAAGTTTTCACTCACCGCATCCGAAGTCCCGTCCGTGGAGCCATCATCAGTCATATACACTGAAAACCGGCACTTGCCGTCTCTTGACAGCGAATTGATCTGGTCGAACAGAAGGGAAAGGCATCCGAGCGTTTTTTCCTTTCTGTTATGGACAGTCATCAGAACAGCTACCGTCTTCTGGTCCATATAGCGAATTTATCCTAATCCAACTTCAAAACAGCCATAAATGCACTTTGAGGGACCTCTACGGTTCCTATCTGGCGCATTCGCTTTTTACCTTGCTTCTGTTTTTCAAGCAATTTGCGTTTTCTGGTAATGTCACCGCCATAGCATTTTGCCGTCACGTCCTTGCGGACTGCCTTGACCGTTTCGCGGGCTATGATCTTCGCCCCTATAGCAGCCTGTATCGCGATATCGAACTGCTGGCGCGGAATCAGTTCCTTAAGCTTTTCGCATATCTTGCGCCCGAAATCATAGGCATGATCCTGATGAATAAGAGACGAAAGGGCGTCCGCCGGCTCTCCGTTAAGAAGGATGTCAAGCTTGACGAGTTTTGCAGGACGGAATCCTATGATGTGATAGTCAAAGGAAGCATAGCCTTTTGATATGGATTTAAGCTTGTCATAGAAATCAAAGACGATCTCGGAAAGAGGCATCTCGTAAGTGAGTTCCAGTCTGTCGGATGTGATATAATGCTGATTTACAAGAACTCCGCGTTTATCCAGACAGAGTTTCATTATCGGACCGTAGAACTCGGCCTTCGAAATCACCTGAGCCCTGATATACGGCTCTTCGATCCTGTCTATGAGGGTAGGGGCCGGAAGACCGGAAGGGTTATGCACATCGACCACGGCCCCCTGGGTGGTATAGACTTTATATGAAACGTTCGGGACTGTAGTTATGACATCCATGCCGAACTCCCTGTAAAGCCTTTCCTGGACTATCTCCAAATGCAGAAGTCCGAGAAACCCGCACCGGAATCCGAAACCGAGCGCAAGAGAAGATTCCGGTTCGAACACAAGCGAGGCGTCATTCAGCTGGAGCTTTTCTATAGAGGAGCGAAGCTCTTCATATTGGTCGGTCTCGACCGGATAGACTCCGGCGAAAAGCATCGGCTTGACTTCCTCGAAACCGGCGATCGCTTCCTTGCACGGCCTGTCGACATGGGTAATGGTATCACCGACCTTTACCTCGGAAGCCGTCTTTATACCCGATATTATATAGCCGACACTGCCGCACGGGATCTCGTCCCGGGGATCCATCCTCATCTTGAGGACTCCGATCTCGTCTGCCTCGTATTCCTTGCCGGTATTGAAGAATTTCACCTTGTCACCGGTATGTATGGAACCGTTTTCCACTTTGAAATATGCGATGATTCCTCTGAAAGAATTGAATACAGAATCGAAAATCAATGCCTGCAGAGGAGCGTCCGGGTCACCCGTCGGAGCAGGAATCCTTTCCACTATCGCATCCAGGATGGCAGGTACGCCTTCCCCTGTCTTTCCCGATGCGCAGAGCACATCTTCAGGCTTGCACCCGAGCAGATCCACGACCTGGTCAGTGACAACATCTACCATAGCCGCATCCATATCGATCTTGTTCAGCACCGGGATTATCTCCAGGTCATGCTCGATAGCGAGGTAAAGGTTGGAAATGGTCTGGGCCTGGATTCCCTGCGTCGCATCCACAACCAACAAGGCTCCTTCACAGGAAGCTATCGCCCTGGACACCTCATATGAAAAATCCACATGTCCCGGAGTGTCGATAAGGTTGAGAGTGTATTTTTCACCTTTATAATTATAGTCCATCTGGATTGCATGGCTCTTGATCGTAATCCCTTTCTCCTTCTCAAGATCCATCGAATCCAGCACCTGCGCCTCCATGTCCCTGCTGTTGAGAGTATGCGTCAGTTCGATCATCCTGTCCGCCAGCGTGCTTTTCCCGTGGTCGATATGCGCTATAATGCAAAAGTTCCTGGTATATTTCATCTTATAATCCTAATATCCCGGCAAATATAGTGAGAAGCCGAGAGCAATGCAAATGAACTTGTCCAATTTGAATTGAATCCAATTTCATAACAGATTGTATCGGATATAGGATATTTTTAGTTAAAATATGTTATTTTTGCGCGAAAGTAATACCTGATATAAAAATGGTCTCGATTGATGAACTGAAAAAAATCTCCTCTCAGGTCAGAAGGGATATTATCAGAATGGTCTCCGGAGCCAAATCCGGACATCCGGGCGGCTCGATGAGCAGCACAGATTTCCTAACTGCACTTTATTTCGGAGGAGTGATGAAACATGATCCTGCAACCTGGACCCGCAGCGGGAAAGGACAGGATGTATTTATCCTTTCGGCAGGCCACCTCTCGCCTGTTTACTATTCACTGCTCGCAAGAGCCGGCTATTTCCCGGTAAAGGAACTCGCAACGTTCAGAAAATTCGGGACCAGGCTACAGGGACATCCATCCATAGACACAGGACTTCCGGGAGTCTTCCAGCCGTCCGGATCACTCGGACAGGGACTTTCGGTAGCCGCAGGTACAGCCCTTTCAAAAAAACTTGACTATGACGGGAACCTCACTTACGTCCTGATGGGAGACGGAGAGTGTGAAGAAGGCCAGATCTGGGAAGCTGCAATGTTCTGCTCCCATCAGAAAATAGACAACCTGATCGGCATAATCGACTGGAACATGCAGCAGATCGACGGAACCGTAGACAATGTCGCAGGCCTGGGAGATCTGGATGCCAAATGGAGAATATTCGGATGGGAAGTCATCTCATGCGACGGACATGATTTCGGCTCCATTCTCTCCGCATATGCGGAAGCAAAAAGCCGGACCGGTAAAGGCAAACCGGTAATAATCCTGATGCACAGCGATATGGGACATGGTGTGGATTTCATGGCCGGCACGAACGAATGGCACGGAAAAGCTCCGTCAGCCGAGCTGGCCGAAAAGGCATTGTCCCAGCTCGAAGAAACGCTCGGAGACTATTAATCCAACCCCCAAATCGAAACGGAAATGAAAAAATACACTGATACAGGCAAGAAAGACACACGCAGCGGCTTCGGAGAAGGACTATATGAGGCGGCTGTGAAAAATCCTGACATAATAGGACTGGCCGCCGATCTGGCCAGTTCCGTAAAAATGGACAAATTCTTCAAGGCCTTTCCCGAAAGGTTTTTCCAGTGCGGCATAGCCGAAGCCAATATGATCGGAGTCGCTGCCGGAATGGCCATTACAGGAAAGACCGTATTTGCCGGCTCATTCGCCGAATTCGTCACAGGCAGGGTATATGACCAGATCCGCCAGGAAGTGGCTTACGGCAGGACCAACGTGAAGATTGCAGCATCGCACTCCGGCATCACCCTCGGTGAAGACGGAGCCACCCATCAGACCATGGAAGACATCGCCCTCATGAGGGCATTGCCTGGAATGGTGGTGATCAATCCTTGTGACTTCAACCAGACAAAGGCTGCCACCATCGCTGCAGCCGAATATTCCGGACCTGTTTACCTCAGGTTCGGACGCCCGGCAGTACCGAATTTCACTCCTGCAGACTGGAAATTCGAAATCGGCAAGGCCGTCATCATGAACGAAGGCTCCGATGTAACCCTGATCGCTACAGGTCATCTGGTATGGGAAGCGGTCAAGGCTGCCGAAGCGCTTGACGAGGAAGGCATTTCTGCTGAAGTAATAGACATAGCCACGATAAAGCCTATCGATAAAGAAGCCATTGTCAAATCCGCCGCCAAAACAAGGGCTGTCGTATGTGCCGAAGAGCACAACATGCCTGGAGGTCTGGGGGAACTTGTGGCCGGAGTACTCGCTGAAGGCTGCCCTACCCATATGGAATTCATCAACGGAGAGGACAAATTCGGCCAGAGCGGCACACCTTCTGAACTTATGGCGGCTTACGGGCTGGATGCCGAACATATCGTACTTGCCGCAAAAAGAGCCATAAGCAAAAAATAAAGACTGGAATGTCCGATCGTGAAATCATGCGGCTTTACCGTAGCGGCGCGACGGAACGGGCCTTCGAAGCTATTGTTTCAACCTACAGGGAACGGCTTTACTGGCATATCCGCCGGTTCACATGCTCGCACGAAGATACCGATGATCTCCTTCAGGACACATTCTCGAAGATCTGGGCTGCGCTTCCTTCTTTCAGGGAGGATGCGCAGCTTTTTACTTGGATATACCGCATAGCCACCAATGAAGCGCTGAATTTTCTCCGGAAAAAGAAAGTCAGGGCAATGATATCTTTCGAAGATATCCGCAGCGATATGGAGAGAAAAATAGACTCCGACCCGTATTTCAACGGAGATGCAATCCAGCGCCGGCTGCATAAAGCCATCCAGAAACTCCCGCCGAAACAGCGTCTGGTATTCAATCTCCGTTATTTCGATGAAATGAAATATGAAGAAATATCCGAAATAACAGGCATAACGACAGGATCATTGAAAGCTTCTTACCACCATGCCTACAATAAAATAAAAACAGAACTTGAAAAAATTTTTTAACCTTTACCGTACACCTGTGTCTAACAGTCGAATTATAACAACACTATGGATATTCTAGAATCTGAAAAAAAGCTGAAGGAAATGCCATTCTCCGTACCTGACGGCTATTTTGACAATATGCAAAGGCAGGTAATGGAAAGGATTGGCGCACCAGCCGCCAATCCGGTTCTGTCCGCAAGAAAATCCATCACATACAGAATACTGCAGGCTGCTGCGGCTGCTGCAATGGCGGCAGCAGTTGTCATGGGCGGCGTTTCCCTTTCCGGAAACATTTCCGATTCCCGTGCTGAAGAGCGAATGATCAATGAATCGTTCTTCTATACGGAAATGATGCCTAATGATACAGATATCCTGTATGACTCAGACAGTTACGTATACATTGCAGATACCGGACCATCAGAGGAGGACATCATAGATTACCTCATATATTCAGGAACTCCCGTTGAATTATTAAATGAAACAGATTATGAATAATTTCATCAGATTTATAGCAGGCACAATACTTTTATCCCTTATTTCCATATCTATGGCGGCTGACTGCCCAGATGATAAAGGAAAAGAGTGGAGAGAACGCATAATGAGCGAAAAAATAGCGTTTCTCACCAATGCCATAGGACTTTCTCCGGAAGAGGCACAGGCATTCTGGCCTGTATACAACCAGAATTGGGATGAGCGGGGCAAGGCCCAGTTCGCGGTAATGAAAGCCTACAGGGAACTTGAAGAGGCTGTAGACGCCAACCGGACAAAAGACATTCCGGCCCTGCTTGACAAGTATCTTGACGCCATCCGAGAGCGCGACAGGACAGATGAAGCCTGTTCCGACAAATTCAAGAAAGTGCTTCCCGTAGAAAAGGTAGCAAAACTTTACATAGGCGAAGAACGTTTCAGAAGGCAGCAGATCCAAAAACTCCATCACGGGAGACAATAATGGGATCTAAACCTTAAGATAAAACGGAGACATGAGGTCGGTGTACCGTTCGGTATACCGGCCTTGTTCCTGTATGGTTACCAGTTCCTCCGCTATTTCTCCGCATCTTGTCCTTGAAAATTCGACGACTGCCCTGCGGGGAGGCTTTGACGGAACTGTCCTGATACGGACGATTCTGAAGGGAAAGAGACCGCACATCCTTGCATATCTGCAAAGATCCGTCTCTGTCTCGGACGGAAGTATCATGGAACATCTGCCGCATGGTGACAGCCACCTGGCCGAGAAATGCAGGATCTCCCTGTATGACATGCTTTCAGAATGCCTGGCCTCCCTGCGCCGGGAATCAGGTGACTTCAATTCGCTTTCGAAATACGGAGGGTTTGAGAAAACCAGGTCGAAGGCTGAAGGATCTCCGGCATTGCCGTCTTTTTCCCGCATTTCACGGCAGGAGACCTCCATCCGTTCCGAAAAGGCAGACAAAGAGAGATTATCGGCGGCGAGCATCGAGGACCATGGAGACCGGGCGAAATTTTCAGCCGCTTCAAATGCCGACGGCCCGTCGATATCGATAGCTCCGATCCTGAAAGAAGTTCCGGCATCGGGCATGTCCGAAAGCCGCTGTGCCGCCATCAATGCTATAGTTCCGGTACCCGTACCGACATCCAGCAGATTCCGGTCGGTTCTATCCAAAGTCATCAAAGCACCGAGGAGCACCCCGTCGGTATTCACTTTCATGGCAGAACGCTCATTTTTCACAGTGAAACGTTTGAATCTGAATTCACCCATACCGGAAGCTCATATAACGGTTACTTCCGGGACCCGGACATTACTATGTCATCACTGTCCATAAACAGCCCGTCTTTCATATAAAGTGTCCTGTCACACATCCCGGCCAGAGACGGATCATGGGTAACGATGACTATCGTCTGCCCGTACTTGTCCCTAAGCGAAAAGAACAGCCTGTGCAGTTCTTCCTTGGTACGGCTGTCAAGGTTACCGGAAGGCTCGTCTGCAAAAAGCACTGAAGGATTGTTCACCAAAGCCCGGGCTATTGCAACCCTCTGCTGCTCGCCTCCGGAAAGTTCCGATGGCTTATGCCCTGTCCGTTCCTCAAGACCGAGGTCGGACAGCAGGGAAAGAGCGGCATCTCTCGAATCCTTTTCAGTACGGCCTGCTATAAGCGCCGGAATCATCACATTCTCGAGCGATGTGAACTCCGGAAGCAGATGATGGAACTGGAAAACAAAACCTATTTTCCTGTTTCTGAACTCGGCAAGGACCTTCTGGCCCAGCCCCAGGACATCTATTCCGTCTATCGATAAAGTTCCGCTGTCCGGAGAAGAAAGCGTTCCGAGAATCTGAAGCAATGTGGACTTCCCGGCCCCGGATGCTCCCATTATAGATATGACTTCAGACTTTCCGGCATGGAAATCAATACCTTTAAGTACCCGTAACTTCCCGAAAGATTTTACTATTCCTGTCGCATCTATCATTTGTACCGCTCCTGTTCTTTAAAGTGCCAAAGGTAACGTTTTAATGTATCCGATAAAAATAATGTCAAAAAAAATATTAAAAATTTTGTCATTTCAGAAAAATGCAATATCTTTGCAGTCCAATTCAAAAGAAGAGGTAAATATTCGGGGTGTGGCGCAGTTGGCTAGCGCATCTGGTTTGGGACCAGAGGGTCCTGTGTTCGAGTCACAGTACCCCGACTTGAAAAGGCAATTAACATATAGGGTTAATTGCCTTTTTCAGCATTTATTATAACCGATATTACCATTTCATTTATGCAAAAATTCTTTCTGGTTCTCACCTGCTTCATACTGTTGTGCTCCATGTCGGAATGCAAGAAAAACGAAGCATACGGTAATGGAATCGCCATTGAGTTCACACTCCAGGATCCAGACACTGGCATCTCCGGACTGTACTGCGCCGGACCGGAAGATTTCACGGAAAGCAGGATCAACGGAAACACGTTAAGTCTGGATTCATATGTAAGGTGCGAAAATGAAAGCGCACTCAAGCAGTGCTCCGGCATCTCTTTGGAAATCACAGGTTCGGATCCGCTTTCGGAAGGACAGACCTTCACATGCGGCGGCACTGGAAATTCATTCGGCATACTGATCCGCTATACTGATGACAACGGCTCCGTCCACTCGGCGGAACCGGAAAGCGGGGATCTGAAAATCATAATAATGCACGGCAATTATGCCGCCGGGATATTCAATGCCGATTTCCGGATTCCCGTATACGGACATGACGGAGAACAGACCGGAAGCGGACTGATAAAAATGAAAAACGGATTCTTCAGCGTGTATTTCAAATCTCTGTAACAGAAAAATGAGCATAGGAAAATTCATAATGTCATGCGTGGCGGCAACTGTCCTGTCTGTCAGTTTATGCATGACACTGACCGCAAAGACAAAAAGGGACAGCATTCCCGTGCGCACACCGTTCAGCAATGCCGCTTTGTCTTTAGACATAAGTACTTGGGGAGCTGGAATATCGGCTGCGACACCCGTGCACAAGAACTTCTATCTGAAACTCTCCTATACGGCCCTCCCCGTATTTGTCCGGACACCGATGTCGGAAACCGGTTTTCCATTGGCGGTCCTTCCCGGACACAAAATAATAGAAATGCCGGCCCCTGATACCCGGACCGCACTTAATTCACATATAGTCAGGCTGACCGCAGACTGGGTCCCGGGCAATGAAGGCAGATCCGTATTCTACGTATCGGGAGGCATACTGTTCCAGAATTCGAAATTCTTATGGTCAACGGAAGAGTATGACACGGATCTCCTGAAAGAGTTCGGGCTGTCCGATGCCGAAATCAATGACGTACATATAATAAACGACTACGGAGAATACATCCTGGGCAATGATTCCAAGGTGGAAAGTTCACTGCACAGGCCGAACTTCGGCCTGTACCTGGGAGTAGGTCTCGGACGCCCCATACCGAAAAGGAGAGTCGGATTCAGAGTCGAACTCGGATTCCCGATATTCGTCGGCAGAACAGCCCGGCATACCGACGGCTGGGTATCAGGCAATGCCTCGACGATACTCATCCCGCTTTGGGGCAAATCTGTCGAGAACCGTTCGGTATTCATCTCCCCGGTACTGTCCTTTCATGTCACATTCAAACTCTATAATGACAATATAAGGCGTAAAACCGCCGAAACGGACTAATTTTACACAAAAGCGTACTCTGAATTCATTCCGGTCAGCCTATTTTTGTAAGAAAAACGACCGCATATGAAAACCAGACTACCGCTTACGCTGTTGTCGGCAATATTGCTTTCGGCAGTATCATTCGCCCAGGATATCACGGACCTCGTGAATCCGTTCCTCGGGACAGCTACATTATGGGAAAAAGAAGATCTCGGTTACGAAAGGCACCGGAAAACCAGGACATGGGGAGCCGAAGTCTTCCCTGGAGCCTCACTTCCAAACGCAATGATACAGGCAAGTCCGGTGACAATGTACCGTAGCGGAGCAGGTTACCAATACGAGGACAGTACCATATGCGGATTCAGCCATACCAACAAAGGACACTGGAACCTGCTTCACTTTCCTGTCCTGCCTGTTACGGGAAATATCGACCCGGTTGACTTCGCGTCACATTTCAGTCACGAAAATGAAAGCGCGCATCCCGGCTATTATCAGGTATATCTGGACAGATACGGAGTAAACGCAGAACTTACAGCCACTCCAAGATGCGCCTACCATAAATACACTTTCTGCCCGGAAGATGAAAAGAAACTTCTGGCCGACATGACCAGGAACAACAACAGGGTGACGGAGTGGGCTATCAGAAAGGAAGGTCCCAACAGTTTTTCCGGATATCAGAACGGAGAAGGGAAAATCTATTTTTATGCCGTATCCAACTATGGGATAGACAATATAGGACAGATCGCCGGACAAAAAGGAAAGAACAGCCATACCGTCTCCATAGTTTCATTCAAAGACAGCAAAGGCGCAGAACCTCTTGAACTTAAGATAGGATTCTCTTTCGTCAGCATTGAAAATGCCAGAATGAACCTTGAAACTGAAATGCAGGGAAAGGATTTCACGACAGTCAGGGAAGAAGCTGACAGTACATGGAATTCTCTCCTGTCCAGGATTCAGGTCAGCGGGGGTACGGAACGTCAAAAACGGATCTTCTACTCATGCCTTTACAGGGCATTCCTGTGGCCTTGCCTCAGAAGCGATGTAAACGGAGAATATACCGATGTCACCGGAAATGTAACGAAGGCTGATTACAATTACTATACATTGCCTTCTTTCTGGGACGATTACCGCAACAAGCTTATTCTTCTCGGAATGCTGGAACCGCAAGTGGCAGCGGATGTCGCTTCCTCCGTCACTGACATGGGAGAAAAAGGATCAGGCTACATGCCGACCTTCTTCCATGGAGACCACGCTTCCGCTTTCATAGCAGGTACATGGCTTCGGGGAATTCACGGATTCGACCTTGAACGGGCCTACAGACTGCTGCTGCGCAACGCGACAGTACCGGGACCGGGAGGAAGACGTTATATGGACGAATATCTGGCGCAGGGCTGGATTGCGGAGAAGGATACTACGGATGTCCCGTTCTATGACGAATACAAGGGAGCCGTAACAAAAACTCTCGAGTACTCGTACGACGACTATGCCACGGCCCTCATAGCCAAAGTCCTCGGAGACCTGGAAAACTACAGGCTGCTGATGGACCATTCTCAGAACTACAAGAATGTATTCGACCCGTCTACAGGATTCTACAGAGGCCGAACAGCTGACGGAAACTGGATAGAGCAGTTTGATCCTTATTATCCGTATTTCCAGTACATGTATAGGGAATCCAACGCATGGAACAACCTTTTCTATCCGCCTCACGACATCAAGGGAGTGCTCGGGCTTTATCCTGACAAGAAGACTGTCGAGAACAAACTCGACTCGCTGTTTACGGAACCATGGAGAGGCTATGAGGTGGAAAACCTTACGGCTTTCATCGGCAATTACTGTCATGGAAACCAGCCGGGACACAGTATCCCGTACATGTACTACTTCGTAGGGAAACAGCCTAAGGCACAGGCAATCCTCAACACCATAATGGACAGATTCTACGACATGGGAGCCGAGCGTCTGGCACTTGCCGGCATGGACGATGCCGGAGAAATGACATCCTGGTATGTATTGAACGCCATAGGACTGTATACCTACTCGCCTGCCGATCCCGAATACATAGTGACGGTACCGCTTTTCGATGAAGTGAAATTCACCCTCGGAAACGGGAAGACCTTCACAATCAAAAAGACAGGCAACGGCGAAGAGATAACAGGACTTGAATGCGGAGGGCGCCGGCTCAAAGGCTGGTTCGTCCGGCATGAAGATATTGCGGAAGGAAAAACCTTACAAATAGACACAAAATAATTTCCCGGTTAAAGGTGGCAGGAAAGGTTCCTCCACCTTTAATCTTTTTCCGTATCCGATAACCGGTACGGCATGAAACAAAAAAAACGGCCGGAAATTATCCGGCCGAATTCAATTCATATCATTTATATGATCATATCAGCGGCTCGCCGGTCATTGCTGCAGGCTGAGGGATTCCCATGGTCTTGAGGATAGTCGGAGCTACATCAGCCAGTTTTCCGTCCTTGACGTGGGTTGCATCGGTATTGATGGCGATGAACTGCACCGGATTCAACGAGTGCGCCGTATTCGGAGTACTGTCTTCGTTGAATGCATGGTCGGCATTGCCGTGGTCTGCCGTAAGGAAAATTGCATAGTCCTGCTCTATAGCCGCCTCGACGACTTCCTTCACGCACCGGTCGATGCGGGCTACCGCCCTGCATATAGCCTGGAAAACTCCTGTATGGCCGACCATGTCGCCGTTGGCGAAGTTGAGGATGATAAGGTCCTCTTTCCCGGTCTTGATAGCCTCTACCAGCTTCTCGGTAACTTCCGGAGCGCTCATCTCCGGGAGAAGGTCGTAAGTTGCCACCTTAGGGGACTTGACAAGGATACGGTCCTCGTTCTCGAACGGTTCCTCGCGGCCTCCGTTGAAGAAGAATGTCACATGGGCATATTTTTCCGTTTCCGCAATGCGGAGCTGGCGTTTGCCTGCCTTTGCCACCACTTCGCCGAGAGTCTCCTGGACATTCTCCTTGTCGAAAAGGATATGGAGTCCGGTGAACTTGTCATCATACGGGGTAAGGCAGCAGTAGTAGAGAGGAATGGTCTTCATTCCGTAGTCAGGAAGGTCTTCCTGCGTAAGGACGGAAGTGATCTCCCTTGCCCTGTCGTTGCGGAAGTTGTAGAAAATGACCGCATCTCCTTCCTGAATGGTACCTACAGGGTTGCCGTCGGCCCCCGTAATGCATATAGGCTTGATGAATTCGTCCGTCACCCCTTCGTCATATGAGGCCTGGATGCCTTCTGTCGCTGAAGCGAATTTAGTCCCCTCGCCTTTTACGAGAAGATCATAGGCGAGTTTCACCCTCTCCCATCTCTTGTCCCTGTCCATTGCATAATAACGGCCGCAGACTGACGCTACCTTGCCTGTGCTCTCGGCCATCTTGGCTTCGAGGGCCTCAACGAAACCCTTTCCGCTCTTAGGGTCGGTATCACGTCCGTCCATGAAGCAGTGCACATATACTTTCTCCAGGCCGTACTCCTTGGCTACAGCGAGAAATTCATATACATGCTCCAATGAGCTGTGCACTCCTCCTGTGGAAGTCAGGCCCATCAGGTGAAGCTGTTTGCCGGACTGCTTTACATAGTCGTAAGCGGCTTTAATCTCTTTATTGTCAAGAAGCGTGTGGTTGCGGCATGCCATATTGATCTTTACAAGATCCTGATACACAACCCGGCCGGCACCGAGGTTAAGGTGGCCTACTTCGGAATTGCCCATCTGTCCGTCAGGAAGGCCTACAGCCTCTCCGCAGGCCAGAAGATGTCCGAACGGGTATTTCGCCCTCAGGGAATCGATATAAGGCGCCCCCTGAGTAAAAATGGCGTTTGTCCAATCGTGTCTGCCCTCGCCCCATCCGTCGAGGATCATTAGAAGTACTTTCTTATTCATGATATGTTGGATTTATTTGTCAATTATCCTATTTTTGTGGGATCTATGAAAAAATCCCGAAACCACCCGCAAAGATAATGATTTGTGCGTTTCGGATTAAAGAAAAATCGAAAAATTATGGTTGACAGAAGGCGTAAAGGCGGCAGAGACCGCGGTCATGGAAGGAAAAAGGTAAAGAAGACATACCCTGAATTCATCGGAAGGATACAGATGACCAGAGAAGGCTATGCCTTCGTGATCGTAGAGGGAGAAGAAGACGACATTTTCGTAAAGGCTTCGAGGACCAGAGGCGCCCTGAACGGAGATACTGTCCGCGTGGCGGTGCTGAAGGAAAAGACCGACCGGCAGAGGAAAGAAGGCGAAGTGCTGGAAATCCTCGAGCGATCCCGCAAACCTTTTGTCGGCATTCTGCACATTGTGGGAGACCAGGCATGGGTACTGATGGAAAGCAGGGTGATGCCTTACGATATAATCATCCCGGTAGTGACCCCTGATCCGGAAAGGTCCAGAAAGAAAAAAGGCCGCGGACAGTACGAGGAGGCTGATGACCGGAAGCCGGAATATATGCTCGGCAGCCTGAAACGCATCGGCTACGACCAGTTCTCCGTAAACTACCTGTATGAAACCGTAGACGGGAAACGGCATGAAATGACCGTCCGCTCGGGCATGAAGGTCGCCGCATTGGTGGACAAGTGGGACAAGAAAGACCCCAATCCTACAGGGCATCTGGTAGACGTGCTCGGTGAACCGGGTGAAAATGACACCGAAATGCATGCGATTCTGGCCGAATATGCGCTTCCTTACAGGTTCGAACCCGAGGTGGAAAATGCCGCAGACGACATTTCTGACAGGATTACCGATCAAGACATACGGCAGCGGCGGGATTTCCGTGATGTCCTGACCTTTACCATAGACCCAGCAGACGCCAAGGACTTCGATGATGCCCTGTCGTTCAGGAAACTCGATGACGGGAACTATGAAGTAGGAGTGCATATCGCAGACGTGACGCATTATGTCACTCCCGGCTCGGTGGTGGATGAAGAGGCACGCAACAGAGGGACTTCCGTATATCTGGTCGACCGCACGGTGCCGATGCTCCCGGAAAAGCTTTCTAACAAGCTCTGTTCACTCCGCCCCAACGAACCCAAGCTCTGCTTCTCTGCAGTGTTCGAGATAACCCCGCTGGCAAAGGTGGTTTCACAGTGGTTCGGGCGGACGGTAATCAATTCGGACTACAGGTTTGCATACGAGACTGCACAGCAGGTCATAGACGCCGGAGACAAGGCCATGCAGATGGAACTGCGCGGAGGTACGGACGGGCGGCACGGACCGATAGCGGACCCTATCCTGAACGCTTCTCCGGAAGCTGCGGAAGAGCGCGCAAAAAATGCCGGCAAACACGAAGAATCAGCTATGGGAGAAGGCGTTACTACGGGATGCCTGATCCCTGACAGCCTCAAGGAAGCCATCCTTATCCTCAACGGACTCGCGGCAAAACTCCGCAAAAAGAGATTCGCCGCCGGCGCAATAAGCTTCGAACGTCCCGAGATGAAAGTCGAAGTGGACGAAAAAGGCCGTCCGATAAGAGTCTACCAGAAAGTGACAAAAGAAGCCAACTGGCTCATAGAAGAATTTATGCTGCTTGCAAACAGAAGCGTGGCCGAGTTCGTCGCAAAGGGATGCAGGAAATCATCGGCGCCTTCCGCTTCGCTCGGATATCTCTGCATGACTCAGGAAGAGGCGGCAAAAGCCGCAGAAAAATCGAAGGCCAAGACTTTCGTCTACCGTATACACGACGAGCCGAACCTCATGAAACTCGACAATCTGCGTTCATTCGTCCACAATTTCGGATATGAGATAGGTCCTGCGGAAAACGGGAAAGAAATCGCACGCGAACTGAACGGCCTGCTTTCCCAGGCCAAGGACCGTCCGGAATTCGATGTCATCGAGCTTCTGTCCTTAAGGACAATGGCCAAGGCCCGCTACAGCACAGACAACATCGGCCACTACGGCCTGGCGTTCAAATACTACACGCACTTCACCTCGCCCATCAGACGCTACCCGGACATGATGGTCCACAGACTGCTGGCCCTTTATCTTGACGGTGCTCCGTCCCAGAAGAAGGACTATTATGAAGGCCAGTGCAAATATGCATCCGAAAGAGAAATCGTCGCTGCAGAAGCCGAACGCTCCAGCATAAAATACAAGCTCGTTGAATTCATGCAGGACAAGGTGGGATTCGAATTCGAAGGCCACATCTCAGGGCTCACGGAGTGGGGCATGTATGTGGAAATCGAGCCGACGAAGATCGAAGGCATGGTGGCGCTGCGGGACATAAAGTCCGACTATTTCGAGTTCGATCAGGACCGCTACAGGATAGTCGGACGTCACGGCAAAACGGTATACAACCTCGGCGATCCGGTGAAAATAAGGGTCAAGAAGACGAATCTGGAACAGAAACTGCTTGACTATGAACTCGTGGAAACCGGTCTGGAAGGCAGGGAGGATAAAGACTGTCCTGATCCTCAGCCGGCAAAGGGAAACAAGGAGGCCCGCAAGGATAAAGTCCGTAAGGCAATAAAGGAATCCAAAAAGAAATCGGCAAAGGGGTCAAGGGGACGCTCCGGACGCAAAGACCGCAAATGACCCTCAGGCCCTCTTCGGTCCGTTCCTGCGGAGTTGCACTCTGAACCGTACGAAATAGAATATTCCGGCTATGGTAAGTCCTATAGGAAACCCGAGCCAGACCCCGACTGTGCCCAAATCCGCTTTAAATCCGAGCCAATATGCTGCAGGAATAGCAATGAGATAATAGCTTATGAACGCCATCAGCATGATAGGCTTCACATCCTGTATTCCGCGAAGGGCATTGCAGAAGCACAGCTGGAGTCCGTCTCCGAACTGGTAGGAAAACAGCACGAAAAGCAACGACAGGACTGCCGCCCTGACTTCCGCATCATCGGTAAACAGGCCTATAATACCGTCTCTCAACAGAAAGATCAGCATACAGAAAAGAACAGATGTCCCGAGAATAAGGAAATATCCTCTGGAAGCATATTGGCCTACGCCTTTCATGTCTCCCCTGCCATAGGCATTGCTCACGAGGATCGACACCGATGAAGCGAGCCCCATCATCATAAGAAAACATATCTGCGATATGGTAAGGGTAATCTGATGGGCGGCAAGCGCCGTAGCCCCTATCCAGCCGACCATGACAGCACTTATGGTGAATGTGGAGGTCTCCATGCCTGTCTGCAGTGCAAGCGGATAGCCTAAATTGAAAAGTTTCCTGACATCCCTGCCGGAATACGCGGCCGTCCTGAATGCCATGGCATACTCCCTGAGTTTCGGGGCTTTCATGATATACAGCAGGAATATGATGAATATCAATATTCTGGAAGCCAGAGTGCTGATTCCTGCCCCGAGAAGGCCCAATTCAGGGAACCCGGCCTTCCCGTAGATAAGCACCCAGTTCCCGATGATATTCAGGATATTCCCTCCCATAAGCAGGGACATCGCCACTACGGGCCTGCATATCCCGTCGGTAAACTGCTTGAGTGTATTGAAACCCATAGCGAACAGGGTAGAGACCGCCACCACGGCATAGTATGGCCTGATGAGAGGAAGCAGCCAGGGCTCCTGACCGAACCTGTCCAGAAAAACATATATCACAGCCATGAGGGCAAGTCCTGCAAAGGCGATTATGCCGTTGATGCAGATACTGTTTTTCAGAGTTCTTCCTATACCGGCGGTATCCCTGACGCCGAACTGCGACCCTATCAGCGGGGTCATTCCGTTCGCAAAACCCAATTCGGTAAAGATAAACAGATTGACAAGGCCGTTCACAAAAGATGAAGCCGCCAGGTCATTCACTCCGTACCATCCTATCATAATATTGTCGGCAAACCCCAATATGACCACACACGCCTGCCCCAACATTATCGGTATCCCTATTTTAAGTATCTCTGCTGTCTTGCCCATATCTTTCCTGCGGTAAAACGGGCTGCAAAAATACTATATTTCCGGAAACCGTAAAATTTTCTAAATTTGTACATATTAACATCTATGCTTATGGACTTCCCGGTGACAGACCCCATTTGGATATTCTTCATTGTACTGATAATTATCCTTTTCGCGCCTATTATCCTGGGCAAACTGAAGATTCCGCATATCATAGGAATGATCCTGGCCGGAATACTCATCGGCGAACACGGACTCAACATACTCGAACGGGACAGCAGTTTCGAACTGTTCGGACAGGTGGGACTTTACTACATAATGTTCCTTGCCGGACTGGAAATGGATATGGAGGATTTCAGGAAGAACAAGGTAAAGGGGCTTGTTTTCGGTCTGCTTACGTTCATCATTCCGATGGTTCTTGGTATTTGGACGAGTGTCAGCCTGCTCGGTTTCAGCATGGTCTCTTCCATTCTTCTGGCCAGCATGTACGCTTCCCATACGCTGGTGGCATATCCGATTGTCAGCAGATACGGTCTGTCCCGTCAGCGGAGCGTGAACATAACCATCGGCGGAACGGCCGTTACCGTCACCCTCGCCCTGGTGATTCTGGCAGTTATAAGCGGAATGTACAAAGGTACCGTAGACAGTCTCTACTGGATATCCCTGGTGGTCAAGGTAGCGTTGCTGAGCTTCGCGATAGTGTTCCTTGTACCGGTACTGGGCCGATGGTTCTTCCGCAAATACGATGATGCCGTTATGCAGTTCATCTTCGTCCTGGCTCTCGTATTCCTCGGAGGAGGACTTATGTCCCTTGCCGGGATGGAAGGTATCCTCGGAGCTTTCCTGGTGGGAATGGTGCTCAACAAGCTGGTTCCTAAAGTCTCTCCCCTGATGAACCGTCTGGAATTCGTCGGAAACGCCCTTTTTATCCCCTATTTCCTGATAGGGGTCGGAATGATAATAGACGTGCGGAGCTTCGTTGCCGGAGGGGAAGCCATGAAAGTGGCAATAGTCATGACCGTAGTGGCCACGCTGAGCAAGTGGCTTGCCGCATTCTTTACCCAGAAGATATACCGGATGTCGGGAAATGAACGCAAAATGATGTTCGGACTGAGCAACGCACAGGCTGCGGCAACCCTCGCCGCAGTACTTATCGGACACGAAATAATCATGGAAAACGGCGAAAGGCTTCTGAACGATGATGTTCTGAACGGAACCGTAATCATGATCCTTTTCACATGCGTGATAAGTACCATAGAAACCGAGCGTGCATCCAGACGTTTCGCGATGGAAGAGAAGACATCGTCGGCACGCCGGAATCCGGAACAGTCCGGAAACAGGGAAAAGATACTGATTCCGGTGGCAAATCCGGACACTATTGAAAACCTGATCAACCTTGCCCTCGTCATAAAGGATCCGAAACGGAAGGACGGCATAGTGGCCCTAAGCGTCATAAACGATGAATCGTCCTCAGACACAGGTGAATCTGCCGGACGGAAAAGCCTTGAAAAGGCCGCAATGATAGCCTCTGCCGCAGATGTCAGGACTGACATGGTCTGCAGATACGACATCAACATCGCTTCTGGCATCGTCCATACCATCAAGGAAAAAGACATTACGGACCTGGTCATAGGCCTTCACCGGAAAAGCAGTTTTCTGGACTCGTTCTTCGGAAGCCTCACGGGAAGCATCCTGAAAGGGACATGCCGGGAAGTCATGGTAGTGCGTCTGATGATGCCGGTAAATACGCTTAAAGGCATTACGGTAGCGGTTCCCGCCCTCGCCGAATTCGAAACGGGATTTTCAAGATGGATACTTCATTTATGCCGGATGGCAGCCCAGTTGGGCTGCCGGATACATTTCCTTGCGGAAGAGGATACGGCAGCCCGCATCAGGGACATTGTAGATAAAACGGATGCCCGTACCCTGGCCGGAATCGGCATCGAAGAGAAAAAACCGTTCGCCGACAAGATATCCGCCATGAAAGTCAGGCATGAACATCTCCTTGTCATAGTCAGCGCCCGCTATGGGTCGGTATCATACGACCCGGCTTTTGACAGACTCCCCGCACTTATCAACAAGAGTTTCTCTTCGGCCAATCTGCTCATACTCTATCCCGAACAGATCGACCAGCAGGGCATGGTATTCTTTGCCGATCCGAGAAGGAATACATAAAACGACCGGAAGCCTTCCCTTTTAAATAACCGATAATTTTATTACATTTGTCTGCGTATAAATCCTGAACACCGATGAGATATTTCATTAGAGCCGTAAAGTATTTCATTTATTTTACACTGCTTTTCATTGTCATAATGGCGATTCTGGTCCTTACGGGGGCTGCGGAAGGAGACATCTCCACAATGTTCAAAGGCGGGTACAGCGCCCTGTGGAAAATCGCCCTGATTTTCGCAGTCATAAGCGCCATCTATCCGAGCGTAGGGTTCATCAGAAAAGAAGCCATGATTCCCGGCAGCTGGGAAGAGGACAAGGATGCAATCAAGGCATTCATGGCCGGAAGGGGATATACCCTCGAATCGGAGGATACCGGAACAATGTCTTTCCGGAAGAAAGGGACCGGCAGATTCACCAGGATGTATGAAGACAGGATTGTCTTCACCGCAAAAATAGGCGGCGTGGAACTGGAAGGGATGCGAAAGGATGTGATCCGCCTGGCAATGGGACTGGAAAGCCGTTTCCGCAGAGAAGAATAGCTCTGGAGTACAGAGCCCGCATATAATCTTTTAAAATTTTTCTGTTATGGACGATTTGAAGACCGTTGCAAGTTTCCAGGATCCGATGCTTGCACATATCGCAGAAACAAAACTGAAGGACAACGGGATAGAAGCCGCCGTATTCGGAGAAAACTCACAGTTCCCGTCTATCCGGTATGCAGATGACAAGATTACCGTAAAGGTCAACGCCGCCGATTACGAGCGCGCACTCAGCATCTTGGAGGCTTCTGACAAAGCCGAATAGAAATCCTTTCCGAAATACCGTTCTATGGGTTCGCGTAAAAATTCAAATACGCGGACCTTTTCTTTTTTCCCTTTGATAAATGCATCCCTGCAGATGTCCCACCGGTGGAGGTTAAGGGCCCTGAGACCGTTGCTCAGCCGTGTAATCCTTATCGGATACAGCCAGCAGGATATCGGTTTGCGGAAATCCCCTTTGCCTTGAAACCAGCACTTTTCCATGGCACAGAAGCAGTTCCCGTTTTCATCGAAATGGGTATAGGCGCATTCTTCGCTTCCGGGAACCAGCGGAGTAACCATGTCCCCGTCAATGTCTATTTCGAAAAAGCCCGATGCGGCTATCTTATCCCGGCCGGTCTGACGCATCTCTCCCGAAAATACGGGATAATTCTTTTCTATGGCCTCAGCCTCGCATTCTTCCAGCGGGGCTCCGCTGTCTCCTATGATACAGCAGCAGCCTTTGCATCTTTCATAGTCGCATGCAAAATACTCGGTCAGAATCTCGCTGGAAACCAGACAATCGTCTATCTGGATGATGGTATGGTCATTCTTCATTTCGTTTTTCTTTTCGGACGGACAATATATTCTACCTTTGCCCCGTTGTCCAGTGAATAGATTATTTCCCTTACATTGTCTGCCGTTACGGCATCTATTTTACCGGAGTAATCCGTATGGAAATCCTTTCCATATATGAAACGTCTCGACACGGCCTCTACCCAGTAGTCAGGATCATTGCTTCTTGAGGATATGGCATTTTTCAATGTCGACTTGTAAGTGTCGAGCATTGACTGCGGAAGATTCTCCATGGAAAGGGTTCTGAGCACTGAACGCAATGCGAACAGAGCCCTTACCGGTTTCATCCCTGTCACGCCTTCAGCGAAATACGCCGTGTCGCACGCGTCAACCGAGACCGCTATGTTAAGCCTTTCAGACGGTACGGTAGAAAAATTGCCCGATACATTCAAAGAAGCGGCCATTCCGGCCATGGAAGCTACCGCTGCATCATAAAGGGCCATGGCGGCCATTTCTGAAGCCATATAGCTCTGGATATCGAGACGTGCCGGAACAGACATCACGACATCAAGGCTCGTTTCCCTGCCGTTTACCGTATAGGTCGATCCGCCGGACACCAGTTCGGCTCCCTGCACCCGTACGGGAAGCATTCGTTTGCTCACAGGAAAGCTGCCGACATACTCCTGCAGTGTCTTTTTCAAGGCAAACTCATCAAGATCCCCGACAAGCACCAGAACACCGTCATTTATCCGTTCGAACTGGTTTCTGAAATAGCTGTCGGAGACATGCAGCAGATCCCGGGTAAGGCGGGACGGCGCTTTAAAGCTGGAATATCTGAAATCCGGACTTATAATGCTGTCAATCGCCACCAGTCTTTCTTCTACCCCGCCCGTTTCCTGCAGCTTCAGTTTCTCGCATTTGAGATAATAGTCGAATGCGGCACTGTCTGCAGCACTGTCTTTCGATATCGACACAAGGGATTTCAACAGAAACTCCAGCGATCCCGAAGCGGCGTTTCCTGAAAGGCTCATATCCACCGGCCCTACATTCCTTTCCATCACTATATCCATGGCAGACAACAGACTGTCAAAGTCATCATGCTTCATTCCCGCAACCTTATACAGTCCGAGAATATCTGAAAAAAACGCACCCTGGCCAGGCTCAAGATCCGGCACCGAAGAGAATCCCTTCTTCAGCACAAGCGAATACCAGAAGCGGCCTCCCGCAGGCAGATGCTTATAAACCACCTTCATTCCGTTGGAAAAAGTCCAGACGGTCCCGCCTGACATCGACTCCTTCCTCGTCCGGCTGATCTTGCACTTGCCTGGAAGGATATCGAAAGCGGCAGTATCGCTATAGCTGGAAACATGTGGGGCGAGCACGCATGAAGTATCGTTCCACGACCGCCGGAAAATCTCCTTCATCCCGATATCCGTCACCTCGGACGAATCCGATACGCAGGTCAAAGTCATGTTCCCCGTACTGCCGACAAGAGAAGAAACGAATCTGTTGAAATACCGGAGACCGGCAGAATCCGGAAGACCGCTTGCCTCAAAGAAACTGTAACGCTCCGCCGGAGAGGCAAGGGCGGTCCCATACAGAAAAGATGAAATGCACCTGTCGATATTCTCAGAATTATTCTTTACATATGTCCTGGCCTGATAGCCGAGGTGCCGGCCGACGGCTTTTTTCACCTGGGCATATTCCTTTAGCGTTATGCCGCCTGCAGAAAGCTGTGAAAGAACCGATGACAATACGGCAATGACATCCGGCACATCCTCCCTTGCGGCATTTACCCTGACGGTATATTTCTCGTCCCCGCTCCACTGCGAGCTTCCGGTGAACCGGTAGCCGACATCCGATACCGGGATTCCTTCTTCATACAATCCTTTCCTCAACCTGGCTTCAAGAATCATCCCGAGCTCCTGCCCCATCTGCTCAGATACCGCAGGAAGGGCTGTACCCATATATTCTCTCGGAATTCTGGGAAAGGAATATTCCGCTGTCACGGAAGCCGTCTTTCCGTCCCGGTCCGTAACCGAAATGCATTTAAGGCTGTCCGCAGGACACCACTTATAATCATATGACGGCTCTTCCGGGCCGATATCCGGGACAAAAAACGACATAAGCCTTATTTTCGAATAAATGGCATTGCGGTCGATATCTCCCGATACGATTATAGCCTGGCCGCAGTCCGATGCTCCTTTTTTATGTACAGTTACGGAATATTCCCTGACCAGATCGAATGCAAGAAGGAAAAGGGAATCCAGAAAACTTTCACCCCGGTTCAGGTTCACATTAGAAAACCTGAATACCAAGGCACTGTCCTTCATTTCGATATATCCGCATGAAGAACCCTGTACCCCGTTGTCCCGAAGGAATCTGTCAGGGGTGCGGGAAGAAAAAAGGGAGGTTCCGGCCAATGCCTTCCTGGCTATCCGCAGGGCTTCGTCCTTAGATACAGCCGTCCGCTCAGGACAGGAAGACAATGCTGCCGTATCCTTCCTTTCCGGAGTTCCGAGCCTCCAGACAAGGGAAAAGTCCGCAAAGCCCTTGTCCGTCGGATTGCTTACGATGTAATATGATATATTGTCCGGCAGGACCCCATATGTGACTGAAGGGTCCACAGGCAGTGGCGGAACATTCTGAGCCACTGACAATGAAGCAGATAGCAAAACAGATGCGGCAAAAATGAATATCCTGATAATTTTTTTTGTCATATTTGGCCTTATCTTATACAAAAATAAAATAAAAAATTTCTACTTTTGTAGTTATGCGAATATAAATGCAATCAAACTAAACCGAATATCATGAAAAAGATCTCGATTATCATTGCTGCGGCAGTACTCTCCGCAGGTATCGCAGCCGCGCAGGACATGCAACAGGCGACAGACACTTACAACAATGGGGCCATGGCTCTCCAGATGGGAGACAACGCCGGTGCCCTCGAGTATTTCAAGCAGGCTCTTTCACAGGCCGAAGCATGCGGGGAAGCCGGTACGGACGTAGTGAACAACTGCAAGAATATCATTCCTAACGTAGAACTTTCCATCGCCAAGGATCTCATTAAGGCTGAAAATTACACTCAGGCCATAGAGCAGCTGAACAAAACCATCGCTTCAGCCAAGGAATACGGCAACGCAGACGCGGAAACCGAAGCCGCAGAACTTATCCCTCAGGTATATATGACCCAGGCAAACAGCCTGCTCAATGCGAAAGACTATGCAGGAGCGGCTGCAGCTTATGAAAAGATCATCGCTGCCGACCCGTCCAACGGAGCTGCATACCTGAGACTCGGAACAGCCCTCAGCGCCGCCGGCAAGATAGCCGAAGCCGAAGCTGCCTTCACATCTTCAATGCAGTACGGACAGGAAAAACAGGCCGTAAAGCAGCTTTCCAACATGTATGTAAGGCTCGCGGCTTCAGACCTCAAGGCAAAGAATTATGCCGATGCAGTCACTCATGCCCTCAAATCCAATGAATATCAGGAAAACGCAACAGCCATGCAGGTAGCAGGTACAGCTTCAATGCAGCTCGGCAAGAATGACGAGGCCCTCAAATACATCGAGAGCTACATCGCCCTGGCGCCTAATGCCCGCAACATTCCTGACATGTACTATACCGTAGCGGTTCTCGCCCAGCAGCTCGGCGACAATGCAAAGGCTTGCGGATACTACCAGAAGATTGCCGACAACGCAAAATACGGAGCAACTGCAAAGCAGCAGATGACTGCCCTTAAATGTAACTGATAAATGGCTGATTGCAAGACCAGGGATCTGGAACTTCTTGCTCCCGCCAGAAATATAGACATCGGCATTGCGGCGATAGACTGCGGTGCCGATGCCGTATATATGGCAGGCCCGCGGTTCGGTGCAAGGCAGGCAGCCGGAAACAGTATTGAAGACATCCGGTCGCTTTGCAGCCATGCCCGCCGCTACGGAGCAAGAATATTCATTACTCTCAACACTATCCTGTATGACAGCGAGCTTGAAGATGCCCGCCAACTGATGCTGGCCGCACAGGATGCCGGTGCCGATGCCATAATAGTACAGGATCCTGCGATCCTCCAAATGGCAGCCGAAAGCATAAACCGGGGCAATGGGTTTTCCTTGCCGCTGCACGCATCGACCCAATGTGCGATACGGACTCCGGATCAGGCCAGATTCTACGAAGACCTGGGATTCTCAAGACTGATCCTCGAAAGGGAACTGTCCCTGGAGCAGATACTGGCGATCCGTGAGGCCGTAGACTGTGAACTGGAGTTTTTCGTACACGGCGCATTATGTGTCTGCTACAGCGGGCAATGCTATATGTCCGAAGCCATTACGGGAAGAAGTGCGAACAGGGGCGCCTGCGCCCAGGCCTGCAGATCCCTTTATGACCTTGAAGACGGAAACGGAAGGATACTGGTAAAAAACAAGGCTCTTCTGTCCCTTAAGGACTTCAACCTCAAGGAAAGGCTCTCTGATCTTGCACAGGCAGGCATTACATCCTTCAAGATCGAAGGACGGCTGAAGAACATGTCATACGTAAAGAATATCGTCCGGGACTATTCATTGGCCTTGGACCGTATTGTCGCATTGTCGGACGGACTGTTCCGCAGGGCGTCTTTCGGACGGGCCGAAGGCGGTTTCACCCCTTGTCCCGACAAGACCTTCAATCGGGGATACACACAGCTGTTCATTGACGGCAGGCGCGGGAAATGGTCCACTTTCGACTCTGCAAAAGGCATGGGAGAAGAAGTCGGAACGGTATCCTTCATCAGCCCAGGTAAAGACATGCTCCGCATACGTCCTGATGAGTCCGGAAAAAAACGCGGCTCCTCCGGACTTAAACTCAACAACGGGGACGGTTTCTCTTTCGTATCCCGCAGCTCTGAAGTCACAGGGTTCCGCGCAGATGTCTGCAACGGTCTCGAAATCAAATGCAAACCGGTTCCGGAACTCTTTCTTGGAGCGAAAATCTACAGAAACACCGATACGGCTTTCGAAAAGAAAATCGAAACAGACACCCCGTCAAGATACATCAATGTATCTGTAAATATCCGCATAACACATACCGGCAACGGTTTTTCCGTCTATGTCGAAGCCGAAAGCGAAGACGGCAGGACAGTTGCCGGAACATACGGACAGGGATCACAGGCTGCGGAAAATACGGAAAGAATGGAAGCCATATTCACAGGCCAGATGTCAAAGAATACCGGGCATTACCGGTTTTCGGTAAAGAGTCTGGCGTATGATTGCGGACAATTACCGCTGATGCCAGTATCATCGATAAACGGAATCCGACGGAAAATTGCGGATGCGCTCGATGCCATGGACTGCAAAGCAAGGCCGCTTCTGAACCGGACAGACAGAATCAATACGGAGCATCCGTTGCCCGTCCCTGATATAATCCCGTACAAAGCCAACGTGTCCAACAGGATAACCCGCCAGATATACACGAATGCCGGAGCAAGCCGGATCGAACCCGCTTTCGAAATATCGCACCTCAAAGAAGCGGAACTCATGCGGACCAAATACTGCATCCGGTATGAACTCGGATTATGCCGGCGGCTGACAAAGGAATCAGGACCGTCCAAAGACCTGTTCCTGCTGAACAACGGACAGCGTTTCATCCTGCATTTCGACTGTTCAAGATGCGAAATGACCGTCAGGATGGATACTCACGGATCTCGAAAGTAAGGTCGACATCCCCGAAATGGCCCGTCACACAGTCATTGGCCTCCAGATACCTGCGGCTGAGCTGTCCCCTCCAGACGATATCGTCCCTGGTATTGAATGGAAGATTTATTTCAAAGCCATAACTTTTCGACGCCACCTTCACTACGGCAGAACATTTCCATGAAGTGCGTGTACCGCCATCATCTTCCGTTATCATAAGAGCGCATTTTTCCAGTTGGTCGGTCCACTCGGAGACAAGAACGGCATTGAAAGGCCGCGGCTTTCCGACGTATTTTCTCTTTACTACGATCATGAAATCCGTTACAGCTGGGTTATACAGTTTCAGTTCTGCTTCCGTACTGGCCGTAAAATCCTCTACGGAGCCTATTTTGACAAAGAACTCCGATGCCCCGGCAAACCACGGGTCATAATTTCTGAGCATAGTGAAGTCTTTCAATATCAGAGTCCTGACAGGCGTGTCAGATGATGCGGCCCGGGCAGAGGGCAGTGTTTGTGGCTTTACTATGACGGAACCTCCTCCAGTTCCCCATTCAGGATCCTGCCTGCGCAACATTTCAAGGGACGTGAACCCGGCATCGTCATTCCTGTTGACAACCCAGACCGGATATTCGGAAGCAAAACGCTCGTCTACTATGACTTCTTCAACGGTGCGGACGCCACTTCCGTCATCGACAGCCCTGTATCCGATATTGGTTTCCGAGCCGTCACACGGATCAAAGGTTATGACAGGCAACGATTCCCCGTCCCAGTCTTCCGAGAACGGCCAGTATATCTGGATATCAGATGATTCAAGTGCCTTCAGGAACACATCCACAGAAGATGTAAAGGCTTCCCGCTTTTTCGGCATGGACTTAGAAAGAACCGATGCCCCGGACAGGAGATGCTCCCTTATCATATCCCTCATCGGAGATCTGTATCCGCTTTCGCCTGATTTCAGCTTGCCTGGAATGGAACTGTCTCCGACTCCCGCCCCGGGACAGCTAAACAGATCACGCATGGTATACTCTTCATCATAACCGTTCTCCGATGAAGACGACACTGCATCGGATACCTCCCGGAGCTGTTCTTCTCCGATATTGATTTCCGAGAGCAGCAATGCCACATCTTCAAGGGAAACGGGCAGTGCACCCTCTTCATTATCTCCCGGACAGGTATCGACACGTTCGCAGCCGGAATGAAGCATCAGGGCCGCAGCCCCGCAGACAATAAAAACAATCTTTCTCATAGCAACAGTATTTTCTTTGCAAAGAGAAAGATTATTATCCGTGTTCGCTAAAAAACAAACGTTTAATTGACAAATACGGCTTCTGGTGGCATATAATGCCTATTTTATGAATTTTACAAAGCGGTTTTTGCCGCAAAAGTCATTGCTGACCTCTACATTCGAGAAACCTTCCTTCTGAAATACCTGCTTTGTCTCCGGCCCGAAAGCCTCGTTTATCTCTACAAAACCGGCGCCTCCGTCTACAAGCGCCATTCCTGCCCATACGGCTATAGCCCTGTAGAATACGAGAGGATCGGAATCAGGTACGAACAGGGCTGTGCCAGGCTCGAAATCGCATACATTCTTCCGCATGACCGCTTTCTCCGAGTCCCTCACATAAGGAGGATTGCTCACAAGTATGTCAAACCCGCCCCACTTCTCCACGGCATGATGCAGTGGAGAGGAATCGTCCTGCACCAGGACATCGGCCTGTATGAATTCGGGACGGACTGCTCCCGATTTCTTCAGTTCGGATTTGAAATCCTGCCGGGAAGCCACATCAAGAGCCTCCTGCGAAATATCCGTTCCAAGCACCCTGGTACCCGGATAAGCAAGAGCCAAAGACCAGGCAAGGCACCCCGAACCGGTACACAGGTCCAGCACCCTAACTCCGTTTTTCCCGAAAGCGCTCATCATTCGCCTTCTTCTCGCAACGCTTTCCCCTGAAATCCTGAACAGCTGTTCGGTCTCCGGGCGAGGTATCAGAACAGACGGATTGACTTTGAACCTGTACCCTGCAAAATCCGTATAGCCGAGGACATACTGCACAGGCTCGCCTGTCTGCAGCCGTTTCATGGCTGCTTCAAGTTCAGGCAGCCTGTTTCCGTCTACAGTATATTCAGGATTGACTATATGCGTATAGCTTTTCGTATCCAGAACGGCTTCGCACAACATCAGGACTATGGATTTGGCCTCCTCCTGACCATAAAGCGGCTCCAGTTCCTGAACCGAACCGGAAATAAAATCTTTCAACAGCATGGCAACTATAAGTTTTCTATGATATCCGTCAGGAACGATGTCATGTCAAGTCCTGCCGTCCTTACCATCTTAGGAACCAGAGATGCATTGGTCATCCCAGGTATCGTATTGACTTCCAAAAAATAAAGTCCATCTTCCGCCAATATGTAATCCACCCTCACTACACCAGAACATCCTAATCTCTCATATATCTTCCTCGATGTATCCTGAACACGGGCAGTAAGTTCTGAAGGGATTTCCGCAGGACATATCTCCTTGCTGAAACCGTTATACTTGGCATCATAATCGAAAAATTCATGCTCCGTGACGATTTCGATCACGGGAAGGGCGATATTTTCCTTTCCGTCAGAATATACCGCACAGGTAAGTTCCCTGCCCGGAACATATTTTTCTGCCAGAATAGTATTTCCCTCAGAAAAAGCCAGCCTTACCGCTTCGGAAAGCTCCTCCTGCCTTTTTACCTTAGTGACTCCAAAGCTCGATCCGCCATCGGTAGGCTTTACAAACATGGGAAAGCCGAGCTTTTCGGCAGCTTCCTTCTCAAAGGCCTCGACATCATCCCCTTTCCTCATGAATACATCGTCTGCGCATTTTACGAAATCGACATTCCTGAGATAACCCTTGCAAGAGAACTTGTCGAATGTAATGGCCGATACGAATGCACTGCAACTGCTTTTCGGAACTGAGAGCATTTCCAGATAACCCTGTATCAGCCCGTTTTCTCCAGGTGTGCCATGCTGCATCAGATATGCAAAGTCGAATTTAACCCTGCGCCCGGATACGGATACGGAAAAGTCCGTCTTGTCTATTTCCGGTCTCCGGTCCTGAGGGAGTACCACCCTCACGGAATCCTTCATCCGGTAAGCTACAAGCTGCCACTTGCCGAATCTGGCGAAAATTTCATATACGTTATACAGAGAGCCGTCTATGCGTGAAGAAACGAACTCTCCGCTGCGGCAAGAAATCTCCCATTCGGAAGAATCGCTGCCATAAATGACAGCGATATCGTTATATTTATGTCGTACCATTTTTATTTATACTGTTTTTACCATCAGTCAAAGAAATAATCCTCTGCCTCTTCTTCGGTCCTTCTGGAAGCCTGTCCTGAAGCATCAGCATCGCTGCCGTCGCAGTCAAGGTTCAGATGCATGCCCGGCGGGGCTATGAACCGGTCCGCCGCTGAAATACCCAATGTCCCGTCCTCAAGGACCTTTTTCATCCATATGCCCCATATAGGAAGGGCCGTATTGGAACCCTGGCCCAAAGAAAGCGATTCGAAATGCACCTGACGGTCTTCCGCCCCGACCCAAACTCCTGCCGTAATTGTAGGGGTATAGCCTATGAACCAGCCGTCAGACTGGTCGTTCGTAGTACCGGTCTTGCCGGCGATTTCCCCTTTCAGACCGTATTTCCATATAAGCCTCCGTCCTGTTCCGCTCTGGACGACACCCTGCATGAGATTGGCCATCAGATATGCCGTATGCTCGCTTATGGCCTCCCTTTTCCTTGTATTGAAATCAGCAAGGACATTTCCCATATTGTCCTCTATCCTCGTCACGAAGACAGGATACACGTAGACGCCCTGGGAAGGAAAGGTATTATAAGCCGCAACCATTTCATACAGAGTCAGATCAGCCGGACCGACACACAGGGAAGGTACTTCCTCGATATAGCTGCCTATACCCATCTTACGCATCATTTCGGCCATTGCGTGCGGACCGAACTGTTTCATGAGATAGGCTGAAATGTTGTTGCTGCTTTTCGTAAGGCCCCATTTCAGGGTCACGGTCTGTCCTATCCACTCATCGCTGTCAGTACTCTGAGGCGTCCAGGTATCGTTGCCTACTATGAAAGTCTGCGGGACATTCACCACCTTGTCGCAAGGCGACATGCCTTCCTGCATGGCCAGCGTATAAAGGAACGGCTTGATGGTAGATCCCACCTGACGTTTGCCCTGACGGACATTGTCATACTTGAAATACCTGTACTCAGGCCCGCCTACATAAGCCTTGACATGACCTGTCTGGGGCTCGATGGCCATAAACGCCGCTCTCAGATGCGCCTTGTAATACAGAATGGAATCATCCGGAGTCATCAGCGTATCGATATACCCCTTGCCGTTCCATGAGAACACCCTCATTTTCACTTTCTCGCTGAAACTCTTCCGTATTTCGCTTTCCGAAGCGCCGCGGGCCTTCATGATCCTGTAGCGGTCGCTCCATCTCCGTGCCTGCGACATCAGGCGGTCGATGGTAGCCTTGTCCACATCGTTGGAAAAAGGCTTGTTTCTCTTCCTCGACAGATCCCGCCAGAAATTCTTCTGCAGATCCTGTCCGAGATGTTCGGCCACGGCCTCCTCGGCATATTGCTGCATCTTATAGTTAATGGTAGTATATATCCTGAGTCCGTCCTTATCCAGATTGTATCCTGTCCCGTCCGGCTTCCTGTTCTTGTTCAGCCATCCGTAAAAAGGATCGTCCGCCCACTGGAGCGAATCCGCCACGAAGTCCTCATACTGGGCATAGCGGGATCTTTCCGGCTTTCCGGCATTCATGGTACGCCTCAGCATGTCCCGGAAGTACGGGGCGATACCGGCATTGTGGTCCTGCACCTGATAGGACAATGTTATAGGTATCAGAGACAACGAATCCTTTTCCGCTTCCGACAGGAATCCGGCCTTTTCCATCTGGCCGATGACAAAATTCCTGCGGACAAGAGCCTTGTCGGGATTCAGGGCAGGATTGTATCGTGTAGGCTTGTTTACCATACCGACCAGCATCGCACTCTCCTCGACGGTCAGATCAGACGGGTTCTTGGCAAAGAACGTCTGAGAGGCAGCCTTGATTCCATATGCATTGCTCCCGAAGAATATGGCATTCATATACATGTCCATAATCTCCTCTTTGGTATAGTTCCTCTCCAGCTTCACTGCGGTGATCCACTCTTTGAGCTTTACCCATACCATCCTGATCTGATATACTCCGGGAACCCTGCTGCGGACATCGGCTCTCGGATACAGGGTCTTGGCCAGCTGCTGGGTTATGGTGCTTCCGCCTCCCTGACTCGAATCCTGCATAAGCAGGGTCTTGAAAAGCACCCTGCCGAGGCTTATGAAATCTATTCCGGAATGTTCATAGAACCTCACGTCCTCTGTAGCTATAGCAGCCTGCACCAGATACGGGGACAGTTCGTCATAGCTGACAAATGAACGGTTTTCGATATGGAAAGTCGTAAGGATTTCTCCGTCTTCTGCAATCACCTGGGTGGCAAGTTTGCTGTCCGGATTCTCCAGTTCCTCGAAAGACGGAATGTCAGCAAAAGCCCAGACAAGCAGTAACAGCAAGATAACCAACGCAATAGGCAATGAAAAAATAATCCAGAACCACTTGGTTATCCTTTTTTTTGTCTTTTCAGTCATAAGCCTGTATTTAATACAAAGGCACAAAAATACGGATAAAATTTGGAAAATTACCTTGTTTGTTCCTTACTTTGCACTTCGAAACCGGGAAAGGTCATCTCATTGACTCAGAAAGATTCTGCCGGAATTGTCATAAACCAGAAAATTTTAATGGAAGAGAACCTTGTAATCGTCGAGTCTCCGGCAAAAGCGGGGACAATCCAGAAATTCCTTGGAAAGGATTATATCGTAAAATCAAGTTTCGGACATATCAGAGACCTTAAGGACAACTCTCTGAGCATCGATGTCGGACACGGCTTCAAGCCCGAATATGAAATACCTTCCGACAAAAAGAAAATAGTATCCGAACTGAAAAAAGCCGCAAAAAGTGCAAAGACGGTATGGCTGGCATCCGATGAAGACCGGGAAGGAGAAGCCATTTCATGGCATCTGTATGAAACATTGGGACTGAAAAAGGAGAACACCCGCAGGATAGTCTTCCATGAAATAACCAGGAATGCGATTCTGCATGCCATTGAAAACCCGAGAGACATAGACATGAATCTGGTGGATGCCCAGCAGGCGCGCCGTGTTCTGGACAGGCTTGTCGGATTCGAACTCTCGCCTATCCTGTGGAAAAAGATCCAGCCGAAACTTTCCGCCGGCAGGGTACAGTCGGTAGCTCTGAGACTGGTCGTAGACAGGGAAAGGGAAATCATCGGCTTCCGCAAAGAACAATATTATAAGGTAGAAGCCGTATTCCATCCGCAGGGAACCCAGGAAGGCGTTACAGTCAAGGCTGTCCTCGACACCAGATTCCCGGACATTGAAAGCGCCGGAGCATTTCTCAAAAGATGTATCGGAGCCGTTTTCTCGATCAAAAGCATCGAAAAGAAAGAAGGGGTCAGGGTTCCGGCACCTCCGTTCACGACATCATCGCTCCAGCAGGAAGCCGCAAGAAAGCTGAGGTTCTCTGTAAGCCAGACCATGAGCATAGCCCAGAGACTTTACGAGGCCGGTTTCATTACCTACATGAGGACCGACTCCACAAACCTTTCCTCTCTGGCATTGGGAACTGCCAAAAGCTTCATATGCGACAACTTCGGTGAGGAATACTCCAGAACCCGGCAGTACAAGACCAAGGCAAAGGGTGCACAGGAGGCCCACGAGGCCATCCGCCCGACATACATAGAACACACGGAGATCGACGGGACACCTCAGGAAAAAAGACTCTACGAACTGATCTGGAAAAGGACCGTAGCATCGCAGATGGCTGATGCGAAAGTCATGAAGACAGACATAAAGGTAGGATACGACAAAGGCACCGAACTGTTCTCCATACAGGCCACCGAAGTGCTTTTCGACGGTTTCCTCAAACTTTACATGGAAAGTTCCGACGAGCCTCAGGATGAAGACGAGGTGATACTTCCGGAACTCCGCACCGGCGATCTGATGGAAGAGAGAGGCCTGTGTGCCGAGTGCAAATTCACGGCCCCTCCGATGAGATATTCAGAAGCGACGCTGGTCAAGAAACTTGAGGAGCTGGGTATCGGAAGACCGTCTACCTATGCTCCTACGATCTCTACGCTGACCAAAGGGCGCGGCTATATAGTAAAGGGAGACAAGGAGGGTGAAAAGATTCCGGTGAAGAACCTGCTTCTCAAAGACGGGACCATAAGCCAGGTAGAGAAGACCGAGATAATCGGAGCAGGCAAAGGCAGACTCCTGCCGCAGGAAATCGGGATGATAGTGACAGACTATCTCGTAGACAATTTTGAAAAGATCCTCGACTACGGTTTCACGGCCGATGTCGAAAAGGATTTCGACCAGGTAGCCGAAGGGAACATGGCATGGAACGAACTCATCGCATCATTCTATGCCCCGTTCCACAAACAAGTCGAGACAGTGCTCAACGACCATCAGTACAGTCATGTCAGCAGAGAACTGGGGCATGATCCGCAGGACGGGAAACCCATAGTGGCGAAATACGGACAATACGGATCTTATGTGCAGAAAGGGGAAGGAGACGACAGGCAGTTTGCAAGCCTGGGGCCGGGACAGCTGATCGAAAGCATCACTCTGGAAGAGGCGTTAAGGCTTTTCGAACTTCCCAGGACGGTCGGCCAGTACAACGGCATGGATATCATATGCACCAAAGGACGTTTCGGACCTTACATGAAATACGGAGACAGGAACATTTCCCTGCCGCGCGGGACCGACCCGTTGAAAGTGGACCTCGAAACCTGCATCGGCCTTATCGTCCAGGCTGAGAACAGGCCTGCAAAAAAAATCCTGCTTGATTTTCCTCAGAGCGACATCCAGGTAATAGACGGTAATTACGGACCGTACATCAAACATGCAGGCCAGAACTACAGGATACCGAAAGGCACAGACACCGCGGCATTGACCGAAGATGCCTGCAAGGAAATAGTCTCGTCCACCAAACCGACGGGAAGAAAAGCGAGAAAGAAATAGCCTTATTATAATTTATAATTTTAAAATCATTTATTGATATAATTATAAATTATTTCTAACTTCGCGGAGATAATGTTAAATTAACTGTAAGAGCTATGCCTTCATACCACATTGATCAGATTGACCAGAAAATACTTTCTTTTCTGGTGAAGAATGCCCGCATGCCGTTTCTGGAGATAGCCAGGGAATGCGGAGTATCGGGAGCAGCAATCCATCAGAGAGTTAAAAGGCTGGAAGCCAACGGTGTAATTACCGGTTCCCGGCTACTCGTAAAGCCTCAGGCTCTTGGACTCAATGTATGTGCCTTCATAAGCGTATCCCTCTCCGAAGCCAACAAATATCCGGAAGTGATCGAAGCATTCAAAAAGATCTCGGAAATAGTAGAATGCCATTTCGTTACGGGAAAGTATGCACTGCTTCTGAAGATATTCTGCTTCAACCATGACCATCTCATGGAAATCCTGGTGAACACTATCCAGAAGATCCCTTATGTACAGTCTACGGAAACGCAGATATCCCTTGACCAGGCCATAGAACGCCAGGTATGGGTAAAGGAATACCAGAACACAAGTTTCTCTGCAAACGTGAAGAAGCAGGAAAATCAATAATGCAATATGCTGCAGAGTGCTTCTGCAAGTTTCATATCATCTGGAGCGGTAAGTTTTATGTTGGATTTCTCTCCATCGACATAGCAGACTTCCACTCCTTTTTTTTCTGCCACTGAAGCATCGTCGGTAAAAACCGTATCATACGCCTGCCTGTACGCATCCTTTATCACTTCCGACCAGAATATCTGCGGAGTCTGCACGGCATAGACCCTGCTGCGGTCCACATAAGGATCATCGACCCTCTCAAGGGTTCCGTCCTGCCTCCGCACGATCTGACGGAGCGTATCCGTACATGGAATTACGGGAGTCACGGCAGGGACATTTTCCGCAAGTCGGAAAACAGACGAAATAAAGCCCGGGGAGACAAGAGGACGCACCCCGTCATGGATTGCCACCAACGCACCGTCCGGCACTTTTTCCAGTCCGTTCCTTACAGAATGGAAGCGTGTTATACCGCCCTCCACTATAGTCTGTCTTACAGCGAAATTGTTCTCATAGCACAAGTCCTTCCACATCGGTACGGATGCGGAAGGCAATACCGTAACTATTCTGATATCAGGCTCGGCATCGATGAATTTTTCCATCGTCATCTGCAGGACGGGCTTCCCGTCCAGCTGCAAGAACTGTTTCGGCACAGGCGCGCCCATACGTGTCCCGGAGCCGCCCGCCGTTATAATCAAATATTTATCCCGTCCCATTCCGCCGATCTGTTTTTAAAAGTTATTACAGCAAAATTAACTTTTTTTTCGTAATTTTGCAGTTTAGTTTTTTACTTCGGAAATATAACGTTATAACGAATTATACAGATGGGATTTTCTTTTTTGACCCAGGAACTCGCAATTGATCTCGGAACAGCGAACACCGTCATTTTCCAGAACGACCAGATAGTACTGGATGAGCCAAGCATCGTGGCTCTGGACAACAACACCGGAAAACCTATCGCCCTGGGACATCAGGCAAAACTCATACAGGACAGGGAAAACCCCGGAATCAAGACAGTGAGGCCACTGCGCGACGGAGTAATTGCGGACTTCAATGCGGCCGAACTGATGATCAGAGGTTTCATAAAGAAAGTGAACAGCAAGCGCAGGTCGCTCTTCACACCTAACCTGAAGGTGGTGGTAGGTATTCCGTCAGGCAGTACGGAAGTGGAAATAAGGGCCGTGCGCGACTCCACCGAACACGCCGGAGGCCGTGACGTATATCTGATATTCGAACCGATGGCCGCCGCTCTCGGAATCGGTCTGGACGTGGAGGCTCCGAAAGGAAGCATGGTAGTGGACATCGGAGGAGGGACAACGGAAATCGCCGTCATCTCTTTGGGCGGAATAGTCCAGCAGAACAGCGTAAGGGTGGCCGGAGACGTGTTCACAAACGACATACAGTATTATCTCAAACAGCAGCATAACATCAAGGTCGGAGAACCGACTGCGGAAAAGCTTAAAATAGCGGTTGGAGCCGTCATACCGAACCTCGACGACGAGCCGGAGCCTTTCGTAGTCAAAGGACCGAACCTGATGACCGCACATCCTGTCGTGGCTACCATAACATATCAGGAAATAGCCCACTGTCTTGACAAGTCGATCGCGAAAATCGAGTCGGCGATCCTGCATGTATTGGAACAGACTCCGCCGGAACTTTACTCCGACATCGTGGAAAGCGGCATTTTCCTCTCCGGAGGAGGTTCGCTGCTCAGAGGACTCGACAAGAGGCTCAGCGAAAAGGTGAATATTCCTTTCCATGTCGCAGAAGACCCTCTGAAAGCTGTCGCCAGAGGGACATGCATAGCACTCAAGCATACGGACAGATATCCATTCCTCATGAGATAGAATGGTCAGGAACCGGAAAACATTTTCAACGATATTCAATGCAGCTATCTTCATCGTATTGGAGGTAGCTGCATTGGGTATGCTGAGAAGCAACGGAATCCTTCAGGACTCGTGGGTAATGAAAGGAGCCCACGCTTTTTACGCTTATGTCTGGGGAAAGACCGAAAGCATCAAATACTACTTTTCACTGCAGAAAGAAAACGCCCGCCTGGCAGAAGAAAACTTCAACCTTGCCTGCAAACTGCGGGACTGCGGGAACGGCATTGCGGAGTGCAATGCATTGCAGTCAGGCGCGGCACATGAAGCGGATTCCGCATCCGTAGCGGAGGACAGCACCGGCAGATACATCTACCGGCAGGCGGAAATCGTCAAGATCAGCAACAACCGCCAGCACAACTACATCATCGTCGACAAAGGCTCCGAGGATGGCGTAACCCCCCAGTCGGGAATCATTACCGGACAAGGCGTAATAGGCATCATCGATGCCGTCAGCAGACATTACTCATACGGAATATCATTCAAGAATACCGGAATGACAGTGAGCGCACGCATCGGGAAAACCGGCCCCGTCGGCTCATTGGTATGGGACGGTGCAAATACCGACGGCGCCCTGCTGAATGAAATTCCCCACCATATAGGGATAGAAAGCGGCGATACGGTCTATACCAGCGGCTTTTCATCGATATTCCCGCCTGACATACCTCTTGGAACCACCGGAGAATCCAGGATAATAAACGGGGCGACCTATGAAATCAAGGTAAGGCTTTTCGAAGATTTCAAGGCTCTGAGATATGTGACCATAGTCCAGAATGCCGGAAAAGACGAGATAAGCGATTTGGTTTCCAAACAATAATCCGGAGGAAAGATCATGAAGGCGAACCAGAATTTCAGTGCCATATACATATTGCTGGCCATTGCACAGATGGTCATTTGCAACTATTTCAGGATCAGTCCGTACATATCCGTCACTGTTCTTCCGGCCATGGTATTGTGCATACCCCTGAAGATAAACACCATGGCAAGCATGCTGATAGCTTTCGGTACAGGTCTGGCCGTCGATTTCCTGGCCGAAGGGATCATAGGGCTCAATACCCTTGCCCTCGTACCGGTAGCACTGATCCGGCAACCGTTGCTGAAAGCAATCATGGGTGACGAGATTTCCGACAAAGGCAACCCGTTCAACTCCAGATCCGCAAGCATCTGGAAAACCCTTCTTGCCGTTACCGTTGTCTACATGGTGTTCCTGTCGATATACATACTTGCCGACGGCTCCGGAGTCAGGCCGTTCTGGTTCAACGCGGCCCGTTTTGCGGCCTCACTGGCCTGCGACGGGATCCTTGCCCTGCTTGTCATACATGTTCTGAATCCCAACGACAGATAGAGGGCACCGGATATGACACTCAACAGGAAAAACAAGATACTCGCAGGACTCACGGTCGCGGCGCTGATTCTGATCGGGAGGCTGTTCGTAATACAGATTCTGGACGACAGCTACAAGATCGACGCATCCAACAACTCGATGGTCTATTCCACCATCTATCCCACCAGGGGGATCATCTATGACAGAAACGGGAAAATCCTTGTCGGGAACAGAGTCGCATATGACATTCTGGTGACACCAAAGGAAGTCACCGAATTCGACACCCTGGCGTTGGGAGAAGCCCTCGGCGTACCGGCTGATTTCATTCGCGGCAAAATGGCCGAATACCACAAAAACCGCAGAAGGATCGGATACCAGTCCGTCGTCATGCTCAAACAGCTGCCTCCAGAGACATACATGCGCTTTGCGGAGCTCTCTTTCAAGTTCCCCGGATTCAGGGGCCAGCCCAGAAGCATAAGACAATACCCGTACAACGCCGGAGGGAACCTGCTCGGATATGTCTCGGAAGTGGACTCCAGATACATAGAATCGCATCATGGCGAATACAAGGCCGGCGACTATGCGGGAATGACAGGGATAGAGGCTACCTGCGAAAAATACCTGAAGGGCGAAAAAGGCTACAAAATCTATCTGCGCGACTCCCGCAACAGGATAGAATCCTCATACCGTGACGGAGAAATGGACAAGGAAGCGATTCCCGGCAAAGACATAGTTACCACCATCGATGCCGAACTCCAGCACTACGGGCAAACGCTCATGCAGAACAAAGTAGGAAGCCTTGTCGCCATCGAACCTTCTACAGGGGAAATCCTGGCACTGATATCCAGCCCCGGAATAGACGTAGACGTGCTGGCGGACATCGGAAGCCACTACAACAGGATACTGTCGGACCCGCTGAAGCCCATGTTCAACAGAGCGGTCCAGGCTTCATATCCTCCAGGTTCCGTTTTCAAGCTTGTAAACGCCCTTATCGGCCTTCAGGAAGGAGTGGTGACCCCGCAGACCGAATATCCGTGCCATCGCGGATACCGGTACGGAAACCGTAAAATGGGATGCCATGACCACAGGTCTCCTCTGGATATGAAGGAATCGATAATGATGTCATGCAATGCCTATTATTGCTACGTCCTGCGCTCCATACTCGAAAACCCGGAATACGGATCCGTATCACAAGCCCTTGCCAAATGGGACGAGTACGTATCCGGTTTCGGTTTCGGCAGGAAACTCGGAAGCGATTTCCCCTCAGAACTTGGCGGTGACATACCGGATCCGGAACTGTATGACAGGATGTACGGAAAAGGAAGATGGAAAGCAACCAATATCATTTCCCTTTCGATCGGTCAGGGAGAAATAGGCTGCACCCCCCTGCACCTGGCGAACCTGTGTGCAATCATGGCAAATCGCGGATTCTATTATATCCCGCACATAATAAAGTCTTCCGAAGGAGTGGAAATCGACCCTAAATATACCCGACGCAACTACACGATGGTCGACACATCATATTTCCCCGCCGTTGTAGAAGGGATGTATATGGCGGTAAACGCCGGATTCGGGTCCGGAGCCACCGCTTCCATAGCAGCCGTCGAAGGACTGGATATCTGCGGAAAGACCGGAACTGCACAGAACCCGCACGGAGACGACAACTCCGTATTCATATGCTTCGCTCCGAAGGACAATCCCAAAATCGCCGTAGCCGCATATATCGAACACGGGTCTTTCGGCGCCAGATGGGCAGCTCCGATAGCCTCGCTCCTGACAGAAAAATACCTGACCCGCAATATAGATGACTCGCGCAAGGAGCTGGAGAAGCGTATGATTGAAGGAGTATTGCTGGATAAATACAATGACAGATAAATTCTAAACGAAACGGGATGAACACATATAGAGGAAACAGTCTGCTCAAGACAATAGACTGGTCGCTGGTAGTGACCTATCTGCTGCTCGTGCTTATCGGCTGGATAAACATATATGCATCGGTTCATTCTTCTGAGCCGGCATCCATATTCGATTTCAGCTGCCGTAGCGGGAAACAGTTCGTATGGATAGTATCGGCTCTCGGAATCGGCGGCATGATCCTGTTTATCATCAATCCGAGGACCTGGGAAGGGATGTCCGTCCTGTTCTACGCCGCCACAATACTGCTGCTCGTAGCCGTCATATTCTTCGGAGTGGAAGTAAAGGGCTCCAGATCCTGGTTCGAATTCGGTCCGGTCAGGTTCCAGCCCGCAGAAATTTCAAAGATCTCCACTTCCCTGCTGCTGGCCACCGTAATGAGCCAGATCGGCTACAGGATAAACAATACGAGAAACTTCATCATCACCGCACTGATAATACTGCTCCCGATGGCCATAATCATAGCGCAGAGCGAGACCGGATCAGCGCTTGTATATGTAGGGTTCGTTTTCATGCTCTACAGGGAAGGACTGTCGGGATGGCTGCTTTTCATGATCGGCATGGCCATCCTGCTTTTCATCCTGACCCTTACCGCATCTCCCTATGTCTCCATGCTGGCCCTCACCGGAACAGTCACTCTATGCTCTGCCCTTGAATCCGGAAAGATGAAAAAATGGTGCATTGCGGTACTTCCTGTAATGGTTTTTCTGGCACTTCTACCTTATATTATAAAATGGGCGGCAGGACTGACGGACTCTCCGGAAGAGATAACGGACAAGATACGCCCGGCTTATTTCTTCGCAGCCGCTGCCGTGGCAGTAATTTTCTTCTATGCCTACCGGGCATACCGGGAAAGGAGCTTGTTCAAGCTCGGTGCTGTCGCATCCTTTATTGCCGGCATCCTGTTCATTATGTCTGTCGATTTCCTGTTCCACGAAGTCCTTCAGGATCACCAGAGGAAAAGGATCGAAGTATTGCTGGGACTCAAGGATGACCCTACAGGAGTAGGCTACAACGTAAACCAGTCCATGATCGCCATAGGTTCCGGAGGATTTGCCGGGAAAGGATTCCTTCACGGGACACAGACTACATACGGATTTGTCCCTGAGCAGAGTACCGACTTCATTTTCTGCACTATCGGTGAAGAATGGGGGTTTTTAGGCTCAGCTTCCGTCATCCTGCTGTATGTATTCCTGATATGGAGGATACTGCGGGATGCAGAAAAAAGCAGGGAGTCCTTTACAAGGATATACGGATATTGCGTGGCATGCTGCATTTTCATGCATCTTTTCATAAACATAGGCATGACAATGGGCCTGGTTCCTGTCATAGGCATACCGCTTCCGCTGCTCAGCTACGGAGGGTCGTCCCTCTGGGCCTTTACGGCAATGATATTCATTTTCATCGCCATAGACAGTAACGAAAAAAGATATTTATAAAGAAAATTTGCTTATACGGATATTCTGGGATAATTTTGCACCGGCAAATGCCGGTAACTGAAAACCCGGTAAAAAACAATAATTTATAAATTTTTCAAAGAATGGGACTTCTTGACGGAAAAACAGCTCTTGTCACTGGTGCGGCAAGAGGGATAGGCAAAGCAATAGCCTTGAAATTCGCTTCTGAAGGCGCTAATGTCGCATTCACAGACCTCGTCATCAACGAGGCGGCAGAGCAGACTCTTAAAGAACTTGAGGCATACGGAGTAAAAGCCAAGGCATACGCCTCCAATGCGGCAAGTTTCGATGAGACACATACAGTCGTAAACCAGATTATCGAAGACTTCGGCAGAATCGACATCCTGGTAAACAATGCAGGCATTACAAAAGACGGACTCATGATGAGGATGACCGAAGCGCAGTGGGACGCCGTCCTGACAGTGAACCTCAAATCGGCATTCAACTTCATCCACGCGGTTACCCCTGTCATGGCAAAGCAGCGTGAAGGAAGCATAATCAACATGTCTTCCGTAGTAGGCGTATCGGGAAATGCAGGCCAGTGCAACTACTCTGCATCAAAAGCCGGAATGATCGGTCTGGCAAAATCGATAGCAAAGGAAATGGGCCCTCGCGGAATACGTGCGAACTGCATCGCTCCGGGATTCATCATCACCGATATGACAAACGCACTTCCGGAGAAAGTTCGTCAGGAATGGGAAAAACAGATTCCTCTGCGTCGCGGCGGCACTCCGGAGGATGTGGCCAACGTGGCTCTGTTCCTCGCCAGCCCGCTTTCTTCTTATGTAAGCGGTCAGGTCATCCACTGCTGCGGGGCAATGAACTGCTGACAAGACGCTTGAAGATTCCTGCAAACATAAAAAAAGAGAAAAACGTTAAGTTTTTCTCTTTTTTTATGTCCCGGACCCGGCAGACGGATATTTTTGCTGGAAATCGCTTCGGTAAAAATATGGAAACCCCGTTCTGCAAACCATTCGCTTCCGTTATGGATCTGATACTTCCGCGGACATGCATTGTCTGCGGAAGAAGACTCCTCGTCTTTGAAAAGCACATCTGCACAGGATGTCTGGCCGACATGCCTTTCACGTTCAACTGGACACTGCGGTACAACCCGATGGCAGACAAATTCAATGAACTGATACAAAATTCATTGTGCCGTCTGCTCGACAAAGGGGAGACTCCGGCGTTCCGGACCCCGTACAGCCTTGCGGCCTCCTTGTTTTTCTTCAATTCCGAAGCGGACTACAGAAAAATCCCATACAGTATAAAATACAGAAAGGATATCAGTTCCGGCCTGTTCTTCGGACATATGCTTGGAGAAAGGATTGCGGCCTCGGAAATCTTCAGTGACATAGACCTGATAATGCCTGTTCCCCTTTTCTGGACGAGAAGGTGGAAACGCGGATACAACCAGGCGGAAATCATCGCCAGGGGAATTGCAAGGCCGTTGCACGGATGTCTGCGTACGGATATCCTGTTCAGACGCCATCATACTGCGACGCAGACGCGTCTGGGCGTAGAAGAAAAGTCAAGAAACGTAACAGGAGCATTCGGTCTCAGGACATGTTTCCCGCCGGAGACCAGGCATGTACTGCTCGTAGACGATGTATTTACCACAGGAGCTACTCTGCATGCATGTTATCAGGCGATAAGGTCCGCCGGTCGGGACATTGCGGTAAGCATCGCCACTCTGGCAATGGTCAGCAACTGATCAGTCCTTCCGCCCTGACAGGCTCTCATAAACAGCCATGGCAGAAGCCACCGAGTCTACAACTTCGATTTTCGATTTGGGAATAAAATAATATTTGACAAGTTCCGCTGCCAGCCGGCTGTCGTGAACCATAATGGCATCGGAAATCCGGCATGACCGTCGGACCGAGCCGCTGAGCCAGTGTCTCTGCAGCCATGTAAAGCCCGCAGGAGAATAAAGGAAACACAGATTCTGTACAGACACGATGACTTTCAGGCCCGGACCGTTACCCCTTATATTCCCGACCGGTCCGTCGGCATGCATTATATGGACGATATCAGGCTCCAGGCTCTTTATCTTCTTTCTCAGCCAGAGCATTCTCCAGATGACTCCGGACTTGTCGGGAAATATTCCGGAAGGCTCATGGACCGTAATATTCGGAATCCCCGCCAAAGAATCCCGGAACATGCCCCCTTTCCGTGCGAGGACATCTATCCTGCAGTCCGGGAAAGCCTCCGCAAGAGACCGGATAAAGGCAATGTCCGGCCATTCGCCGGCATTCCGGCTGTCATATCCGTGTATAAAAGCCAACCTCATTCTTCAGACCTGGTTACGATACCGCGAATTTACATTCTTTGACTGAAAAACTGAAACTATTTGCCTATCTTTGCAGTGCGTAAATCCATCTATAACCCCCTTGAACAATGAGAAAAGCAGTCCTGATTCTTGCGTTTTCTTTCATTTGCTGCATATTGTGTCCGGAAACATCCGCCCAGATCCGCCACACATACGGAGGACCGTCAGCAAATATCCATTCATTCGACGGAGGGATACGTCAGCTCAGATACAACGCGGTCCCCGATTTCTCTTCGCCCTACGATGACTATCTGCAGTATGCCCCGGCCATCGCTATGGTCGGAATGAAAGTATCCGGATATGACAGCCGCACCCAATGGGGACGCATGCTGGTATCAGACGCATTCTCGGCGGCTATCATGGCCGGCCTGGTAAACGGCATAAAATACACGGTACGGAGACCGCGGCCGGACGGAAGTTCAAACAATTCCTTCCCTTCGGGACATACTGCCACCGCCTTTATGGTAGCGACCATGATGCATAAGGAATACGGATGGAGGAGTCCATGGTTCAGTTTCGGTGCATATACTGCAGCTACCGCCACTGCCATAGGACGCATCCTCAACGACAGACACTGGAGCAGCGACCTGCTGGGTGGGGCAATCATCGGCATCGCGGCGACACAGCTCGGCTACCTCATAACAGACAGGATATTCAAGGACAAATATCTTACAGACCGGTATGCCGATCCAGGATTCACTTATGATCCTTCACTCCGCCATTATGAAGCATCGGTATATTTCGGGTACCGGTTTTTCCCGGGATACAGGAAAAAGGAAAACGTGATTCCGCATTCCGGCAGTTCCGTCGGGGTCCATGTGAACATACCTTTCAGTCCCGGCAACGGACTATGCCTGAGGACAGGGGCAAATTCTATGACCCGTTCAGACGGAAAGTCTTCAAACATGTACAGCATAGCCGCAGGATGTTACTGGCAATGGCCTTTCGCAAGGATACTCGAACTGGAAACCAGGCTCATGCTCGGATATGCATGGCACCGGGAAGGCAACGGGATAGACCTGGCGGCCGGTCCGGCATTGTCTGTAATAACGGGAAACAATTTCAAGTTAAAGGCTTTCGCAGAATATGAGACATATACATTCACCGACAGCAAACCCCTTGTGCACTCCATCCAGACAGGACTGGCAGCGACTTTCTTCTGGTAAACTGCCCCCTGCTGCGATATCTTGTGAAACTTAATGATTTATTTCCTATATTTGCAGCCGGATCGCTCTGGTGTTGGAATTGGTAGACAAGAGGGACTTAAAATCCCTTGGACAGAAATGTCCGTACGGGTTCGATCCCCGTCCGGAGCACCGAAAAATCCCTGTCAATCGATTGATTGTCAGGGATTTATAATTTAATCACATCTTCTTGCCGCCCTATTGTTCATCAAGCTTGTGCCGCTACAATAGATTTGTCAGGAATATCACGACTATGGCCACCGGGGCCATATACTTTATAAGGAAATACACCACAGGGAATATCCTGGCGTTCCCGGAAAGGGTCTCCCGGTTGGTAAATTCTTCGCGCACATCGGATTTCTTCATCCGCCAGCCTACGAACAGAACGATCAGAAAGGCCCCGGACGGCATCAGGTAATTGGCAGACAGCTTGTCGAAGAAGTCGAACAGGGTGTTCCCGAAAAGCTTCAGATCAGAAAGCGGTCCGAATGACAGCGAACACAGGACACCGAGAGCCCATGTCAATACAAATATAATAACACAGGCCTTTTTCCTGGATACATGCTTCTCTTCCATAAGATAGGCCACCCCTACTTCAAACAGTGAAATCGAAGAGGTCAGCGCAGCGACTATCAGGGCAAGGAAAAACAGTATGGAAACGAGTCCGCCCAAAGGCATGTTGGAAAATATGAACGGAAGCGTCTCGAATACCAGTCCCGGACCTTCGCTCGGGTCGAGGCCGAAAACGAATACGGCAGGCATGATGGCACAGCTGGCAATAAGCGCGAAAACAAGATCCGAAACAGCCGTATAGGCAGATGATACGGCAATATTTTCTTTTTTGCTTATATAAGAACCGTAAGTCAGCATGATTCCGAAACCGACGGAAAGGGAGAAAAAGCCCTGGCCGAGGGCAGCCGCACATACCGAAGCATCGATTTTGGAAAAATCCGGTCGGAACAACCATTCCAGTCCGTCTCCGGCACCGGGCAAAGTGGCCGAACGCACTGCTATGACTATCATTATGACAAAAAGAAGCGGCATCATTATCTTTCCGAAACGCTCTATGCCTGACTTCACGCCTACAGCCACTACTGCCGCCGTAACAAGCAGGTAAAACGTATGGTACAGGACAGGAGCCCAGACAGATGAGATAAAACTTCCGAAGATATCGCCGAATCCGGCCTCCGGACCCGCCCCCGGGGAAAAATCGAGCGAACATGCCTTTACGAAATATTCTACCGACCAGCCGCCGATGACACTGTAGTATGAAACGACTATTATCGGCGTCGCGACCATCAATATCCCGACCAGGTTCCACCTGCTGCCCGGCGCAAGCTTATGGAATACCCTGAAAGCATTGGTCTGGCTCCTGCGTCCTATCGTTATTTCCGCAATCAGAATCGGAAGGCACAGAAGGAAAAAACAGATGATATAAACAAAAATGAAGGCTGCGCCGCCATATTCTCCCACCATGTATGGAAACCGCCACAGGTTCCCGAGTCCTATGGCAGACCCGGCCATGGCGACAAGCACGCCGAAGCGGTTGCCGAAATTCTCTCTTTGCATATAGTACCCGTTTTATTGCCGCAAAGTTAAAACTTTGTAATGAATTATTGGGATGAAAAATGCAACCAGGTAGCAATTTATGGGGAGCAATATCCAAATAATCAGGAGGTCTTGTGCAGAGGCTGATATTTCTTGCTATCTTTGGCGCCGGAAAAATTGTCCCGAAAGGGAATTTAAGGAAAAGGAATCGGATGAAACTTTCTGAACTCAAGACCGGAGAGCACGGTGTCATCGTAAAAGTCAACGGACACGGAAGCTTCAGGAAAAGAATTATTGAAATGGGTTTCGTGAAAGGGAAAAGCGTAAAGGTGATCCTGAACGCTCCACTCAAAGACCCTATCGAATATGAAATAATAGGCTACAAGATCAGCCTGCGCCGTGAAGAAGCAGACAAGATAGAAGTCATCAGCGAATCTGAAACCAAGGAAATCATTGCCTCAGCCACTCCCCGGCCTCCCCTCGAGGCCGATACCTGCGAAGAAGCGGAAATCCTTGAAACGGAAATGAAGCATCTGGCTGAAGAGCGCAGGCACATAATCCGCGTCGCATTGGTAGGAAATCCCAACTGCGGGAAAACTTCGCTTTTCAACATAGCTTCAGGCAGCCACGAGCATGTCGGGAACTACAGCGGAGTGACTGTCGACGCAAAGGAAGGCAAATTCGAATACGGGGGCTATCAGTTCATCCTTGTGGACCTTCCCGGTACCTATTCGCTGTCGGCATACAGTCCGGAAGAACTTTATGTCAGGAGAAATCTCGTGGAGGAGATGCCTGATGTAGTGGTCAACGTAGTGGATGCCTCCAACCTGGAAAGAAACCTCTACCTCACAACCCAGATCATAGACATGAACCTGCGCGTAGTGATGGCCCTGAACATGTATGACGAACTCCGGGAAAAAGGCGACAGACTCGATATACAGACCCTCGGACACCTGCTCGGGATGCCGGTAGTGCCTACTGTCAGCCGGAGCGGAGAGGGTATCGACCGGCTGTTCGACACTGTCATCAAGGTTTACGAGACAAACGACCCGAAACTCGCCCGGCATATCCATGTGAACCACGGCCCGGAACTGGAGAAAAGCATCGACAGGATCAAGCTTCTGATACAGAAAAACACCGACATCAGATACAAGTATTCCACCCGATATCTTGCAATAAAGTACCTTGAAAACGACAAGGAAATAGAAAAAGTCGTGGAAGGACTTCCGAACAGGGATGAAATCATCGCTTCTCGCTTCGAGGAGCAGAACAGGCTGGAAGAGCTGCTGCACACGAATTCTGAATCTGCCATAGTCGATGCCAAATACGCTTTCGTACAGGGCGCACTCAAGGAAACGTATGAACCGGCTACAGAAAAACGCGCAAGACATACGCGCAGCGAAAAAATCGATGCTGTGGTCACCAACAAATGGCTGGCCTTCCCGATATTCATCCTGCTGCTTTACATGATATTCGAAGGGACATTCACCATCGGTGACTATCCGATGAGATGGATCGAATGGCTGGTGGAAAAGTTCAGCGATTTCATCTCTGTCTACATGCCGGAAGGAATACTGAAAGACCTGGTGATAGACGGAATCATAGGTGGCGTGGGAAGTGTCCTGGTATTCCTGCCCAACATATTGATCCTCTATCTGTTCATCTCACTGCTCGAAGATTCGGGATATATGGCGCGCGCGGCATTCATCATGGATAAGCTCATGCACAAGATAGGGCTGCACGGAAAGTCATTCATCCCTATGATCATGGGATTCGGATGCAATGTCCCTGCCATCATGGCAACCCGCACTATCGAGAACCGCAAGAGCCGGCTCATAACCATGCTCATCATCCCTATGATGTCATGCGCCGGCAGACTGCCCATATACATACTTCTGGTCGGTGCATTCTTCCCGAGCTGCGGAAGTCTGGTAATGCTCGGGATATACGGTCTCGGAATCGTCCTGGCGATACTCTCGGCAAAAATACTGAGCAGATTCATGAAAGATGACGACCTTCCGTTCGTAATGGAGCTTCCTCCATATCGTGTCCCGACCGCAAAATCTGTTTTCCGCCATACCTGGGAAAAAGGCAAGCAGTACCTGCACAAGATGGCTGGAATCATTCTGATATGTTCGATAATCATCTGGTTCTTAGGATATTTCCCTAACCACAACCGGTACGGAACAGTAGCCGAGCAGCAGGAAAATTCGTTCATAGGGTACATAGGCAAAGGCATCGAGCCGGTACTCGAACCTTTGGGCTATGACTGGAGAATGGGTGTGGGAATCCTGTCCGGCATCGGAGCCAAAGAACTGGTGGTCAGCACCTTAGGAGTAATGTATAGTGCCGAGGCGGAAGAACTTGAAATGACCTCCGGAGCAGCGGGAGGCCAGTCCGAAGGCACTCTGGAGGCTGCACCGGCCAATGACGGGACTTCTGAAGAAGAAACAGGCGACACCAGACTGCAGAAAGCGCTGCAGCATAGCATAACTCCTGCAGCCGCCCTCTCATATATGGTGTTCGTCCTGCTGTACTTCCCTTGTATTGCCACATTCGTGGCGATAAAGCAGGAAAGCGGGGGCTGGAAGTGGGCCGTTTTCTCGGCTATCTATACCATCATCCTTGCCTGGGTAATGGCATTCATAGTATACAGGATAGCCCTGCTGTTCTGAGCGTCCGCTTAATTTGGCCTGCAGCCTCTTATACTGCCTGTACCGAGAGCATACAAAATAAATTTGCTCTGCTCTCGGCTTCTTCGTATATTTGCGGCGTTTTTTCAAAAAATCGGCAGATGATCAGGAATTTGCGTAACATAATATGCCTTGTAGCTGCAGTGCTTTTGACCGGACTTGCAGCATGCCTCGCAAACGATACTGCAAACTGTTCTTCTGATTTTCGTCTTGTCTCCATTCTCGAGAATTTCCAGCAGGATTCGTTCAATCCGGGAAAATCTTCTCCGGAGAACTTCATGGAGCAGAATATCGCCGGCGCGGCAGGCGTCTCAGCCACCGGATGCGTCAGCCCACGTTGCCAGTCTTCAATAAAGGCGTCTGTCCTCCAGAATTCAATATCTGCAATCGTGCAGACGGTTTCCTCCTGTGCGGAGGAACGTCATTTCAGTATTTCCAGGCTGAACGACTACTATGTCTTCGGCCTGGGCCACATCATTATCTAGATCTGATGACCTTACGGGCCGTCCTGTGGCCCATTGCCCCGTTTGAGGGGAGCATTTCTTCCTAAGACACTATGATGATGTTCGGGGCGGATTGTGTCGTCCATTGTCTGCCCATCAAGAGAAGAATATAAGGTAAATAATTATAGATCATGAATTTCGTATTATTGGTAGTAGTAATACTTATCGCCATCGCGATTGTAGCGGCGGCCATCGGTATAGCCAAGGCCATCGCTCCGAGGTCATACAACCCTCAGAAAGGCGAAGCCTACGAGTGCGGTATACCGACACGCGGAAAATCATGGATGCAGTTCAAGGTGGGATACTACCTTTTCGCCATCCTGTTCCTGATGTTCGATGTAGAGACGGTATTCCTCTTTGCATGGGCAGCAGTGGTCCAGGACCTGGGAATCTACGGCCTGGTGAGCGTACTGTTCTTCCTGTTCATACTTGTGCTCGGCCTTGCATACGCATGGCGGAAGGGTGCCCTGGAATGGAAGTAGACAGGACGGTGCCTTCGAAAACCGGAAGACAAGGGAAACGGTTTCCTCAGGCACCGTCCTGCCTGGAGCAGATGACTGTAAGACATGGCATTAGACTTAGAAAAATATTGATCCTGACACTGTTATGAAAAGGAATGTGAATATAAAGTCGATGAAATACGAGGATTTCAACGACAACGAATACATCGAGCAGATGCTGAAGGAGCTTCGTGAGAACGGCACGAACGTCATTGTCGGCTGTCTGGACGATGTGATAGAATGGGGACGGAGCAACAGTCTTTGGCCTCTGACCTTCGCCACAAGCTGCTGTGGCATCGAATTCATGGCGATAGGCGCCGCCCGCTATGATTTCGCCCGGTTCGGGTTTGAAGTGGCAAGGGCCTCGCCAAGACAGGCGGATTTCATCATGGTGGCAGGTACCATCACCAACAAGATGGCTCCCGTGCTGAAACGTCTGTACGACCAGATGGCCGACCCGAAATATGTCGTAGCCACAGGAGGCTGCGCCATCAGCGGAGGTCCGTTCCAGAAATCCTATCATGTAGTCAACGGTGTAGACAAGATCATCCCTGTAGACGTATATATACCCGGCTGCCCGCCGAGACCGGAAGCCATGCTGTACGGCCTGATGCAGCTGCAGCGCAAAGTCAAGGCGCAGAGATTCCTCGGCGGTGTCAACAAGAGTATCAGCGAGAAAGAATATGAAAAGCTCATGAGGGAGGATACCAACAAGGTAGAGGACAACAGGGATTACGACGAGTCAGGACTTGCATAAACGGACTAATATGGAAAACAAAACTACTATAAAAGAAAGAATGGCGGCAATCGAGCCTTCTGCCGTATGGTCTGATGCGGGAGACGGGATGTTCAAAGTCCCTGCAGCGTCTTTCAGAAATCTGGCCGAACAGCTCAGAAACAGCGAGGGTTTCGATTTCCTGCGCAGCCTTACCGGAGTGGATGAAGGCGAAGAAGGTCTGGGATGTGTCTACCATCTGGAAAATACACGGACAGGGGAGAATGTGGTGATCAGTACCGCCGACCCTGACAGGGACAATGCAAGCCTGCCGTCGGTCCATGACCTGTGGAAAGGAGCCGGCTTCAACGAAAGGGAGGCCTATGACTTTTTCGGAATCAAGTTCATAGGACACCCGGATCTCCGCAGGCTTTACCTCAGGGATGACTGGAAGGGCTATCCTTTGCGCAAGGACTATGACATGTCCCTCAACCCTTTGAATATGGAGAATGAAGAAGCGAACGATGATTCCCCGAGCTACGTCATGACCAAAGACGGAAGCTATATTCTCAAGAGGCATCCTCTCTTCGAAGATCAGGAATATGTGATCAATATCGGGCCACAGCATCCTGCCACGCACGGCGTACTCCGTTTCAGGGTATCCCTCGAAGGAGAGATCATCAAAAAGATGGACGTCCACTGCGGATATATCCACAGAGGAATCGAGAAGCTCTGCGAGTCGATGACCTATCCCCAAACATTAGGATTCACTGACAGGCTCGACTATCTGGGAGCCATGCAGAACCGCCATGCTCTGTGCATGTGTATCGAAAAGGCAATGGGACTGGAGGTTTCCGACAGGATCAAATACATAAGGACAATAATGGACGAACTGCAGAGGATAGACTCCCACCTGCTGTTCATCGCCTGCCTGAGCCAGGATATGGGGGCGCTCGAGGTGTTCTTCCTCGGCTTCAGGGACAGGGAAAAGATCCTCGACATTCTGGAGCAGACAACGGGAGGAAGGCTTATCCAGGCATACAACAGAATCGGAGGCGTCCAGGCCGACATCCATCCTGACTTCGTGAAAAAGGTCAAGGAATTCATAAAGTACATGCGTCCGAAACTCCAAGAATATCATGACATATTCACCGGCAATGTAATCGTGCAGCACAGGCTTATCGGCACTGGCGTGCTCAGCCGCGAGGATGCCGTCTCCTTCGGGGCGACAGGAGGTACGGGAAGGGCTTCCGGATGGGCCTGCGATGTCCGCAAGAGGCATCCGTATGCCATGTACGATAAAGTGGATTTCAAGGAAATAGTGCTGGAGAAAGGAGACTGCTTCGACCGTTATATGGTCAGGGTCAAGGAAATAGAGGAAAGCATGAATATCATCGAGCAGCTTATCGACAATATCCCTGAAGGCGAATACCTGATGAAGACAAAGCCTGTCATCAAACTTCCGGAAGGAAGCTGGTATTCAGCAGTCGAGGGAAGCCGCGGTGAATTCGGCGTATATCTCGAGAGCCGGGGAGACAAGTCTCCGTACAGGCTGAAGTTCCGTTCGACGGGGCTGCCTCTGGTATCGTGCATCGATACGATATCGCGTGAAGCGAAGATTGCGGACCTGATCGCCATCGGCGGTACCCTCGATTACGTGGTTCCGGATATCGACAGATAGTTGCTCGGAGTAAAGATCATTGAAACAACCTGGAAAATCGGTCAAAAGGCAAAGTATTGATTGATAGTTATTTTGCACAAAAATCACTTGGACGGTCCCCCTATAAAAAATATGACCCTCCAATTCAGCAATCAATTAAACAACTATCAATCAACATCTTACACCCAACACCATTTGGCAGGTTAAACGCCAGGGCCCGGCAGCTGACAAAGATTTGAACTTAGAATATTAACAAAACATATTAAAAGAATAAAACAACATGTTTGATTTTGGAATCTGGACATCATGGATCCACACGCAGCTGACAGCGCTGATGCCGGAAGGTCTGGCGATCTTCCTGGAATGCGTTGTGATAGGAGTCTGCCTGTTGCTGCTGTATGTCATCATCGCCATCATCATGATCTACATGGAGCGTAAGGTATGTGCAGCGTTCCAGTGCCGTCTGGGACCGACAAGGGTAGGCCCGTGGGGAAGCATCCAGGTCTTCTGCGACGTATTCAAGATGCTCACCAAGGAAATCATCACCATCAGGCATTCCGACAAATTCCTGTATAACCTCGCCCCTTATCTGGTGATACTGGCATCCGTAATGGCATTCGCATGCATCCCGGTAAGCCGAGGACTGGAAATCCTTGATTTCAACGTCGGAGTCATGTTTTTCATGGCAGCATCGTCCATAGGCGTCGTCGGCATTCTTCTGGCCGGCTGGAGCTCCAACAACAAATTCTCCCTCATAGGAGCGATGCGGAGCGGAGCGCAGATGATCAGCTACGAGCTTTCCATCGGCCTTTCCATTCTGACCATCATTGTCCTGACCGATACGATGCAGTTTTCTGAAATCGTCATGCGGCAGGCTGACGGATGGTTCATCTTCAAGGGACACATCCCTGCCGTAATCGCATTCATAATATATCTCATAGCAGGAAACGCCGAGGTGAACAGAGGTCCTTTCGACCTTCCGGAAGCCGAATCCGAACTTACGGCAGGCTATCACACCGAATATTCCGGAATGCATTTCGGGCTTTTCTATGTAGCCGAATTCGTCAACCTCTTCATTGTTTCGAGCATAGCCGCCACCATTTTCCTCGGGGGATGGATGCCGCTCCACATACCTGGCCTTGACGGATTCAACGCCGTAATGGACGCCATCCCCGGGTTCATCTGGTTTTTCGCCAAGGCATTTTTCGTAGTATGGCTCCTGATGTGGATCAAATGGACTTTCCCGAGACTCAGGATCGACCAGATCCTCACCCTGGAATGGAAATATCTGGTGCCGATAGGGCTGGTGAACCTGCTGCTGATGGTTGTCGTTGTCGTATTCAAATTGCATTTTTAAGCCATGAGTAATTACATAAAAGGTCTTTTCCTCGGTATCGGATCACTCCTTACCGGCATGAAGGTGACATGGAAGGAATACTTCACAAAGAAAATCACCGAGCAATATCCGGAAAACAGGGCTACGCTGAAAATGAACGAACGCTTCTGCGGAGAGCTTTCTCTGGTTACCGAAGAGGACGGGGAGTATAAATGCATCGCATGCGGGATATGCCAGATGAACTGCCCGAACAACTCGATCCGTATCACTTCAGAGACGGTCGAAGATCCGGAAACCGGAAAAAAGAAGAAAAAACTGATAAAATACGAATATGATCTGGGATCATGCATGTTCTGCCACCTGTGCGTGAATTCCTGCCCTCACGGGGCAATAAGGTTCACCACGGAGTTCGAGCACGCCGTGTTTACCAGATCGAAACTTGTCAAAACTCTGAACAACCGACGTTAATCATGGATATAACTCTCGACCTGATAGTTTTCATAGTACTCGCACTGTTCATTACAGTAAGTGCGATACTTGCCGTTACAACCAAAAGGATACTCAGGGCTGCGACCTACCTCCTTTTCGTGCTCTTCGGCACTGCGGGAATCTATTTCCAGCTCAACTACTCTTTTCTCGGGGCAGTACAGCTGCTGGTATATGCCGGCGGCATTACGGTCCTTTACGTGTTCTCCATCCTGCTGACATCCAGTGAAGGCGACCAGGCGGAAAAACTCAACAGAGGGAAATTCGCCGCAGGACTCATCGCTACTCTCACGGCCCTGGGACTGTGCCTGTTCATCACGCTCAATCATGACTTCCTGCCTTCGCGGTTCCAGCACGGGGAACTTTCGGTACGTACCATAGGACACGCTCTCATGAGCGGAGACAAGTTCGGATTCGTACTTCCGTTCGAGGTAATAAGCATACTGCTGCTCGCATGCATAGTAGGCGGTATACTGATAGCAAGAAAACGATAAAAGGAATTGGATATGATACAGATGGAATTTTATCTGATAGTCTCCACGATAATGATGTTCGTGGGAATATACGGTTTCCTGACGCGCCGCAACCTGCTGGCGATGCTGATCTCGGTAGAGCTCATCCTCAACTCCGTAGACATCAACTTCGCAGTGTTCAACCGTTTCCTGTTCCCGGGGGAACTCGAAGGATTCTTCTTCTCCCTGTTCGCCATAGGCATAAGCGCCGCCGAGACGGCAGTGGCCATAGCCATTATAATAAACATCTACCGTAACATGAAGAACATCCAGGTAAAGAACCTGAAAGACATGAAATGGTAAAACAGACATAGGACTGACATTATGGATTATACAATACTGATACTTCTGCTTCCTTTCCTGAGCTTCATTCTGCTGGGGCTGCTCGGGACAAAGCTCAAACCTGTCGTAGCCGGAGCCGCAGGCACTGCCGTCACCGGAATCGTGGCTATCCTGTGCTATGCTACCGCATACCTGTATTTCAGCGCAGGGAGGGATGCCTCCGGAGTTTTTCCGCAGGTGATTGCATGGAACAATGAATGGCTTCCCTTCGGAGGGAACCTGCATATCGACCTCGGATTCATGCTGGACCCGATCTCGGTGATGATGCTGGTGGTCATATCCACCGTTTCGCTGATGGTCCACATATATTCGTTCGGATATATGAAAGGGGAACGCGGGTTCCAGAGATACTATGCCTTCCTGTCACTGTTCACGATGAGCATGCTCGGCCTCGTAGTGGCTACCAACATCTTCCAGATGTATATTTTCTGGGAACTCGTGGGAGTCAGCTCATATCTCCTGATCGGATTCTACTACACGAAAAAAGAGGCCATCGCGGCTTCCAAGAAAGCCTTCATCGTCACCCGCTTCGCGGATCTGGGCTTCCTCATAGGCATTCTCATTTACGGATTCTATACCGGATCATTCTCATTTACACCGGATTCGGCCGTAATGGGTACGGCCAGGACAATGCTGCCGCTTGCCCTCGGGCTGATGTTTATCGGCGGCGCCGGAAAGAGTGCGATGTTCCCTCTGCATATCTGGCTTCCTGACGCCATGGAGGGTCCGACACCGGTATCCGCCCTCATCCATGCGGCTACAATGGTAGTTGCCGGCGTCTATCTGGTGGCAAGGATGTTCCCTCTGTTTATCGGATATGCTCCTGAAGTTCTGCATATCACGGCTTATGTCGGTGCTTTCACGGCGCTTTATGCAGCTGTCGTGGCATGCGTGCAGAGCGACATAAAGAGGGTGCTGGCCTTCAGTACCATTTCCCAGATCGGATTCATGATAGTGGCTTTAGGAGTGTGCACATCGGCCGATCCGCATGAAGGAGGTCTCGGATACATGGCTTCCATGTTCCACCTTTTCACGCATGCCATGTTCAAGGCTCTGCTCTTCCTCGGGGCCGGCTGCATCATCCATGCAGTACATTCCAACGAGATGTCGACCATGGGAGGGCTCCGGAAGTACATGCCTGTTACACATATCACCTTCCTTGTGGCCTGTCTGGCCATTGCAGGAATCTGGCCGTTGAGCGGATTCTTCTCAAAGGACGAGATACTGGCGGCCTGCTTCAGGTTCAGTCCGGTAATGGGCGGGATCATGACTTTCATAGCCGGTCTAACGGCATTCTACATGTTCCGTCTCTACTACTGCATCTTCTGGGGCAAGGAAAACAAAGAACTGCACGAAGAGCATACTCCGCATGAGGCGCCGAAGAGCATGACTTTCCCGCTCATTTTCCTTGCAGCAGTGACCCTGGTGGCCGGGTTCATTCCTTTCGGCCGTTTCGTCAGCAGCAACGGACAGGCATATGACATACACATCGATGCCGGTGTAGCCGCCCTGAGTCTCTGCGTAGCCGTAGCCGGCATAGCCCTCGCCACATGGATGTACCTGCGCGAAGACAGGAAGGTGGCGGATGCTCTCGCGATGAAATTCAGCGGGCTCCACAAGGCCGCCTACCACCGCTTCTATATAGATGAAATCTACCAGTTCATCACACACAGGATCATCTTCGCATGCATCTCCACCCCTGTCGCCTGGTTCGACAGGCATGTGGTGGACGGTTTCATGAACCTGCTTGCCACCGTCACCCAGAAATCGTCCTGGGGTATCAGGCAGATGCAGAGCGGTTATATACAGAGATATTGCATCTGGTTCCTCGGCGGTGCGCTGGGACTTGTAGTACTGTTGCTTGTTATCTGATAAAAGGGGAATAATTATGAATATATTGTCACTTTTTCCGGCGATTCCGCTGATTATGATGCTCGGCCTGTGGGTTTCCCGCAACACCAGGCAGATCCATGCCGTCATGGTGACCGGGGCTTCCGCGCTTCTGGTCCTCGCAGTCTGGCTGGTGCTGCATTACCTCGGCTTGAGGGCCGGCGGAGTCGATGCTGAAATGCTGCTTACCGACAGTTTCATGTGGTATGCCCCGCTGAACATACACTACTCAGTAGGCGTAGACGGAATCTCGGTAGCGATGCTGCTGCTTTCCGCGATTATCGTGTTTACAGGCACTTTCGCTTCATGGCAGATGAAAACGGATGTCAAAGAGTTCTTCATGTGGTTCTGCCTCCTGAGCGTGGGAGTATTCGGATTTTTCATCTCGATCGACCTCTTTACCATGTTCATGTTCTACGAAGTGGCCCTCATCCCGATGTATCTTCTCATAGGAGTATGGGGAAGCGGCCGCAAGGAGTATTCGGCCATGAAGCTGACCCTGATGCTCATGGGTGGATCGGCCCTGCTTCTTATAGGTATCCTCGGCATCTACTTCGGCTCTGGAGCAACGACCATGAACATTCTGGAAATAGCACAGATGCACAATATACCGATGAATCTCCAGCGCATCTGGTTCCCGATAATCTTCATCGGATTCGGAGTGCTCGGAGCCCTGTTCCCGTTCCATACATGGAGCCCGGACGGACATGCTTCAGCCCCTACCGCAGTATCAATGCTGCATGCCGGGGTACTGATGAAGCTCGGAGGCTACGGATGCTTCCGGGTAGCGATGTACCTCCTGCCGGAAGCGGCACAGGAGCTCAGCTGGATTTTCATAATACTCACTACGATATCTGTGGTCTACGGAGCGTTCTCCGCCTGCGTGCAGACCGACCTCAAATATATCAACGCATATTCTTCCGTGTCGCACTGCGGACTCGTGCTTTTCGCCATCCTGATGATGAACGCCACCGCCGCAACCGGAGCTGTCCTGCAGATGCTCAGCCACGGTCTGATGACGGCCCTGTTCTTCGCCCTTATCGGCATGATCTACGGACGTACACACACCAGGGACATCAGGGAACTGAGCGGTCTGATGAGGATAATGCCGTTCCTGTCCGTATGCTATGTCATCGCTGGACTTGCCAACCTCGGACTTCCGGGCCTGAGCGGATTCGTTGCCGAGATGACCATATTCAACGGAGCGTTCATGAACAACGACACCTTCCACCGCGTGGTGACAATTATCGCCTGCACTTCCATCGTCATCACCGCCGTATATATACTCCGACTTGTCGGGAAGATACTCTACGGCACATGTACCAACCCTGAGCATCTGAAACTTACAGATGCCACATGGGACGAGAAGCTTGCAGTCGTAGTGCTGATAATCGCGATCGCAGGCCTCGGTCTGGCCCCTATGTGGATGAGCGACATGATCCACGGCAGCGTAACATCCGTCATTGCTAACATTTTGAACTGACAGAACTATGGATTTTTCTGGAATACTGATATATATGCGCCCGGAAATAGCCCTGATAGCCGCTATTGCCATAGCTTTCCTGTATGACCTTATCGCAGGAAGCAAGGCGCGGAAATTCTTCAACCTTCTGGTGTGCACGGTGATGCTCGCCTGCATTGCAGCCTGCGTGATTTCTTTCCCGAGAGAGTCAGGGGAGATATTCGGAGGGATGTTCTCATACGAGCCTGTGCACAGCGTCCTGAAATGCATCCTCGCCATCGGAACCCTGATAGTCTTCTTGCAGGCAGACAAATGGCTCGGCAGGGAAGACACGGAATTCAAAAGAGGAGAATTCTATGTACTTACGCTTTCTACGCTTTTAGGGATGTATTTCATGATCAGCGCGGGGCATTTTCTGATGTTCTTCATCGGAATGGAACTGGCGTCCGTACCGATGGCATGTCTGGTGGCCTTCGACAAATACAGGCACAACTCCGCCGAAGCAGGAGCCAAGTTCATCCTCAGCGCCCTGTTCGCCAGCGGACTTATGCTCTACGGCATATCTTTCCTTTACGGCACATGCGGAACTCTGTATTTCAGCGACATGCCTGCACATCTGGACGGTTCCGCCCTGCAGGTGATGGCACTGGTGTTCTTCTTCGCCGGTCTGGGATTCAAAATTTCTCTCGTGCCTTTCCATCTCTGGACCGCAGATACCTATCAGGGAGCACCGACTGCGGTGACTTCATACCTTTCCGTAATATCCAAAGGTTCGGCCGCTTTCGTTCTTATGGCCGTCCTGGTGAAAGTATTCGCCCCGATGGTGGAACAGTGGCAGACCATCCTCTGGGTACTTATCGTCCTGAGTATCACGGTAGCCAACCTGTTCGCCGTAAGACAGCAGAACCTCAAGAGGTTCCTGGCCTTCTCGTCCATCTCGCAGGCCGGATACATCATGCTGGCTGTCATAGGCGGGACTCCGTTCGGAATGACTTCGCTGATATTCTATGTGCTGATCTACCTTGCAGCCAACCTTGCAGCCTTCGGAGTCATCTCGGCTGTGGAGCAGAACAGCGACGGGAAAGTCTGTATGGCCGACTATAACGGCCTTTACAGGACCAACCCGAAACTCGCCGTCGTGATGACCCTCGCCCTGTTTTCTCTGGCAGGAATTCCTCCGTTCGCAGGCTTCTTCTCGAAGTTCTTCGTGTTCGCGTCGGCTTTCGAGGAAGGGTTCCATGTCCTGGTATTCATAGCCCTCATCAACACGGTCATCTCCCTTTACTACTACCTGCTGGTAGTGAAGGCCATGTTCATCAACCCGAACGACTCCCCTGTCGCAACATTCCGCAGCGACTGCAGCACCCGCATAAGTCTGGTGCTCTGTCTTGCCGGAGTAATCCTTTTAGGAATCGTCAGTTCGGCCTACGACGGAATCAACATCTTCAGTTTCGGATTGTAGACGGGCCGCCGGCCCGGTATCGTGAAACCGGCTTTATGTAAAAATAAATTGATATATTTGCCGGGCCGCAAAATTCCCGGCAACCGCATACAATGAAAGCAAGACATCTCTATCTGTTCTGCGCTCTCGCCGCAACAATCCTCGGCACCAGGATGAACGCTCAGGATGCCGCACTTTATCAGGGTAACAGGACGCCTCTGGCTCCTGTACCGTATATCGAACTGCCCGTAGGGGCGATAAAAGCCGAAGGCTGGCTTAAGGAAATGCTCTTGCGCCAGGCTGAAGGCGCTACAGGGCATATGGACGAGCTCTACCCTCAGGTCATGGGGGAGCGCAACGGATGGCTCGGAGGGGACGGAGACCAGTGGGAAAGAGGCCCGTACTGGATAGACGGTCTGCTGCCGCTGGCCTATATCCTCGATGACGGGAACCTGAAAAAGAAGGTGCAGCCATGGATAGAATGGGCTCTTTCCAGCCAGCAGGAAAGCGGATATTTCGGGCCGGCCAAAGACTTCCCATACGAATACGGACTGCAGCGGGACAACTCCGCAGACTGGTGGCCGAGAATGGTGGTCCTGAAGATTCTCCAGCAATACTATTCGGCGACACAGGACAGCCGTGTCATAGATTTCATGACGCGGTATTTCCAGTACCAGCTCAAGACCCTGCCGGAGAAGCCTTTAGGACACTGGACTTTCTGGGCGAGATACCGAGTGGCCGACAATCTCATGGCGGTTTACTGGCTCTATAACATAACAGGAGACCGCTTCCTGCTCGATCTGGCAGATCTGCTGCACTCGCAAGGATTCGACTTTACGTCATATTTCACTGTAGATGAAGGCCTGAAACATCTGGGATCAATCCATTGCGTCAATCTGGCCCAGGGACTCAAGGAACCGGTAATATATTATCAGCAGCACCCGGATAAAAAATACCTTGACGCCGTAAACCAAGGTCTCAAAGACATGAGACTGCTGCACGGACAGCCGCAGGGCATGTTCGGAGGAGATGAAAACCTGCACGGCAGTTCTCCTGTCCAGGGATCGGAACTGTGCTCGGCGGTTGAACTGATGTTCTCTCTTGAAAAGATGCTCGGCATCACAGGGGATATCCGCTATGCCGACCACCTGGAACGCATCGCCTTCAATGCCTTGCCGTCCCAGATTTCAGACGATTTCATGTATAAACAGTACTTCCAGCAGCCGAACCAGATAGCAGCCGTCAGGGCCCACAGGAACTTCTATGTAAACGATGAACACTCCGGAACGGATGTCGTATTCGGAAGCCTTTCCGGCTATCCGTGCTGCTACTCCAACATGCACCAGGGCTGGCCGAAATTCACCTGCCACCTCTGGTATGCGACACCGGACAAAGGTGTAGCAGCCATGGTCTACGCCCCCTCTACGGTAACTGTGGAAGTGGGAAGCGGACGTGAAGTTACCATTACCGAAGAAACGTCATACCCTATGGACGGAGTACTGTCTTTCACCGTGAACATGAAAGGGAAAAAGCCCGAAAGATTCCCTTTCCGGCTCAGGATCCCGCAGTGGTGCCAGTCCCCGTCGGTCTCCCTTAACGGGAAAGCCATCGAAACCGGCACGGAAGACGGAACCGTACTTATCGAACGCGAGTGGCAGGACGGAGATATCCTCCGGCTCGAACTTCCGATGAAGACAAGTACATCCCACTGGCACGAAAATTCGGTCGCTGTAGAAAGAGGTCCTCTGGTATATGCGCTTCCTCTTTTCGGCGAATGGGAATGGAAAGAGTTCCCCGAGGAGGAACAGGATTGGTTCGGAGAAGGATACTATGAAATAAGGTCAGACGATACTTGGAACTATGGCATCCCGGAAAAAGCGATATGGGATCCAGGTCAGGAATGCAAGGTCGCCGTTGACTCTGCAAAACTCGGGAAATCATGGTTCTGGAATGAAGAATGCGCACCTGTTTCCATAAGCATTCCGGCCAAACAGCTCCCGATGTGGACCAAATACGGAGAAGATGCCGGACCTCTTCCTTATTCTCCGATCTATACGCCGACATCCGAAGAAAGGATAACACTCATTCCGTACGGATGCACCACATTGAGAATCAGCGAATTCCCTGTAACCAGATAACAAAATCATAAAAAAGACAGACCCGGCGAAAGATTTCCGCCGGGTCTGCACCATATATATAGAGGGTTAGAGTGATCAGAAAAGTTTTACGAACACTTCGATTGCCTGATACTCGGCCATGCCGAGATCGTTGTAAAGGCGAGCCGTATTCTGGGTACGGTCCTCTGCCCTCTGCCAGAACTCACGAGGGTCATCGCCAGGGAACGGAACGATATCCTTCTGGGATACATGTCTGTAAATGGCATGACGTTTCTTGATAAGCTCGTCCGGACTTAGAGGAACCGCCATATCCACCCTGCCGAGCTCCCACTCCATCCATGCGCCTCTGTAAAGCCATACATGGCACTTCTTCAGCCAAGCTTCATCCTTGAGCTGGTGCAGAGCCTCAAGCACAGCCTCCGTACATACCCTGTGGGTTCCATGCGGGTCGGCCAGGTCTCCTGCAAGGTAGATCTGATGAGGCTTTATCTTCTGGAGAAGGCCGATGATGATGTCTATATCCTTCTGTGTCCTCTGGCCTTTCTTGATGCCTCCAGTTTCATAGAACGGAAGGTTGAGGAAATGGGCATTGGTATTTTCATTCAGTCCGAACGACCGGACAGCTGCCCTTGCCTCCGCACGGCGGATAGCGGCCTTGATATCAAGAAGGGCACGAGGCTCCGGCTCGCCCGGCTTCTTGGTCGCGATTAAGGATTTCACTTCATCGAATTTGTCTGCGAAACCAAGCTCATGAGCCGTATCCATATGCTGAAGCACAACATCATCATGGACTGCGACATTGCCTGATGTCTCATAAGCCACATGGACATCATGGCCGTTCTCTACAAGACGGATGAACGTACCGCCCATCGATATCACATCATCGTCCGGATGCGGCGAGAATACAACGACCCTTTTAGGGAACGGCTTGGACGGAACCGGCCTTGTACTGTCGTCTGCGTTCGGTTTGCCGCCGGGCCAGCCCGTGATGGTATGCTGCAGGTCATTGAACACATCGATATTGATCTTGTCATACGGACCTTTCTGCTCAAGCAGCTCGCCGAGAGAATTCTCGATATAATCCTGGTGCTGGAGCTTGAGTATCGGTTTATGGACCGTCTCGCACAGCCATACTACAGCCTTGCGTACAAACTTCGGAGTCCATTCGCACGGTCCGACAAGCCAAGGGGCGACTACCCTTGAAAGAAGACTGCCGGAGTTTTCGTCCACATATATGCTGATATTGTCATGGAACTGGAGCCAGGATGCAGGGCATGCTGGATTTATAGGACCCTCGACGATATCATGCACTGCATTGGCCTTGTCCTCTCCCCATGCCATAAGAATCACGCGCTTGGCACTGAGCATGGTGGATATTCCCATTGTAATGGCAGCCTTAGGCGTAGCAATCATGTCTCCGTTGAAATTCTTTGCCTGGGCCTTCCTGGACTTGTATGAAAGCTGGACTACCCTTGTACGGCTCTTGTCCAGGGAGCCGGCTTCATTGAATCCGACCTGTCCCTGTTCGCCCACGCCCATCACCAGGAGATCAAGTCCTGAAGCCGCCTTGTCGAAAGCTGCGCAATACTCAGTAATATTGTCCTCATGTCCTTTACCGTCAGGAATATGGATGTTCTCTTTCTTTACATCGACCTGATTGAGGAACTCATCATGGAGACGATGGTTCCTGCTTTGGCTTCCGGCTGCAAGTGCCGGATAATATTCATCTATGCTGAAAACCTCCACATCCGCAAAAGAAACTTTCTTTTCATTATACAAGCGGACAAGTTCCCTGTAAAGCGTTACCGGAGTAGCCCCCGTGGTCAGTCCGAGCCTGAAAACCCCGCCGGTATGCTCCTTGATCGCTGAAACGATAATCCCGGCTATCGCCTCGCTTGCATCATCCGATTCCTCGAATATCTCTGCAGGGATCTTCTCATAGCTATGAAGTATATCTTTAGGAAGCCCGGCCTCGATCAGACCTCCGTCTTTCGGTAAGGAAAAGTGTTTCATATCTTAAAGAATTTTAATATATTCCACAAATATAATAATAAATTTTATCGCATGGATATACTACTTTAATCAGTGAATCCATACCGTAAGTCCAGCCATGACTATAGACACCATGCTCATCAGCTTGATAAGGATATTCAGGGAAGGTCCGGAGGTGTCTTTGAACGGATCGCCTACCGTATCACCAACAACGGTTGCCTTATGGCATTCGGAATTCTTTCCTCCGAGGTTGCCTTCCTCGACATATTTCTTGGCATTGTCCCATGCTCCGCCGGAATTCGCCATGAATATCGCAAGAACGAATCCGGAGCCCAGACCGCCGATAAGAAGTCCCATGACACCGGCCACTCCGAGCACAAGTCCCACTACCACAGGAACGATGATGGCTATCAGAGAAGGGACAAGCATCTCATGCTGCGCTCCCTTGGTCGAAATTTCCACGCAACGTGCATAGTCAGGGACAGCCTCGCGGGTAAGTATGCCTTTGATCTCGCGGAACTGACGGCGGACCTCAGCTACCATCTTCTGCGCCGCACGTCCTACGGCATTCATGGTCAGTCCGCAGAAAAGGAACGACATCATGGCGCCGATGAATACGCCGACCAGGACGGTAGGATTCATCAGGTTCACGTCATAATAGGCCATCAGGTCAGGAATCGTGGCCTCCGCTACATTTACAGCCTCGCCGGCCACCTCTATTACGGTCTGGCCTATATGCTCGAGACCGATCTTTATCTCTTCGATATAAGAAGCCAGCAGGGCAAGGGCCGTAAGGGCGGCGGAACCGATCGCGAATCCTTTTCCTGTAGCCGCAGTCGTATTGCCAAGGGCATCGAGAATATCGGTGCGGCGGCGGACCTCAGGGTCAAGCTCGCTCATCTGGGCATTACCTCCGGCATTATCGGCTATAGGTCCGTAGGCATCGGTCGCAAGCGTGATACCGAGAGTCGAAAGCATGCCGACTGCCGAAATTCCGATTCCGTACAGGCCGAGGCTGAGATTTTCCGCAGTAAGCATGTTGGCCATATCGAAATTGATGGCGCACAGATATGAGAGAAGAATCGCTATCGCAATGGTGATTACCGGAATAGCCGTAGAAATCATACCCAGGCCTATACCTGATATAATGACGGTCGCAGGACCTGTCTGGGAGCTTTCCGCGAGCTTTTGAGTAGGTTTATAAGAATGCGAAGTATAATATTCGGTCGACTGGCCTATGATGACCCCGGCCAGAAGCCCGACGATCACCGAGAATGAAATCCCCAGCCAGTTCGGCAGATCCAGAAGATAAAGTACGCCGAAAGTCGCTACTGCAATCAGGGCGGCACTGAGATTTGTACCCAGGCCCAGGGATTTGAGCAGCTGGCTCATTCCGGCCCCTTCCTTCGTGCGGACAGTATAGATGCCTATTATGGAAAGGATGACTCCCACCGCAGCGATGATCATAGGAGCGAATACGGCCTTGAGCTGCAGGTCTTCCCCGAAACCGTAGAAGGCGGATGCTCCAAGGGCCGTAGTAGCAAGTATGGATCCGCAGTAGGATTCATACAGGTCAGCGCCCATACCGGCTACATCGCCTACATTGTCGCCAACATTGTCGGCGATGGTCGCAGGATTGCGAGGGTCGTCTTCAGGGATGCCGGCCTCGACTTTACCGACCAGATCTGCACCGACATCGGCAGCCTTGGTATAGATACCTCCGCCGACTCGGGCGAAAAGAGCCTGGGTAGAAGCTCCCATACCGAAGGTCAGCATCGTAGTAGTGATGACCACCAGTTTCTGAGGACCTGTCGCATCTATGAAATGATCCAGGACAAGATACCATACGGAAATATCCAGAAGTCCCAGCCCCACAACGGTAAGTCCCATGACTGCCCCTGAACGGAATGCCAGCTTGAGACCGGAATTAAGGGATCTCATGGCGGCATTGGCAGTCCTTGCGGATGCATATGTGGCTGTTTTCATACCGATGAAACCGGCAAGCCCGGAAAAGAATCCTCCGGTAAGGAATGCGAACGGGACCCACGGATTCTGCACCCCGAAACCATAGGCAAGGACAGCGAAGAAGGCAGCGAGGATCACGAAGACGATAGTAACGACCTTATACTGCTGTTTCAGATAGGCCATCGCCCCCTTCCTCACATAAAGGGCGATTTCCTTCATGGTGACTGTGCCTTCGCTCTCCTTCATCATCTGATGGAAGAATAGCCAGGCGAATCCGAGCGCGACTATTGACGCTACCGGGACCAGATAGAATAGATTTGTCATAAAAAACAGACTGTGGTTATTAGTTATTAATAAATAATGGCCGGAATAAAAATCTTTTAAAGATAGCAAATCAATTTGTCAAAAACAAGAGAAGCGCGCATCGCCTCCCCTTTAACAGGGAAAGACGGCCGGAATGGACTTCCGGCCGTCTCCTGTCTTTGTCAGCCCGATAAAGGCTTTATTCGAATTCCAGAAGAGCAGAAATCGGATAATGATCCGAAAGGTACTGCACTCCGTTCCATCTGTCCATGATAGTGTGATATTCCAACGGAGTAAAATCCGAATAGAATATATGATCTATGGCAGAAGTGGTCGTACCCCATCCGTTATATGTTCCGAACTGGTCCGTTACAGGCGCGTCGGTCCTGGCATCCTGCATTTCCGTTTTCAAAGGATCGAATATTCCGCTGTCGGTAGTCGAATTGAAATCCGCAGTAAGGATAGAAGGATAACCGTTGGGATTAAGCTCCTTCATCTTGTCGCATATCAGGACAATAGACTGTTTCCTGGCTTCGGAACCCTCGTTGTCGAGGTGGGTGTTGACGTAAAAGAACCGCTTCCCCGTAGCCTTTACGGTAAAGAACGCCCATGTCGCAGTCCTCCTGTATTTGGCATCCCATCCATAGGAAACCTTGTCGGGAGTCTCGCTGAGCCAGAAGGTTCCATGGTCTCCGAGCTCGACGACATCGGTCTTGTAGAAAATGGCCATGGTCTCCCCGGAACTGCCGCCGTCATCCCTGCCTACACCGTAGTAATCATAACCGGGAACATTGTCCGTAACGAAACTGAGCTGATATCCGAGCGCTTCCTGGACTCCCATTACCGTCGGATTCTCTTTCTCCATCATGGCAGGAATGCCTTCGCAGCGGATGGCCCAGGCATTCTGCGTACCGTTGTCCGCTCCTCCTGTCCTCATGTTGAAAGAAATCACCTTCACCTGATTGTCTGCAATTTCATCAGGCTCGATTTCGCCGCCCGGCACATCGACAGGTTCGTCCGGATACTCATAGCCTTCGACAAAATCGGCGTTGTCCAGGGTCTTGCCGCATCCTGCTGCGGCCAGACCCATGAAAAGAGCTGATATAAGAAATGTCATTTTTTTCATTTTACTCGGATATTTTACTTTGTTACAAGGATATCATCTATAAACCACCTTGAGAACTGGCCTTCTGCAGGTGCGCTGGTAAACCTGATCCTGGTATCTGCGGTAGCCCCTTCGATGGACAGGGTGAATGTAGCGAAGCCGTCGACAGGAAGACCTGTTACGGTAGCCGTAGTGCCGCCGTTGACGGTACCTCCGCCAAGGATCTCCACTACGGCCTCCGTAATGTCTGGATTACCGACATCAGGAGTCCCTGTATCGCAGTTGGCCCTTATGGCAGGAGACCTGTACGCCGCCGCCTTGAATGAAAGGGTGAAGTCTCCGGCTTCTCCCAGTGCAGGAGTGGTAAGCTGACCGACTTCGTTGGAGTAGTCCTCCCTGCCGGACGGGGTCTCGGTATTGGCATAGCCTATCTGGGCATAACCCGGGCGTTCCATGACCTTTTCTCCTGTCATGCCCTGGGACTGGTCTTCACTCCAGTCTTCAATCCCGGCTGCGCAGTAGTTAGCGAAAGCTCCGAGCTTCTCTCCGATGAAATAGTCCATTCCTGCAGTGAGCTTGTCGAACGGCTGGAAATATACCGCATCGGAAGGGACATATGTTTCCCCTTCGGCTTCATGTGAAATGACAATGGCGGAATGCAGCCTGATCCTGCAGCTGCTGCCGTGTCCGTCTGCAGTATTGGAGCCGCTGATGGACCTGCTTCCCTGCGGGGTAAGCTTAAGATAAAGGTTGTTTCCGGACAATATCGGAGCATCGAGATGGACAGGCAAAGTATAGTAGAAATAATAGCTTCCGCCTGCAGTGACCCTCTCGATCCTTACCCTTCCGGCTTCTGTCCATGACTGCTTGTCGGCAGAATAGGCCAAAGCCCAGTCGCTAAGCGCCCAGTCGCCTGCGCCGCACAGGCCGAAGGATACATTGAAATCAGCAGGCATATCCATCTGTAACGGAACGGTAAGCCAGAATCCGCATTCTGCCGCAGGCGGTGTCTTGCCGTTGTCCAGAGAGACGAAGCTGGATGCATTGATATTGTCATGCGCGCCTTGCTCGGCCCAATAGTTCGGCCCGTAGATATTGCTCGCTTCCTTGCCGTATACTGTCATTTCGAGATATGCCCCGACCGTCACATCCAGCTCCTCGGCAATCACACCGGACACCAGATGAGTCGATGCATTGTAGGACAGTTTATTGTATTTCAGATATTTAGGCTTTTCATTAGTCTGTTCGTAACAGTAGAACGGGAATACATACGGCAGTTCCCTGATACCAGGTTTCACACCGATACGCATCAAGGACAGATCTATACGGTCCAGATTGACGGGCCTGAGTTCAGGCTCGTTGCCTGCCGGTCCTGCGATTCCGCTTACGGTCCCGACGCCCTCATTGTATGAAATGGAAGCAAATGTCGCATTTTCAGATACAGGCATCACGATACGGTTCCCATCCGCATTTTCAAAACGCGGGGACACCGCCCATGTACCGCCTATGCTTTCCTGCACCACCTGGAAATCCTCCACGCTCACATACATGGACTCGTACTCCCCTGACCTCAACGCCGCATAATCGACAGTCAGAGGAGCCACATCCACAGGAGTAGTTTCCGTCTTCTGAGGCATCGAGGAAACAGTCAGCGTAAGGTATCCGCTGTCATTGCGGCCAAGGACCGCGCCTTCAAGAGGGACAGAAATCTCGTCTCCGAAAGACAGTGCGGTGAAATCCCCGGTCACTTCCACGTTTATACCGGATTCATCCCCGGTAAAGGAATCTTCTATGGCAATGGAATTTTCAAACCAGTTGCCGCAAATGGCGTCGGTAACGACAAACCCTTTGACCTTGGCATCGTTTCCGCTGATCGTATATTCCCCTTCAGGGTTTTCAAGGGCCCTGAGCGCACTTACGGAAATATAGCCTTCGGCAGATTTGCCGGCCTGCACTACCGGCAGTTCCCTTTCGAGGCTTCCGTCTTTGGCCTTTATCGTAATTACGGCGGTGCGTTCCTCCCCTTCATTCGCGCCGATCCTTATGGTCAGGTCGGCAGTTCCCACGAATTCTTCCACTGAAGAAGCTATCCAGGATTCATCGGAAGAAAGCACCTCCCACGAAGTATTGCTGTTTACACTCACCGTATATTCGGCCCCCATATGAGGAGCTATTATGCTTTCAAGTCCCAGATCCAGCGTAGACATAGGCATCTGCGGCCCCTTCTTGCAGCCGGCGACAGCCAGGACTGCCAGGACAGTCGCCGCCAATATGCTTTTAATATTTGATCTCATGGCTGAAATTTTTAATAGTCAATTCCGTCCTCCCATCCGGGATTCTGCGTAATCGCCCCTTCCGTAAGGACAATGTCGTCGGTAGGCACAGGATAAAGATAATCCTTCCCTTCGTCCCAATGTCTTGCGATATCGCCGTGGCACGTAAGATAACCATGGGTCCCTTCAGACAGATTCGCCTGTTCGAGCGACATGTAGACTACGCCCTCCTGTGCTGAAGGAGCAGTTCCCTCATATATTACAAAATCCACGGAACCGTTCCGGTCAAGGTCGTAGTTTCCCGGACCGTCGAAGTACATTCCGTAGAACGGCCTTTCAAAACGTTTTCCCGCCTTCCATCTCATTATGTCCCAATACCGGAATCCTTCCGCGATAAGTTCTACGGTACGCTCTCTCCTGATTTCGAGTATGACACCCGTATTCTCTCCGGTCACTCCTGTATAGCCCGTAGACTCGGACATAAGGTATCCGTCCGGGTCTGCGTTGGCAGCGGCCATGTCCAATGAAGGCATACCGGCCCTTGCCCTGATCCTGTTGACCGTCAGGTCCAGATCGGATTGTGTAAGGGTACCGAGTTCGGCCTTGGCCTCGGCTACATTGAGGTAAACCTCGGCGGCACGGAAAATCGGAAGGTCATTCTCCGAGGTATTATAGGAATCATATGTGGCGGACCCGACATATTTGATTATCTGATAGCCGGTCATGGTTGCGGCCATGTCCGGAGCGACAGGGACCGCACTTCCTATCCTGGTATAGCCCGGGGTACGGATGGTCTGCGCGAGTCTCGGGTCACGGTCCTGACACTCCTCATAGAAATCCATGGTTGCATACCCGGCTTTGTCGGTAAATCTGGAACCGTCTTTCATCAGATACATGTTTACCACATCCTTGGCAATGCCCGGACGTCCCATCGATATGGATGTGAACCGTCCGTTCACGTCATGTACCAGACCGATCGATGCCGTATAGGCTCTGGACAGAATGATTTCCGTTTCATCGGATTCCAGAAGAGTGAAAAGGTCCCTATACGGGGCGCTGCCTGTCGAGTAGAGCGTGTAGCCCGATGTGTTTATAAAGGCTTCTCCGGCTGAAACCGCCTCTTCCAGACAGGATTCCCAGTCTCCAAGACCATGGTATTTCCTGAACGTCCCTTCGAAAAGGAAAATTCTGGATTTAAGGGCAAGAGCCGTCCACTTGGTCACCCGGTACACATTCCTGGCCGTAGGCAGGTTATTTATCGCGAAGTCGATGTCTTCAAGGATATGCTGCATGACTGTCTTCCTGTCATCGCGTCCTTTATACAGCTGAGGATCTTCTGCCGCAAGAGGAGTGTCGACCCAAGGGACATCTCCGTACCTCTTCACTTTTTCAAAATAGAAATAAGCCCTGAAGAATCTTGCAAGACCTTCATACTGCAGCCTGACATTTTCGTCCTCGCACTGGTAAGAATGTTCCATGAAGAAGTTTATGTCCCTGAGCCTGTCCCAGTTCCATGAACCGGAAGTGGAAGGGACCGTCCTGTTTCCGATCACTTCGTTCGAAAGCTGCAGAGGGATGATATAGTCATCCGTCTCACCGTACACTCCGCTCCCTTCGGGGAAGAGGTTATAGAATTCATTGGTATACAGCTGGCACTCCGCTTCCGTAGTAAAGTATGTCTCCGGCGTCAGCTCATCCTGGGGCAGCCTGGTAAGGAAATCTTCGCATGAGACAGCGGCAGGCATACCTAATAACAATATAAGATAGTATCTGGATTTCATAATGCACCTCCCATGTTAAAACTCAAGTGTCACTCCGAAAGAGAATGTCTTATAGAAAGAGTAGGTATCTCCGTTCTTGTCGCTGGCTATGGCGAGAAGTTCAGGATCCACATATTTGGAATGCAGCGGGCTGGTGTACCACAGGTTCTCTCCGCTGAAATATACCCTCAGGTTCGATATTCCGGCCTTGCGCAGGGCCTTCTGCGGAATCGTATAGCCGACCGTCAGGTTCTTCAGCCTGAGATAGGCAAGATTCTGGAGATACCGGTCGTTGGTATAGTACAGAGACCCTGCACTCAGTGCGGAGTAACCTCTGGCTCTCGGGAAATAGGCGTCCTTGTTGGTCTCGGACCATACGTCAGCCATGAAATCCTTTCCGACAAACGATGTATAAGGCCTTGAATAAGGACCCCAGAACCGCTGGTTGTCGGCTCCCGGATACCAGTCCTGGTGGCCGATGCCCTGGAAGAAAATCGAAAAGTCGAACCCGAAGAAGCTGAATCCGCCGTGGAAACCGTACAGGAATCGCGGCTGGCTGTTTCCTATCACTTTCCTGTCTCCGGGATCATCAAGCGTATTCTTTCCGAATGTTATGACATTGTCTCCGTCACGGTCGAGATACTTCATGTCGCCTCCTCTGACGCCTCTGCCATACTCTCCTACGGATTCATAATAGTCTACGCAGACCTGCGACATATCCACCATGGAAGCGTAGGCCGCAGCCTCTTCATCGCTCTGGAACAGGCCTCCGACAGTAAATCCCCATATTTCGCCCAGACGCTTCCCGACATATGGGTCCGAGTACAGGCCGGAAGGATTGTCCGCTTTGGTGTATACAGCCGTATAGTCCGCCAGATTACCTCCGATATTATAGTCGAACCGGTGCTCGCCTATCATGAACGAGTCTTTCCACTCCAGCAGGATTTCCCATCCCGTAGTCCGGAGATCGTTGGCATTTACCTTCGGTTCGGAGGCTCCGTAAATGGAAGGAAGCTGCTTGCCTATCGTCAATATGCCTTTCGTATCCCTGACATAGAAGTCCCCTGTAAAGGTCAGCCTGTCTTCCCAGAATCCGAGATCGAGACCTATATCCTTGGTAATCACCGTTTCCCACGTTCCGGTCGACACCGGATCGCTCACGGTGGCATGGCCTGCAAGACTCTGTCCGTCAAATGTATAGCTCATATTTCCGCTGGTGCTTACCGTCTGATAGTAATCATAGTATCCGATGTTCTGGTTGCCGAGCGAACCGTATGAAAGACGTATCTTCGCATTGTTCACGACTCCTGACAAAGGTGTCCAGAACGGCTCTTCGCTTATCCTGTAGGCCGCGGAGACGGACGGGAAGAATCCCCACCTGTGCCCCGGAAGGAACCTTGACGATCCGTCATACCTTCCGTTGAACTCTATAAGATAACGGGATTTGTAATCGTAAGTGAACCTCATGAAAAGACCGGCAAGGGAATATTCATCGACTCCTCCGGTCAGGGTAGTCACCTCGCCCGTCGCAAGGTTGAAATCGGAAAGCTCCTCTGAAAGGAGGTCGTTCTTTCTGACCGAAAGGTCCTTATAATGTCTCGCCTCATAGTTTACTCCCGCCGTACCGGTAAAGTGGTGGGCGCTGTTCCATGTATTGTCATAAGCGAAATAGGCATTCGCCACGTAGTTGTTCTGTTCCCAGACGGTATCGCTAAGCCTGTCCATGAAAGAATTGGTGGACTCCTGAAGGATTTCGCCCGGATACATGGAATATTCGACTGTGGCATCCCTGTATTCGTTCCTCCGGTAACCGAACTTGTATGAAAAATCAGCGTTGAATTTAAGTTTCTTGGTTATATCGGCGGTCATGGTCCATGAAGTCGTATATTCGGACGTACGCTGCCTTCCCCATTGCTTGCCTTTCAGAAGCATGGCGCTGTAGCCGTCCATGATATAGTGGGAAGCCGAACTTGTCAGGACAGTATGTGAAACCGCCGTGCCGTCCGGGTTCATCGGAACGAAGCTCGCCAGGGCATGAAGCGTAGGCCGGCGATAATTGTTCCCGTGGTAGAAATATGTGCCGTTGAAGAATTTGATGTTCGCCCCAAGTCTGAGCCATGGCTTCACTTTTATATCTACCTTGGCCCTGGCATTGAACGAATCATAGTCATCCGGTCCAATACGGAAAAATCCGTCCTGATGGTAGTACCTTCCGCTGACCATGTATGAGACATTCTTGGAACCTCCCGTGACATTGACGTTATAGTCCTGGGTAGGACGGGATTCATCGAACATGTAGTTATACCAGTCGAAGTTGGCCAGATAGACATAGGAGAGCCTTCCGTTCCTCATTTCCGTAAGCACCCACGGCCTTTCCGGGTTCTCCACCTTGTCATTCCTTCTTTCCCACAGCCTCTGGTAATCATAATCGGTATAGCTGGTATACGGCACTCCTCCTTTTGTTGACATGAACATATCCGCTATCTTGGCGGAGTAATATCCCCTGGTCTCGAAATCGGTAGAGGCGGTATTGGCAGAGAACGAGAAGCGCACATCGGCGGTAACCTTAGGCGCGCTGTTGAACTTCCCGCTCTTGGTAGTCACGAGAATCACTCCGAATGCACCCCTGGCTCCGTAGATAGCCGCCGAAGCTGCATCCTTCAGAACGGAAATGGACTCGATATCATTGGAATTTATCCTGTCGAGATATGTTTCCACCCCGTCCACGAGAATGAGAGGGGAACCTCCGTTCGGAGATGTATTTCCTCTGATGTTGTATGTAGAACCATCACCAGGGCGACCCGAATTCTGAGTAATGTTCAGGTTCGGTATCATTCCCTGCAAAGCCTGTCCGACACTGGCTACAGGCCTGTCTTTCAGCGCCTCTTCAGAAATGGCGGCTACGGCTCCCGTCAGATTGACCTTTTTCTGGACTCCGTATCCCACCACGACGGATTCGGAAAGCACATGCGCGTCATCCTGAAGAATGACATCGAAATGTGTCCTGTTGCCTACTTCCATGCTCTTATCGGCAAATCCCATAAAAGAGAACACGATATTGGATGACGCTTCGGGCCGGCCGGGAAGGAGGACAGTGAATTTTCCGTCCAGGTCGGCCGTTCCTCCGTAAAGTTTGCCCTTATATCTGATCAGGGCCGACGCTCCGACGAGAGGGTCGCCTCCGGAATCCCTGATTACACCTGTTATTTCATATTCTCCGGAATCCTCCGGCAAATCCAGGTCCGACAACTTCTCTCCCGGTTTCAACAGGATTATCTTTTTGTTGTCGATCCAACAGGCAAACCCCGGCAGAATCTGTTCGATCACAGCCTCGACAGGCTGGCCATCAACCTTAACCGACACCTTCTTTCCGGTATCGAAGTCAGCGTTGTTGTAGAAAAACGCATAGTCAGAAGTCTGTTCAATGCTTTCCAGGACTTCCAGGACAGTGACATTCTGCATGTCGAGAGTGACCCTGGGCCCTTGGGCATGCAGAGATACACTTCCGGCCAGCAAGCATAGCAGAATGCTTGTCAGAAATTGTTTGACTCGTTGCATAAATCTAGTTTTTAGAAAGGGTTATATAAACTGTGTCCGTACTGTCTTTCAAGGTTGTGAATTCATAGGGAACAAGTTCGGCTATAGCCAGCATTATCTCTTCCAGCGGCTCCTGCCTGACGGTCAGCGTCAGTTTGATTCTTCCGGCAAGAACCGGATCGGTGCACTTTATACCGGTATTATACCAATGGCAGAGAGTCTCCAGGATATCATACAGGGAAGTGTTGTAGAAATCAAGCCTGTCGCGGATCCAGGCGGTATGATTGGCTGCATTCACCTTCCTGACTTTATATCCGGATGATAACCTGTCATATATTATGGCCTGGTCAGGCTTCATTTCAAGTCCGTCTTCCAGTTTCGGGCCGCTGACCTTCACCCTGCCTTCCTGCAGGTATACCGCTATATCCTTGTCATCCTGCGCGGATACGGTAAACTCGGTACCGAGAACAGTGATATCCAGATCCCGTGCTTTTACGACAAACGGTCTGTCAGGATTCTTCTCCACATCGAAGAATCCTTCCCCTTCAAGGGTCACTGTCCGATTCCTGCCCTTGAGTCCTTTTGAATATGAAAGGGTACTGCCGCTGTTAAGCCACACTTTAGATCCGTCCGGAAGGACAAAGGACGCCTTTGCGTCCTCGGAAGAAGCCAGCCTGACATCCGGAGTCCGGTCTGAAAAAAACTGGAAAAGCGCTATGAAAGCGAAGAATACGGCCGCGGCTGAAGATATCCACAGAGCCGTACCGCGCCTGCGGTCGGAACGTTTACGGGCAGCATCAAAGGCCGAAGCGTCATCGAAAACGGAACTGACAGTCCTTACCGGCCCGCCGTCCCCGGAAGATTCATGCACGGACTCGTTCCAGATCGATTCCAAAGCCTCGTTCTTCTCCTGGAAAGATTCCGTATCGAGCATCCACTTTTCGAATGACTCCCGGACCTGCTCGGGAACATCGTTCTGCAGGTAGGTACGGATAATCTCTTTGATACTTTTGTGTGTCATTCAGGGTGATTTACATAATGATGACGGGCAACCCCGGCAAAACACACAATCGCAACGGTATTTTTTTTCAGATTTCCGACAACGCAAGACGTATATCCGCAAGCGCATTGGTAATATGATTCTCGACGGTACGGATATTAAGGCCGCAGAGAGTGGCGATATCCTTGTTTTCCATACCATGGTAACGGCTCAAGGAAAATATGCGTCTTCTCTGGTCTGGCATACCGCTTACGGTCTTGAATATTATGAGTTCAAGATCGTCAAGATTGACTTTTTCTTCGACAAGCTCGCGGAATTCCTCTCCGGCCATACGCTGCCGGGTAGCATAGCGGCGTTTTATGGCATTGCTCTCATAATGGTCAAGCACGGCATTCCTGACCATCCTGAAAAGGTATGAAGAAAATGAATCGGCCTTGGATACGAGCTCGCGCTTCAGCCATATCTTTACGAAAATGTCATGGGTAATGTCTTCGGCGGCCGAAGGGTCTTTTGTCATGGCCCGGACAAACATCCGGCACTTCGGAGCATATTTGGCATAAAGCACGGTGAACGCCGGCTTCCCTTCCGCGTCTGAAACGAGTTTTCCCAAAAGATCCTTTTCACTGATACCGCTCAAATCCATTATAAATTCTCGTGCTTTGAGCAAAGATATAAACAATCTGAAATAATAACCCCGTTATAATACACAAATTCACAATAATTTAACATACACAAAAAAAGACGGGAAAAGCCTGTGTGTAAACATCGGCTTAACCGTCTTATAATTGGTTTGGAGTTGTGCCGTTCCGGCCGCTCCCAATAAAACAAGGATGTCACATCTGCGTAAGAGTATATTCTCCGGCGTTTTCCGTTACCGCTTTCTGAAGCTCTTGCAGTGTAAGTTCACGTCCTTCCGTAAACTCTACTTCCGCTACCGGAGGATCGAGACTCACCGTAGCCTGTACCCCTTCAATACTGTTGAGTGCCTTTTCCACATGCGCACGGCAATGGCCGCACATCATGCCTTCCACTTTGAATTTTTTCATGATATTGCTGTTTTTATCCATATCGGTCGCTCCGGCATATCCTGCATGCCCTATGCTTCCCGTTTTCTTATACCTGAGCCGAAGACTGTTGCTTACGACACTGACACTGCTCATGGCCATCGCAGCCCCTCCTATCATGGGATCGAGCAGAAACCCGTTGACAGGGTAGAGGACTCCGGCAGCTATAGGGACAGCGATAATGTTATAGAAAAAAGCCCAGAACAGGTTTTCCCTGATAGTCTTTACAGTCATGGAAGACAGTCTTATGGCCTGTGGTATCTTCAGCAGATCCGAAGAAAGCACGGTCATCATGGCCGCATCCATAGCTATGTCGCTGCCCTGGCCCATCGCTATGCTCAGGTCGGCCCGGGCAAGAGCCGCGCTGTCGTTTATACCGTCACCGGCCATGGCTACCTTATGTCCTTCGGACTGGAGCCTCTTTATGAATTCCGTCTTGTCCTCCGGAAGCACATCTGACCTGTAGCGGCCGATACCGGCTTTGGCGGCGACAGCCCGGGCGGAATTCCCGTTGTCCCCGGTAAGCATCCATACTTCGATACCCATATCCCGAAGCTGTCTTACGGCCTCTTCCGATGTCGGCTTCAGAACGTCTTCCACGGCAAGGACAGCCAGAACGGAACTGCAATCCGCAAACCATATTACCGTCTTCGCTTCCGACTCCCATTTCCCGGCTTCGGAGAGCATGCCGCCCGGTATGCCGATACCTTCTTCATGCACCATTGCAAGATTGCCGGCAAAGTAGCCCCGGCCTCCGACGGTTCCCCTGACACCGCGGCCTGGAACGGCCTCGAAAGAAGTTGCGACAGCCATATTTCCGCATGCGGATTCCGAGACCGGGCAGACTCCCCGGGAAACAGGATTTGCCGAAATGTACTTTATCACCGCTTCCGATAGCGGATGCTCTGAATTACGCTCCAGCGCGAGCAGTGCGGCAGCCTTGTACGGAATCTCCCCTGCCTGTTTCACGGAGTCGGACCACATACACCCGGTTACGCGCGGATGTCCCTCGGTGAGTGTTCCTGTCTTGTCAAGCACTACCGTATCTATCTTTCTTGCAATTTCCAGACTTTCAGCATCTTTAATTAATATCCCGTTCTCCGCACCCTTGCCTGTTCCAACCATCAGTGCAGTCGGGGTTGCAAGCCCCAATGCGCACGGACAGGCTATGATAAGTACCGTCACCATTGCAAGCAGGCCATGTGTGAATCCGTTCTCCGGAGCGAAAACCACCCACCCGAGAAAGGCGATAAAGGATATGGCCATGACTGTCGGGACAAACACCGCCGCTATCCTGTCGACGAGTTTCTGGACCGGAGCCTTTGACCCCTGGGCATCCTGTACCATCTTGATTATCCGGGACAATACGGTATCCTCCCCGACTTTGTCAGCTGCCATCCGGAAAGAACCTTTCTGGTTGACGGTCCCGGCGAAAACCTTCTCGCCCGATGATTTCCCGACAGGAACAGGTTCCCCGCTGAGCATGCTTTCATCTACATATGACGATCCTGAAATCACGGTACCGTCGGCCGCAAGCCTGTCCCCGGGTTTTACGGTAATTATGTCTCCTGGGCGTATTTTGGATATTTCTACCTCCCTCTCCCCTTCCGGAGTCGCGACCCATACGGTCTTGGGACGGAGACCGGCCAGTTTCCTGATTGCCGAAGAAGCATTCCTCTTGGCCCGGTCCTCAAGCAGCCGTCCCAGAAGAATGAATGCTATGATCATGGCGGATGACTCGAAATATACATGAGGCGTGATGCCTCGGGAGAGCCAGAACTCAGGGAACAGCATATTGAATACGCTGAACAGCCAGGCAATCCCCGTACTGCTTGCCACTAAGGTATCCATATTGGCCGTTCCGTGTTTCAGCTGTTTCCATGCACTGGAGAAAAAACCGCCTCCGAGCCAGAAGACGACCGGAGCCGACAGAACGAAAAGAACATATTTCATCCACGGAACATCCATAAAAGCCATGCCGAGCACCGTTATAGGCAGGGCCAGCGCCATGGCAGCGGCTGTCTTATGCCTGAGTGTTCTGTAATGCTTTTCATAAAGCCGCTCCGCCTCTTCGAAAACAGATTCGCCGGAATCTTCCGCTTCCTGTACGGTATGTTCCGGTATCAGAAGGTCATATCCGGCATCCTGTACGGCCTTGCGCAGAGACTCTTCAGAACATTTTTCCGGATCGAACTCTACCCGGGCCATAGCCGACGCATAATTGACGCTTGCCTGCAATACGCCTTTCTGCCTGTTCAGGACCTTGTCCACTCTTGCGGCACATGAAGCGCAGCTCATCCCGGCCACCGGGAAAGACATCTTTACACTGTTGCCCATAACTGTTTTATTATCAACCGGTACAAAATTATATCTTCATTTTGTCCTTTTTTTTACATAATTATGGATTTTTCTTATATCTTTGCGCGATTTTTATGGATAATAGTATTAAAAAACGAAACTCATGAAACTTTTTTCTTTTAGAAAACTCGCTGCAGCAGCGCTTTTCGCCGCTGTCTGCTGCGCTTCAGTATCCTGCGACAAAGACAATGGCGGAGACAATCCTGCCACTGAAATCGAAACGACAGATGTAATAGGAACCTATGCAGGAACAATGACCGTAACAGGCACAGATGCAGCCCCTGTCGAGGTAGAAACGGAAGTGACTGCTACCGGAATCGAATTCAATAATTTCCCTGTAGAAGGACTGGTAAACAGCATCCTTCCGGGCGGAGCCGAAGACCTCCTTCCAATGCTGGGACAGATCAGCTACACTCTTCCTTATTCCGCTGAAGTAAACAGCGGGAAAACAGGACTTTCGCTTACATTCTCGCCTGAACCGCTCGAACTTTCCATTATGGGCGGAATCATGAAAGTGACAGTAGAGGTGGAAGCCGGACAGGCCGGAACCTATACTGCAGAGTCGAAAGAACTTGTATTCTCCATGACCGCAACACAGGCAATCGTTTCGATGACCGGATCAGATCCATCCACTATGCCGCTTGACGTAACACTCCAGTTCAACCTTACGAAGAAATAAGGTCTGGTCCTTAATACTGAAAAAGGCTCCGGTACATTTGCCGGGGCCTTTTTCGTTCAATACGTCTGCCTGCCGCGTAAAAGCCTTATACCTTGTCCAACGGGAGCAACGGCTTTTCCTTCAGCGCCTTGAAGTCTCTCGGGGAGAGCCCCGTCACACTCTTGAACTGCGAGCTGAGATGAGCAGGGCTCGAATACCCCATCCTGTCAGCTATTTCACTTACAGACAGCTCGTCATAGACAAGAAGTTCCTTTACCCTCTCTATCTTCTGGGCGATATAGTACTTCTCTATGCTTTCACCTTTCATCTCAGAAAACAGCTTGCTCAAGGAACTATAGTCCGCATGGCATTTCCCGCTGAGATATTCCGAAAGATTGACCTTGCCGGAAGGCCCGGCACCATAATGCACCAGTTCTATTACGGCGGTCGTTATCCGCTCCAGCATTCTGGAGCGTCTGTCATCTATGAGTTCAAAACCATATTCCTCCAGTACACTCCTGAGAGAATCTTTCACGCCGTTCTCCAGCGGCCTCTCCAGCAGGACTGTACCGAGTTCCACTTTAAGCGGCTCTATTCCGGCATCATGGAAAATCTTTTTCACTGCCATTATGCACCGGCCGCATACCATGTTCCTTATGTGTATTTCTTCTGCTGCCATACCATATGCCCTACTCCGGCAGATATACGAGAACTATTTCATGAAAGCCTTGACCATCATGATTTCCCGGCCGGAAGTATTGATTATCCTGTAAGATCCTGCTGCAGCGGAAATCACCAGAGTCTCGGCATAGCTCAGATGGAATGTCTTGCCGTTTTCAGTGGCCACATCTGCAGTCTCCCCCTCGACCAGATTCAGTACGTGACACTTGCCGTCCGTATTGACGGATACTTCCGTTCCTATCTTATAGCGGTGAACATCATAGGAATGCTTCGGATGCGTAGGCATGTGCCAGAGTTCCCAGCCGGCTCCTTTTTCCATAAGGACAGGATGACAGACGTGCTCTTTCCTGATCTTCTCCCCCTTGCGGTCGAAACAGAGATTTTCCATCGCGCGGCGGATGTTCAAAGGTCTCGGCTTGCCGTCCAGATCAAGAGCAAGCCAGTCATACATCTTGAAAGTGAAGATATACGGAGTGGTGCTGATTTCAAGGACAAGGTTGTTGCGTCCGGAACTGTGCAGGGTACCGGGAGGTATCAGGAACAGATCATGCTTGTGTGCATGCTCCGCATTAATGTACTTCCGCACATCGAGAGGGGTACCGTTATGGAAACTGTCCGTCAGCGCCTTCTCGAATTCTGCAGGAGAAATATCCTCCTGAAAGCCCAGATACACGACAGAGTCCGGACAGGTATCAAGGATATAGTATGTCTCTTCCTGAGTCAGGACCTCTCCGAAATTCTTCCGGATATAATCCTTGTGCGGATGGCACTGGATCGAAAGGTTTCCTCCGGAAAAATTATCGAGATAGTCCATCCTTATCGGGAATTCGTCCCCGTATGCTTCATAGCATTCCTTGCCGACGACTTTTTCTCCGCCTTCATACATCACCGAATCGAATGATACCTCCAGCATCTTGCCGTCACTGCTGAAGATAAGCCCGTTTTCCGGAACGATCAGCTCGAATGACCATGCATAGTTCGGCACATCCCGGGCAAGGGAGCTGATATGCTCCTTTATCCACTGGCCGCCCCAGGCTCCCGGCTCGAACCACGGGCGCACGCGGAAACCGTTCACGGACATTTCGTCAAGCCCCCTGCGGATATCGGATCCGAAAGCCCACGTGATTTCCGTTTCTCTCTGCCCGTCGACGAATATGTCTATCTTCGGAAGGAGGACTTTCTTGTATCTGTTAAGTACTACCCAATCAACGAAATAGAACCTCTTATACATCTTCTTCGGTGCGTCCGGCCCCGAAGCGCCGAAGTTGGTAATACTGGCTGCACGGGCACGGAACTGTATTTCATTCTTGGGGATATCGATATACACCAGCATACCGTCCCATCCGGCAAGCGCCGCTCCGGTGCCATATATTATGTTCAGCGGGGCGGTCGGATCCGGAACTATGGCAGGAAGTTTCGCCTTGTCGAAATAATCCTCTACCCGAAGCGGCGCCCTGAATCCGAAAATAGGATCGTCCCCTCCGAGATACGGCCTTATCATTTCATCGATCTCGGGTTCGGTCTTCATTGCGGCAGAGACACTCCACCAGAGCGGTTTCACTCCGATGGAAGCGAACGCTGCGGCGAGTTTCTTCAAAATCATATCGAAACGGACGCCGACATAGCCGTCGATGACAACGGTCCCTGCTTCCGCCATCTTTTCCGCAAGCGAGACATAGTCGGAAAAGACCTTCCCGCTTCCCAGATCATGCACCGGATAAATGTCGTAGCCTTCTTTTATTTCCCTTTTCTCCACAGGGAGAAGGTATTGTGTGGTTTTCCTGAACTCAGACATATATGAAATTAAAATTTATTATTACCATTTCAGAAACCCGGCTGCCCGCTGACAGCCCGTTTTCAGTCGAACAGGGAAGCAGCCCCTACAAGAGCCGCCCTGTCAAAGAGTGCCGATGTCCGGACCGGAGTCCGACAGCCGGCTTCGGCAAGACCTTTTTCAAGCGCCGGACCGAAAAAGCCGTAGGCCTTGGATATATTGCCTCCGAGGACCAGGACATCAGCCTTGAAGCGGGTCAGCACAGGAAAAACGAACTGCGCAAGACGCCGTCCGTATTCATTGAAAAGTCCTATGGCGCAAAATTCTCCCTCACGGCATCTGCCGGCGACTTCCTTCGCGCCCTGAACATGTTTTCCGGAAAGCTCCAGATAACGGCGGCATATCCAGCGCGTAGAAAAAGCGTCGTCTGCAATCCCGTCTTCAAAAGGCAGGCAGTAAACCCACCCGAAAGGAGGGATCCCTTCTCCTTCATCCACAAGCTTTCCGTCCGCCACGAATCCGGAACCGACCCCGGTTCCAAGTGTTATGGCAACCATCCTGCCGGCTCCTTTCCCGGAGCCCGCCGCACTTTCTCCGAGTGCGAAGGCCGATGCGTCATTTACAAAACGGAAATCCTTCACTCCCCGGTCCTGCAAACAGGAAAACAACGATAAGGACACGTCAAGGCCATATATCCTGTCATACTTCCCCACCCCATGTACCTCGGAAATGCCGCGCCCGTAATCAAACGGCCCCGGAAAAGCCAGACCGGCACCGGATACCTGCCCTACTCCCGAGGTCTCCAGCGCCCCGGCAATATTTCCGGCCAAAACAGTGACAATCTCCCGTGCTCCTGCCCTGCTGTCGAGCGGGACCTCGCACGGAGAACCGGCAATCTTCCCTGACGAAAGATCGATTACGGCAGCGCATGAGTGGCTGCCGCCGACATCTACTCCTATGGCATATCCGCCCTGTTGCTGTTTCATACCATAATCCTCGGCTATCTTGCCAGAGACTCATTCGGCTCGGCAGACAGGGTAACTTTCAGTTTGCCTCCCCTTACTACATCGGCAAATGGCAGCTGAACGGTGCCCACAGGCTTGCCATTAAGTTCCAACGACTTGATATACAGGTTTTCCGGCAGATTATCCGCAGTCTCTATAACGAATTCGTCCCCGGTATAATAATCCTTGTTCAGCTTTATGACAATCCTGTCGAACAGAGGGCTGGCGACCTGGAAAGAAGGATCCGGAGCTGTCAGGCCCTTGACGTCGAACAGTCCCATCGCAGCCATTACATACCATGCTCCGAGCTGGCCCTGATCTTCGTCCTGGCCGTAACCGTACCCGTGTATCCCTTCTGTACCGTAGAACTCATTGCAGATGGTCCTCATCCATTTCTGGGAAAGCCATGGCTTTCCGGAGAAATTGAACAGGCCTGAAATATGAAGGTTCGGCTGGTTTCCGTGATTGTAATATGTGTGCAGGCCGGAGAAAGCGTCTATCGTAGTTCCGCCGCCGAATATGTTTGCCTGAGAAATGACAAAGGTACTGTCGAGCCTGTTGTTGAACTCATCCTTCCCTACCATTCCGATAAGCTGTTCGATATGATGAGGGACATAATAAGTGTACTGGACGGCATTTCCCTCCTGGAAGCCCACCCACGGAGCAAAAGGATCGAAGTCCTTTATGAAATTCCCGTCCATGTCACGTGGACGCATAAGTTTCGTCTGAGGATCGAATACGTTTTTCCATCCTTCAGAAAGCCTTGCAAGCAGCTTATAGTCCTCGTCTTTTCCGAGCGCCCTGGCCATCTGCGCGACAGCGTAGGAACTGAAACTGTACTCCAGTGTATGGGAAACCGAAAAATTGGAACCTTCAGAATTCGTATTCGGGACAAGATCGGCCGCATATGGGGAATACCCGCGTTTTACGAATGCGGCGACATCCATTTTTCCGGCACCGGCAATACGCCCTTCTCCGCATATTTCATTTTTCAGGGCAGCTCCGTATGCCGTCTCCACATCGAAATCCCTTATGCCGCAGTTGTAGGCTGCTGCTATTGCAAGTCCTGTCATGTTCGTACCAACGCCCGATACATACTTGCTGCAGGCGATACCGTCACCCAGCCATCCGGCATCCTTGTAGACAAGCAGCTGGCTCGACACCCAGTCGGAATAATATTCCGGCCATGCCAGTGCCCACAACTGGGTAAGGTTCCAGTAACCGCCCCAGATGGCATCCGTATTATAATGGTTATGAAGCGGTTTACCGTCCGCTCCGGCAGGAATCAGGCCGACAGTTCCGTCATTTTTCGGATATGCTCCGTTCACATCGCTTGCAAGCCCGCGGCCCAGGAGGGCATGGAAAAGTCCCGTATAGAATTTGACCCTGTCCTGTTCCAGCCCGCCTTCTACCCTTATGCGGCCGAGAGCTTCTTCCCATGATTCGTGTGCCAGGGCATACGCCTTGTCGAAATCGAGGTCCGACGCTTCAGCATCCATGTTCAGACGGGCATTCTCGACAGAAGTGTATGAAAGTCCTATCTTTACATTGACTTCCGGCTTCTGTCGGGTATCGAATGTAAAATACATCCCCGCCCCTTCTCCAGAGGCGCCGTCCTGTCCGGGGAATTGCTCGTCTCCCTTGAAGGCTCCATAGGAAACCGGAGCAGAATCAAGCTCGGCACTGAAATACATGACGACGGTAGCTCCCGGCTGATATATGTTCACATATACAGGAAGGGTAGAGACCCATCCTTCTATCCTGCCGTCCCTGTATTCCACGCAGGCATCTTTCACGGCACCGCTTTCCCCCATCCTGGTACCTATGTTGAATATCAGGTTCGCCCGGTCCGATCCGGGGAAAGTATAACGGTGGAAACCGACACGCTTTGTCGCAGTCAGTTCTGCCTTTACTCCGTAATCCTTAAGAAGCACGGAATAATAGCCCGGATGAGCCTCTTCATCCTTTTTGTCAAACCTGGAGCGGTATCCGCTCTCCGGGATATCAGGATCACCCGGGACAGTCTGCACCGGACCTACCGTAGGAGCTATGAGCACACCGCCTACCTGGAATTCATGGAAATTTGCAAAACCTTCTATCGAAGTATGTCTGGCATCGTACCCGACAGCCTGCCACCCGTCCGGATTGCCGATGTGACCGTCGGTAGTAGGTGCAAGTTTCGCCATTCCGAATGGAACGGCCGCCGGAGTAAAGAAGAACCATCTGGAGTGCGCAGTTCCGATAAACGGATCCACATAATCCGTCAGCGGCTCCTGCGGAGCTGCGCATCCGGCCAATACGGCTGCCGCACACATGGCCGAAAACAGGGATTTCATGTTACGTTTCATAGTTATTGTGATATTATTTGAATTCATGTTTCAGACGGAAAGCGCAGCATGTAAGATATACCATGCACGCGGCGATGACCGCTATCGATCCTGCCTGGCTTCCAACAGCATCGGTCAGCACACCCATTGCAGGAGGGATTGCCGCACCTCCGCACACACCCGTTATCATGAGGCCCGATATCTCATTCGCCCTGTCGGGCATGTTCTTCAGAGCCTGGGAATATATGACCGAAAAAATACTTGAACAGAAAAAGCCTATGCATCCTATGAGAATCATGATTGCCGCCGCGCTTTCCGCAAAGAACAGAAGGAACACTGCCGCAAGGGCGACCAGGATATTTATCCTGAAATACGCAATATCGTCCATTTTCGCAAGAATGAAAGAACCTGCCAGCGCGCCTGCCGTCCGGCAGACGAAATAGAGGCTCGAACCGAAACCTGCCTGGTCTACGGAAAATCCCTCCCTTTCAATCAAGAGCTTGGGGGCAACGGTATTGGTCCCGACATCTACACCTACGACAAAGAATATCCCGAGAAAGAGGAACAGTATGGTCCTGTCTTTCAGAAGAGCGAATGTGGCCCCCGGAGAAGACGATTCAGTAACGGCCGTCTCCTTAGGGATGTCAGCGAACATAAGCCACAGTGCGGAGAGCAGCGTGATTGCCGCGAATACAGGGAACAGATACCTCCATTCTCCAAGGACGCCCAATGCGAACGCTGCCATGAACGGACCGCAGAATGACGATACCGCCTTGATGACCTGGCCGGCAGTCAGCATGCTCGACAGACGCTTTCCGGATACCACATTCGTAAGCAACGGATTCAAGGAAACCTGCAGAATGGTATTGCCTATTCCTAAAAGTATGAAACCTGCCATACAGGTAACGAAGCCGTAATGCACGAAAGGAATCAGCATACCGGCAAAAGTAACGATGTTGCTTGTCTGTACCATACGCTTCCGGCCTATGCGGTTCATCCATACCGCAGCAGGGACAGACAGCAGAAGGAACCATACGAAAACCATGGACGGAATGAAACCCGCTACGGTCTCGCTCAGTCCGAAATCCTGTTTTACGTAACTTGTGGCGACGCCCACGACATCGCAGAAACCCATAACAAAAAAACCGAACAGGACGGGAAGGATACCGGTCAGTGATGATTTGCCCATAAACGGTTCTCAGTCGTTGGTAAATTCGATGGTATAGGTAAAACTGTCGGCCCGGTAGTAGCCTATGTTATATTCTATCGGGACATCATTCCTGTCCAGCACGAAGCGCTTTCTGACAAGTATCGGATCGCCTTCCGATATGCCCAGTTTTTCCGCCATGACTGCGTTCGCCCCTCTGGCAAAGACCTGCTCTTTCGATGTCTTCACGAATATCCCGTACTTCTTTTCAAGAATGTCATAAAGAGGAAGCGACATATCATCTTCTACCGTCATGGGAACAGACGAATTGAAATAGGATATGAAATACACAAACGGCAGGCCGGGCTTCCCTCTCAGGCGTTCAAGGCACAGAAGATTTGCCGGAGCCTTTATATTGAAAAAAACGAGAGCTTCTTCAGGTGCCGGCTTGCGGCTTATGTGCAGTTCGAAATTCTGGACCTTTATTCCCTGGGAGCTCATTTCCTGGGTGAAGCTTTTCCAGTTCCTGGCATTGCTCATGACGTTTTGGGACGCGACCGTTGTCCCGTAGCCTTTCTTCCGGACCAGCAGCCCTTCAGTAACCAGTTTGCCGATAGCTTGCCTGAGCGTATTCCTTGAAACGGACAGCTTCCGTGACAGCTCCACTTCATTGGGAAGCAGTTTCCCTTTACGGTATTCATCCTGCCTGATAAGCTCACGGATGAATTCTTCTGCCTGCACATGCAGCGGGACAGAAGAACCGTGATCCAACTTATAATCCATAATCCTATAGTATTTATTTACATGATGCCGTATGTTCAAACAAATATAAGAACATTCAAATAATTCTCAAAATTTATCCATAATTCTTTATCCGTTAATGAAATTACAAGACAGGGGGCCGGATGGATTCCGGTCCCCTGTCTTGTAATAAATCGGCCTAATGCCGCTTCTATTCGGCCAACAGCGCCTTTACCAATGTGCTGATCATCTTCCCGTCAGCCTGGCCCGCAAGCCTCTTGGTGGCGACTCCCATGACCTTGCCCATATCGGAGGGCTTTGATGCCCCCACCTCGGATATTATGCCCTTGAGGATTTCCCTTACTTCTTCCTCTCCCAGCTGTTTTGGAAGGTAAACCTCCATGGCGGCAGCCTCGGCAAGTTCGTTTTCGGCAAGTTCCGGCCTGTTCTGTCCGGAATAGATCTCTGCGCTTTCCTTACGCTGCTTGACCAGTTTCTGGATAATTTTCACTATATCGGCATCCGTAACTTCTCCGGTTCCTCCTTCTGAAGTCTTTGCAAGAAGGATCGCCGCCTTTATTCCTCTTAAAGCCGCCAGCCGTACGGCTTCATGCGCTTTCATTGCAGACATCATGTCTGCCTGTATCTGTTTTTCTAATGACATGGTATTATGTATTTTATATCTTTTTCCCTATTTTCGGCACACCTTTCGGCTCCTCCTGTAATGCCGTGAAGCCCCGGAATCCCGGTATCATCTGTAGTTTTCGAAGCCAGGCATAGACAGACGGGCCGTGAATTCCTTCAGTCTCTTGTCGTCCTTCGGACATATCAGAAGGGCCTTTCCGGTATCGATGACCACATAATTGTCCAGACCTTTTACCGCAATCAGCTTGTCTTTTGTTTCCGAATACATCACCGTATTGCTGCACCCTTCAGTCAGCGCCTTGTCCGTATTGAATATATTCCCGCAGCCGTCTTTTTCTCCGATGCACCCGTACAGGGATTCCCAGGTGCCGACATCGGACCATTTGAATACGGCCGGATACAGCCAGGCCTTGTCCGTCTTTTCCATCACTCCGTAATCGATGGATATCTTTATGCAGTCTGTATATGCCCTGCTGATGAATTCTTCCTCCATCGGAGAGCCTATTGCATGCTCCCAGCCGGAGAATACCCTGGTAACTTCCGGCATGTGCTTTTCCATTTCACGTATGATGGTTTCAGCCTTCCATACAAAGATGCCCGAATTCCAGAAGAACTCCCCGCTGTCGATAAAGACCTTGGCCAGAGACATATCGGGCTTTTCTGTGAACGTCTTCACTTTTATCGCCCCTCCTTTCCGGGAAGCGGCGCTTCCTCCTGCGATCTGGATATATCCGAAATTGGGATCCGGTCTGGTAGGGGTGATGCCGAGGGTCATCAGCACATCGTTCCCGGAAGCGAACTCTATAGCTTTGCCTATAGCCTCCCTGAAATCCTCGTTATCATCGATAAGGTGGTCGGCAGGCGTGACGACCATAGTCGCTTTCGGGTCTCTTTTGAAAAGTCTGTATGCGGAATACGCTATGCACGGGGCGGTATCCCTGGCATATGGCTCAAGAAGGAGGTTTTCCTCTTTCAGTTCAGGAAGATTCTCAAGGACCAGATCCTTATATCTCCTGACCGTGACCACCAGAATGTTTTCTTTTGGAACGATAGCTGAAAATCTGTCATAAGTGCTTCTGATGGAAGTCTTCCCTGTTTCGGCAATATCCATGAACTGCTTCGGTCGGGCAGTAGTGCTGGCCGGCCACAAACGGGAGCCGTTCCCGCCAGCCATGATTACACAATAGTGGTTATTATCCATGTTTCGAGTGTTTGATTCATATTTTCATATCCCGGGTATAAAAGCATCCGGGAAAAACCTTATCTGTGTCCTGTCCCTGTCGAAAACCACCGCCACAATGTCAAAATGACATTCCAGATCCGCCGGCAACGTCCGGCCTTTTCTGGAGATATATCCTTTGGCCGCACTGCAAAGCCGTTTCTGCTTGATGCGAGTCACGCTTTCCTGCGGACTGGCTTCGAACGGCACCGACCGGCTCTTGACCTCGACAAAATGAATGCCAACCCTGTCCATGCTCACGATGTCTATCTCCAGATGACCTGCCCTCCAGTTCCTGTCGAGTATCACATGGCCCTGCTCCACAAGGTACCGGCAGGAAATATCCTCGCCTTCCCGGCCTAACGTGCGGTTATGCCTGTTATTTTCCACTTCCCCTCCTCCAATCTCATCTCCGCGGCCCTATGTTTCTCTGCCGAGGATTCCTGTCCCTTCCCTTCATCAAGTATCAGGCTGTATTCCAGCGACAATACGGTTCTTCCGGATTTCTTCATTCCGGAAACTTCCACCTTTACCATATCTGAAATTATGGAAAGGGCACCCTTTTCCTCCTCAAGCAACCGTGCGGCATTCGTTTCAAAATCACGGATGTATTCCATGACCGCAGCAGTCGAATCACAATACATCATGGCTCCGTCCGTATCGCCTGAAATCAATGAAGTGTAGAATTCCGAAAGCACCTGCTCCGGTCCGGCCGTTCCGGATTCCGTAAAATCCGCGGCTTTCCCGCTTCCGGAAAATATCCTCACCAGAAGCACTATGATGAAAACCGTCAGGACCACTACTCCGCCGACCTGTTTCCATCCCAGGTATTTCTTCAGTCCGTTATGCATTCCTTTATAAATTCAACATTCCAGCCGGCACCTTGCTAATCGAAGGTCACTACAGTCACTCCCGTTCCCCCGAACTGGATATGCTCGTCGGCTACGGACGCCACTCCCGGCACGGTCTTTAAAAATTTCTGTATCTCCTCCCGCAGGACACCGGTCCCTTTTCCGTGGATTATCCTTACACTCGGCATGCCGAGCATTATGGCATCGTCCACATAATGCATCACCTTGTCGATAGCGTCATTCAGCCTCTCTCCGCGGACATCTATCTCAGGACTGAAATTAAGTTTTCTTTCCGAAATCGAAGAATCGTATTTCACGTCCGACGTCTTACGTGGAGCCTCTTTCAGCACCTGCCTGTATTCGTTGGAACTTATCCTTTCAACTTTCTCGGGCGATATCTTGGTGCTGATGTTGCCGATATTGACAATGATGTTCTTGGATGAAAGTTTGACCACTTCCCCGACCATGCCGCCCGCTTTCAGCCGGACCTTCTCACCGACTTTCAGAGGAGCATTCCGGAAAGCTTCCAGCCGCTCCTGCTCCAGCCGCTCCTGTTCCATTTCCTTACGGGTTTTCTCATCAGCTTTCCTTTCTTTCCTGAGACGGGCGCGTTCCCTTCGGGCATCGAGCTGCTTTATCTTCCTTTCTATATAATCATCCTTATCCTTCTGCTCCTGTGCCTTCTTCTGGGCCAGCACCGAAACGAAATTCTGCAGTTCTTTCCTGGCCTCCTGGGTAATCTCTTTCTCCGCCTGCGCCTCCTTTATGGTACGGATCGTATTCTCCACCTGCCTGTTGGCCCCTTTGATAATATCATCCGCCTCCTGACGGGCCTGGTCCAGAATCTCTTTCTTCATTTTCTTTATGTCCTGAAGTTCCTTCTGGTAACGGTCCGTAATGCTCTCGAGCGTCCTGTCCGTATTCTTTATCCTCTCCAGCTTTTCATCCAGGGCACGGCGGTTGCGCGCTATTTTACGCAGATTCCTTTCGATATCCACGAAATTCTCCCCGGCTCTGGTCTCGGCATCCTTTACTATAGCCTCCGGAAGACCCATTTTCCTGGCAAGCTCGAATGCGAAAGAATTTCCAGGAAGACCGGTCTCGAGCTTGAACAGAGGGGCTATATTCTTCACATCGAACATCATTGCTCCGTTTTCGACTCCGGTATTTCCGGATGCGTACATCTTAAGATTGGTATAGTGCGTAGTTATCACACCGTAGACGCCGCGCCGGTCTATCTCACTGAGCAGAGCCTCTGCTATGGCACCTCCTGCCGCAGGCTCGGTACCGGACCCGAATTCATCTATCAGGACCAGTGTCCGGCTGTCCGAAACCTGCAGCATCCCTTTCATGTCGGCAAGGAACGAACTGTATGTACTAAGATCATTGTCAAGAGACTGGTCATCACCGATACTTACAATAATCCTGTCGAACACAGGAAGTTCCGATGTCTCGGAAGTCGGGACGAGCATTCCCCACTGGAACATGTACTGCAGAAGTCCTACCGTCTTCAGGCAAACTGACTTGCCTCCGGCATTCGGACCGGATATCAGAAGGATATGTTTCCGGGGAGTAAGTGTTACTGTAAGCGGAACTATCTCCTTCCTGTCCTTTTTAAGGGCCTTTTCCAGAAGAGGATGCCTGGCTTTCCTGAGGTGCATCTCCCCGTTGTCGGAAATAAGAGGCATTCCTGCTATTATGTCAAGGGCCACCTGGGCTTTCGCCATTATGAAATCGATCTCTCCGAGATATTCGGACGCGACAAGAAGATCCGGAACATATGGTCTGAGAAAGTCGCTGAATTCCAAAAGAATCCGCAGGATCTCACGGCCTTCGGCAAATTTCAGCTCTTTGATCTGGTTGTCAAGTTCCACCACCTCGGCAGGCTCAATGAATGCCGTTTTCCCTGATGCGGACTCGTCATAGATAAAGCCCTGGATCTTTTTCTTGTTGGCTGCGGAAACGGGAATCAGCATTTTCCCGTCGCGAACAGACACGCTGGCGTCCTTGTCTACTATGCCTTCCTCCTGAGCTTTTTTAAGAAGGGTATTTATCCGCCTGGAAATGGCACCCTCCTTGTCTTTAAGGGATTTCCTAATACTGTAGAGTTCTTCGGAAGCGGTATCCTTTACTTCGCCGAAACGGTCCAGTATCCCCTCGATCCTGTGCTGTACCACAGGGAAACCGACGATAGGAGCCGCCATCCGTTTAAGATTCGGATACACCCCGTCCTTTGCGTCATCGAAAAAACCGATGACTTTGACCAGGGTCTCCAGCATTGTCTTCAGTTTTCTGAGAGATATGAGATCGATATGGGCCGCCGGATACTCAAGCGGTTTGAGAAAAGCGATGCTGTCGATATATCCCGAGGTCGGAAAACTCTCTTCAAACATCATTATAAGACGCATCTCATCGGTAAGAAGCAACCTTTGCCTTATCTCTCTGGCGTCCGGAGAAAAACTTTCAGTACCGACCCTTTCTACGGCATACTCGGTAGAACACCGGTCAGCTATCATCTTCCTTATCCTGTCAAACCCTAACTTCTGCTCGATCCTTGTATCTGTTTCTGCCATACTACTGTCCTGCATTCTTGCTTTCGTCCCCGGCCTTCTGATCCGAGAAAGAGTTTGTAAGCAAGAGTTTCAACTCATTGATATTGCCTATCCGCTTTACCTGTCCTCCTTTCACAAACGAAATGTTTCCAGTCTCTTCCGACACGACAATAACATCGGCATCGGTCTCTTCCGAAATCCCTATGGCCGCCTTGTGCCTCATGCCGAAACTCGGCGGAATATCTGTCTTTTCCGTTATCGGCAATGTGCACCTTGCCGCCACTACACGGCCGTCATTGATGATGACAGCCCCGTCATGAAGAGGGGAATTCTTGAAAAAGAGGTTCATGATCAGACGCCTGTTTATGTTGGCGTCTATCCTGTCTCCTGTATCTATGATATAATCCAGACGGGTCTCATGCTGGATTACGATAAGCGCCCCCGTCTTGTCCAAAGACATGCTCCTGCAGGCCTCGGTAAGTTCCTTGACAGCCTCACTGTCGAGTTTGGTATCCGTAGTACCCAGAATCCTGTTCAGGAAACTCTTTCCGCGTGCCGTTATTCCGTAACTGCTTCCGAATTTGGTAAGTATCCTTCTGATCTCCGGCTGGAAAATGACGATAAGCGCAATTACTCCGACATCCAGAACCGTACCGAGGATTGCTGACATGAGCCTCATGTCAAGGGCAGCCACGACAACCCGCAGTACATAAAGCGCGAGAATGGCCATGAATATGCTGCTGATCACAGACGATCCGCGTATCCACCGGAACACTTGATAGATGATAAGTGCAACCAGCAGAATATCCAGAATGTCAGCGAAAGACAGACGTAGAAATCCGAATATTTCCAGTAACATCATAGCGTCCGCAAATATAGTACTTTTCCTAAAAATTTCCTCCTGCTGCCGGAATTGGAACCGGACGACAGGAGGAAATTCACATATAGCTTGCTACGCCCTGGAGGAAACCGGTCCGGGCACTTATGCGGCAAGCTTCTTCTCGCTATTCCATGTGGCGGCGCAGAGCAGGAGGGCGGCTATACTTGCTATTGCAAGCATCATGAAGGTAACATGCCATCCGGCATTCTCGGCAACCGTACCCATAAGCATCTTGGAAAGAATGGCATCCCCGAAAAGATAACCGAACAGACCAACGAATCCGGCAGCGGTACCGGCAGCATTCTTCGGAACCAGATTAAGGGCCTGGATACCGATCAGGGCTACCGGGCCATAAATGCAGAATCCTACCAGAATGAGTGCGAAATATATCAGTCCTCTTGTCAGTCCCGCAACGGCTTCTGCCGATGCACCTCCTGCAAAAAATCCGGCCATGTTGCCTGCCTGCCAGTAAATCAGGGTTCCAAGCAGCACGAGACCCATGAAAATGACATTCGGAGGAGTACACCTTCCCTTGAAGAACTTGGCTGATATCCAGCCGCATATGATGGTTCCGGGTATTCCGGCGTAGTTATGCAGTGCGAATGCCAGGTTGCTCTGCTCCGGGGTCATTATGTCCATTTCCTGAAGATACAGCGGAGCCCAGTCCCCGACTCCGTAACGGACCATATATACGAAAGCGTTGGCAAATGCGATGACCCACAGAAGCCTGTTCTTGAACACATATTCGACGAACAAGGTCCTGAACGGGATTTTCTCTACTTTCGTCTCTTTGGACTTCACCCCTGAATAGTCGTTCCTGTAATCGTTGATTGAAGGAAGCCCGCAGGACTGCGGAGTATCCCTGATGGCCCACCAGCAGAATACAGCTATAACCAGGGCGAATGCCGAAGGCACTATGAAAGCCGCCCTCCATGTCTGCTCTATGCCGATTCCGGCGAAGATTACAAGTCCCAGGGAAACAAGAAGTCCGAGAGACCCGCCGCCGAAAGTATGGGAGGTATTCCATATCGACATCTTGAAACTTCGCTCGTTCTGCGAGAACCAGTAAGCCATGACCCTTCCGCAAGGAGGCCACCCCATGCCGGAAAGCCAGCCGATGATAAGCATCAGGATGAAAATCACGGTCACATTGAGCACCTGGTTCGCCCCGAACGGAATGAAGCCTACGGCCATCATTGTCAAAGCGGAAAGCACAAGCCCCACGACCAGGAATTTCCTTGCATCCGAACGGTCGGATACGCTTCCCATGATGAACTTGCTGAATGCATAGGCTATCGATACGGCCGACATGGCGATACCGACACCGGACTTGTCGACAAGACCGTCCTCAATCATACCGGGAGCCGCAAGCGAAAGGTTCTTCCTTACCAGATAATAAGCGGCATATCCCAGAAAAGCACCCATGAAGACCCTGAATCTCATGGATTTGTAAACTTTACTGATTTTTTCTTCAGGCAGCAGGGGCTTCGCTGCAGGCGGATCAAAGAATCTAGACATCGGTTATAGTATATAGTATATTTTCGTTTGGGGCACAAAGTTAATAATTACTTGAATTATTCCAAGTAAACAGACCGATATTTTTGCGAAACGAAAGTTTCCGTCTTTCAAATCAAAAATCAGAATCAAACCGAAGTCTCTATATACGACAACACACCGGACCGATATGTTCCGGAAACCCTCCCACTTCGTGGGGCCCTCCCTGTGCGGGCGCAACATTTCCTCACATTATCGGTCCGGTGTGTCGTCTTAAATCAGGATTATTTCTCCTGGCCTATCACTATCTGTCCGTCCCTGACATCCACCTGGATGACGGAATCCCTTTTGACATGACCGTCCAGGATGGCTTTTGCCAGCATGTTCACCAGTTCACGCTGCATAAGCCTCTTTATAGGACGCGCACCGTATGCAGGCTCGTAGCCTTTGGTGCTCATATAGTCTTCGAACGCTTTGGTGAACGTGATGGTCACACCGTTCTCGGAAAGCTTCTTCTTCAACCCGTTCATCTGCAAGTGCAGTATCTCGCGGATATCCTTCTGAGACAGAGGCTCGAACATGATGATTTCATCTATCCTGTTCAGAAACTCGGGCCGGACTGTCTTCTTCAAAATATCCAGGACGTCTCTCCTGCACTCATCCATAAGTTCGGCCCTTTGGGCCATGGCTGCCTTTTCCGCTGACGGGTCGGCCCCCGGCTGTCCGACTACCGGCAGTCTCTCCATATAGTTCTGGATGACCTCTGCCCCGACATTCGAAGTCATAATAAGGATAGTGTTCTTGAAATCCACGGTACGTCCCTTATTGTCGGTAAGCCTGCCGTCATCGAGTACCTGCAACAGGATATTGAACACATCCGGATGCGCCTTCTCGATTTCATCCAGAAGGATGACGGAATACGGTTTGCGCCTTACCGCCTCGGTAAGCTGGCCGCCCTCGTCATATCCGACATATCCCGGAGGAGCACCGACCAGACGGCTCACTGAATGACGCTCCTGATACTCGCTCATATCGATTCGGGTCATCATGTTCTCATCGTTGAACAAGAACTCGGCAAGCGCCTTGGCAAGCTCTGTCTTACCTACTCCCGTCGTACCCATAAACAGGAATGATCCGATAGGGCGTTTTTCGTTCTGAAGACCGGCCCGGCTTCTGCGCACCGCATCCGATACGGCCGCTATCGCCTTATCCTGACCGACCACTCTCTTGTGAAGTTCGGATTCCATCCGCAGAAGTTTTTCCCTCTCGCTTTCCAGCATCCTCTTGACAGGGATACCGGTCCACTTGGCCACGACTTCTGCGATATCCTCCGGCGTAACGGATTCGGTAATGATAGGATCCTTGATTGCAGCCTGCCTTGAGGTAAGTTCCTCTATCTTCTTCCTGGCGTCCGCCATCTTGCCGTAACGGATTTCCGCCACCTTGCCGTAGTCGCCTGCACGTTCTGCATTCTGGGCCTGGATCTTATAGTCCTCGATCTGCTGACGCGCCTGCTGAAGTCCCGAAAGGATATCCTTCTCCTCGTCCCATTTCTTCATCAGGACATCACGCCGTGAATTAAGATCCTTAAGATCTTCATTGATCTTGTCAAGTTTCATGGACACCCCTTCACGCTTTATGGCGGCCTTTTCTATCTCCAGCTGCCTGATCTTGCTGTTCAGGTCATCTATAGGTTCAGGAACCGAATTCATCTCCAGACGCAGTTTCGAGGCGGCTTCATCCACCAGGTCGATTGCCTTGTCCGGCAGGAACCTGTTGGTGATATATCTGTGGGAAAGCTCTACAGCCGCAATCAGAGCGTCATCCTCTATTTTCACCTTATGATGGTTCTCATAGCGCTCCTTAAGCCCCCTGAGGATAGAAATCGATTCCGCCGGAGTCGGTTCATCCACCATCACCATCTGGAACCTTCTTTCCAGAGCCTTGTCGGTTTCGAAATATTTCTGATACTCATCAAGGGTAGTAGAACCTATTGTCCTGAGTTCCCCTCTGGCCAGAGCCGGTTTCAGGATATTGGAAGCATCCATCGCTCCGGAAGTACGTCCTGCACCTACCAGAGTATGTATTTCATCTATGAACAGGATGATCTCTCCATCGCTGTCGACGACTTCCTTCACCACGCCCTTAAGCCGCTCTTCGAATTCGCCCTGATACTTTGCGCCGGCGATCAGTGCGCCGAGATCCAGCGAATAGATTTTCTTCGATTTAAGGTTCTCGGGAACCTGGCCGTCTACGATTTTCTGGGCGATACCCTCGGAAATGGCAGTCTTGCCGACTCCAGGCTCACCGACCAGAATAGGGTTGTTCTTCGTTCTCCGGCTCAGGATCTGGAGTACCCTCCGGATTTCCTCATCCCTTCCGATAACCGGGTCAAGCTTGCCCTGTGCCGCCTTTTCGTTGAGGTTTACGGCAAACTTGCTCAGGTTTTCAAGTTTGTTCGTACTGTTGGTGTTGTTATTTTCCATATATCATTTTCTCCTTTTTATATACATATACAATCTTAGCCGTCTGCGTCTTTTTACAGACACAAACGGCTATAAGTCAAATTATATTCCATCGCTCTTTAGACTGACAAAATGTCAGTGAAGAGCAGGAGAAACAATATCCGGTTTACGATCCTTTAAGGCCGGCCCCCTACTGTCTTATTCGGCAGGAGTTTCAGCTGCAGGGGCTTCCTGAGCAGGAGCAGACTGCTGCAGAGGAGCTGAAGGGAATTCTGGAACCTGATCCGAAGCAGCATTCTCCACCTTATCTGTAATATCCACTTCGTTCTTTCCGGAACCTGTAGTAGTGAATGTAGTTGCTATCGAGAACACGAAAATGAATGCGACAAGTCCCCATGTGATCTTTTCCAGAATATCCGCAGTCTTGCGGACACCGAAAGTCTGGTTTCCTGCGACGAAATTGCTTGCAAGTCCACCGCCCTTACTGTTCTGAAGAAGAACGACAATAGTCACCAGCACGCTGGCGATGATTACAAGCACTGTAAGAATAGTAAAAAGGACATTCATACGTCAATATATTTTAGTCTTCCGTTTTTAATTTTTCAATAAGGGCTGCAAAGTAAGTATTTTTTTCCGGATATGCCAAAATTAGTTTTTCATAAATATGGATTGCATGGGCATAATAGCCCTGCTCGGCATAAATCTGGGCCAGGGTTTCAGTGCAGAAATCCATATCTTCCTGCCGGACATGTTCTTCAGACGGCATGTCCCGGCCGCCCCGGAATGAAAACCTGCTGAAGGTCTTGTCTTCTTCCGTCCTCACACGGTCATACTCCTGCTGGGAAAAATAGTCTCCTCCCACTACCCTCACCTGCCGTGTCGAAGAACCCCCGCCTTCTGCCTGACGGCTGCCGGATGAAGCCGGCTCGGAAACGTAGTGCCTGATCACAGCCGATATGTCCTTGTCGGCATAGTCCTCTTTCCTGGACATGTGCATCATGTCGGATACTGTCTTTCTGAACGGCAAATACATCGCCGCATCGGCGAACTGCTCTTTTCCCCATTCATCTCCGCCTACATCCAGCATTCTCCTGCACAACTCTTTTCTTGCGGAACCGAACCACGGATACAGATTGATCACTCCGGCAAGTTCGTCGAGCGAAAGTTTCTTCAGGTCGATATAACGTTCCATAACCGGTTACCAATTCGCCACTGTGGCATTGAATATATCCTCGACCAGTTTGTCGATGATCTCTTCACAAAGTGTCGGCTCTACCGAGTCAAGCAGCTGGGTGGCATCGAAATCGGCATAGGCCGAGAAAGATTTCCCTTCATCAAAATCCTCGTCCGGATATTTGTTGTTGGTGAAGTATATCTTTACCGTTACGGTCAGCCTGTTCTGCGCAGCGGTTTCATTGGCCGTAATGGCCATGGCCTTTACGTCATATCCGGTTATCTCTCCAGAAATCACCAGATCCCCGTCCATTTCCACCTGTTCCAGTCTTGTGAAACGCCTGAACTGGTCCATAAGGGCCTCGGTAAGGTCATTGCTCAGAGAAGGATTCACCCTCAAGGCCTTATACTGCATGTATTCTACAGTAAAGGACCGGATATCCGGCTGGATGGATGTTCCCGAAAATGAATATATGCCGCATGACTGGCAGAGGACCGCACAGGCCACGGGTACGATTGTCCTTAATACATATCTTATTATTGACATTCCTTTATTGGTTTTCGATAGATTTCAGTTTTCTGTACAGTGTCCTTTCTGATATTCCCAGTTCGGCCGCAGCCTGCTTTCTGTTTCCATGGTACTTTTCAAGGGCCTTGCGGATAAGATCGGTACCGGCCTTCTGAAGGGAAAGATCATTCCCGTCCTGCTCGTCAGGGGTGGCCTTGGCGAATTCCGTGTCCTTGAACTGTGGGACATGATGCGCTGTAAAAGATGCCGGGGCGGCGTTTCTGATTTCATATGGTTCCTGCCAGTCTGAAAGGCCCTCGGACTCCTGTTCCAGAGGCCGGGGCTGCTCATCCCCGCCATGATGGTCCCGAACCGTATCCTGGGGAAGAGCCTTGATGTGCACCGGAGCACGACCGATGCCAACCGCTTCCTTGAGGTAATCTACCTCCTGCCTCAGCTGGTATATCATCCTTATTATGGCCTCTTTCTCGCCTGGCGTTATACTGTCCTCGCCGAATGCGGATTTTACCGGCAGCATATTGGGCGCATCCTTCGGGATATATCTTGAAAGGACTTCCGCCCCCACCTCGCATCTGCCGGAAGCAGGAGTGAGTTTCCCGGATTCAAGCGCAGTGACCGTTTCAGCCACGTTTTTCAGCTGGCGGATATTCCCGGGCCACCTGTAGCTTTTGAGAAGGGCTACGGCATCCGGAGTGAGGGAAACCTTGTTCATTCCGTACTTTTCGGAAAAATCCGAAGTGAACTTCCTGAACAGAAGATAAATGTCGTCCTGACGCTCACGCAGGGCCGGCATGAATACCGGCACCGCATTCAGTCTGTAATAAAGGTCCTCCCTGAATTTCCCCATAGAGACGGCATGCATAAGGTTCACGTTGGTCGCGGCCACGACCCTGACATCCGTCTTGAGCACCTTCGATGAACCGACCCTTATAAACTCTCCGGACTGAAGTACCCTGAGAAGTTTCGCCTGAGAGGCAAGCGGAAGCTCTCCGATCTCATCCAGGAACAAGGTCCCTCCGTCAGCCTCTTCAAAATACCCTTTGCGCATTTCGTTCGCCCCGGTAAAAGACCCTTTTTCATGCCCGAACAACTCTGAATCGATGGTCCCCTCGGGAATGGCTCCGCAGTTGACCGCGAAATACTTGCCCGTCCTGCGCCGGCTGTACTGGTGGATGATCTTCGGTATATTCTCCTTTCCCACTCCGCTCTCTCCGCAAATAAGGACGGTGAGATCGGTAGAAGCTACGTCAACGGCGATTTCAAGCGCCCTGTTCAGGGCGGGATCGGTTCCGATTATATCATATTTGTTTTTTAAACTCTGTAATTCCTGGGCTGTCATAATTGACAAAGGTAAGAAAAGGTGCCAAAATATAAACCATAATGGCTAAAAAATTAAAATAATGACTATATTTGTGCTGATTATGCATTTATGGCTGAAGTAAAAAATACAAGTAAAACCAACTAATTTAATACAGCAATGAAAAAAAGTCTCAAATTTCTGTCAGCTGCTATTCTCGGATTCGCTGCAGCAGCCTGCAGCTCTCCCGAGAAAATGGCTGAAATGGCCGAGAATGTTACAGTTCAGTGCGATCCGGCCGTTCTTGAAGTCGTTGCAGGTAAAATCAACGCCACTGTAACAGTGACTTATCCTGCCGATTATTTCCATCCTAAAGCTATTCTCGAAGTGACTCCGGTACTCGTTTATGAAGGAGGGGAAGCCAAGATGGAACCATTCGTATATCAGGGCGAAAAAGTCATCGACAACTATAAAGTCGTTCCTTCTGAAGGCTCTACGGTTTCAGAAAAAGTAAGTTTCGACTATGTTCCGGGAATGGAGAAAAGCTATCTCGAACTCCGCAGCGTAGTGAAATACAAGAACAAATCAGCCGAATTCCCTGCAAGGAAAGTCGCTGACGGCGCAAACACTACCTATATGCTTGTCGACAAGTCAGGTTCTCTCGACTACAAGGCTGACAACTATCAGGAAATCATCAAGCAGACTGCCGAAGGCCAGATTCTCTACACCATCAACAGTTCAGTCGTACGCAACAGCCAGCTCAAGTCCGATTCTATCAAGGATTTCCAGGCTGCCCTCGATGAAATCAAGGCCAACGAGCGCAAAGAACTCGTAAGCACGGACATCGTAGCTTACGCTTCTCCGGACGGCGGCCAGAAACTCAATGCAAAACTTTCCGACAAACGTTCCGCTACTGCCGAGAAGGCTTTCGGAAAAGTAACCAAGGGACATGAGGTTGAAGCTCCTGTAAACGTCAAGAGCGTAGGTCAGGACTGGGAAGGCTTCAAGGAACTCGTTGCACAGTCTGACCTCGAGGACAAAGATCTCATCATCCGTGTCCTGTCAATGTACAGCGATCCTGCAGTGCGTGAGAAGGAAATCAAGAACATGTCTGCTGTCTACACTACTCTGGCAAAAGAAATCCTTCCTGAGCTCCGCCGTGCAAGGTTCATCGCAAACGTAGAGTTTACGAACTACAGCAACGAAGAACTTCTCGCCCTTATCGAGGACAATATCGATGTTCTTGATGAAGAGGCCCTGCTCCGCGCTGCATCAGTAGCAAAGAACAATGACACCAAAGTGACTGTCTACAAGAAAGCCATAGAGAAATACAGCAGCGCCCGTGCACAGTACAACCTCGCAGTGGTTTACCTCTACTCTGACAAGCTTGCAGATGCCAAAGCAGCTCTCGCAAAGGTTTCAGAAAAAGATGCTGACTACCAGAATGCAATGGGTGTCGTAGCTCTCCGCGAAGGCAACTATGCAGAGGCAGCCAAATGCTTCAACGCTTCCGGCAATGAGTCTGCAAAGGAGAACCTCGCAGTTCTTGACATCCTCAACGGCAAATATGCTGATGCCGCGGCAAAACTCGCAAATTCAGACTGCTGCGGCAACAAGGCTCTCGCCTACATCCTTACAGGCCAGCTCGACAAGGCTTCAGCAGCTATCAAATGCGCTTGCCCTACTTCTTCATACCTGAAGGCGGTCATCGCTGCTCGTCAGGGAAATGCCAACGAAGTAAAGGCTAACCTTGAAAAAGCAAGCAAGGACGAGAAACTTGCAGAAAGGGCTGCAAAGGACATCGAGTTCGCACAGTACAGGTAAAAACCTTACTGTAATGACTTTGAACAGGGACCGTCATCAGACGGTTCCTGTTTTTTAATTATGTGGGAACCACCCAAAGGCCCATAATTCCATTATCATGGCATTTTTTATGCATAAAAACGAATTTTGCGTATATTTGTCGCTTGCGCGCCATTTATTTATATTGTTGGCCTTTCGGTTGCGATGATAGGATTTTATGGATCAGAAAAAAACAAGAATCACCTATATAATAAGCACGGCAATCTATGCCGTGCTGTTCCTGTTCGGGACAGGTGTAATATATTATTCAAACTATGTCGATACAGACAAACTTACTCTGACAGGACAGACAATTTACTGGATGGTAATGATGACAGGGCCCCTCGGGATTGCCTACAACATTAAATCGATGAAAGGAAGTACCTCCAAGACAAAGAAGATTTCTCTCGGTGTTCAGATATTCGTTCTCGTCTGCTGCGCGTTCTGGATCGCCAACATATATTTTCTGTACGGTGAAAAACCTGATGTTCTTTCACAGGTATTCATATGGCTGTTTACGGTAGGCGCCGTAAACAGGCTGATCGGACTGCTGACAGGCAGACAGAAATAGTTTCCCGCTACTAATCTTATCATAAAACAGAATCATAAAATTTAAAATGACACCTTTCTACAACCAGTCGATTGAAGAAGTCGCACAGGGTCTTGAAACCGACCCGTCCTCGGGGCTGAAGCCCGAAGAAATCCAGAAAAGAATTGAAAAATACGGGAAAAACTCCCTCGTCCAGAAAAAGAACAGGTCGTTTCTGGCCATGTTCATATCCCAGTTCAAGAGTTTCCTCATAATACTGCTCATAATTGCAGCAGTCATTTCCGGAATAATGGGAATAAAGACCGGCGAAGGTCTGCTTGATACCTATATTATAATAGGTATTCTGTTGCTCAATGCATTTATCGGAGCATATCAGGAACTAAAGGCGCAAAAGTCACTCGAATCCCTCAAGAAAATGGCCGCGCCTATGGCCAAAGTGGTCAGAAACGGGGAACCGATGGTCGTCAATGTGGAAGACGTGGTTCCGGGTGATGTGGTAGAACTGGAAGTGGGAGATATTGTCCCGGCAGACATAAGGATTACCGAGTCATATAGCATGAGTGTTCAGGAATCGTCCATGACAGGCGAGTCCGTACCGGTGGAAAAATCCCCGGAAACTCTTGAAAGCGAAGACATTCCGCTCGGCGACAGGATCAATATGGCGTTCTCCAGCGGAGTAGTGACTTTCGGGCACGGTAAAGGCATTGTAGTAGGGACGGGAATGAACACCGAAATAGGAAAGATAGCCGACATGCTCGATAAGGATTCCGACACGCAGACCCCTATGCAGGTACGTCTCGAGAAGCTCGGCAAAGTGATAGGAACAGCGGCAGTGCTGATCTGCGTTGTGATTTTCGTTATCGGACTACTGTACGGCAGACCTATGATAAGCATGCTGATGGTGGCGGTCTCACTCGCGGTGGGAGCTATCCCGGAAGGTCTGCCCGCAATTTCCACTATCATCCTGTCCATGGGCGTGCGCCGTATGGTCAGGCATAATGCCATAATCCGCAAACTTCCTTCTGTCGAGACTCTCGGCTGCACCACCGTCATCTGTTCCGACAAGACTGGCACTCTTACCAAAAACCAGATGACAGTAGTAGAGGACCATGCAGTCAGCGGAAAACTTGACAGACTTATAACTGTAGCCGTTCTCTGCTGCGATGCCAAGGAAGTAAAGAACAGCGAAGGAGGCATTACACGAGTCGGTGACCCGACAGAAATCGCGCTTATCGACCTCGGAGTAAAGAACGGAGTAATCAAGAGCGAACTGGATGCCGCATGTCCGCGCGAAGGAGAGGTTGCATTCGACTCGTCACGCAAAAGAATGTCCACCATCAACAGGATGCAGGACGGATCCCTTCAGATAAATACCAAAGGAGGTCTGGACGAAGTGCTTTCGGTCTGTACGAAAATAGAGACAGCCGACGGGGTGCGCCCTATTACGGCTGAAGATATAGCCTCGCTTCAGGCTCTTAACCAGAAGATGGCGGAATCCGCCCTCAGGGTGCTCGCGATGGCTTACCGCCCTACAGACAAGGTATCTTCCGACATGGAAGAAGTGGAAAAAGACCTTATCTTCGTGGGTATCACCGGAATGATCGATCCTGAAAGGGAAGAAGTGATAGGAGCTATCCAGGAATGCCGCGATGCAGGTATCAGAACAGTGATGATAACCGGCGACCATAAGGCTACGGCTTTAGCCATCGCATCCAAGATCGGCATATTCCGTGATGGAGACAAAGCCATTACAGGAACGGAACTGGATAAGCTGAGCGAAGAAGAGTTCGATGCGAATGTGGAAAAATATTCTGTTTACGCACGTATCGCTCCTGAGCAGAAAGTGAAGATCGTGACCGCATGGCAGAAGAAAGGCCAGATAGTGGCCATGACGGGAGACGGCGTCAACGATGCCCCGGCCCTCAAACAGGCAGACATCGGAGTTTCCATGGGTATTACAGGAACTGAAGTAGCCAAGGACGCTTCTGACATGATACTTTCAGACGATAATTTCGTCACCATCGTGTCAGCTGTTTCCGAAGGACGCAGAATTTATGACAACATATTGAAGACCATACTCTTCCTCCTGTCCACCAACCTTGGAGAAGTCCTTCTGCTCTTCGTGACATCCATACTCAACATGGGCATTCCTCTCCTTCCGATCCACATTCTGTGGATAAACCTGGTAAGCGAGACCTTCCCTGCACTGGCTCTGAGCCTGGACCCTGCCGCAAAGGACATCATGAAGAAGAGTCCGCGCGGAGCCGGCAAACAGTTCATGGACAAGGGAATGATATGGAGGATAAGCTACCAGGGAATAATGATGGGAGCTATCACCCTCGTTGCCTTTATCATCGGAAAGAGGATGGGCATGGAAATTTTCGCCGGCGATGCTTCTGCGGCCGAATCCCTCGGTCAGACAATGGCTTTCGCCTCGCTAATTGCGGCAAAACTCGTTCATGCCGGAAACCTGCATTCAAACACGGAATCCCGCTTCAAATTCAACCCGCTGCAGAACAAGCCGTTGATTTTCGCGATTTTAATGTCATTGGTATTCTCTGCGGCAGTACTGCTCATCCCATCATTGGCAGACGCATTCAGATTCACTCACCTTGGCTGCGCGCAGTGGCTGACGATTCTCGGGCTTGCCCTCGTACCACTGGTAGTAGTGGAAATCTTCAAGGCCTTGAAATGGAACGGAAAATGATAATAGAAGACTGTCGTTTCAAGCGCAGCAGGAAAACGCGGTAATGTAAATCATGAAAAGGAGAGGACTGTGTCAAAATGGAAAATTTCGACACAGTCCTCTCTTTTTCTAATGTCCCGTATTTACAAAAATCACTAAGCCCCTTCCTCCAGAGTACGTATTATTCCATCGCACGCTTTGAGAACCCGCCGTCCGTACAGGTATTCGGCAAACAATGCCATAAGGGTTATCATGCATAGGATGCCGACAGCCGCAAGTCCTTTGACAGGAGTGCTCCATGCATGATATATGTCCACGCCCATTACTACGAACACAGCCAGGACAAGCACCCACAGCGCCGTATTGATGGCTATATACCCTTTCCTGAACTTTCTTATGCCTACTGCAGTATCCAGGACATTCTCCTGTCCGTTTCCGACAGGACCGAGACATCTGTACAATATCAGATAGCCAACCGTCTGGGCCAGGAATCCTGCGCCGAGAACTACTGCTATCCACATATCCATTTCCTGTATTATGCATACCGCAAACACGAAAGGTATCGCCACAAGACCGCCGGCTATCCCGATTTTCCTGTCGGTATCCAGTATCCCGATATTCTTGCGGAACACACTTTCCATCATTTTTCCGTTGATGATTTTCTGCTTTTCGAGGTCTTCTTTGAGGCTGGCATACTGGAGACGCATCTGCTCCAGTTCCTCTGAATCGAATATTTTTCCGTCCTGCATAATCTGTGGTTTTTAGATTGTCATTTTCTTCAGTTCTTCCTTGATCCGGTAAAGCTGGAAAGAAACGTTCTTGACAGATATGCCGATGATTTCCCCTATCTCGGCGTAGGACATGCCTTCGAGCCAGAGCAGGATCAGCGCCCTGTCCACCAGACCGAGACGGTTTATCCTGTCATATAACCTGCGGATCTGCAACGCCCTGTCGCTTGTGCCTTCGAAAGGGTCGATATCGATGCTCAGAGGAATATGCCCTGCCTCGCGCTTCTTCCTTTTCTGAAGATTGAGGCAACAGTTCAGGCTGACCCTGTAAATCCATGTCCTGATGTCCGACTCTTCGCGGAAAGAGCCGTACCCTTTCCACAGTTTCACAAGGACTTCCTGAAACAGGTCGTCAAGTTCGTCCCTGCTGCCGGAAAACATATAGCACACGGCATAGACAGTACTCTTGTACTTTTCCACCAGTCTGATAAATTCCTGCTCGTTCTTTTCCATATTCTGTCCGGATCAATTTTATCTGTTAGACAACAAAGTTCCGGAAAAACTATAAAAATTTGTCAGAAATTCGCGACCTCAGAGACACAACGGAGCTGTCTTCTGAATGCCTTTATCTGTAATGTGCTGATTCCAATTAATATTATGGAACTGTCTATGCCAAACTGACTTCAAGTCTGAGAGTAATGCCAAGAGCGTCAGAGATACGAAGAAAAGAGGACAGCTGGAGGTCTGTCTCGCCCTTTTCTATGCGATTGATATAAGTCCTGTCCCTGCCGACCATATCGGCAAGTTCTTTCTGTGTCAGCCCGAGTTCTTTCCTCCGTTCGCGAAGCACCTCTCCGTAATACCATGCACGGGCTTTAGCGTCAAATTCAGACCTTTCCTTTGTGCCTTCTTGTCCGACCTCCCGTGCAAGCATGTCTCCTGCCTTTACGAATCCCGGCTTGCTGCAGAAATCCGTGCTGCGCAGTTTCTGCAGTTCCTCTGATGTAAGTCTCTCTGCTTTCATGGTCATAGTACATTTCTTAATATCCTTATCGCTTTGCTTATCTCTTTGCCATAGTCCTTTGTGCCCTTTTTGATAAAACCGTTCAGGAATATGATCCTCGTGGCTAAATTGATATTGTCGCTGTCCGCTGCAAACAATATAACGCGCACCTCATTATCCACTGATACCCTCAACTCATAGAAATCCGTCCCTACCAGTTTCTTTACGAACTTTGTCGGAACTGGGTTCAGCGTTTCCAGTATTGAAATTGCATACAGAAGTTTTTCCTGAGTCCGTTTATTTGATGTCTGCACAAATTCTATATACTCCGTGGATAGCACAAGCTCTCTCTTCATTTCACTCTTGTTTGCCGCAAAAGTAACTAATTAGTCACATTTATCCAAATTTTTATTTGGCACAGCGCACAGACAGGAAAGTCGAGTATTCACAGCACAAGGGGCTGGACAGCAAATCATGTGAAAGTCTCCTTATCGATTCGCTGAAGGATCATGGTGAATTGACAAGGCAGGAAATTGACCGGCTTTTGTGGCCCGTTCTTTCCGATCAGCTGGATGACACACAAAAGAAAAATAAAATAGGAAATCTGCTTGCAAAACTTAAAAGAAACGGAGTTTTGTTCAATATAACAACAGGAAATAATTCCGTTTGGTCTATCAGGCAGTAAATTTACGAGCGTTTATGAGCGAATCCCCGACAGAAATGAGCGTTTAAGAACAAGGAACGAGGGGATTGTATTCATGGACCTTCAGCGAGCAATCTCTCTTCGTGCAGGAATACAAAAACAGCCGTCAGTCTGCGGCTGACAGCTGTTCCGACCGTTGCGGTGAGAGGGGGATTCGAACCCCCGGTACGGTAATCCCGTACGGCAGTTTAGCAAACTGCTGGTTTAAGCCACTCACCCATCTCACCAGTCACCCTTTGTCATCGGCTTCCCGACGGTCAGCAGAAACTGCTGAAAATCGGGATGACAAAGGTAACTCAAATCTTCTGTTTCACCAAATTATTTTGCAATATTCTCTCGCATGTCGGTGTCAGCCTGGATATTCTTGATACGATAATAGTCCATCACACCAAGATTCCCGCTGCGGAAAGCCTCCGCCATTGCCAGCGGAATCTGTGTCTCGGCTTCAATGACCCTTGCCCGGGCTTCCTGAGCCTTTGCCTTCATTTCCTGCTCGAGAGCCACAGCCATTGCCCTGCGCTCTTCGGCGCGTGCCTGGGCGATATTCTTGTCAGCCTCAGCCTGATCCATCTGCAGTACGGCTCCTATGTTCTTTCCGATATCAATATCGGCAATGTCGATAGACAGTATCTCGAATGCAGTTCCGGCATCGAGACCTTTGTTAAGCACCACTTTGGAAATGGAATCAGGATGCTCGAGCACGGCCTTGTGGCTCTCCGATGCTCCGATGCTCGACACAATACCTTCACCCACACGCGCCAGGACGGTTTCCTCTCCGGCACCGCCGACAAGCTGCTTGATATTGGCACGGACAGTTACACGTGCTTTGGTGATCAGCTGGATGCCGTCCTTGGCTACGGCGGTAACAGGAGGCGTGTTGATCACTTTCGGATTTACCGACATCTGTACGGCTTCGAACACATCGCGTCCTGCAAGGTCAATGGCAGCGGCCATCTTGAAATCCAGAGCGATATTGGCCTTATCGGCGGAAATCAGGGCGTTGACAACATTCGGGACATGTCCTTTGGCCAGATAATGGGCCTCGAGTTCATTAGCGTCCAGTTTAAGTCCGGCTTTGGTACCGGTCACCATCGCCATTACTATGGTTCCCGGAGGTACTTTCCTCCAACGCATAAGGACCAGTTGCACAAGGGAAATCTTGACTCCTGAAATCAGTGCCTGAAACCACAGGGCAACAGGGAAGAACCACAGGAAAATCATAAGGCCGACTATTGCGACAGCGACCCATACTACAATCATTGTCATAATATAATACAGTTTAAGAATTATTGCACTTCTGTCAGAAATCGGAAGAAACCGGCTTTACATAGATCCTGTTATCCTCAAACATTACGATCTCTACATCGGTTCCGGCATCTATCATGCCTTCAAGGGATTTGACCTCATATCCCTTCCCGTCGAACCGCGCCATTCCGATAGGGGCCAGACGGGTAACCGCCTTGCCGGTATCCCCAACTGAGAGCGTATCCTCCCCGGCGTCCTGTACTTTGGAATCTATTTTGGTGTTCAGGGCAAGCCTTTTCCACGCCTTGGTCTTTATGGTATAGGCAATCAGGCCTATCAGTACGGCAAGGATAACGGCAGTGAATACCGCCCCGGGAAGCAGACCGAATTCATAGAAAACATAATAGCACGCACCCCCAAGGGATATCGCACCGAGGATGCCTGCCACCCCGACACCCGGAATAAGAAAAATCTCGGACAGGATAAGGACCAGCCCAACAATCGTCAAGACAATGGTAAATGCCATAACAGGTTACTTATTTAATTTTCAATTTTTACTGTTTCGACTTCATCGATTCCGGAGATTCTGACCATGGTGCAGAGTTTTCCGGCATCCGCTTCCGAATCCAGCGGGCCGACCAGGAAAACGGTCTTTCCATCCTCCACCGCTTTCGCAATATCCCTGTCGGTTACCTGGCGGATAGCTTTTAACGTAATATCCGGCAGAGCCTCTCCAGGAGAAACTATCCTGACCTGATAACGGGCTTCTCTTTCCCTCAGTCCGGCCTCCAGCTCCCTTGCCTTATGTACGGAAAGCTGCTCGCCGTCATTGAACGCAACTATAAAGGCACTTCTGAACCCGAGGCGCTTGACCGTATTGAGATTGGCCAGCACAACATTGTATGTCCGGAAAAGCCCTACCCTGTAAATATATTTTCCGGTTGGCGTCTTTTCAGAAAAGACAGGACTCAATCCCTTCAGCTGGCTGACTGTAGCCGGAGAAGAAAGAAGGAACATCTGTATCTGGTACACAATGCCGTCTGGTATGGAATTGTCCTGCGCAAAACGGCCTTCGGGAAGGACCATGAACGAATAGTCGAATTTGACTTCCGGTCTGGCAACCTTGATATCCAGAGGCTTGCCGGAAGAACATTTGGAAAACACATAGTTTGCGGCCGTACCGACCACCTCGCGGTCTGCCTGGGCCATGACCTTGTCAGGATCGATGACCACCCCGTTGAAAAGAAACTCCATCTCTATCTGCTGAAGCCTTCCGGATGCTTCCGCAAGCGAATCCTGCAGTGCCGGGATCTTCTTTTCTCTGGCAACTATTTCAGCCGCAAGACGCTCTTTCTCATCAGGATCGACGCTGACGGAAAGCTGGTTGCGTTTTTCCTCGAGCTCCTGTCCGTAAAGAGCGACAGAATCCCTCAGACTCCTTACCCGGTTCATCCTGTCCATATATCGGATCATATCGGCATTGCCGTGGAAATCTTCCTGTACGGCAGCGTCTGCATCCATTTTCGAAGGGTCATTGACCGGAACCAGAGATGCAATCGCCTCTATCCGCTGCGGGTCCTCTACCTGCCTGCGCACAGGCATGCTGTCATATTCAAGCACATATACGGCAACACTGTCCGCCGGGCAGTCCCTGTTGGAAGCGAAAAGAGTATATTTTCCCTCCGGATCATTGAAATACAGGAGATCATCATATGGAGAAGAATACGGGAACCCGAGATTTTCCGGCGTACCCCATGTGCCGAGGGACGCATCCCATTCGGACTTGTAAAGATCATAACCTCCCACTCCGTACAGTCCCGACGAAGCGAAGTACAAGGTATTGCCGTCCTGGGAAAGCACCGGAAAAATCTCATCACCGGATGAAGTCAGACTCTCGTCCAATAATGACGGCACCGTCCACAGGGAATCTTCCAGCCCGGTATGATAAATGTTGCGCACTCCGCTGCGGTCCTGAGCGGAAAAGTATATGTCGGTACTTCCTTCCGGGATATAAGTGGCCTTGACGAACCTGTGGCCGGCTACACTGTCCAGCTGGTTCGGAACCGCCCTCCAGCTACTGTCCTCCATCGGATAGAAAAGATAGAAATCATCAATGGAAAAGACATGCCTGGCGACAACGACAGGCTCGCTGACGTACTGTTTCATCGACATTCCGTTTTCTGCCATCACCCTTCCGGCTTCTATGCTGTCCATCAGTATGGAATCCGCTGCGGAAAAACCAGAAGCACTGTCAGTACGGGCCTCAAGGATTCGGCTTGCCGCGGCACGGTAGAACTGCAGTGCCTCCTGGAACCGGTATTCACGTCTCAGGGAATCTGCCATATACGTAAGCCGCTCCGCCTTCCCTTCATCTTCAGGGGAGGTATGGGGTATCGGGTTCCAGGCAGTCGCAAACAGCATCAGAACGGGAAAGATGCAGAAGACATATATATGTTTTTTCATTATTTCATGTGCACATTTAGGACAAAAATACGAAATACTTTACATATTGTGTGTTAATAAGAAAAAAAACAGTAAATTTGTGCCCTATTTTCGGGTCGGGCCGAAGGGTTTACCATGCCCTGTAATAAATGAATAACTATTAATAAAATTATAAAACAACTATGCAAAGTAAAGGTGCAATCAGATTTGTGGCCATAGTTCTGGCTCTGGTCTGCCTCTGGCAGCTTGCATTCACCGTGGTTACCAAGGTGCAGGAAAACAAAGCCGCCAAGTATGCAGATGCCGCAGTGCTGGACTATGAGAAATCCGCCGCATTCAGCAAAGTATCCGAAGCAGACAAGGCATTCTGCCTGGATTCCGTCAGAAAAGAAAGCAACAGATGGTATCTCGACTCGATCTCTTCCGAGAAAATCTATTTCGGCTATACTTACAAAGATGTAAAATCAAAGGAAATCAATCTCGGACTTGACTTGAAAGGTGGTATGAACGTCATGCTTCAGGTACAGCTGAAAGACCTGGTAAGGGCATTGGCAGACAACAACCAGTCACCGGAATTCGCACAGGCCCTGGCTCTTGCCGACCAGCGCACCGTGACTTCCAGCGGCGACTTCATCACACTTTTCGCAGAGGCATGGAAAGAAGTCGGAAACGGCCAGAGGCTCGCACAGATCTTCGGTACCTATGAGATGAGGGACAAGATCAAGCCTGAATTCTCGGACGATCAGGTCGTCGAGGTCATCAGAGGCGAAGCGGAGAGTGCCATCTCGAACTCATTCAACGTCCTGAGAAACCGTATAGACCGTTTCGGCGTGACCCAGCCGAGCATCCAGAAACTCGGCAACAGCGGAAGGATCCTCGTCGAACTTCCTGGCGTGAAGGAGCCTGAACGTGTAAGGAAACTTCTTCAGGGTACCGCATCCCTCGAATTCTGGGCCACGTACAACAACTCTGAGATTTTCCCGTTCCTTCAGGAAGCGAACAGCACTCTTGCACAGCTTCTTGCTGACGAGAACAGTGCTGCCGCGGAGCCGGCCGAAACAAAACCTGCAGTAGAAGAACCTGCCGGATCAAGCGCGGATTCGCTCATTTCACAGGAAATCCAGAATCAGGCGGCAGATGCCGCAGAATTCGAGCAGTACAGGAAATCAAATCCTCTGTTCGCCGCTTTACAGCCGGCCATGTTCAACGGCCGTCTTGCAGACGGAGCCTGCATCGGTTATGCCAACTATGCCGATACCGCCAAGATCAACAGATGGCTGAAAATGCCTCAGATCGAAGCTCTCTTCCCTGCTGAATTCAAGGCTCACTGGACAGTCAAGCCGTCCGGCCTGGTTCCTGGAGGGAATACTTATGAACTCGTTGCCATCAAAGCCACTTCACGTGACGGCAAGGCACCTCTCGATGGAGGCGTAGTTACCGATGCCAGAGTCCAGTATAGCGGACAGGGAGGTAACCCTGCCGTTTCCATGACAATGAACGCCGAGGGAGCCAACATCTGGGCCCGCATGACAAAGGACAACATCGGCCGTCAGATCGCCATTGTCCTTGACGGAATGGTATATTCATATCCTACTGTAAACACTGAAATCACAGGCGGCAGCTCTGAGATCACAGGTAATTTCGACCTGGAAGAGGCTGAAGACCTCGCCAATGTGCTCAAATCCGGTAAGCTTCCCGCCCCTGCCACGATCATTCAGGAACAGGTCGTAGGTCCGTCACTCGGATCCGAGTCAATCAATGCAGGTCTCATTTCATTCGCCATAGCATTCGTACTTGTTCTCCTCTACATGGCCCTGTTCTATCATGGAGCCGGTCTGGTGGCCGATGTGGCATTGCTCTGTAACGTGCTTCTGCTTCTCGGTACGCTGGTTTCATTCGGAGCCGTACTTACCCTGCCTGGTATCGCAGGTCTCGTCCTGACACTCGGTATGGCGGTCGATGCGAACGTCATCATCTATGAACGTATAAAGGAAGAGCTCCGTGCAGGCAAAGGGCTGAGCAAGGCGGTTGCAGACGGTTATTCAAATGCCTATTCAGCGATCATCGACGGACAGATAACCACCATACTTACCGGTATCGTCCTCTTTATCTTCGGTTCAGGTCCTGTTCAGGGATTCGCGACCACGCTGATTATCGGTATCATCACTTCCGTCCTCACATCCATCTTCATCTCAAGGCTGATTTTCGAGGACAGGCTCGCCAAAGGAAAGAATATCACTTTCGACAACAAATATACAAGGAACCTTCTCCAGCATACCCATATCAACTTCCTTGCTAAGAAGAAGTACACTTACGCAGTTTCCGGTCTGGTAATCGTGATCTGCATCGTGTCTATGGCCACAAAAGGATTTACATATGGTGTAGACTTCACAGGCGGACGTACTTTCGTGGTAAGGTTCGACCAGCCTGTATCGACTGAAGAAGTCAGGGAGGCAACTATCGATGCCTTCAGCAAGGCGGACGCAGCCGATGACAGCCAGAAATACGGTTCGGCTGTCGAAGTGAAGCAGTTCGGAGGTGAAAGCCAGATGAAGATCACCACTCAGTATAAAGTGGCCGAAGAGTCTACGGAAGTAGATGCCGAAGTGGAGCAGATCCTTTATGACGCATTGAAAGGATTCTTCGCAGAAGATCTTACACTCAGCGAATTCACATCTACTCTCGAAAACCCTAACGGTATCATCAGTTCGGACAAGGTGGGCCCTACCATCGCGAACGACATGAAGAGAAGTGCAATCATCGCAGTGATCATAGCCCTGTTCGTAATCTTCGCTTACATTGCTGTCCGGTTCAAGAAATGGACATGGGGATTCGGCGGTGTCATGGGTCTTGCCCATACCGCTATAATCGTGATCGGATTCTTCTCACTGTTCTCGGGAATACTTCCGTTCAGCCTTGACGTCGACCAGACATTCATCGCTGCAGTGCTGACAATCATCGGTTATGCCATCAACGATACCGTGGTCATCTTCGACCGTATCCGTGAATACAAGACCCTGCATCCGAAGATGCCGCTTTACGAAAATGCCAATCAGGCTCTCAACAGTACGCTTTCACGTACCATGAACACCTCTCTCACCACCCTCATCGTAATGGTGGCCATCGCCATCTTCGGCGGTGAAGTGATCAGGGGTCTTGCAGTAGCCCTCGTACTCGGTATCGCAGTCGGAACCTACGCTTCACTGTTCATCGCAACTCCTATCATGTACGATGTGACGATGTGGGCGGAAAAACGGAACGCAGCAAAAACCGGTCTGAAAAAATAACCGGAAGAGCTTATATTGAAGGAGACCGGTCCCTTTAAAGGGCCGGTCTTTTTCGTTTCATACCGTTTTTCGGAAAGGATTTCTTCTGTCCGGGCGGATTAATGTTGAATAATAGGTTTAAATGATGTAAGTTTACGGAATATTTGAAAAACCTTAAATTAACTTATAAATCATGACACGTAATCTGATAAAGGCCGCTGCGGCAGCGGTGCTTGCTTTAAGTTGTGCCGCCTGTACGGAAAACAAGGGGACAGGAATAGAACTGCTTCCGGAAGAAGCTTTCGCAAAAACGGTAGACGGCAAGAATGTCGCTATCTATACCCTCACAAACAGCACTACCGGTATGACTGCACAGTTGACAAACTACGGAGCCAGGCTCGTACAGCTCTGGGTTCCGTCAACAGACGGATTCAAGGATGTAGTCTGGGGATATGACAGCATCGACGCATACCTGAATGCCGGAGACAAATATTCAGGTCCTGTCGTAGGACGCTACGGAAACAGGATAAAGGACGGAAAATTCACTCTCGACGGCAAAGAATACCAGCTTACGGTAAATGAAAACGGCAACCAGCTGCATGGCGGGGCCGGAGGATTCTCCACAAAAGTCTGGGACGCAGAGCAGTTTACGGACGCTGACGGAAATCCTGCAGTCAAAATGACCCTGGTATCGGAAGACGGAGAGGAAGGATATCCGGGTAAACTTACAATTTCCGTCACTTACACGCTGAAACCGGCAAACGAGCTTGTCATTGACTATACCGCCACTACAGACGCACCTACAGTACTCAACCCTACGAGCCATGTATATTACAACCTTCACGGGACGTCTTCCAAATCGACCGATTCACACCTTATGACCATATATGCCGACAGTTTCACACTTACCGACAGCGAACTTATACCGACAGGTGAAATCGCACCGGTAGAAGGGACCCCTATGGACTTCCGGACGGCTACTGCTATCGGGGCCAGAATAGACACCCCTGATTACGAACCGCTTGCTATCGGTAAAGGATATGATCATAACTGGGTGCTGAACAAACACTTCCTGGTTCAGAGCAAACAGAACGATGCCCTGAAAGACGGGGCCTATATGGCAGCACAGGTCTATGAACCGTCTACAGGAATAGTGATGACAGTCTACACCGACCAGCCGGGGCTGCAGTTCTATGCAGGCCAGGGTATGGACGGAAAAGAAATCGGAAAGCGAGGGGAAATACATAACGTCAGATCCGGAATCGCCCTCGAGGCACAGAATTTCCCTGATGCTCCGAATCATGAAAACTTCCCTTCATCAGTCCTCAGGCCAGGAGAAACATACACGCAGCATACAATATATACTTTCGCAGTAAAATAAAGCAGAAAGACCGGCCAATGCGGTATTGATGTTCATTTTAAAAACTTAATTTTTGTGGCCCCAAAAACCATAGCAGGCATCAAAGGTGAAAAGATACATAAAAGCAGCAATATCAATACTGACACTAACAACAGGAGCGATTTCATGTTCAGACCGCGACATCATCAGACAACTGGATGATGTCGGGTCGTATATAAACGAATATCCGGATAGCGCACTCTCTGTCCTTGACTCTCTTTATACAACCGGCATGCAGGGCCGGGAGGCGAATGCGCAGTTCGCCCTGCTCTATTCTATGGCGCTGGACAAGAGCTATATAGACGCGACGGACGACAGTCTGATAAACATAGCCGTGGACTGGTACAGAAAGCACGGGACTGCCGACGAGCGGCTGAAGTCATACTACTATCAGGGCCGGGTCTACCAGAACTCCGGGGACAACGAAGCCGCGATGGGGAGTTTCGTAAGAGCGGAAGCGGCATCAGGGAATGAAAAGAATGAGACAAAGGGACTTTTATATACTGCCATGTCCGGAATCTATATCCAGATTTTTGATTTCGTGAAAGCAGAATTATATAATAACAGGGCTAAGGAGTGTTACCTCCTTGCAGGAGATACCGACAAATATGCAGGGACAATACTGTTTTCAAGTGACCTGCACTATGCTCAGGAGGAATCCAGCGAGGCCATAGCCTGTCTGGATTCAGTGAAAATCCTGCTGGATAGCATAAGTACATCTCGCAGAAATGCGTACTATATCCGCTCCATGAGGATAAAAAGAGACCTGGGAGACAGATCAGGACTGTCAGACGAACTGAACCAATATCTGTCCTCCACCGGAGCGGAAAACATTTCATGGCTTGATGTCGCGGACTACCATACTTATCTCGGACAGTATGACAAGTCAGAATCGGCACTTCAACGCTACCGGGAGTTCCATCCGGAGTATAAAGACAAGCCGGCATACCATATTGCAGCATACACATTGAACGATTCACTCGGAGATTACAGGTCGGCGCTTGATGACTATATAAGCTATTCACTCCTCTCGGATTCCCTGAGCCTTGCCATAGCGGAGCAGGATACAGGGTTCATACAGGAGCGATACGAGAAAGACCTGCAGATGGAGAAGGAAAGAAACACCAGACTGCTTGTCACACTGGTTTCCGTATTCTCTGTCATCCTTTTGTCCTGCATAGCAGACATACTCAGATTACGGCTCAGGCAGAGCAGAAGGGAGAAAGAGTCGCTTGCTGCCGAAATGTCCAGATACAAGGAAAACTATTCCCGCCTGAAGCAGGAACGGGACGAACTTTCGGAGATGCTCTCGTCAAACCCGCCTGCCGACCGCCAGTGCATGAGAGTCCTGAATGACCGTCTCGAACTTCTGAACAGGTTCTTCGCAGCCGCCATATCAGGCAACGAGGAGACAGACCGAATCGCCAGCCATGAACTTGACCGTCTTGTCGCGGACAGGGACATGTTTCTCTATACTACCCGGATGACTTTCGCGGCGGCACATCCGGATTTCATCAGTTACCTTGAATCGCAGGGACTGACAGAGCATGAAATCGAATATTGCTGTCTCTACGCGATCGGCCTTAAAGGAAAGGAAATCGGACAGTATATAAAACGGGCCTGCCATTACAACGAAAGCAGTGACATCAGGGCCAAACTCGGTCTGGGGAAGCATGACACCAACCTGAGCAACTACCTGCGGGATCTCCTCGCACAGGATCTTGCTGTCCATTAATGTTAAACTCATATGTCAAAGATTAAATTCCAAGAAAAATAATATTGACTGTCAACGTATTAAACTGGCAATTATTAAAGTCGAAATTTGTACATTAAACCTAAAAGACCTATTTTTAAGTCATTGTAAAACACGCAATGCATGGAAAAAACAGATTCTGATATACTTCAGGAGGTAATAGGTGAATGGAGGACTTTGTCCCGGATACTCGCAATACAAAAACACGACCCCACCACATCTTATATTATAGGTGCCCGTCTGTATCACATTACGAAAGCCATAGACAAAATTTTCGTCAACCACGGACCTATGACATCCACTTTACGGACTGCCATGCACAGCATATTACATAGCAGGGATGAATTTTTGCACGACATATCAGCAAGTTTTTCACGAAATCATAAACGATTCATGGCATTCCTGAAAGATACCGGTATGAACGAACGTGAAAAGAATTACTGCGTTATGGGAGCAATCGGTTTCTATGGCAAGGATATAGGAATGTATATGTCAAGAAAGAATCACTATAATATATGCAGTGCTATCCGTAAAAAACTTGGATTGTCCGAGCATGATACCAATTTAGGCAATCACCTCAGATCGCTTCTTCAATGAGGTTTCTTTCAAAAGGGCGGCAAAGGCCGTCCTTTTTCAGTATCCACCTGATTCTATAGAACAAAATCCTGCAATATTAAACTTCGTTCTTCGGATTGCGTCAATTTTTACTCCCCCCCTATTGATAATCAACAAATTACAATTCAAAATATTAAACTATAAATTTCGAGATTAAACTTTGTTGGAATAATTTTGTGGACACAACACAAACAAAACAAAGTTATGAAGCAGATTTTTAAATTACTTATTCCGGTGCTGATTTTCGGAGCACTTGTCAGCTATGACGCCATTGCAAAAGACGGCAGACACGCTAAAAAAAGAATCATTCTTACTACAATTTTGAAAGATCTTGACAAAATCATCAATCGTGATTTCGGATCGAATGCCGATGCGACTTATTATCCGGATGCCGATATCATTGAACTGGCATGCGATGGCACAAAGGAGACTAGTGTATATATAGTCAATTCAAATGGAGAAGAAATCTCATATGATTCCTTTGATGCCGGAATGAACCCTTACTATATGGTGGATGTACCTCAGGTTCCCGGAACATACTACATCGTAATAGACTCCCCGATTCTATATGCAGAAGGAGCGTTTGTAGTAGAATAAAATCGTATAAATAAAAACAATGATGAAAGCTAAAATTATTTTTGTGTGTGCCAGCACATTAATTTTATCGTTTACCTCTTGTACAAAGGTTGAAACTGAAACTTTCCCTGAAGCAAAAGAACTGGCTGTCAAGAATGAAGCTGATGCCATGGAAAATTTCTCGATTGCCCTTTCGAAGGCTGCCTGTGAACATCAGGAAATAAGGGAACTGATAAAGAGCGAATCATTGAAGAAATTCGACAATGATTATGACGTATTGTATCAGAATATCAAGAACAGGAACATATCGGATTCAGGGACATTCCGTGATGTGCTTGTCTCCTACATGAGCAGCGAATCGGTATTGGCCGATATAGAAAGGATACTTCCTGCCCTTACGATTTATGTAAGTGATGTCACCTGGTTTGATCCGAATGGTTTCTGTGCAGAAACGTGGGACACGGAAGACTGCAGGCTGGCAGTGACTTATAAAAATAGCAATGGAAGATGTGAAAAACTGTTTTCAAATGGAGCAGATCTTGGCAATATCGAGGAAGGGACAATTCCTGGTGGCCCGGTGTTGATTATAAAAAATAACGAAAGAATTGTCACATCTGTATCTACAAAATCGGGTGATGTGACATATGATTTCATCGATGATGTTTATGATGGCAGTCTGAACATCGAGACAAAAAGCAACCGGCATAAAGGGAAATATTCCAAGAGCTGGATTGCCGGACAGGATCCTGAAGATAATTCTGATATAATATCGGCTACAGCACTCAACAATCTCAATCCGGATATCATTAAAGCATATAATATGTTTAAAGACCATAAATATGCAATGCAGAATGATTATATATACTATGGGCTGACTACATCGTCTCCAAAAGGTGCATTGAGGACTGACGTAAGATCCAAGATTGTGCGTTTTAAAATAGCGCCCAAATCCTTTAATGTACTATTTGACGATCCGTATGATTCCGACAAGAATTTTGTGAATTCTTTTGAAACAGATGACAATGGAAAGGGACATGATGCTGAACCGTCTGCTTCAGAGATATACTCAAAATTATGGGCAGACGGTGCCCTTGAAATACGAGTTCGTATTGCTGTTTTTGGTGGCAATGAAAATGCCAGCATATATAAAGATTTTCATTATGATGTCAAGGCAAAAGACTTATTTACCATTAAAGACAATTCCATTATGAAGGAACAATGGAATTCTACTCCTTTTAAATGGTATGTAACTTGGCGATATTCTATAAATTACAGAGATGAAACCACTCTCGCGGCAAAATGGTATTATCCTGAAACGAGTCCGGATTTACCAACGTGGGATTTAATAGAGAATTCGGCATATTCAATCCTGGTTACAGAAGAGGACACCGGAACAGAACTGACAAAGTCCTTTACATACACAATAAAAAAAGCAAGGCAGACTTCCGTTACAGTATCTGGTGGTGTTAATGCAGGTTTCGATAACATCTCTGCTACAATAAAAAATGATTTAGGATGGTCAAGTTCCGACGAGGAAACAAAAAGCGGAACAATTACTATTTCATGTGTAAATGGAGATGATCATATGACACAAGAGCTTGTTTCATTTGGAGACAAATACATTACGGGGCAGGCTTCATCAACATCTTATATTATTGATTCATACGGGTCAGATCGATTTACATTCACCATTCTTCCATATAGATATTAAAGAATAATCCGTTGAGGGCGAATCAAAAGGGTACTTTCTGCGCACGTTTGAAGTTTCTCCTTTTGAGTTCACCCTCATCATTGATAAAGAATCGCATTTTCTTTTTATATTGCATTCTAATGAAAAAGATATTTTATGTTTTTCTTTTGCCTCTTCTTTTTCTGTCCTGCAGCAAAGAAGAGGATGATGACGGTCTTGAAAAAATCACCGATACAATAGTAGGGATGTACGAATGCAGGTCGGCCACTATCCAGGGCAGGCTGCTTGACCTTAACGGTGACGGCACGGCAGGTGACGACATGATAGCGGAATTCAAGGGATTTGATATTTACAACTGGTTCTGGCAGGATCTCCGTGCAAGGGTCTATCCGGTCAAGAGCTATGGGGAAAAACAATTGATATATATCACAATCCCCAAACAGAGGGTGAATTATGACAAGAGGACGGGAGAATATACTTTCAAGGCGATGTTCGGAGATATATTGTATATCGGCTTCAGGTATTCGGTGAACGAGTCAGGAATGATTATCACGGAGCCGGATGAGAAAGGCGGGAATGACTACTCTTACGAAGATGACAGCATGATTGAACTCATCGACTATAGAAACAACTGCGGGAGATCCCTCACATTCGATCAGGAAGGCGGATTCGAGGCCCTGGTAGACTGCACATGCTATGACTTTGCCACAGACGAAGTGGTGACCGTACCTGTCCTGTTTGTGTATGAAAGGGTTTCTTATTCTTTGGATTAGCATCGCGTCATTGACGGACATCTGCTGTCAGGCTGCAGACCGGGATAAGGAAATCGCGGATACCCTCGAAAAGTCCGTCGTCTACGCAT
>JADIMH010000014.1 GCA_017694885.1 Candidatus Cryptobacteroides faecipullorum | reverse complement strand
GTTTAGGAAACTTCCATTCTATCCGTTGAACTACGGGACCGGATTTACCTGTCAAAAGAAGCCGGAATTACTCGGCGTTCTTTACAATGATCTGACGGCCTCTGTAGTACCCGCACTCAGGGCAGACCCTGTGGTACATAACAGTAGCTCCGCAATTAGAGCAGGTAGCCAATGTAGGGACTACGGCCTTGTCATGTGTTCTTCTCTTGTCTCTTCTTGCTTTTGAGACTTTGTGTTTCGGATGTGCCATTTTTTATACTTTTTTAATTTTATTTCAACATTTAATCTTCATCAGCTTTTGAAAATATCTTTCAATGCTGAAAAAGGGTTCCCGGCGTCCTCAGGCTCCGGCTGATCCTGCCGAATACCGAGACGGCCTGTGACCTCAGGATCGCATTCACCCTCCGCATGAACCTTCAGCATGGGAAGTGCGAGACAGGCGTAATCGTATATTATCTGCCTGAGATCCAAATCGGTATCAGTCCTCGGAATGAATACGGTCTCCCGACCGTCCTCATCCGCCGAATACCCGTATTCCTCTTCATCCCCGAACTTGACGCTCAACTTGCCGACTGAATCTACAGGAATGCTGAGATCTCCAAGACATCTGTCGCATTCGACCGTCAGATCCCCGCTGATATGGAAATCGACTCCTATATAATTTCCGGACTTGTCGACTTCCGCATCCACTGAAAGAGCGGCATCGAGAATATCAGAATTTTCGAACTCTTCAAAGAACTCCCTGCCTGCAGTCCAACGGTAAAACGTCTTTCCTGAGGCCAATCCATTTACAGGTATCAAAAAATCCGCTTTTTCCATAACCTTAAATAGATTCGAGCGTGCAAAGGTAAGAAAAAGTTTTGGAATATCAATCCAAATCGTTACTTTTTCTTTTCCTTTCTATTTCGTCAAGAATTATTTTCCTGATTCTCATAGATTTAGGCGTAACCTCAACAAGCTCGTCTTCCTGGATATATTCCAGAGCCTCCTCAAGAGAGAAAACGATAGGAGGAGGAAGCATCACCTTATCATCGCTTCCGGACGCACGCATATTGGTCAGCTTCTTGGTCTTGCAGATGTTGATATTGAGATCCCTTTCCCTGGTATGTTCTCCGACTACCTGACCGGCATAGATTTCATCTCCCGGATTGACGAAGAAACGTCCTCGGTCCTGGAGCTTGTCCATGGAATAGGCAACAGCAACCCCTGTCTCGAGGGAAACAAGCGAACCGTTGGTCCTGCGCTCGATATCGCCTTTGTATGGCTCGTAGTCCTTGAATCTGTGGGCCACTACAGCCTCACCCTGCGTTGCGGTCAGAAGGTTGCTCCTGAGTCCCATCAGGCCTCTGGCCGGAATATCGAAATCGAGGTGGGTGCGGTCTCCCTTGTTGTCCATTCTCAGAAGGGCGCCTTTCCTGCGTGTCGTAATCTCTATAGCCTTGCCCACAAACTCCTCAGGCACCTCGATGGTCAGGCTCTCGATAGGCTCGCAGCGCACTCCGTTTATGGTCTTGTCCAGTACTTTCGGTTGCCCGACCTGAAGTTCGAAGCCTTCCCTTCTCATAGTCTCGATAAGGACTGAAAGATGGAGGACTCCCCTGCCGTAGACTATGAATGAATCTGCGTTAGGCCCCGGTTTAACACGGAGGGCCAGGTTCTTCTCCAGTTCCTTCTCCAGCCTTTCCTTCAGGTGTCTGGAAGTGACGAACTTGCCTTCACGCCCGAAGAAAGGAGAGTTGTTTATGCAGAAAAGCATACTCATGGTAGGCTCGTCGACAGCGATAGGAGGAAGGGCCTCCGGATTTTCGAAGTCAGCGACCGTATCGCCTATTTCAAACCCTTCAAGACCGACAACGGCACAGATGTCACCGCACTGTACGGAATCTACCTTGGTCTTGCCGAGCCCCTCGTATACCATCAGTTCCTTTATCTTCTGCTTCTCGATTATGTCGTATCTCTTGCACAGGCTGATGTTCATTCCCGCTTTCAGTTCGCCTCTGGTAACCCTTCCGATGGCGATCCTTCCTACATAAGGGGAATATTCCAGAGATGAAATGAGCATCTGCGGCGTCCCCGGGTTGTGCGCAGGTGCAGGAATCACTTCAAGTATGGTATCCAGCAGCGGCGTGATGTCAGTGGTAGGCTTTCTCCAGTCGAGTGACATCCATCCCTGCTTCGCACTGCCGTACACTGTCCTGAAATCCAGCTGGTCTTCGGTAGCGTTCAGCGAGAACATAAGGTCGAAGACCTCTTCCTGCACTTCGTCCGGACGACAGTTCTGCTTATCCACCTTATTGATGACTACGATAGGTTTCTTTCCCATCTCGATGGCCTTCTGGAGGACAAAGCGCGTCTGGGGCATACACCCTTCGAACGCGTCTACCAGAAGGAGCACCCCGTCAGCCATGTTCAGCACCCTCTCTACCTCTCCACCGAAATCGCTATGGCCCGGAGTATCGATAATATTGATTTTCACACCTTTATACGGAACGGACACATTCTTTGCAAGAATAGTGATACCGCGCTCGCGCTCAAGGTCGTTGTTGTCAAGGATCAGCTCTCCCAGCTTTTCCTGCTCCCTCGCCTTGGTGGCCTGATAGATCATCCTGTCCACCAGAGTGGTCTTTCCATGGTCCACATGGGCGATAATGGCAATGTTTCTTATTTCCATATGTTTCAATTATTTCCTATATGCCACGGAAGCCTCGGAAACGGAGACTTCCGGTAACGGGCTGCAAAATTAGACAAAATTTGAATATACGGAAACTGTTTTCCTGATTTACTTCACTATCCACTTGTCTATGTTCCTGGTTTCGGAAGAAAAGTTCACTCCTATCGTATAGATTTTACGGCTGTCCTTTGTGAACGGAAGGGCGTACTGCTTGTCTTCGATCTGCTGTATGGCCTGCTCGGCTGTGCCGTCCAGCTTGAACTCCATGACATACACATAACTGTCGGTCTGCAGTACAAGGTCTATCCTGCCGCGCGAGGTACGGTATTCCACTTTCGTATACAGTCCTGCCAGACGGAACACGATGAAAAGAACATTCTGATAATGGAGTTCAATATCCTTTGCCAGTTCATACGGGCAATCCGCCAGAAACGACTGCAGACGCTCCATGAAACCGTCAATATCACCCGATTTGACGTCAGATATGAAGTCCCAGATAGCGAATCCGCTCTCCGTCTCCTGTAATGGAGTGTAATACGGAAGTAGGAACTTAAGGAACCCTTCTTCCACTTCCCTGTTCGGGAAGCCCAGTTCATATATGCGCGGCTCCGGGATATAGCCCTTGATGGTGAGGTAACCGCTCTGATATATGACCGGAATAGGGTTCGTTGACGCAGGGTCAATGCTGTCAAGAACATCAGAAGTCGTCTTCTCATGAGCCATCCTGTAAAGGTCGTACTTGTGAAGTTTAAGCAGTTCCACTAAATAGGTCGGTGTCCCAGTTTCGAACCAGTAGCTCCCGTACCTCCCCTTTGCAAAAGTGCTGAGGACACTGAACGGATTGTACATCCCGGGGCTGTACTGGTTGAAATGGTAGCCGTCATAGTATTCTTTAAGCTGCTCCCTGGTCTGCTCGAAAGTCTGTCCGTTATTATCCGCCAGAACGCGGATGTCCTCGCTGAAATTTTCAGTCAGTTCTCTTTCCGTGATCCCGCAGATATCGAAGTATCTCTCGTCCATGGAGATATCCATCAGGTTGTTCAGATCGCTGAATACGCTCACCTTGCCGAACTTAGTAACCCCGGTAAGCAGTGCGAACTTGATATACCCGTCCATTGACTTCATTACACCATAGAACGGCTTGAGTGTATTGCGGTATTGCTCCTGCAGGTAAGGATTGCCGATAGTCTGGAGCATGGGTTTGTCGTACTCATCGACCAGTATGACAACACGTTCCCCGGTCTGCTCATACGCCATGCGTATAATATGGTAGAATCTTTCTTCGGGAGCCCTGTCGGAATAGTCGCTGCCGTAGATCTTCTCCCACTGCTCCAGATGCTTGTCCAGTTCCTGGTCCAGGGATTCTGCCGAGTCATATTTCCGGGCATTCAGGTCCAGGTGCAGAATAGGATAACGTTTCCATTCCTTCTCCAGTCCTTCCATTGCCAGTCCTTCGAACAATTCCTTCTTCCCCTGGAAATATGCTTCCAGCGTGCTCACAAGAAGGCTTTTGCCGAACCTCCGTGGACGACTCAGGAAATAGTAGCTTCCGGTCTTGACCAACTGGTAGATCAGAGCTGTCTTGTCTATGTAACAGTATCCGTCCCTGCGGATTTTCTCGAAATTCTGTATCCCTACCGGATATAACTTTTCCATATCTGATTGGCGTCAATCTGTTTAAAAGTACAAATTTATTCAATTATTGTTCATGGTAAAAACACACAGCCCGTTTTATGCCGTTTTTTTGCGACCGGAGAAATATACGGATATCTGCTCTGCCGCTGCGAACAAAATATACATACCGGAAAAACCAAAATCGCTTCTGAATTTGCGGATTGAAAACAGTTTCTTATTTTTGCAGCAAAATTTCCGGAAAAATGACAGAAAAAATAATCATCCTGGATTTCGGCTCCCAGGTCACCCAGCTCATAGGAAGGAGGCTGAGGGAGTTGAATGTCTATTGTGAAATCTATCCTTTCAACAAGATTCCGGCGCTGGATGAAAGCGTCAAAGGCGTGATACTTTCCGGCAGCCCGTTCTCGGTAAGGGATGAAAAGGCTCCTCAGGCAGACCTGTCGGACATCAAAGGCAGGCTTCCGCTTCTGGGAATCTGCTACGGGGCCCAGTATCTTGCATATAAATACGGCGGCGATGTGAATGCATCCATCGCCCGCGAGTACGGAAGGGCGATGCTTGACGTGACAGTGCCTGACTCCCCTCTCCTTAAAGGGGTGGCGGCCCATTCCCAGGTATGGATGTCACACGGCGACACTATCGCAAGGCTTCCTGAAAACGGAGAGGTCATCGCATCCACCGCAGATGTAGTCAATGCCGCATACCATATTAAAGGTGAAGACACCTACGCAGTGCAGTTCCATCCGGAAGTGTACCATACAGTCGAAGGAAGCAGGATCCTTGCGAACTTCGCTCTCGGGATCTGCGGGTGCAAGGGAGACTGGACTCCGGCATCTTTCATCGACACCACCATCGCAGAGCTGCGGGAAAGGCTCGGGAACGACAAGGTGATTCTCGGGCTGAGCGGAGGAGTGGACTCTACCGTAGCGGCTGTGCTGCTCCACAAGGCCATAGGAAGCAACCTCACATGTATCTTCGTAAACAACGGGCTGCTCCGCAAAAACGAGTTCGAGGATGTGCTTGCATCTTACAAAGACATGGGGCTCAATGTGATAGGCGCTGATGCTTCTGCCGCTTTCATCAAAGAGCTTGCAGGAGTGACAGAGCCTGAAAAGAAAAGGAAAGTCATCGGCAGACTGTTCATCGAGACATTCGACCGGTATGCCCACAAGATAGAAAATGCAAAGTGGCTTGCACAGGGTACCATCTACCCTGATGTCATCGAGTCGGCATCGGTCAACGGACCGTCATCCACCATCAAGTCTCACCACAATGTGGGCGGACTGCCGGAAAAGATGAACCTGAAGATCGTGGAGCCGCTGCGCTCGCTGTTCAAGGATGAGGTACGCCGCGTAGGCCGTGCCCTGGGCATCAAGGACGAACTGATCGGAAGGCATCCGTTCCCGGGGCCTTCGCTCGGCATCAGGATCCTGGGGGATGTAACAGAAGAAAAACTCCATATACTCCGTGAAGCAGACGATATCTTCATCCGCGGACTCAGGGAATACAGGCTGGAAGGCAACAGGACAGCGATAGAAGCTCTTGCAGGCCCGGGAGCCACCGAGGTCAGGTCGGCATCCGACCCTACGATGACTGCAGCGACCCTGTATGACGCCATCTGGCAGGCCGGAACCATACTTCTTCCTGTGCGCAGCGTCGGAGTCATGGGTGACGAGAGGACTTACGAAAACACGGTCGCCCTGCGTGCCGTAATTTCCACGGACGGAATGACAGCAGACTGGGTGCATCTTCCGTATGATTTCCTCGCCAAAGTCAGCAACGACATCATAAACAAGGTGCGCGGAGTGAACAGGGTCGTCTATGACGTAAGTTCGAAACCGCCTGCAACCATAGAGTGGGAATAAAAAGAAGAAAGGCCGGCTTGTACTCATCTTTGCACAAGCGGTCTTTCTTCTTTTATACCTTGCCTGTTTCCCGTCGCACAATTCAAAACCTTCGTTTATTCACCGATTTTACTTAAAATTGCACCGGAAAATCAAATATTATGATAATAAAGACACTCAACGGAAAGACCCCTACCGTAGGGGCAAATGCTTTTGTCGCTGACAATGCGGCACTTATAGGAGACGTGACAATCGGGGAGAACTGCAGCATCTGGTACGGGGCAGTGCTGCGCGGCGATGTCGGGGCCATACGCATCGGGAACGGGAGCAATGTCCAGGACGGGGCCGTACTCCACGGAACTCTGGGAGTATCCGAAACGGTCCTCGGGGAAAACGTATCCGTAGGGCATAATGCCGTAGTCCATGGTGCAAAAATCGGCAATGACGTGCTCATCGGTATGGGGGCCGTAGTAATGGACAATGCCGTAATCCCTGACGGGACGGTCATAGCGGCAGGTGCGGTAATTCTGGCGAACTCCGTACTCGAACCGGGAATATATGCAGGAGTTCCGGCGAAAAAGGTAAAAGACGCTTCAGACAGGATCACGAAGATGGCGCATGACAACGCAGCCGGTTATCTGACATATAAAGAATGGTATAAATAGCTTTCACCCGATGAAACGACTGATACTTGTCTCCATAGCAGCAGTCTGCACCGCAATCGGGCTATCGGGACAGGTCCCGCAAACCGGGCCCGGCTACGATACTTATTTTACGGGAGAGCGGCTCAGGGTGGATTTCATCCTGGCGGGAAACAGTGACAGCCAGAGCGCATACCTGGCAGATCTGAAAAAGGAATGCGATTGGGCCGGAGCCCGCAACTCCCTCATCGACCCCTTCAGATACGGAGAATACATGTTCGAGGCATGGGCCGGCGATACGCTGGTCTACTCAAAGGGCTTCTCTTCCCTGTTTCTCGAATGGAGAACGACCGGACAGGCAAGAAACGTATCGAAAGCCTACACGCACAGCGTATGGATGCCGTTTCCAAAGGTACCGGTAGAGATCACCCTATCCGAACGAATAAAGTCCACGGGCGGATTCAGGCGGATATTCTCCTGCACCGTAGACCCTGAGGACGCACTCATCAAACAAGATTCAGGCAACGATACGGAATCTGTCACTCTGCTGCACTCGGGAGACATGCGGGAAAAAGTCGACCTTCTGTTCGTGGCAGAAGGATACACTGAGGGTGAAATGGACAAATTCCACTCCGACTGCCGCAGGCTGATGGACAGTCTGTTCGCTATGGAGCCCTACAGATCCAGAAAAAACGACTTCAACGTTACTGCACTTAATGTCATTTCCGAAGAAAGCGGGACGGATATTCCCGGCAGAGACGTATGGAAAAACACCGCGCTGAAATCGCATTACCATACATTTTATGTCGACCGGTATCTGACGCTGCCTGACCAGACGGCAGTAGCGGACAAGGTATCTTCCGTTCCTTTCGACGCGCTGTTCGTCGTGGTGAACGACTCCGGATACGGCGGAGGAGGCATATACAACTCCTATGGAATGGGGACATCGGACAATACACTGGCAGGAACGCTGTTCGTCCATGAATTCGGCCACAGTTTCGCCGGTCTGGGAGACGAGTACTTCGATTCCGAAGTGGCTTATCAGGACATGTACGACCTGAATGTAGAACCCTGGGAGCCGAACATAACCACCAAGGAGGATTTCGGCAGGAAATGGCAGGACATGCTTGAATCCGGAGAATACGGAGACTCCTTGGGGCTGTTCGAAGGCGGCGGATACACGGCCAAAGGCATATACAGGCCGCGTTACGACTGCCGCATGAGGTCCAACTCATCCCCTGATTTCTGTCCTGTCTGCCAGAGGGCTATCGGACGTATGATAGACTATTATTGCGGGAAACAGGACAAGTGATTATTTTTGCAGTTTCAAACAATTCTTATGGGCACGAACAATTCAGGAAGGGATTATATCGCAGACAATGATTCCTCTCTTCTCCAGTATCTTTACAGAACGCTTTCGGGGCAGAGCCGTTCAAGCATCAAGGCATATCTGACCCACGGACAGGTAACTGTCAACGGACAGAACACTACGGCCTTCGACTATCCGGTGCACAAAGGAGACCGGATTTCCATTCTGGACAAAGGCATGATGATAAAAAAACGTGGCGGAGACAAGGAGACAAGGGTAAAGATCGTATTCGAGGATACCTGGATCATAGTAGCAGACAAACGGAGCGGAGTCCTTACCATGTCGACAGGGGCGGAAGGGGAAGTAACGGCCTACTCTCTTCTGTCGGATTACATGAAACGGATGCACGGGAGGAATTCGAAGATATTCATTGTCCACCGCATCGACAGGGAAACGAGCGGACTGGTGATTTTCGCCAAAGACGAACGGACAAAGCATAATCTGCAGGAGAACTGGAATGAAAGCGTACTCGAGAGGAAATACTGCGCCATAATAGAAGGCCGGCCCCGGGAGGCCGAAGGAACGGTCCGCAGCTGGCTCAAGGAAAACCCGAAAAGCCTGAAAGTAACATCAAGCCCTGTCGACAACGGCGGAAAGGAAGCCGTCACGCACTATAGGGTAATATCTTCCGGAAAACACTATTCGCTCACCGAATTCGAACTCGAGACAGGAAGAAAGCACCAGATAAGGGTACATGCATCCCTTATGGGATGCCCGGTCGCAGGAGACAGGAGATACGGGGCAAAAGAAAATCCTATGGGACGTATTGCGTTGCATGCCAGAAGCATAGTCTTCAGGCACCCTGTCACAGGAAAGATAATGTCATTCGATACCGGACTGCCGTCTTCTTTCAAGGCGGTAATGAAGGAAGACACGTTTTCCACGGATCAGAACAGATAAAACACGACAGCATATCATGGACAAATCAGTAATCACAGTAGTAGGGAAAGACACTGTAGGTATTATAGCCAAAGTATGTACTTATTTGGCTAACAGACAGATAAATATTCTGGACATATCTCAGACCATCGTACAGGGATTCTTCAATATGATGATGATCGTGGATACTTCATCAATGGATACGGACTTTACCACGCTCTCAGACGAACTCAATCGGCTGGGCGATGAGATCGGAGTCCAGATCAAATGCCAGAAGGAAGCGATATTCGATATGATGCACAGGATATAGGAGGGATTCCGCGTATGATCAACATGAAAGAGGTCTTCGAGACCAATGCGATGGTTGAGAAGGAGAATCTGGATGTCAGGACCATCACTATGGGAATAAGTCTGCTGGACTGCGCCGGCAGCGATGTGGATACGACATGCCGCAAAATAGAGGAAAAAATAAAGAAGTATGCCGGAAGACTCGCATCAACCGCTGACGGCATTGCGAGGGAGTTCGGCGTACCTATAGTAAATAAACGGGTATCTATAACCCCCATAGCATTGGTAGGGGCATCGTGCTGCAAAAGTCCGGAAGACTATGTGAAAATAGCATTGGCGCTCGACCGTACCGCCGGTGAAATAGGCATCAACTTTCTGGGAGGATTCTCGGCAATCGTTTCAAAAGGGATGACAGAGAGCGACAGGATGATGATAGAATCGATCCCTGAAGTCCTGGCGCAGACGCAGATAATATGCAGTTCTGTAAATGTAGGGTCTACAAAGACAGGAATCAATATGGATGCGGTGCGGCTGATGGGGCATATCGTAAAAGAGACGGCCAGAAGGACAGCCGACAAGGACTCATTCGGGTGCGCCAAGCTCGTGGTGCTGTGCAATGCGCCCGATGACAATCCGTTCATGGCAGGAGCATTCCATGGCGTGACCGAAGCAGACGCCATAATAAATGTAGGTGTCAGCGGTCCTGGAGTCGTAAAATACGCACTGGAAAAAGTCCGGGGGAAAAGTTTCGAAGTGCTTTGCGAGACCATAAAGAAAACCGCATTCAAGATAACGAGGGTAGGACAGGCCGTGGCCCAGGAGGCATCCCGAAGGTTGGGAGTCCCGTTCGGAATCATAGACCTGTCCCTTGCACCGACGCCTGCCATAGGAGACAGCGTGGCCGATATCCTTCAGGAGATCGGGCTTGAAAAGGCCGGTGCCCCGGGCACCACGGCCGCGCTGGCGCTGCTGAACGACCAGGTAAAGAAAGGCGGAGTAATGGCTTCTTCGTATGTGGGCGGGCTCAGCGGTGCGTTTATCCCTGTCAGCGAAGACCAGGGCATGATCGAAGCGGCAGAATGCGGGGCCCTCTGCATAGAAAAACTGGAAGCGATGACATGCGTATGCTCGGTAGGACTGGATATGATAGCCATCCCGGGAGATACGCCTGACAGTACCATTTCCGGAATAATAGCAGACGAAGCCGCCATCGGAATGGTGAACCAGAAGACCACTGCCGTCAGGATCATCCCTGTAATCGGCAAAGGCGTAGGTGATACTGTAGAGTTCGGCGGACTGCTCGGCCATGCTCCGATAATGCCGGTCAACAGGTTCGGCTGCGAAGAATTCATCAGCAGGGAAGGCAGGATCCCTGCCCCTATACACAGTTTCAAGAATTGATGCCGCATGGACGACGAAAGATATATGAGAGAAGCCCTGCGTGAAGCGATGGCAGCAGCTGAAGAGGACGAAGTCCCCATAGGGGCTGTAGTCGTATGCCGCGGTCGTATCATCGCCAAAGGCCACAATATGACAGAGCGGCTGAAAGATCCCACGGCCCATGCTGAAATGATAGCAATCACGGCTGCTGCCGAAGCGATGGGAGGAAAATATCTGACAGACTGCACACTGTATGTGACTGTCGAACCTTGCCCTATGTGTGCCGGAGCACTTGCATGGTCACAGATCAGCCGTGTCGTGTACGGGGCTCTGGATCCGAAGCGCGGATTCAGCCTTTTCTCCCCGTCACTGATGCATCCGAAAGCTGAAATTACTGCAGGAGTGCTTGCCTCGGAATGCGGGCAGCTGGTCTCGGATTTTTTCAAGAATAAAAGGCAATAGGCTATGTTCGGACTGGAAGAACTAGGTCTGCTGGGGCTGTTCATCGGCACCTTTCTGGCGGCGACCATCCTGCCGTTCAGTTCGGATGCGCTTTATCTGGCTATCCTCGCCGCCACTAGAGACACGGCAGGATGCCTGCTGGTGGGGACTCTCGGCAACTGGCTCGGCAGCGTGCTCACATACTGGATCGGCTGGGTCGGGAAATGGGAATGGATAGAAAAATGGTTCAAGGTCAGGCCAGAAACCCTGCAAAAGCAGAAACACTATGTAGACAAATATGGTGTATGGCTGGCGCTGACTTGCTGGATACCGGTTATCGGAGATGTCATAGCCATTGCCCTCGGATTCTACAAGACCAGGCCTTTCTGGACCATGGTCCTTCTGCTTGTCGGAAAATTCGCCCGCTTTCTGGTCTGGAACCTGATCTACGGGCTGTTCTGACAATGTCATAGTTGAGATACCAAGATTCGAACTTGGACAGACAGAACCAAAATCTGTAGTGCTACCATTACACCATATCTCAATTCCGCCTGCAAATATATTACTTATTTTGCTGCTTTCCAAATCCGTATGCCCGTTATGCCAGCGCCTTTCAGGGTATATCCTGCACTTCATCTTCCGGCTGAGGGCCCGGCAGCTGCGGACTTCTCTGTCAGGCCTGTTTTTACGTAGAGGCTGAAGAAACTCCACAGTGTGGCTCCGGTATCGATTTCATCCTCGGTCCATGAATGGGCTCCACCTGTCATCTCGTACAGCCATACTTCATTCCCGTTGTGCCCGCCTTTGAACTTATGTGCTATGACCTGTCTTGCCCCGTTGTGAAGGGTGTCCGTCTGTTCGTGTGTGCAGCGGTTTACTGCAGCCCAGTATCCTGCGGCAAGAGGAACTGATATGTATTCACCCCATCCTCCTTCGTTTTCAGGATCTCCTTCCCAAAGGGACGTCCTGTCCGCAGTGCCGTGTATCTCAAGCAAAGGGACAGGCTCCTTCGCTTCAAGACTCTTGTACATCCACTCCAGAGTAAGCCCGGCCAGCGGGGCCACGGCTGAGAAGACATCCGGCCTGAGGTAAGCCAGCAGATAGCACATCTCGCCTCCGTTCGAGTGTCCTGCGCAGAATATATTCCTGGTGTCAAGCCCGTAAGTGCCGGCGATATGCCTTGCCAGAGCGCACAGGAAGCCGACATCGTCTGTCCTTAGCCCCTGCTGGAACGGATATCCCACATTCCAGCAGGATTTTCCCCGCCCGTCTTTTTCTCCTTGCGGAAAGCATGCGGCAAATCCGTATCTGTATGCGGCCCTCCTCATCATGAATCTGTCGGGATCGGCTTTTCCTCCGTATCCGTGCAGCATGATGACAAGCGGTGATCCTGCCGCAAGACTGTCAGGTACGACAAGTCTGTATTGTCTTTCCGTACCTTTATATCCGAACGTGAACAGGCTGTCCCCGTCAGGCATCTTTTCTCCGGCTGATGCCGGGGTGAACAAAACAGCTGCCGGCAGTACGGCCGACAGCATGAATTTCCATAAATTTTTCATGATATTTGAAGCCGGGCTCAGTCCCTGCGGGCCCCCATTGCGATAGCCACATAGTAAAGGAGCGTGGCAAGTGAACCTACGGCAGCGATGATGTATGTATATGCGGCCCATTTCAGGGCATCGACGGCCATCGGTGTAGTTTCATAGTCGGTGATTCCCGAACCGCTTAACCATGCCACGGCTCTCCGGCTGGCGTTGACCTCCACGGGAAGTGTTATGACACTGAACAGGGTGGTCATGGCAAACAGCGCGATTCCGAACCACAG
>JADIMH010000013.1 GCA_017694885.1 Candidatus Cryptobacteroides faecipullorum | reverse complement strand
TTGGTCCCGTGTCAGATTGAATCGCTCCATAGCCTCGGCAATGGTGTAGTATTTGGGCTCTTCGGGAGCTATGAGACCTTTGGCAATGTCCACATGTTTCTTGGAGTAGTACACCATGATGCCGACCTTCTTTTTGGGAATGGCATTCTTTGAAACAAAAGAATAGATGGCCGTCAGCGTCATGCCGAACTTCTCCTGCATGTCTTGCGTGCTGTACCATTCCTTGATTTCAGGATCAGGAGCTTTTTTTGCAAAGTAGTCATCAATATGTTTTTTGCTCCAATAGGTTTTCCCACGGTTAAATGTCCGGGGTATATTATGCTCTTTAGCTATATGAAATATCCAGGAATCTTTTATGCCATACTTCTCCTTGACTTCAGCTGTGGTGTAGAAGTCAGTGATGCTCTGCTTAGCTCTTGGTAGATGTTTTTTGTAAGGAGAAGCATTATCAAATAGAGCCTCGATGTCTCGTTTTCTGATAATAGTCTTTCTCTTTTACTGAACCGATTTTATCAGGTTAGTTTCCAGATACCTGTAAAAGGTAGCCCTGCTGATGCCGATATACTTTGCAGCTTCGCTTGGGGTAAAGAAATCCTTGTCAATGCAATCTTCTTTTTCGATTTGCTGATTGACCATTGTTTGGAATTCGCTAACACGCTTTTGCCTTGTTTTTTCTTTGTAGGCAAGGTTAGCACAACGACGCGAACAGCATCGTGTCGAGATTTTGTGGGCAATAAATAATTTGCCACACCACTCACATTTTTTCTGAATGTTGATGTTACTAGCCATTTCATTTATCTTTTTATTTCGCCAAAACTGTATCTCTGCGTATCACTGTGTCTCACAGCGTCTCATTTCTCCACGACCTTGCCAACGATAATCCTCGGATTTTCGTGGTGAGGTACACAGGGGGTACAAAAAATGGCGTAAAAAGCCTTAGCAACGATTATCAACGATACTTGTGCAACAAAAAAGGCGCCCGTAAAGAGCGCCATATTAATCGATTACAATCAATTCAACTCATTGATAATCAGATGGTTACTTGCCGATGCAAAACCGGCTGAAGATTAGACCAAGTACTTCATTGTCAGATATTTCGCCGACAATCGATCCGATGTAGTAGAGGGCTTCACGGATGTCCTGGGCGACCAGATCGGTAGGGATGCCGGATGCAAGGCCGGATTTTACTCTTGTGAGGGCTTCGAAGGTTTTGGTAAGGGCTTCGACGTGACGGAGGTTGGTGATGAGAGTGGTGTCGGATTCGGCGAGTTTGTCTTTCCTGCTGCCGGACAGGATATCTTTCAGCTCCGGTATGCCTTCCTTCCTTTTGGCGGAAATCGGCAGGAGTTTTACCGATTGGAGTCCTTTCGAAGCAAGATAGCCGGTCATGAATGTTCGCCGGGCTTCGAGTCCGGCAGGGGAGAGGATGTCGCATTTGTTCAGCAACAGGATCAGTGTCTGCTTGTCCGGATCTATTTTCGGGAGCAGTTCATCAAGTTCTTCCCCGATCTGTTCCGGTCTTCGGGTGATATCCGTCATTCCGAGTACGATGTCGGCTTCGGAGATTTTCTTCCAGGTGCGTTCGATGCCGATTTTTTCGACGGTTTCGGAGGTTTCCCGGATTCCTGCAGTGTCTATGAACCGGAACAGGATGCCGTCTATGTTCAAGGTTTCTTCAACAGTGTCGCGGGTGGTTCCGTGGACATCCGAGACGATGGCCCTGTCTTCTCCGAGAAGGGCATTGAGCAGGGTGCTTTTGCCTGTGTTGGTGGCTCCGGCAATGGCTACCGGGACTCCGTTTTTGATGGCATTGCCCAAACGGAACGAGTCGATCAGCCTGGAAATGTGTTTCATTACGCGGTCGAGAAGCGTATTTAGCTGGCTCCTGTCAGCGAATTCCACCTCTTCTTCACTGAAGTCGAGTTCAAGTTCCATCAGGGCGACAATTTCCAGAAGCCGTGACCGCATTTCCTTGAGTTCGGACGAGAAGCCGCCTTTCATCTGGTTGTAGGCGATCTTGTGTGCTCCTGCACTTTGGGATGCGATCAGGTCAGCGACGGCTTCTGCCTGTGCGAGATCCATTTTCCCGTTGAGAAAAGCCCTGCGCGTGAATTCTCCGGGTTCGGCGGCACGGGCACCCGCCTTCAACAAAAGAAGAATGATCTGTTGCACAATGTATTTGGAAGCATGGCAAGATATTTCGACTGAATTTTCCCCTGTGTAGGAATGGGGTGCGCGGAAAATGCTTACCAGCACTTCATCTACAGGGGAACCGTCTTCATCGCAGATTGTCCCGAATTTTATCGTATAACCCTTGGCTGACATGATGGCTTCGGGTTTTCCGCATTTGACGACCTTGTCGGCGATTTCAAGGGCGTTCTCACCGCTTACCCTTATTACAGATATCGCACCGGTGCCGGGAACGGTAGCCGGTGCGCAGATGGTATCATTGTTTTCCAAATACATAATGTCGTAACTGATATTGGCATCCTGCCCGTAAAGCGGATACGGGCGCAAAAATACTTGTAATTTTTCAAATCATCTTCTTCTAATCGATAAATTATGACAATCTTTGCAGTCGGGACACGAAAATGCTCCGGACTGAAGATTCGACCGGGCGAGGCATTGCTTCCATAATCGGACATTCCGGAGGAATGTAAAATCATCATATGAGAGATCGAAAATGAAGATTATCCATACGAGCGACTGGCATCTTGGCCAGATTTTCAACGAATACGACAGGACTCCGGAGCATGCGGCCTTTTTTGAAAGGCTCACGTCCATAATCGCAAAGGAAAAACCGGACGCACTTATAGTCAGCGGTGATATCTACCACAATTCCACTCCGTCTTCCTCTACACAGAAACTCTATACGGACGCTATTCTGGAAATGAAGAAAGCATGTAAAGAGATGACGGTAATCATCACGGCAGGAAACCACGACAGTCCGTCCCGGCTGGAAATCGACCGGAATTTGTGGGATTATATGGGCGTCAAGGTAATCGGTTCAGTGTCAAGGCGTGAAGGTATGCCGGACCTGGAAAAACATATAATCGCGATTCCCTCTTCAGATGGCGGTACGGCAGGCTATGTCATAGCCTTGCCGCATATATACAGGCAGAACTATCCGGCAGTGCAGGAAGAAGACCTGTCGGATCGTCAGGAAGAGAGCCGTCCGGATACAGACGGAGGATCAGGACCGGTGACCCATAGGCAGAAAGCGTTTTACAAATCGCTGCTCGAGCGTGTTTCCGAACGGAACCCCGACAATCTTCCGGTTGTCATGATGGCGCATCTGGCCGTTTCCGGCTGCGACATCTCGGGCCATGAAGAGCCGATAGGAGGGATGGAGTATACTTCGCTCGACACATTCCCGAAAGGATATGATTATCTTGCCCTCGGTCATATCCATCACCCCCAGACATTGAAAAATGGATCCCTTTCCGGCAAAGACGGTACATATGATTCTTCAGTAGCCAGGTATTGCGGCTCTCCGGTAGCAGTGAGCTTCGATGAAGACTATACGCACAGCGTATCCCTGGTGGAAATTTCCGGCCCGGGCAGGGACGGTCGTAAAACCGTGACAGTAAGGCCGGTGGAAATTCCCCAGGATATACCGATGAAAACCATTCCCGGGAATCCGGTCCCTTTTGAAAGCGCTTTGGAAGCTCTTGGAGACTTCCCGGATGAGACGGAAGCGTATATAAGGCTCAACGTATCGATAAAGGATTATCTTCCGCAGAACGCTTCTGCGCGGGCTGTGGAAGCCGCACGGTTCAAGAAATGCAGGTATTGCTGTATGAAAGTGACACGCGAAACCGCTTTCGGATCTGAATCCAGACCCCTGCTTTCAGTAGAAGAAATCAGGACTGCAAGTCCCGTCGACATGGCAGGCCTGTATTACAGGCAACGGTTCGGCACTGATCTCGAACCTGAAATGAAATCAATGCTGGAAGAAGTCGCGGCTGAAGAATCAAAGGATAGGGAGGAAAAACGGTAATGGAACTTAAATCATTGGTAATAAAAAATATAGCATCCATTGAATCTGCCAGGATAGATTTCTGTGAGGAGCCTTTGAGAGATGAAGCCATATTCTTGATCTGCGGAGAGACAGGAGCCGGGAAGAGCACGATACTCGATGCCATATGTCTGGCTCTGTATAACCAGGCGCCGCGACTGGCTGCGGCAGCCAAGGAATGGATAGGTGATGACGCTTTGCCTGCCGGGAAAAGGGATCCTGAAGGGGACATCAGTACTGAAGATCCCAAACAGTTTCTCCGGAAAGGTGCAGTAGAAGCATCTGTGACACTGGTTTTTACAGGACTGGACGGAATGGATTACACTTCGGTCTGGAGTGTAAGGCGGGCTTACGGAAACATAGAAAGGAAAATACAGGATATAGTATGGACGATCAGCTGGGGTAACGGGGAAATTCTCCATAAACGAAATGATGTAAAATCCAAGGTAGAACAGGTAACTGGGATGACTTTCGAACAGTATTGCCGTACCTCCATGCTGGCTCAGGGAGAATTCGCCAGATTCCTGAAAAGCGAAGAAAATGCAAAGGCCGATATTCTCGAAAAACTTACCAGAACGGACATCTATGCCAGGATCGGAGCAAGACTTGCATTGAAAACCAAAGAGAAGAAAGAAGCCTGCGACCGTCAGTTGGAGAAGATATCCGGAATCGTACTTCTTGATGGAGAGGAACGCAAGGCCTTGCAGGAGCAGGTTGCCTCAAAAGAGGCTTCGCTGGATTCCATGTTAAAGAAAAAGGAAGAGATATCCTTGAAACTCAGATGGATCCAGACTCAGGCCGAACTCGAAGAGAAAGTCGCGAAAAGCAGGCTTGAAGTCCAGGAGGCCAGGGCCGTAACGGCATCGGAAGAATTTTTGTGCGATGAGAAAACATGTCAGGAATGGGATGCGACCTCCGGACAGAGGTCGGCTCTGGTCCGGAAAAAAGAGCTTGAAGCATCAGAAAGGAAACTGACTGAAGAAGTCGAGGCAGCGGGAAATGCATTTGTTTCATTATCTTGCAATCTGGCCGTAAAAGAATCTGAGCTGGCCGGGATGATGGCAAGGTACGACAATATTGACAGGAAACTCCAGTCCAGACGGCAATATGCCGGTATGTATGCCTTGTCAGAGTCGATATGCGAAAGGCTGAGGGCAGTAATTTCCGGGAAGACAACGATCAATGGCCTGACGGCCAAATTGGCGGAAACAGAGGCCAAACTGAAAGAGCATACCGCCGCACATGAAAGGCAAATGGAGTCTTTGGCGGAAATGCGACAGGAAAGGGACTCTGTCAGGAAAAGGCTCGAATCATTGCTGGCTTCGATATCTGCAGCAGACAAGGAAGCCAAGACCGTGGCCAAAGAAAAAACGGATGCCGGGATTTCTCTGGTAAAGGACGCCGGATTGTCCGTAAAAGAGATGCAGAAAGCATACGCTCGGAAATCGAAAGAACAGGCGACGCTTGAATCTTACAGGAAGTCATATGTGGAAGCGAAAGAAAAAGCCGCTGCGGCACATGAGGCGTTCGTCACTGCCGACAGACGGTATGCAGAAGCCTATTCGCTGTATGACAGGATGAAAGATTCTTTGGACAACTGGGCTAAAGTGGCCAGAAGCAAACTCCAACCGGGTGGAAAATGCCCGCTGTGCGGACAGGAAATCCATTCTGTAGCGACAGATGAGGATTTTGAAAAGATCATGGCACCGATAAACTCTGATCTGGAAAGGAAATCTGCAGAAAGAAAGTCTGCCGAGATCTGCAGAAATGATGCGGTGGCTGCTGTCAAGTCGTTGGAAACAAGCATCAGGAATGAAGAAACTGTCTTAAAGGCTGCCGAAGAAGAATATTTCGCGGCAAGAAAAGATGCCGTTTCAGGATGTGACTCGATTTCAGTTTCGCCTGACGATGAGAATATACTCGATGTCCTTCGGGACAGATACCGGTCTTTGGAGGCTGTCCGCGAAACTCTTATAAAGGATTTGGAGACAATCTCGGAGCAGGAGCGTTCCGCAATGGCGCTTCAGGAAAATATCGATCGCCAGGCCGGACGCATAGAGTCAGGAACGGAACTGCTTAAACAGACGGCTGAAGAGATTTCTTCGTTGGAAAAGGATGCTGCCGGCCTGCGTGCAGGCGTGTCGGCCGCTTCAAGAAATGTGGAGTCGGCCATTTCACAAATCGACAAAGACATGGCCGGCATCAAATGGCAGGACGCATTCGATGCTGCACCTGAGGAATTCATATCCGCTTTCAAACGCGAATCCGAACAATATTCAAAAGACAAGGAAGAAGCATCGGCATTGTCGGCCTCTATAGGCGAGAAAAAGACTGTACTTGGCAGAATAGAGGAGACCCGCCGGGATATATTGGTGTCGTTTCCTTCCTGGGCAGGCAATGATAGCGGCAAACGCATCAAAACGTCAACTGCCGGATGGGAAGATATCCTTAAGGAATGGATCGGACTTTATTCGAAAGCGAACTCCATAAAGGACAGGATAAAAAGCATTGAAAAGGATATCTCCATTCTAAAGGCGTTTCTGGAAGAGTTTTATGTCAGGCAGGAGATATCGGCGGAAAGGCTTGAAAGCCTTGCATCTATGAGTCCGGAAGATGTCGGCCGGCTAAAAGATTCTGTGGCAAGCCGCAGGTCCGCAGCGGCTACAGCTGAGTCTGTTCTGGCGCAGAGGGAAAATGACCTGATGAAGCACAGACTTTCGTCTCCAGAAATGGATGCAGGAGATACTGCTGAAAGCCTCGGATCCGCTATCATGGAAATTGAAACCGGGATAAACGCCATGAACAGGGACATAGGAGCCATACGGCAGAGACTGGTCGCGGATGATGAGAATACGCGGCTTGCCGGTCATGAAAAAGAGATAGCGGAAAAACTGATCCGGCAGTCAGAGAAATGGAACAGGCTTAACAGTATATTCGGGGATGCCGAAGGGAAAAAGTTCAAGAAGATAGCCCAGGGGTACGTTATGTCTGAGCTGGTAAGGAATGCCAATGTATATCTGAGCCGTCTTTCCGGACGCTATGTGCTTGACAGCCAGCCCGGATCGCTGACATTGACCGTACGGGACATGTATCAGGGAGGTGCCGTGCGCTCCGTCATGACATTGTCCGGAGGTGAAACTTTCCTTGTTTCGCTGTCCCTTGCTTTGGGCCTTTCATCGCTGTCTCATGGCAGTCTCAAGGTAAATATACTGTTTATAGATGAAGGATTCGGGACGTTGAGTTCAGAATATCTGAATACGGTAATGGAAGCGCTGGAGAACCTGCATCAGATAGGAGGACGCAAGGTGGGAATAATCAGCCACATAGAATCTCTTCGTGAACGTGTACCGACGCAGATCCGGGTAAAAAGGCACGGCAATTCGTCCAGCACGGTCGAAATTGTCACTGCAACATCATAGGCTTTATGTCCTGTTAAGTTACAGTTTTTATACAAAAGAAGAAAGATTCTGTAAAAAGCGCCGGAATATGTTGTTTAATACTGTTTAAATCTGTAACTTTAAGAAATTTTAATCCTTAAAACTGTCTTTATGTCTGATTTTACAAACAAAAAAGGAACAGAAGAGCACGGTCCTTCAAACGGACAGGACTGTGTATTTGACTGGACCTCTGGTGAGGCGCTAACGGAGAATTCATGTTTGGGTACAGATTCGGACGCCGGATCATCATCAGTAGTTCTGGAATCAGATATTATTTCTGATGCTAATCGGTAACGGACTTAATGAGGGTGAACTCACTTTTGAGTTCACCCTCTTGGTTTTATTGCATTGTGCAGATTCCGTTGATTCCGATTCCTTCAATATTATCGGACGCTTTGACCCAGTGTTTTGTATCTGATGAATAGCAGATGACGGATCCGCTACTCAGACTTCCGACAGCTACGAAGATTCCGTTCCCGTAGGCAATGCATTTGCAGTCTGTGGCAGGTGCTTTCCCTATCGAAGTCCAGTTCTTCCCGTCCGCGGAAGTCAGGAATTCGTTTCTTCCGGCTGTGATGAATGTACCGTTACCGAATCCTGTACTGGTATGTTCTACGGAACCTGTCCGTGTATTCATTTCCCATGAAATCCCGTCGGGAGAACATCCTGAAGTTCCTGTGTATCCGCTGCGTTTTCCTGTCGCGACGAACATGCCGTTTCCATAAATCACAGAATTCTGGATGTATTGGTATTTAGTATTCGACGATACCGTCCAGTGTATTGCGTCAGTAGAATATCCGAGGCTTCCGTAATAGTTGCCTGATTTACCGGTAACGACGAATTTTCCGCTGCCGTAGGCAATGCTGTTCCAGTCGCTTGAGTTTATCTTCATCGTCTGCCAGTCGGTCCCGTTGTAAGAGTAGCCGATCCATCCTCCTTCTCCGGCCGCTACGAACATGTCCTTGCCGGCTACAACGCTTTTCCAGTTGCCGCTGCCGGCATTGACGCTTCTCCATCGGATGCCGTCTGTCGAGCAGGCGATAGCTCCCTTGTTTCCTGCCGCTACGTATTTTCCGCTGCCCCAGGCAACGCAGTTCCAGTCTTCGCTTCCTGCCTTTACCGGAATGAACTTGCCGTTGCTCCCTGTATAGAAAATATATCCGTCGGTTCCGACAGCGATTACAGGGACCGAAATGCTCGTCAGCATACTGTTGTCTATTTTCCAGGAAACCTTATCCAGGCCGTCTTCTGTCGTTATGAGCGTGATATCGTTTTCAGTATTTCTGAAGACATTGAAATCCGAAGTTTCGTCCTGGCCGAGGTAGAATCTGTATGTTACAGGACCTTCCAGTCCTACAGAACCGTCCAGCTCCGCGGAAACTTCTACATATGTGCATAGCTTTTCCTTGCCATCCGGTATGTTCTCCGGAATTTTTTCCCATTGGTCATTATTGGAAGGAAGCAGGACTCCCTGACAGTTTTCCAGCATGTGGAATGACGCCGTTTTTCCGGAGTTCAGCAGCTTAAGGTCTTCATCCGTAGCGGAATCACCGGACATAACGGATGTAGCCATGCTCGCGGAGATGAAAGGGGTGACGTCGGCCGGACTGTTCACCAGTCTTGCAGAAGTGACCCGGAAACCCGGTAGAGCCCTTGTATCAAGTCTGAGGTTTATCCGGGCTATCAGTCTGGAGAGAAGCAGTTCGACCTGTTCTTCGGCTTTTTTTATCCCGGCGGTTTTCACTGCCGACATCGGGATTCCTCTGTCGGTAAAGTCCTGCAGACTGCCCAGACTGTATCTGTAGGTCTGCATATCGCTTTCTTTTTCGGGAGCATCTATATCGCCGGTATTGACCAGGACATAGAACGTATATGTCTTTCCGGCTGTCATTTCCATTTCTGCGGATTCCGAGTCATTTACGTAAATCTCGCCTTCGAGCATACCCTTGCTGTATGCAAAGATATTTATATCCTTTATGGTTGTGTCAGAACCGGGTACCGAGCCCTTTGTCCCTTCTTCGGCAGGGGTATTCAGTCTGAAACACACTCTGGATATTTCCCCTGCCGTTTCCGGAGGGCAGCTTTTCATCTCATGTTTATGGCAGCCGGATATTGCAACCGTTGCTGCCAGACATAAAGCAGTTCTGACGACAAATGTATTCTTCATCTGATAATCATGTTAAAGTTCAGTTCGGCTGCAAAGTACAGAAAGATTATCCGTGTGCGGAAATATGCATACGCTTAATATGAATATTCGCCGTTTGAATGCACTGTATATGTGTTTTTCTGTGGATGATATCCGGATTTATGCAGCAAAAAAATCTGATATCCGGCAGTATCATATTGCATTATAGGTTTTTAGATAAAAAAGCGTTTTTTCAGGGACCGTATCCGGTAAATGAGGTAACAAAAACAATGAAAAAGGTATTTTTGCTTATGGGGAGCGTTGTTATCTTTGCACCCGTTGAAAAATCAGTAATGGAAATGAAGAATATTGCGGCAGTGTCTGCGCTTATGGTCATGGCTTCCTTTGCAGCCTTTGCTCAGGAGAGCAAGGCTGGGGTACCTGAAAATACCGGATTCCGGTCCGATACATCCAGTGTCGCCTGGAATGACGAATTGAATGAAGTGGTTGTTACCGGCACGCGTAATGAAACGGACGTCAGGCATTTGTCACAGACAGTGTCGGTGATCGGAAGGGATAAGATCGTGCAGACAGTGCAGCCTTCATTGCTGCCGGTTCTTACCGAACAGATACCCGGATTATTTATAACATCCAGAGGAATAATGGGATATGGGGTTTCTGACGGGGCGGCCGGCGGCATGTCTCTTCGGGGCCTGAGCGGCGGATCGGGAAGACTGATGGTCCTTATTGACGGGCATCCGCAATATATGGGTATGTTCAGCCATCCGATAGCTGACGCATATCAGTCTTTTCTGGCAGAACGCGTCGAAGTGCTGAGAGGTCCTGCCTCCATGCTGTATGGTTCAAACGCTATGGGCGGAGTAATCAATATAGTTACCCGCCGGATGAAGGAAGACGGTGTAAGGACCGACCTGAATGCGGGTTACGGTTCATTCAATACTCTCCAGACGGACCTTTCCAACCGGATAAGAAAAGGGCGTTTTTCAAGTGTGGCAAGTCTTTCGTACAACAGGACCGACGGGCACCGCGACGATATGGGATTCGAGCAGTATGGCGGATATGCAAAGACTGAATATGAAATCGATGATGCATGGAAAGTCAGTGCAGATGTGAATATTACGCATTTCAATGCATCGCAGCCGGGTCCTGTTTCGGCCCCTTTGATCGATGCTGACCAGCGTGTAACCAGAGGAATGGCATCGTTCGCCCTGGAAAACGATTATGGGAAGACTTCGGGAGCCGTCAGCTTCTTTTACAACTGGGGACGACATAAAATCAATGACGGCTATGAGCCTTCGGCCGGTGAATCCCCGCTTGACTACAGATTCAACTCAAAGGATGACATGATGGGAATTTCCGTCTATCAGAGCGTAAGGCTGTTTAAAGGGAACCGCCTGACTGTCGGGACAGACTGGTTCAGGGTCGGAGGCAGAGCCTGGAATGCATATGTGGCAGGCGGGAACAGCGGCCGTATATCCGAAATTGCAGACAAGACCGAGCACGAAGTCGCAGGGTATGTGGATTTCAGACAGAATTTCGGTTCATGGCTGACTTTGGACGCAGGTGTCAGGGTCGACCATCATTCGCATGCGGGCACTGAATGGGTTCCCCAGGCCGGGCTTTCGTTCCATCTTCCGCATAGCATGGAACTGAAGGCATCGGCAAGCAAAGGATTCCGGTATCCTACCATCCGGGAGATGTATATGTTTCCTCCGCAGAATCCGGATCTTGAACCTGAAAGCATGTGGAATTATGAACTGGCGTTTTCCCGGATATTGCCTGAAGGACGTCTTTCATATGGGGCAAACGTATTCTTCATCGACGGGAAAAATATGATCATGACGGTTCCCCGTGAAGGTGCTACACCGCTGAATATGAATACCGGAGCCATAAGGAATGCAGGTGTTGAAGCGCAGGTGGCATGGCGTATAAGCAGGGTCTGGTCCGCAGATGCCAACTACAGTTTCCTGCATATGGAGAACCCGGTGATCGCCGCCCCGGAACATAAACTGTATGCAGGAGCGGCATTTGCAAAAGGCAGATGTAGCGCATCTACCGGACTGCAATATGTCAAAGGCCTTTATACCAGGGTAGCTACTGAAGGTAACGGCACGGATATCCAGGAGAATTTCCTGCTGTGGAACCTTTACGTTTCTTTCAAGATTACCGGCTGGCTGTCGCTGTGGGCCCGAGGAGAAAACCTTCTTGCGCAGAAGTATGAAATCAATGCGGGATATCCTATGCCGCATGCGACTGCAATAGGCGGAATCACTATTCGCCTGTAAATTATTTTGCAAAAATGTAATGTTTTTTCCTATCTTTGCACACTGAAATACCGAACATTATATAATGCAGAAAATCCAGCAAATAATATATTGAAAGAGAGACGACCGTTCCTTCTCGGGATGGTCGTTTTTTTTATATGTATAATTTGAATATTAACGATATAAGGACAATGGACAACAGACTCGGTGCTACACTCAAACTTGAGAACGGAATGGAGTTCAGGGGATACTCTTTCGGGTATGACGGGCCATGCGACGGAGAAGTGGTCTTCTCTACTGCAATGGTAGGCTATCCTGAAAGTCTTACTGACCCGTCCTATTCAGGACAGATTCTTTGTATAACTTATCCGCTCATAGGAAATTACGGCGTTCCTGAAGACGGCGTTGACCAGTGGGGGATTTCCAGGAATTTCGAATCGGACAGGATCCATGTCAGAGGACTTGTAATCTCCGATTATTCTTTTGAATACAGTCATTGGAAAGCAACAAGAAGCCTTGACCAGTGGCTGAAATCCCAGAAGATTCCAGGCATTTACGGGATAGATACAAGAGAACTGACGAAAGTACTGAGGGAGCACGGATCGATGCTCGGAATCATAGTCCCTGACGGGTTTGACAGGAATTTCCCTATAGAAGACCCCAATACCGTAAACCAGGTAGCCATCGTCAGCTGCAAGGATGTCATCCGCTACGGCGAAGGTGACAAGAAGGTCGTTCTGGTTGACTGCGGTGTAAAAAACAATATAATCCGCTGTTTTATCCGGAGGGGTGTCGAAGTCATTCGCGTTCCTTGGAATTACGATTTCAATACACTTGAGTACGACGGCCTTTTCATTTCAAACGGACCGGGCAACCCTGCTTTATGCACGGAGACAGTCGATCATATCAGGGAGGCCCTGAAGAAGGATAAGCCGATTTTCGGCATATGCATGGGGAACCAGTTGCTGTCCACTGCCGGAGGCGCATCTACATATAAGCTCAAATACGGACACCGCAGTCATAACCAGCCTGTGCGCATGGTCGGTACAAACAGGTGCTTCGTCACCTCGCAGAACCATGGCTTCGCTGTTGATAACAGTACATTGGGCACTGACTGGGAACCTCTTTTCATCAATATGAATGACGGTACCAACGAAGGCATCCGCCACAAGACCAGACCATTCTTCTCTGCGCAGTTCCATCCTGAGGCTACCAGCGGACCGACTGACACGGAGTTTCTTTTCGATGAATTCATATCAAAACTTTAAATCTGAAAGACAATGATTGACAACAATATAAAGAAAGTCGTTATCCTCGGGTCCGGCGCATTGAAGATCGGTGAGGCAGGTGAGTTCGACTATTCGGGTTCACAGGCGTTGAAGGCATTGAAAGAGGAAGGTATAGAAACGGTCCTGATCAACCCCAACATCGCTACGGTGCAGACCTCTGAAGGCGTTGCCGACAAGATCTATTTTCTTCCGGTAACCCCGTTCTTTGTCGAGAAAGTCATAAAGAAAGAAGCTCCGCAAGGGATTCTGCTTGCGTTCGGTGGGCAGACGGCCCTTAACTGCGGAGTCGAGCTTTACAAGAGCGGAGTCCTTGAAAAATACGGCGTCAGGGTGCTGGGTACACCGGTTCAGGCAATCATAGACACTGAAGACAGGGAACTGTTCGTCGAAAAACTTGACCAGATCGATGTCAAAACCATAAAGTCCCATGCGGCAGAGAACATGGAACAGGCCCGGGAGGCGGCTGCCGAACTCGGCTATCCGGTGATAATCCGTGCCGCATATGCGCTCGGAGGTCTCGGTTCAGGATTCTGCGACAACGAGCAGGAACTGGAGGAGATTTGTGAAAAGGCTTTCTCGTTCTCTCCTCAGGTACTTGTCGAGAAGTCGCTCAAGGGCTGGAAAGAGATTGAATATGAGGTGGTCCGTGACCGTTATGACAACTGTATTACGGTCTGCAACATGGAGAATTTCGATCCGCTCGGCATACACACGGGCGAGAGTATCGTAGTCGCTCCGTCACAGACGCTTACCAATGAAGAATACCATTACCTGCGTGAGCTTTCGATAAGGATCGTCCGCCATATCGGCATAGTGGGAGAGTGCAATGTCCAGTATGCGTTCAATCCGGATGCCATGGACTACAGGGTTATCGAAGTGAATGCCCGACTGAGCCGTTCATCGGCTCTGGCCTCAAAGGCTACAGGCTATCCTTTGGCTTTCGTGGCGGCGAAACTGGGACTCGGCTACGGGCTCTTCGACCTGAAGAACTCGGTAACCAAGGTTACTCCTGCATTCTTCGAGCCTGCCCTTGACTATATCGTCTGCAAGATTCCGCGTTGGGACCTCTCCAAATTCCATGGCGTGTCGCGCAAGATCGGGTCAAGCATGAAGAGTGTAGGCGAAGTAATGGCCATCGGACGGAGTTTCGAAGAAGCCATACAGAAAGGTCTCAGGATGATAGGTCAGGGAGCACACGGCTTCGTCGGCAACAAGGAACTTAAGGTCGCCGATGTCGATGAGGCTCTGCGCGAACCTACCGACAGGCGTATATTCGTCATATCCAAGGCTATGAGAGCCGGCTACACTGTAGACCAGATACATGAACTCACAAAAATAGACAAATGGTTCCTGCATAAACTCGCCGGCATAGTGCGCACTTATCATGAAATGCAGGCCTTTGACAACTGCGAGGCAATTCCGGTGGACCTTCTCCGTCTGGCCAAGCAGCAGGGATTCTCCGATTTCCAGATAGCCCGGGCGGTATACAAAGACAGGATAGAAAGCGAGGACGCGCAGAACATAATCCGTGCATTTAGAAAATCACACGGAATCGTTCCGTGCGTAAAACAGATAGACACTCTGGCAGCCGAATTCCCGGCACAGACAAACTATCTTTACCTTACATATAACGGCAGCTACAATGATGTCAAGTATCTGCACGACCACCGCTCGGTAATTGTCCTTGGTTCGGGAGCCTACAGGATCGGAAGTTCTGTGGAGTTCGACTGGTGTTCGGTCAATGCCTTGAATACCATTAAAAAGGAAGGATACAGGGGAGTGATGATCAACTACAACCCTGAAACGGTTTCTACCGACTACGACATGTGCGACAGGCTCTATTTCGATGAACTCACATACGAAAGGGTGATGGATATCTATGAACTGGAGCAGCCGCACGGCATGGTGGTTTCAGTGGGAGGCCAGATACCGAACAACCTTGCGCTCAGACTTGACCAGAGCGGAGTGAATATCCTCGGCACCAAAGCCTCCAGCATAGACAAGGCGGAAGACAGGCATAAGTTCTCCTCTATTGTCGATGCTCTCGGCATAGACCAGCCTAAATGGAAAGAACTGACCACATTGGATGATGTGAACACATTCGTCGCACAGGTCGGTTTCCCTGTACTGGTAAGGCCTTCATACGTGCTTTCAGGCGCAGCCATGAATGTCTGCTACAATGAAGACGAACTCAAACGCTTCCTTTCCATGGCATCCGAGGTTTCCAAGAAACATCCTGTGGTCATCAGCCAGTTCATGCAGAGGTGCAAGGAAATAGAATTCGATGCGGTGGCAGATGCCGGCGAAGTGATAGCATATGCGATTTCCGAACATATAGAGTTTGCAGGAGTTCATTCCGGAGATGCCACCATACAGTTCCCTCCGCAGAAGCTCTATATCGAAACGGTAAGAAGAATCAAGAAGATAGCCAAGAAGATAGCTGCGGCCCTGGAAATATCCGGACCGTTCAACATCCAGTTCCTTGCCAAGGAAAATGCCATCAAGGTCATCGAATGCAACCTGAGGGCTTCACGGAGCTTCCCGTTTGTTTCCAAGGTTCTTAAAATCAACCTTATAGAACTTGCTACCAAGGTTATGCTCGGCAAGAAACCGATGCCGCCTCACAAGAGTGCGTTCGACCTTGATTATGTGGGGATCAAGGCTTCTCAGTTCTCGTTCTCCAGACTGCAGCAGGCCGACCCTGTCCTCGGAGTCGATATGGCCTCTACAGGGGAAGTCGGATGTATCGGGGACGATTTCAACGAGGCACTTCTGAAGTCGGTATTGTCTGTAGGTTACAAGATTCCGTCAAAGAATATCCTGATTTCTTCCGGGGATGCTCTCCAGAAAGCCGATCTTTTCGGAGCCTGCAAGCTGCTTGCCGACCACGGCTATACTCTATATGCTACAGGAGGTTCGTATAAATATCTGGTCGAGAACGATGTGCCAGCAACGCGGGTTCTCTGGCCGAGCGAAAGTGAGGATCCGGCACTTGCCGGAGAGTTTGAATCAGCTCTGAAGATGCTGCAGGACAAGGAAATAGACCTCGTGGTCAATATCCCTAAGAACTACAGCACTCTCGAGATGGACAACGGTTACCAGATCCGCCGTGCGGCCATCGACTTCAACATCCCCCTGATTACCAATGCACGTCTGGCGACTGCATTTATCAGGGCGTTCTGCGAGATGAGTCAGGATGATATTCAGATTAAGTCCTGGGATCAATATTAAAGGTATAATTGCCAAAAATAATAAGGGCCGAAGTTCTGTGTTGTGCACGCCTTGAACTTCAGCCCTTATTCTTATTTTACGCAACTATGGCAAAGCCATTGACGGTTCTTTATGCGAAAACCATTTCGTCAAGAAGATGACCCGCCCCGGCAACCTTATCGATTATAAACAGTACATATCTGATATCCAGGCAGATATTTCTGCAATACTCCGGATCGAAGACAATATCGCTCATCGTCCCTTCCCACACACGGTCGAAATTTATCCCCATAAGGTCTCCGTCGGCATTTATGACAGGGCTTCCTGAATTTCCTCCGGAAGTATGGTTGGTAGCGATGAAGCATACAGGGACGGTCGTATTGCCATGGGCATCAGTTACAGCCCATCTGCCATAATCCTTTTCAGAATAGATATCCCTCAGCCGCTGCGGAATGTCATAATCGAAAATTTCGGGATTGTCCTTCTCCATTATGCCTTCCAGAGTGGACGAAGGTTCATAGTATATGCCGTCGGCAGGGGAGTATCCCTGGACTTTCCCGTATGCCACACGGAGAGTGAGGTTCGCGTCAGGGTAGAACGCCTTTTCCGGTTCGAACTCCATCTGGCCTCTCATGTATGTCCTGTAAAGAAGCGTGATTTCACTGTTTGTCTTCTGGCAGACAGGAGCTATATCCTGTGAATGCCATCTGGCAAATGAATCAGCAAAAACATAGGCCGGGTCGTTGCGGACAGTCGCACTGTCAGCCGGAGTAAGGGACAGCACACGCGAACTGTCTGTGAAAATGGAACTGCTGAACAGCGAGTCCGCCCAGACAGCTATACTGCCGTACTTTACGATACCGTCTTTAAAATATGCAGGCTGGAAATCTTCCGGTACATTTTCGGCGAAAGAACTCATGACAGCTATGAAAGATTCCTTGTCGATAGGAGCATAATAGTCCTTGTAGAAAGATTCTGCTGTTTTGTATATACCGGAGAAGAAAGCATTTTCAGCGGAGTCTGACACTGCTGCGTCAGAAGCTTTCCCTGACCCGAGGAATCTGCCGTATTCCTTGAATTGCTTCCCGATATTCATGGCGAAACTGCCGAGTTCCACTGTCCTGGCCGATTCCATGTAGTATTCCTGAGTGAACATATACGGCTCAAGAGCATCATAAAGGGAATCGAGTTGCTGAAGGACATTTTCATATTCCGCCCCCTTTGCCCATGCGGCGAATTTCCTTTCATATTCCTGCTTGTCAGCCACTGTACCCAGTCTCCTGATGCCTCCTGACTCTCCCTGCCATTTTTTCCATGCATTGGCTACACCTGCATTCTTGGACGAATACTGGATTCTTACCGCCTGGCTCTGATCCATATATTTTTTCTGTATGTCAAGCCTTTGGGTTCGCAGCGCGATTTTAGCCGGATCGGAAACATCGGAAATATACCGGACACCTTCCGACATGATATATTCGCGTGTACTCCCGGGGAATCCGTAGATGAAAGTGAAATCACCTTCATGGACACCGTTCAAGGATATCCTGAAGAACTTTTTGGGGGTGTAAGGCACATTGTCAGGAGAGTAGGGGGCAGGGTTGTTGTCCTTGTCCGCATAGATGCGGAATATGGAGAAGTCCCCTGTGTGGCGTGGCCACATCCAGTTGTCGGTGTCACCTCCGAATTTGCCGATCGAGGAAGGCGGGGCGCCTACCAGGCGGACATCACTGTATTCACGGTACAGGAACAGGAAATACTGGTTTCCGTAATACAGGGCTTCTACCGTAGCCCTCAGCCCTTTCCCTTCGGCTGTCACTTCCTTGACAAGCGCATCGGAATTGGCCTTTACGACCGAATCCCTCTGGCTTTCAGTCATTTCAGGAACATATCCGTCGAGAATCCTGTCCGTCACATCTTCCATTCTTTCCAGAAAGCTGACTGTCAACCCTTCATTAGGCAGTTCCTCTTCACGGGTCATCGCCCAGAATCCGTCCCGAAGGTAGTCATGCTCCACGCTGCTGTGCTTCTGTATCTGTCCGTAACCGCAGTGGTGGTTGGTAAGCAGCAGCCCTTCAGGTGAAATCACCTCTCCAGTGCAGCCTCTTCCGAAAAGCACCACGGCATCCTTCAGCGAAGCCTGGTTGATGCTGTAGATATCCTCGGCACCGAGCCTGAACCCTTTGCTCTGCATATCCTCTATCCTCTGGGAAATCAGTGACGGAAGCCACATCCCTTCATCGGCGTAAGCTGCCACCGTGGTGCCGGTCAGCAAAGACATGGCGGCAACCGCCTGCAATACAGTCTTTTTAAATTTCATATATTCAGTAGTTTTGGTTTTCCTGCCAGATTTCCAGGCTACGCCCTGGGCAAGGCAGCATGCGACAAAAATTTCAAAATCTAAATATAGCCTGTTTTTCCCAATCGGCAAACACTTTCTGGCTGCCGTCCTTTCATGTTGTCTTTTCTGTATGATCCAGAGCCCGGACGTATCAAAATTTATGTTATGACAGGAAGCCGGTCAGTCCTTCTCCGCTTTCATCAACACCTCCGGACCGAGCCCCAGCAGCCTGATCTTCTTCAGGATACCGGGAAGTTCATTCTGCATGAAGTCTTCCCTCATCTTTTCCAGCACCTTTTCCCTGGCTCCCTCGCATATGAAATATCCGATACCGCGCTTGTTGAAGATTATGCCGTCATTGGTAAGTCTTTCATAACTGCGCATTACAGTGTTCGGATTGACTCCGATTTCTGCGCCCAGATCCCTCACGGACAGGATCCTAGACCCTTCCGGAGACTCTCCGCTGAGAATACGCTCGCATATCGAGTCGTAAATCTGGAGAAATATAGGTTTGTTTGAATCGAATTCCATGATCTTCTAATATTGGATTTTCCTGATTCTGAAAAATATACCTGCGCTTAACGCCGCACACAGGATGCATGACCATACGGTGTTCCATACTGACAGGCTGTCAATGTCGATGCGGGCAACGGTTTCCCAATCCATGTAAATGGCATTTATTACCGATATCGCGCCGAAAGAGACTACGATGGAAATCCCCATCAGAACAAGTATTGTCTTTGCGATCTTGTGTTTTTTGAAAATGACTGCGCCCAGCAGGAAAAACAGCATGTTGTTGGCAGCGGAAAGCAGCATGTCGGAAAACAACACCTCCGCAGCAGTCAAAGGTTGCGTAAACAAATACAACATAATCGAATCCTTTACAGGACTGCCCACGGCCAGAGTAATCAGCAGGTCCAGGGCAAAATATATTGCGAGAAATGACAAAGGTATGATGATCATGGTATTGATAATCATACTGAGGGTCTTTTCAAGGCCTGACGCCGGTAAAAGCGTAAATATCGAGCCTGCACGTTTTTCCGTTATGTATCCATAGCAGGCTGCAGGCATCCAGATGACGAATATGAATCCGGCGATGGCAAAGAAAATGCTTCTTGAAGAAACATACATGTAGTTGTATTCGTACCCGAATGAAGAAAACAGAATGTCAAGTACGAAAATATACACAGGCATAAGGCCGAAAGCAAGTATGCTGATACCTTTGCCCGAGAAAATGGAGGCAAGTTCGCTTCTGAAATATCTGCCGAATCGTGAAAATGAGAATATATCGTTTTTCATAATATCTAAAGTTCTATTGTCCTGGTACGTTTCCAATAATAAAATCCGAATCCTGCCGCCGTGACAGTCTGCACGGTGTACCAGAACCAGATAAAGTTGTTGCGTACCATCTCAAGGTACTGCTCAGAGCTCATATCCACAGAACCGATAGTACTGAATAATATCATAAAGAACAGGACAAGAGCGATTGCACAGGTAAAAAATGTCTTTGTGATCTTGTTCTTTTTGAACAGTGCTCCTCCAGCCAGCCCGGCAAGAGATACCATCGGAGGCAGGAAGAACGCATATGAACATTCAAGTGAAAAACCGTATTCGTCATATGAAATGAGTTCCTGCTCAAGGAAAAATCCTGCCAGGGATTTGCCGGATAAAGGGAACAGTGCGCTCAGGACGGCATCGCTTCCCAGATACAGTATCATAAAGACAATGGGGGCGATTATCACTGAAACCAGTACCGAACAGCAGAATTTTTCCGTATGTGATGCCGGTAAAAGGACCGGCATCACACCCTCCCTCCTGTCCGTAAGATTTCCGTATCTGACTATCGGAAAGACCAGGAAGAACAGGACGAATGCCACTGTCGCTATCAGCATCTTGAAGAAACAGTATCCGCTCCAGAAATCTTCAAGATTCTCAGTGTCATACAGAGAGGAGAAAAGTACCGATACGATGAAGAACATCAGCGGTACCAGCCCGGACAGCAAGACGAACAGCCCTTGTGAACGGACCGTTTCTTTCAGTTCAAAGGAAAAGTATTTCCCGAACCTGTCTGAATCGAATGAATCTTTGCGTGCCATGGCTGTCTTATTTTCTGAACAGTCCTTTGATCAGTTCTTTATGGAGATGGACGGTGTTGAACAGGGCCTCGATGTTGACCTTGCTTTCCCCGTCTCCGGTATTCAGGTACACCTGGACACTGCCGCCCGGGGTCACTTCGCTGTAGAGGGCATGAGGATTCTTTTCGTTGCTGTAGTCGAATGTGAGTTTGTCTGCGATTTCCGCGATGGAAGCATTCAGCAGGACATCCTGGCGGTCGAGGATTATTATCGGGTCGATGATGTTTTCCAGGTCGCGGACCTGATGTGTGGAAATGAGAAGGGTGGAATCCTCTGCGGTGTATTTAGTGACCGCTTTCCTGAACTGTGCCTTTGACGGGATGTCCAGACCGTTTGTAGGCTCGTCCATGAAAAGGTATTTGCAGTTGCAGGCGAGGGCGAACGAAATGTAGGTTTTCTTGAGCTGCCCGAACGACATCCTGTTCATTTTCTGGGAAGCGTCTGTCTCGAAGATGCCCATAAGCTCCGAAAATTTGCCCATGTCGAACTTTTCCCAGAATTTTCCGTATGACAATGCGAATTTTTCTGCCGGAACCGGCATCGGTGCGACTTCATCGCTCAGGAAATATTCGAGCGTCAGGAAAGACGGTTCGCGGTTGAACGGTTTATGGCCGTCTATGTCGATAGATCCGGACTTTACTTTCTTGAGCCCGCAAAGAAGAGTAAGCAGGGTAGTCTTGCCGACTCCGTTTTCCCCGAGAAGACCGTAGATTTTGCCTTCCTCAAGGTGCATCGTGATGTTTTTCAGTACGACATTGTTGCCGTAGCTGAACGTGATGTTGTCAATGTTTATCATTGCAGTATAGATTTGTTTTGAATATTAGCTGTATTAGTTTATTAATACACTGCAAATATAGAAACAAAAAGTCTTTCTGCAAATTTTTTTCATGACTGTCATTTCCTTCTGCCTTCGATATGTCTGGACCGGCGGAACTCCTTTTCTTTCTCGGCAAGCAGCGGGCGCTCGGAATCATGGAGGGCGAAATCGCAGAAACGCTCCCAGATATAGTTTACTGCCTGGTCTGACGGATGAGTCATGTCTTCCGAATAGAACCTGTAGTCCCGAAGTTCGTCCATCATGATTTCGTAAGCGGGGAAGTATTCGCATCTGTCAGGGAACATCCCGCAGAGTTCGTCTTCTGCCAGAAGCAGGGTGGCCTTGCTGAGCTGGTTCCCGTGGGCACCGTCTTTCAGATGGCGTATCGGGCTTACAGTAAAGATGAATTTCTTTTCAGGAGCCTTCTCCAATATGCTTTTCAGAATGGCTGTTTCCATCTGCAGATCCAGGCGTATCCTGGTGAACTCTTTCTGATCCCTTTTCAGACAGTTCGACACTATCAGGCCAGATTCCGTGTGTCTGTAGCACCAGCTGGTCCCGAGGGTGATTATCACCTTGTTGCAGTCCCGGTAAAACTCCGAGGCTTCCGCGAGCCTGGCATTCGCGTTTTCCAGGAATTCATCCGCCGTTTCTCTTGCGAAAGAAGTATGGTGGCTGAAGGAGCATATCAGCGGCGAGCCGCTTCCCATCCGGATGCAGTCGTCTTCTGAAAACGGTATGCCGCATTCCAGACTCTGGATAGAGTTGCTGACAGACACGGGGTTATAAAGGGTGCCGAAAGGATTGACGCAGACATTGAATCCCAGGTCGGACATTTTCCTGCCGATGTTGTCGGCAAAACAGCTTCCCAGAATCATGATCCTGTCCTTATATGAAATCCCGATACGGCTCTGTCCGGCATCTACCGGTGTCTGAAGTTTCAGCATATTGTCCTCTGTCGTTATAATACCTTCATTATGTATATGATTCCGAGCGAAACCCTGTGCTCGGTGACATCTGCCATCCCGAGGGCGCGTCCTTTCTCCGTGGCGTGCCGTCCGTAATAGTTGTAATGGGCGAAGAGCCTGAAGTCGCTGTCACGGGTAGGCATGTACTGGAAGCAGCACTGGGCGTTCCAGTTGGTCCGGTGGACTCCTTTTACTATATCGTCGTATGGCTGGTATATGCCGGCGCATTCCCATCCTCCTTTCACGAATGCAGCGATGCTCGGGCTGAAAAAGAAATGCAGATAGCCTACGGCAGTCAGGTATTCGGTGTTCTGCAACGTCCTCGGCGTGCCGTCGGAGTAAGCGGCAGACCGGCTCATTATGCCGCTGACATCAAGCCCCTGGCGTGACCACATAAGGTCTATGTATCCGCCGAGTTTCGGTTTTCTGTATGAGTGCCCGAGCGAGACTATCCAGACCCCCTTGTCGGTCGTCTGGTGTCCGTAAGATACGGAATACCTCAGTTTCAACGATTTGTCATCGAGGAAATCCCCGTTCCAGTTGACAGTGCCGATCAGAGGGAAGTTCGTTTCTTTAATGTCGCCTGGCAGCTGCCCGTAATAGAACTCGCTGTCTGAAACGCCCCTGAAATTGCTCATCTGGAAAACCAGATCATGCGACGGACTGATGTGCCATTCTGCGCTCGCCCCCATCTGATAGGACGAAAAACTGCTCCCGAAATCGCTGAACTGGATTACATAGACAGGAACGGCATCGAATTCATGCCCGCCCAGCGACAACACATGCTTTCCGAATGTGAAAGTGGTTTTCGGGGTCGCGTGCCATTTTACAAAGGCATAGTTTACCGAAGAAACCAGGTTTTCGAGCGAAAGGGATGTAAATCCTTTTGTAAGCGCCTGTCTGAAACGGTAATAGACTTTTTTGCCCGCCCACCCTTCGATATTCCATCTGAGGTCATCCATACGGAATCTTGCCGATGCTTCTCCTCCACGCGGGAAATCTCCGCGCAGGGAACCCCTCATTTGGAACGACATGTCTACATTGTCTACAGGGAAAAAGGCTTTCTCCTTTTGAACGCAGGCAGTGTCATCCTCCTGCTTCATGATTCCGGTGTCCGTTTCAGGCTGCCTTCCGGCTGCCGGAAAGCAAAAAAAGATGGAAAGTGACAATAAGGTTATAGTCAAGTGTTTCATATCCGGTTATCTTAAATCCCAGTCGCAGGTCAGAGCCTGCTCTATATTATTTCAGCCATCTGTCCAGCCAGCGGAAATACTCCCTGTGCCAGTAGAGGGCGTTCTGCGGTTTCAGTATCCAGTGGTTTTCATCCGGAAAGACTATCAGCCTTGAAGGTACTCCCATCAGCTGTGCCGCATTGTACGCCGCCATGCCTTCGTCGACCGGGACACGGAAATCCATTCCGCCGTGTGTCACCAGGATAGGGGTGTGCCAGTTTGTCACCAGATTATGTGGCGAGAGCCTGTAATGGCGTTCTGCCTTAGGCGCCGAACTCCAAGGCGAGCCTCCCTGACGGATGCCTCCGAACGTTTCGCCGTCACCTGCCGGGCCAACAGGGCAGTCGGCAGTCCCTACACGAGGGTCGGTCTCGCAGGTGTGGAGTCCGCCGTTGTCCCAGTTCGGGAACCACATTTCTTCTGTGGTCATATACATGTGCTCTTCATTGAAAATGCCGGCATGGGCTATGAATGCATCGAATGTATCTCCATGTGTGCCGCACAGATAATAGACCGAATATCCGCCGTAGCTCGCTCCGCAGGCTGCCATTTTCCCTACATAAGGCTCAGCCTTGAGTGTTTTCGCTGCAGCCAGATAGTCCTGCATGTTCAGTCCCGGATAGTCGCCTGAGATCTGCTCTGTCCACTCCTGTCCGAAAGCCGTGGTGCCGTGCCTGTTCGGAAGCACGGTGATATATCCCTGGGATGCCATCAGGCGGTAGTTCCACCTGTATGACCATCCCTGGCTGAGAGTGCCCTGTGGGCCTCCAAGACAGATAAGGATGGAAGGATAGACTTTAGTACTGTCGAAATGAGGAGGATAGACCACCCAGGTAAGCATGTCTTTACCGTCGGCGGTCCTGATATGCCGTGCTTCGGTCTTTACCGGGTCAAGCTGCGAGAGAATGTCGTCATTCACATGTGAAATCCTGCTGATATGAACAGGCTCCGGGATGATTTCACATTCTGCCTCAAGAGGAGTGGAATGGGCCTGTCCGGACTTGTCATCCCCGATCCTTATGGAAACCAGTTCAGTAGGGAAGTCCATGCTGCTGTAGTCTGCAAGGAGGGTGACAGCGCTGTCGGATTCAGAAATATGGAACGGGGAACCGAAATCGAACCAGAGGTCGTCTCCCGTAATCCTCATGATTTTCCAGTCTGAAGCATATTCCGCCTTGAAAATACCCTGGAGCCCTTCGGCGAGTGCGGAGAAATAGATTCCATCAGAGCCGGGACTCCATACGGGAGCGGATGCATTGTATTTGAATGAAGACGTGATGTCCTTTATGTTTGAAACCAACGGCAGCCGGGATGCGTTTGAGCCTGAACCCTTTACCGGTACAGCCCAGTCGATGTCGGCTGTCATGAGCCTCTGTTTGTCCGCTTCATATCCGTCCCTTTCCATGCTTATCCAGCAGAGCCTCTTCCCGTCCGGTGACCAAACCGGGTTCGTGTCGTACCCTCCACCCATAGTAAGCTGCGTGCACTCCCCGGATTCCACATCATAAAAATAGATTTCCGTATTTGTAGAGAAGGCGTATTTCTTCCCTGTCAACTTGCGGCATGAATAGGCTATGGTCTTTCCGTCCGGGCTCCATGCGAGCTGCTCTATGCCGCTGAAAGGTTCGGTAGGGAGTTCGTATATTTCCGTCTCTGCTGCAAGTATGTCTTTCGAAGTTTCCGGTACGATGCTGTTCTTTCCCTCTTTTCCGAAAGCAAAACCGGCCACGAATGTGTGCGGCACTTCCTTGACCCAGTGGTCCCAATGCCTGTACATCAGGTCGTCGGCCGAGATGGCATCCGACTTGTCCAGGTCTTCATAAAGGTCTGAAGGTTTTTTGAGTGCGCTCTGGACAGTGCTGACATACATTACTTTGGTCTGGTCCGGAGACAGTGTGAACTGGCTTATTCCTGCTGGTACGTCAGAAATCCGCACCTTTTTGCCGAGACGGTATGCTCCTTCATGCCCCTTCAGCTTTGCTGTCCATATCTGCCCGCCCTGTATGAAGGCGATGCTTTCCCCGTCAGCGCTCCAGCGTGCATTTGAGAAACTTTTCCCTTCAGCGGTAAGCCTCTGGACGGAAGTGCCGTCTATGTTGCAGATATAGAGGTTGTTGCAGGATCTGTTCCGGTCAATGGATGTGTAGGATACACCGTACAGGATTTTTGTCCCGTCAGGGGAGACCTGGGGATCCGAGAGGCGGCCCATTGCAAGCATGGCTTCAGGTGTGAATACACCGTCCTTTATTTCGATTTCAGGCTTTCCGATGAAAGCCTCCTTGTCAGCCTTTTTTTCTTTCATCTTGTTTTTAAGTCCGTCAATTGATGTAAAATCCGTAAATGAATCAATCAGAAGCAGCAACAGTACAATGAGTATTCCCCATGCCGATACCGCATGCCACAGTTTTAAACTCTTCTCTTTCATTATTCCAATATTTTATTTTTGTCTTTCAGACTGATCTTTGTTTTTATGCGGACCATTCGTTTCACTCCGTCCGTTCAGGATGACAATACTGTCATCATACAGCCGCGCCGTTTCCAATGCCATTGCGGCAATCCCGTCCCGGATATGGGCTGGCTCCAGCACCTCGATTCTCGGGCCGAGCCTGAAAAGCTCCATCACAAGGCTTTCGTTCGGGCACACAAAGATAGAAAAGGTTACTGAATTTCCGTCTTTCGCGATTACTTTCTGGCTATGGTGCAGGGGCAGGTCTTCCAGATATCTGGCCTCTTTTTCCGAAGCCTTGAAAATGATTTCCTCCGGACGGCTGTCCGGGAGGTAGACGCCGAAACTGTTTCTGAAAAGCGTGTCTGCATCAAATCCGTCCGGCATTGTAAAATGATTTCCCGTAATCTCCAGAGATACAATCCTGTCCATACCGTACACCCTCATGCTATCCCTTTCGATGCAATACGCGGCTATGTACCATCTGCGTGCGCTTTCCTTGACTGCATAAGGCCTCAGGGTGTAGGACGAGATGTCTCTGCCGGTGTATTTCCGGTAGCTGATCCTGATTTCCAGATTGTCTGTCATGGCTTCCATGACTGGAGTAAGATATTTGTGCCCGGACGGAATTTCTTCCAACGATACCCGGCCGGAAAGGCGTTCCTTCCCGAGAGAAAGCAGGTTGTTGACAGTGAATGTGTTTATCAGCCAGGATGATGCGGCATCTGAATCTTTGACGTCATCGCTGTATCTGATGAAGTATCTGTTCGTCCTGCGGTCGCATTCGATTTCTATTCCGAAAATCTGTGCTATTGCATCTCTGTGATGGTTGAAAGAACTTCGCGGGTATGCTGAACCGTAGCGCCTTTCCCACATGTCCTGAAGATCTGCAAGGGACAGCCCCTTTTCTCCCGTCCTCAGAAAAGTGTTGATAAGCCAGATATATTTTTCCAGAAGTTCAGGTACCATTGTCAACTGATTTTACTGTAGTCCTTTATATTGTATTTGTCTTTTTTCAGTTCCTGCATCAGAAGCCGGTTCTTGTCGAGAGACAGGGTAGGGTCTTCTTCCAGAATGGCCTCCGCGCAGCTGCGTGCCTCATTGAGTATCAGTCCGTCTTTTGCAAGCGAGGCGATATTGAGCGATATGGGCAGTCCGCTTTGCTGCGTGCCTTCCAGATCGCCAGGTCCGCGCATCTTCATGTCTTCTTCTGCAAGTTCAAAACCGTTTTCAGTGCTGCACATCAGCTGGATGCGGTGTCTGGACTCTTTGCTCAGCTTCTGGCCGGTCATCAGTACGCAGTAGGACTTTTCAGAGCCCCTGCCGACACGGCCGCGCAGCTGGTGAAGCTGGCTCAGTCCGAACCTTTCCGCACTTTCTATCACCATCACGGAGGCGTTCGGTACATCCACGCCGACTTCTATCACGGATGTAGCTACAAGGATATTCGCACGCCCCGCGGCGAAAGCGTCCATATTGAATTTCTTTTCTTCATTGGACTGTTTCCCGTGTACCATGGCTGTCTTGTATGGAGGGAACGGAAATGCCTTGGCTATCTGCTCATAACCGTTCTCAAGATTCTTGTAGTCCATCTTTTCGCTTTCGAAAATAAGCGGATACACTACGAAAATCTGTCTTCCGAGCGCTATCTGGTCACGCATGAATTTAAACAGGGCCGGCCGTCTGTTCTCTGATGCGTGGATAGTCTGCACGGGTTTCCTGCCCGGCGGAAGTTCATCGATGACAGACACGTCCAGGTCGCCGTACAGGGTCATGGCAAGGGTTCTCGGAATAGGCGTGGCAGTCATGACAAGTATATGGGGAGGCATTCCGCAGGCTGATTTCCTCCACAGCCTCGCCCTCTGTTCCACTCCGAAGCGGTGCTGCTCGTCTACGATGGCCAGACCGAGATTCCTGAACAGTACATCGTCCTCTATAAGGGCATGTGTCCCCACTATTATGCCTATGCTCCCGTCTTCCAGACCGGAATGTATTTCACGTCTCTCCGCAGTCCTGCTGCTGCCTGTGAGCAGGGCCACTCTTACACCGGTGGGCTCCAGATATTTTGAAATGTTCTTGAAATGCTGCTGGGCAAGCACTTCCGTAGGGGCCATGATGCATGCCTGATACCCGTTCCCTATAGCTATAAGTGCAGTAAGTACTGCCACCATAGTCTTTCCGCTTCCCACATCTCCCTGCAGCAGACGGTTCATCTGGTGTCCGCTTTTCATGTCATTGCGGATTTCGGTAATCACGCGTTTCTGTGCTCCGGTAAGAGGAAAAGGCAGGGCTTCATAGCATCTGTTGAATGCTTCACCGACCTTCGGCATTTGTATCCCGTGTTCGTCGCGGCTGTGTATGTATTTCTGTTTCAGGAGAGAAAGCTGAAGGAAAAACAACTCTTCGAATTTAAGCCTGTATCTTGCACGCTCCAGCGACTGCTGGTCTTTCGGGAAATGTATGTTTTTCAGGGCGAAGGGAAGCGGGACCAGTCCCTGCTGCTTCAGGAACCATACGGGCAGCGTTTCCTCTATATCCGGCAGGCAGGCGTTCAGGGCATGTTCCTGCATCCTGCACATCGCCTTGCCTGTGATGCCTCCGTTCTTCAGCCTTTCGGTGCTCGGATAGACTCCTGTCATTGTCAGAGCGTCAGCCTGCTGTGCGCTTCCGGAACGCGTATTTTGATTGTCGGGAGCGTTGTCCACCTCGGGATGCACTATGTTCACCAGACCGTTGAAAACCGTAGGTTTGCCGAAGAAAACGAACTCCTTGCCGGGTTCGAGCTTTCCGTACATCCATTTGATACCTTTGAAAAAGACCACCTCCAGCCTTCCTGTCGTATCTTCGACCACCACCCGCATCCGCCTGACCAGGTTGAATCTGATGTCCTGTCCGGAGCCTGTTGCTGCCGGAGCGCCATTGCCGGAAACGTCCTGGTTCTGACCGTAGATATTGTCGGCTGCGATAATCCCTCCGGTCCCGTACAGTTCCCGGGCCAACACTTTGGCTTTTATCTGGATATAGGCCATGTCCGGCCTTATCTCCCTTATGGGGACAATGCTGCTCCTGTCGATGTATCTGAAAGGGTATAATCTGATCAGGTCGCCGAAAGTATTGATGCCCAACTCCTTCCGCAGAAGTTCAGCCCTTTTGGGGCCGACTCCCGGAAGAAACTGTATGTCGCTTTCCAATGCACTGCGTTCCATAAGGCAAAATTACAAATTTTCCTCAGATGAGTTTAAGGTCTTTTGCTATTCTGCAGGCTTCTATCGAATTCTTGACCTGCAGTTTGCCAAGGATTTCCTGCCTGTGCCGGCTGACAGTATTTATGCTGATAGAGAGACGTCCGGATATCTCTTTGCTCATCAACCCTTTATCAATCAGTGTAAGAATCTGTTTTTCTCTTGGAGTCAATATGTTTGGACTATTCCCGGATTCCAGCCCGATTATGCTGCCGTCGACAGAATTGATGACCATGCATTGCGAAGGAATATCGAATGCCAGCGGACTGTACAGACATAAGGCCAGCCATAATGCTCCGTCAGGCCTGGACTGAATATAGAACATGCGGTGCAATACCGGTATATAGCTGTTCATGCTGCCTTTCATACGTAACTTGCTAATCAGGTACCAGTCTGCGCGATTCTTTCTGGGCTGGCGTTTTATGAAATGGAAAAAGCACAGTTCGTGCAAATGTTTTCCGGCAAGGTCGTCCGGATGAATAAGTCTGAATATATCTTCTTCCCAGATTGACGAGACGCTGACCATCTCGGGCCCTGATCCGGTTACGGACTCGTCCTGACTGATTCCCAGCGTTCTGGCAAAATTTCCGTAGCAGATATAGCTGGCATTTGTTCTGAGATCGCTCAGTACCGCAACGGCATTCTCCATATGCGCATAGCTGCAGGCGATGGATTTGTATCTGTCAAGCATTTCATCATACGGTTCTCCGTCTGAAAATGCCTGAGTCGAAAATTCCCTGCTAAGTATCTCTATAGGCTTCATCGCATATCTAAAAAATGGTTATTAATAATCATTGCACCCGGCGGTACAACGTCTTACCTTTGCAAAGGTAAATATTACATATGGTTATTTAAATTACTTGCATATGAAAAAGATATTTTTTACGGCCGTTGCCGCTTTTGTTTCAATGAACGTGTCCATGGCTCAGACCCTTGAAAAGATGCAGTGGTTCAACGAACCTGAAAAATGGGAAATTGACGGCGATACATTTATTATGGATGTGACCCCTAAGACCGATTACTGGCGGATTTCACATTATGGATTTACAGTCGATGATGCTCCGTTCTACTATACATTGCGCGGAGGCGAGTTTGAAGTAAAGGTTAAAATATCAGGAGACTACAAGACACGTTTCGACCAGGCGGGCCTTATGCTGCGTATAGACCATGAGAACTATATCAAGACAGGAATCGAATTCGTTGACGGGAAGTATAATCTCAGCGCTGTCGTGACACACAATACAAGCGACTGGAGTGTCATTTCTCTGGACGAACCTGTACCGTATGTCTGGATAAAGGCCGTTCGTCGTCTGGATGCCGTGGAGATTTTCTATTCGTTTGATGACAAGGAATATACAATGATGCGGAATGCATGGCTTCAGGACAACTGTCCTGTCATGGTGGGACTGATGGGCGCCAGTCCTGACGGCGACGGATTCACAGCCAGATTCGAGGACTTTACTATCAGGCATCTTCCTGACCTGCGCAGGACGCAATGGCTTGAGAACAACAAATAGGTGGCACTGGCACTGTTTTTTGTCCTGCGACAAATATCCCCGATGTAAAGTTTCTTATCTTTGCCCTCCGGTTGCTCTTCCGCGGTATAAGGAAAGCATAAAGAATTAACCGGTAATTGATTAAGAAACGAATGTCATGAACAACATCCCATCCGCCGCATTTTCGGATTCGAAACCCCATTATGAACTTCTGGACGGACTCCGTGGTGTCGCTGCCCTGCTGGTGATATGCTACCATATCTTCGAAGGTTTCGCTACAAGCCCCCTGGACCAGCATTTCAACCACGGATACATGGCCGTCGATTTCTTCTTCATACTTTCCGGTTTCGTAATCGGGTATGCATACGACGACAGGTGGAAAACCACGCTGACACTCAAGGGATTCTTCAAAAGGAGACTCGTCAGGCTGCATCCGATGGTCATAATGGGAGCGCTTCTCGGAGCCGTTTCCTACTGCATCCAGGGCAGCGTGAAATGGGACGGTACGCAGGTACCTTTCACTATGGTGCTCATAGCCCTTCTTCTGAATCTTTTCCTGCTTCCCGTTGTGCCGGGAACCGGAGCCGATGTCAGGGGAAACAATGAAATGTACCCTCTCAACGGACCGAGCTGGTCGCTGTTTTTCGAGTATATAGGCAATATTCTTTATGCATTGTTCATAAGGAAGTTTTCAACCAGGGCACTGACACTTCTGGTAATCGCAGCCGCAGCCGGGCTCGCTTCGTTCGGGATATTCAACCTTTCTGGGTACGGGCATCTCGGAGTCGGCTGGTCCATGATTGACTACAACATCCTAGGAGGATTCCTCCGGCTGATGTTCTCTTTCTCCGTCGGCCTTCTGATGTCGCGTATCTTCAAGCCGGCAAATGTCAAAGGGGCTTTCTGGATATGCAGCGCCGTCCTTGTAGTCCTTTTTACCGTGCCTCATCTCGGAGGGGCTGACAGGCTGTGGATCAACGGGCTGTACGAGTCCATATGCGCTATCCTGATATTCCCTGTTCTGGTATGGATAGGAGCTTCAGGCAAGACCACGGATAAAGTCACGTCTGCTTTGTGCAAATTTCTCGGAGATATCTCCTATCCGCTCTATGTCGTGCATTATCCGCTTATGTATCTGTTCTACTGGTGGTTGTGGAGCGGGGAAGAGAAGGTTCCTTTTTCTCAGGCATGGCATGTAGCTGCAGCAGTCATAATTGCAAGCATAATACTGGCTTACATTTGTCTCCGTTTCTATGATATTCCTCTTCGCAAGTGGCTGGCGTCAAAATTCATCAGCAAGCACTGACCCGGTTTTCTCTCATCCCGGACAGGCGTATTGTTGAAAAATCAAAACTATTCGTTAATTTTGTAAGTTTGTTCGACCGTCAGTACGGTCGGTAGTCCGGTTTATTCAGTAAAAACATTGGAATATGGCTAGAAAACTTACTATAGGTATAACTCAGGGAGACGGGAACGGAATAGGTTATGAAGTGATTATCAAAGCATTGGCCGATGAACGAATGCTCGATATCTGTACTCCCGTGATTTACGGTTCATCAAAGATATTCGGTTTTTATAAAAAGCAGATACATTATCTGGAGCAGATCAATACGAATGTGATTTCTTCTGCCAAAGAAGCACACCAGAAAAGGGTCAATATTATCAACTGCCTTCCGGACAATGTTTTCGTTGAACCTGGTCAGTCTACGCCCGAGTCGGCAAAATCGGCAATGACAGCGCTCGAAAAGGCTGTCGTGGATCTGAAGTCGGGGGAAATAGATGCCCTTGTCACGGCACCGATAAACAAAAGGGCGATGGTCAACGAGGGCTTCGGCTATACCGGTCATACGGAATATCTCCAGCAGGAATTCGGAGTAAGCGACGTACTTATGATAATGGTCTGCGACAAACTCAAGGTCGGGGTAGTCACAGGACACATTCCTTTGAAGGATGTACCGGGAAAACTTTCTGAAGATCTGATACTCACAAAGCTGAGACTGATGAAAAACTCCCTTGAAAGGGACTTCGGGATATATTCTCCGAAGATAGCGGTACTCGGACTGAATCCGCATTGCGGTGACGGCGGACTCTTGGGAGATGAGGAGCAGTCCGTAATCCTTCCGGCCGTCCAGGCCGCCAATGCAGAAGGCATTCTGGCATTCGGGCCTTATTCTCCTGACGGATTCTTCGGGCTCGGCAATTACAGTAAATTCGATGCCGTACTGGCAATGTACCATGATCAGGGTCTTATTCCGTTCAAGGCCCTGGCTTTCGAACTCGGAGTCAATTACACTGCAGGTCTTCCGATAGTCCGCACGTCTCCCGATCACGGGACAGCATACGAAATGGCAGGAAGGGACATGGCCGATCCCCGTTCGATGATGTCTTCAATCTACGCAGCGATCGATATCTGCAACCATAGGGCAGAATACGACGATCTGCAGGCCAACAGGATGAAAGTACAGCCGGTTTCTACGGAAGCCAAGCCCAACAGGAACGGAAACATAGTAGAATAGTACCGATGGAAAAACCGCCGATCTATCTGTATACTGACGGTGCATCCAGCGGCAATCCCGGTCCTGGAGGATACGGGGTGGTCCTGAAATGTGCAGGGCACGAACTGGAACTTTCAGGAGGCTTTGCCAGAACCACCAACAACAGGATGGAGCTGCTGGCTGTTATAGTGGGACTTGAAGCCATCAGGTGGAAAAATGCCGAAGTCCATGTAGTAAGCGACTCGTCATATGTAGTCAACGCTATCAATAAGGGCTGGCTTTTCAACTGGGAAAAAAAAGGTTTTTCCCACGCCAAAAACCCGGATCTGTGGCAGAGGTTCCTTCCCCTTTACCGAAGTCACAGGGTATCTTTCCATTGGATTAAAGGACATGCCGGACATCCTGAAAACGAGCGCTGCGACGCCCTTGCCGTAGCGGCAGGAGCAGGAAATGCGGCAAAAGGCATCGTTCTTCCGGATGACACGGGATACATTCTACAGGCAGAAGAATAAATTATGGACACAGGCGCAACAGATGCAGTCCACCGGATTCCGGACATTTCAGTGATCGTTCCGGTCTACAATGCAGAGATGACTTTGCATCGCTGCATAAAGGGCATCCTGTCGCAGACCCATACCGATTTTGAACTGATACTTGTAAACGACGGCAGTACGGATTCATCGCTGGAAATATGCCGGTCCTATTCGGAAAAGGATTCCAGGGTAAAGGTTGTGGACAAACCGAATGAAGGCGTATCTTCGGCCAGGAATGCCGGTCTGGACAATGCTACAGGTACTTATGTGGCATTCTGCGACAGCGACGACTATCCAGAAAAGGACTGGTTGCGGTCCATGCGCGGACAGGCGGGGGAGGACGGGCTTGTTGTCTGCGCATACCGGATACATTCCGCCGGAGGATCCGTTACCGACATGTTGCTTTCAGGAGCAGACTTGGTGCGAAGATATGATGACCCTACGGACATTCTCGGCGAACTGCTCCGGGAAAGGCTCCTTAACTTTGTCTGGAACAAGCTTTTCGTCCGTTCCCGGATCGAGTCCGCCTCTCTGCGGTTCAAGGAGGCTTTCAAAGTATTCGAAGACGAGTGTTTTGTACTGGATTACCTTATTGCAGGCTGCCATACCGTATATGTCCCGTACTGCGGCTACAATTATTTCCTTCCCGAAGGGTTCATCCGGAAATACAGTTTCGACATAGACCGGTATACTGAAGTGATCGACACAGTGTACCGGCTTTTAGGCACGGGCAGCCGGTCCCGTCCGGCGCTTTCACGCCGGAGGATGCCGGCCATACCGTCCTTGGTATACTGGTATAAGACAGCTCTTGCACCATATGTCGCAGCTCATGGCTACAGCGAATGCCGGGACAGGATACGGTTCGCCTCAAGGATCGCACGTGATTTCAGTTCCGGTCCGCTGAATCATCTGTCTTTGAAGATACTGCCGTGCAGGACGATATATTTCATTCTCAAGTGCCGGAGACGGCCGGACAAACGATAAGCAGGTATGCCCCAGACAGGAGTGACAGATAACAGAAGAGTGGCACGCAATACCATCTTCCTGTATATCAGGATGATTCTCATCCTGTTGGTGACCCTGTATACTTCAAGGATAGTTCTGGACATCCTCGGGGTGGATGACTACGGCATATATAACATAGTCGGGGGTGTTATCGCCATGTTCGCCTTCCTGAACAATAGCATGGCTTCATCTACGCAGCGCTACCTTACCTATGAGCTTGGGAAAGGTGATCCTGAACGTCTCAGGAAAGTCTTTTCCGCAGCAATGCACATACATATCCTTTTAGGACTGGCTGTCGTCATACTTGCAGAGACCGCAGGGCTGTGGCTGCTGGAGGAAAAACTTGTCATAGCCCCGGAAAGAATGAATGCTGCCAGATGGGTCTACCAGTTTTCAGTCCTTACCTTTTTCGTGAATGTGATACAGGTCCCGTTCAACGCGGTGATCATAGCGCATGAGAAAATGGATATATTCGCATATGTAAGCATTGTCGAAGCGGTTGCAAAACTGTTTCTGGTTTACCTTCTTACCGTCATTCCCTATGACAAGCTTATCCTTTACGGTCTTCTCATGCTTTTCCTTCAGGTAGGCGTAAGGACATTCTACAGGTTATGGTGCCGCAAAAGGTATCAGGAATGCCGTACAAGCCTTGTACGGGACCTTGCTTTATACAGGGAAATGACAGGTTTTGCGGGATGGAACATATTCGGAAGCCTTGCATGGGTGATGAAGGATCAGGGAGTCAATGTCCTGCTCAACCTTTTTTTCGGCACGGCTGTCAATGCGGCCAGAGGCATAGCCTTTCAGGTTTCCACTTCGGTAAACGGTTTCGTCTCGAATTTCCAGATGGCCTTTAACCCGCAGATTACCAAGAATTACGCCCGCGGTGAACTGCAGGAGATGGAACGGCTTGCACTGAGGGGACTCAGATTCTCTTTCATTCTTCTGTTTTTCTTTGCACTGCCCCTGCTTCTCAACGTGGATTTTGTCCTGGACATCTGGCTGAAAGAGGTTCCCGATCATGCAGCTTCATTCATAGTGCTTATAATGCTGGATACATTGGTTTGCTGCCTGTTCGGAAGTCCTCTGATGACATCGCTTGCCGCAACTGGAAAGATCCGGAACTACCAGATTACGGTCAGCACGATCATAATGCTTGCTCTTCCCGTGGCATATCTTCTGCTGAAAAAGGAAGTCGCTGCCAGACCGGAGACTGTATACTGGGTCACCATTGCATTTTCTGTCATGGCGGGAGCGGTGCGCTTCATCTTTGCAAAACTGCAGATAGGCTTTTCTGTCCGGAGATATATCGGAAGCGTGGTTGTCAGGATCCTGTCTTTCCTGCTTGTTTCACTGCCGCTTCCGCTTTTCTTCAGATTCCGGATATTCCCGCAGGACAGTATCCTGTCGTTTCTGGCGATATGTTCAGTATGCGTCGTATGCACCGGGGCCGCGGCATGGGCCGTGGCTCTCGATAAGGATGAGAGGGAAGCTTTCAAGAGAATGTTTTCGGACTGGATACATAAACTCGGGTTCAGGCCCCGCAATATTCAGGGAGATGGCGGAAAAGATATGTAGACACGAAGAATGTACCGGATGCGCTTTGTGCGAGACTGTATGTCCGGAATCCTGTATCTCGATGAAAGAGGGCAGGCTGGGGCATCCTTATCCGGAAATGGACACACTGTCATGCATAGACTGCGGCCTTTGTTCCGCAATATGTCCGGCAAATGTGTTCGGTCGCTCCAGAGCGGGTGATGCAGGACAGGATGAACTGTTCCGTTCTCCTGCAGCAGCCTTTGCCGCGTGGGCCAAGGATCCTTCAGAATACGTATCCAGCACTTCCGGAGGGGCGGCTTCGGTCCTTTCCCGGCATTTCCTTTCACAGGGTGGGGCAGTGTATGGCAGTGCGGTCATACCTTCCGGCACGGACGGCCGGTCATGCCGGTTTTCGGTTCGTCACATAAGGATAGAAAACGAGTCGGGAATTCCCAGGCTGAAAGGCTCCAAATATGTGCAGAGTTCCATTTCGGGAATATTGCCGCAGTGCAGGAAAGACGTCCGTAGCGGCAAGCCGGTCCTCTTTATCGGAACCCCTTGCCAGACGGCTGCCTTGCGGTGCATGTTCAGGAAGCGGCCCGAAAACCTGTTCCTTGTAGACATAGTCTGCCATGGAGTCCCTTCACTGGCTCTGCTCAAGGATTACATAAACGGATACATGCATATTTCTCCGTCAGAGGTTACCGGGCTTTCTTTCAGGGATGAAAGAGGTTTCAGCATGACGGTTTCGGACAGCCATGGCATCCACAGGCTGCCTCCATTGACGGGACGGCGGACAGAAGGCCTCTATTACAACCTTTTCATGGACGGGTTTACATACCGGGAAAGCTGCTATTCCTGCATTTATGCCGGCATCCGACGTGTTTCGGACATGACGATAGGGGATTTCTGGGGACTGGGGAAAGATGTTCCCGAACATCCCTACGGAGTTTCTCTCATTATGCCTGTAACTTCCAAAGGAAAGGAACTGATACCTGTCCTCAAAGAAGGCATGCATATGTATGAACGTAGTTTAGACGAGGCTTCGGCCGGCAATGCGCAGCTCTGCCATCCGAAGCACAAAAGCCTGAGGATAAAGCTTTTCCGATGCATTGAACCTATTCTTGGACTCAGGTCGTATTATTTGCTGACTGCAGACTGGATATTGAAAAAACGCATAAAGTCAAGATAATGAGAATCGGGATACTGACATTTCACGCCGCCTTGAATTACGGCTCTGTCCTGCAGGCATATGCTCTGCAGGAATACCTTGTGTCCAAAGGACATGAGGTGAAAGTGATCGATTTCAGGAGCCGTTCGCAGAGACGTCTGTATCCTTCCCCCATAAGCCTGGATTCCCCGTACAATATCAAACAGACACTCCGGCGTATATTTTCGGACTGGAAGGAAATCCGCACGATGGCTTCCAAGAGGAGTGCCTTCAGGCGTTTCATTTCCGACAACCTTCATCTTACGGACATATGTTTCAAAGATGAGGAAGCGCTCCGTTCTTATGACTGGTCTTCTTTCGATATGATCGTTACGGGCAGTGACCAGATATGGAATCCGAGCGCAATCGATTTTTCTTTGGCGTATTTTCTGGATTTTCTCGACGGGAAAAGCGCCTCGGTCTGTCCCAAAAGGGTAGCATATGCGCCATCCGCAGGGCCTTCCGGAGTTTTCCCGTCATTCCGGGAATCCGGAAACTGGTCTTCCGTTTCACTGCAAGAGAAGATAAAAGTGCTTCTGTCTGAATATGATGCACTTTCTGTCAGAGAAAAGTCCACAGCGGATTTTCTCTTTTCCGGCGATTTTGCCGGATCCCCATGTCCGGTAATGCCGGATCCTGTTCTGCTTCATGATGCAGGATTCTACAGATCCCTTGCGCATTCTTTTGACGCGGCAGCGAAAGCAATTGCCAGACAATATATACTGTATTATTCTCCCGGGAAAAACGACGGAAAGGCTGAACTTCTTGCCGATGCAGCAGCGGCCGGTATGCTTGGCAGGAATTCTTCCGGTATACTTCCATCAGACAAACGCCTCCGTATCGTGCGTATAACGGACGGTTCGGCAGGCGGGGCAGGAAAATACAGGACTGCGGAAGCCTTTTACCCTGCCTCCCCCGCAGAATTCATCAGTCTTATAGACAATGCTGCCTGCACGGTCGGTACGTCATACCACCTTTTGGTCCTGTCGATGCTGCTCGGCAAGGATTTCATGTGTCCCGATGCCGCATCCGACAGCAGAAAGGCGCAGCTTCTGAAGGCTGCCGGCATGTCTCCGGAGACCTCCTGTTTCCGTTTCAGCGATCCGGACATCAGGGCAGCTGTCCACACTGCCGTAGAATCTCTCAGGGCATCAGCCGACTCGTTCTGGTCCGGCCTCGGGGTGTGACCATGTCCTTTTGATGCGAAGGCGTCTCCGGACAGGATGGATTTGCAACCAGGTTGTAATCCCAAGTGCATACATTTGTTCCCGTTAATACGGAAGACAGTCCATGGACGCACATTCGCATATTCACCATCATCATTCTCATGCCATTACTTCGCTTAACGGGATTTACGTTACGGCGATTGTCCTTAATGTTCTTTTTGTAGCCGTAGAAGCAGGAATAGGATTCCGGTCAGACTCGATCGGCCTTCTTTCAGATGCCGGGCATAACCTCAGCGATGTTTTCAGCCTGCTTCTTGCCATGATCGCCTTCAGGCTTTCGGCATCGCATCCGACCAAACGTTTTACTTACGGATTCCGCAAAAGCTCCGTACTCATCTCGCTTCTCAACGCCATAATCCTGCTTGTAGCTGTCGGAGCCATTACCGTAGAGAGTATCGGAAAGTTCAGCGAACCGGCACCTGTCAACGGGGCTGCCATTTCCTGGACTGCTGCCGCAGGCATACTGGTCAACGGCATCACGGCTCTGATGCTGATGAAGCAGCAGAAACATGACATCAACACCAAAGGAGCCTTCCTTCATATGGCAGCCGACACTCTGGTGTCCGCAGGAGTGGTAGTCTCGGGAATAGCGATCTCACTGACCGGACTTTCAGTGATAGACCCGATAATCGGGCTTGTCATTGCCGCCATCATCCTGATATCCACATGGAAACTTCTCGCAGAGAGCCTCAGGATGTCGATAGATGCCGTTCCGGAAAACATAGACATAGACAGGATAAAGGATATCATGTCGCAAGAGCCCGGCGTCAGAAATATCCACCATCTGCATATATGGCCCATCAGCACTACTGAAATCGCACTGACAGCCCATGTGGTCATATCCGACCTGCAGCAGATGGAATCAATAAAGGATAATCTGAAGCACAGGCTCTTGAAAATGGGTATACAGCATACTACGCTCGAAGTGGAGAGCGCATCATCGCACTGTCATGAAACGGTATGCGGCTACGACCACAGTTCCGCTCCGGACTCTCAGAGTGTTCTGCCTGGATAGGCTTTAAGGCCTTCTGCCAGACATTTGAGGGCTTTTTCAAGCTCCGGTATTTCCAGTACGTATGCGAGTCTTGCGTAATTCTTTCCTTTGCCCGGAGTCTTGAAGAACGAAGCGGCCGGCGTGACCATGGTGGTCTGGCCTTCATATCTGAACTCTTCGAGCATCCATCTTGCGAATTTCTCGGTATCGTCCACAGGAAGCTCCGCAACGGTATAGAATGCTCCCATAGGAAGCGGAGTATAGACTCCCGGAATCCTGTTCAGGTTCTCGATCATATAATCCCGCCTTCTGATATACTCGGCACGTACATCGTGAAGATATTCGTCAGTTGTGTCAAGCGCGCCGATTGCCGCTATCTGCCCCAGGACAGGAGGACAGAGACGGGCCTGTCCGTATTTCAGTGCGGCTGTCATGACTTCCTTGTTATGTGAAACAATGCATCCCACACGCACACCGCAAAGATTGTATCGTTTCGATACAGAATCTATAAGGATTACGTTCTGTTCGGCACCCGGGATGTTCATTGCGGAGAAATGCGGCTCGTCGGTGTAGCAGAATTCTCTGTAGACTTCGTCGGAAATAAGGAAAAGGTCGTGTTTCTTTACGATTTCACCCAGAGCCAGCATGCTTTCCTTTGAATACAGGGTACCGGTAGGATTTCCCGGATTGCAGACAAGTATGGCCTTCGTCTTATCCGTAATGGCCTTCTCGAACTCCTCTATCGGAGGAAGCTGGAATCCGTTCCTGATGTCCGTCGGTACGGCTTTCAGAGTGATCTCGTTCATGAAGGCGAAAGTATTGTAGTTTGTATAGAAAGGCTCTACGACTATGACTTCGTCCCCGGCGTTGCAGGTTATTTCCAGAGCCATGAGCACCGACTCGCTTCCTGCGACAGTAACAAGGAGCTCGGGCACTTCGATATCGATTCCTATCTTCTTGTAATATTTGTTGACCAGTCCTTCCCTGAGCTCTATCAGTCCGGCCGAATTGGAATAAGGAACGTTCGTACCTTTAAAATTTCTGATTGCATCGATGGCGCATTCCGGAGAATTGATTTTTGCGTCCGGCTGGCCCATGTTAAGGTGATATACTTTTACTCCTTGCTTCTTTGCCGAGTCTGACAAAGGGACCAGCTTTCTGATGGCGGATGCGGGCATCAGCTGCGCTTTCTGGGATATTCTGACCATATGAAATTGTTTTATAAATTGCTTAAACGCCCACAAAGTTAATATTTTTTACTTACCTTTGCGGACGTTCTTTAAAATTAATTTCTGATTGGTTTATGGCTGCATTTAGACAAAGAGCTTTGAATGAGGCTGCTTCGCACAAAACGGAGCGTTTTTATGTTGAAAAAGGGCCGGTATCGCATTATTTCGGCCGGAATGTGTTTGACCTCGACAAGATGAGGGGGTACATGTCCCAGCAGGCCTATGAAGCTGTCCTGTCAGCAGTGAAATTCGGAGGCAAGATCGACCGGGAAGTCGCCAATGAAATCGCTTCCGGCATGAAGGCCTGGGCAATGGAAAACGGCGCTACGCACTACACCCATCTGTTCCAGCCGCTTACGGATGCAACTGCGGAAAAGCACGAAGCTTTCATCTCGGTAAAGGACGGGAAACCGTTCGAGAAGTTCAACGGAAGCGCTCTTGTCCAGCAGGAACCGGATGCATCCAGTTTCCCGAACGGAGGACTGCGCAACACATTCGAGGCCCGCGGCTATTCGGCATGGGATCCGTCTTCACCTGTTTTCCTTCTTGACGGAACTCTTTGTATCCCATCGGTATTCGTTTCCTATACAGGAGAAGCTCTGGATACCAAGGTGCCTAATCTGAAGTCTCTTCAGGCCCTGAGCGAAGCGGCTACTTCCGTAGCCAACCTGTTCGACGAATCCGTCAGGAGCGTAGGGGTCAATCTCGGCCTTGAACAGGAATATTTTCTGGTAGACGAATCATTATACAATGCAAGACCCGATCTGGTATTGTGCAGCCGCACCGTCATCGGACACACCTCTGCAAAGGACCAGCAGCTCGAAGACCACTATTTCGGCGCAATCCCTTCCCGTGTAAGCGCCTTCATGAAGGATTTCGAGACAGAGGCATACAAGCTCGGCATCTTGCTTCAGACCAGACATAATGAAGTGGCACCCAACCAGTTCGAATGCGCTCCTGTCTTCTGCAGCGCCACACAGGCCATAGACCAGAACATGATGCTGATGATCATAATGCAGAAAGTGGCGGAGAAGCATCACCTGAAAGTGCTCTTCCATGAAAAGCCTTTCGACGGGGTGAACGGGTCCGGAAAGCACTGCAACTGGTCGATAATCACAAACACCGGAGTGAATCTCCTTTCTCCGGGCAAGACCCCTAACAAGAACCTGCAGTTCCTTTCTTTCTATGCCGCTGTCGTGCGCGCGGTGTACGAGCACCATTATCTGCTCATGACAAGCGTTGCTACACTCAGCAACTCATACCGTCTCGGAGGCCACGAGGCTCCGCCTGCAGTAATGTCTGTTTTCTCGGGCTCGACCCTTTACGGCATTTTCAAGGCCATCGAGAACATGGAGACCCTTCCTGAATCGGAAGCCGGACTGGAGTCCATCAAGATAGTCAATTCGATCCCGGAGATTTTCCCGGACAATACGGACAGGAACAGGACTTCTCCTTTTGCCTTTACCGGCAACAGGTTCGAGTTCCGCGCCCTCGGCTCTTCCATGAACGTAGCTTCGGCGACATATGTGCTTAATTCGGCCGTAGCCCAGAGTCTCAGGCTTTTCCGTGCGGAAGTCGATGCCCAGACAGCCAAAGGCGAGGAACTTTCCACAGCCATCATGAACACCGTAAGAAAGTTCATACACGAGTCGAAGGATATCATGTTCGAAGGCAACGGCTACAGCAAGGAATGGGAGGAAGAATCGGCAAGACGCGGTCTGCGTGCCGTCAGGAACGTTCCGGAAGCATACGAAGTATATCATGAAAAAAAGACGGTGGATCTCTTCTCGGAACTCGGCGTGCTTGCTCCGAATGAGATCGAGGCAAGGTTCGAAGTGCTGAACGAGACTTATGTCAAAAAACTGCAGATCGAGGCAAGGGTGATCGGTGACATATGCCTTAACCATGTTCTTCCGGCTGCAGTAAGATATCAGAATATTCTTATTGAAAATGTCCGCGGAGTCAAGGAGATTTTCGGTGAAGAATACAAGAACCTGTGCTCGTCCGAGTTCGCTACGCTGAAGAACATATCCTGCCTGACCAACGCGATTTCCCATGATGTAGAGGAACTTGTAGAAGCCCGCAAACGGGCCAACAGGATTGAAGACATCGCACAGAGAGCAAAAGTCTACTCTCATGAGGTAAAAGACCTTATGGATAAAGTGAGGTATAGCGCCGACCATCTGGAGATGGTAGTCGATGACGAGATGTGGCCTCTTCCGAAGTACCGTGAATTGTTGTTCTTTTAATTGAAAAATGCATTTTAGAGACAGTATTTCTACCGAAGACCTGGACAAGCTGGAACTGGCCTGCTTTCCGGGGAAAATAATTGTCATCGATAGCGTAGGTGCAGAGTTCAACAGGGCTGTAAATTATCTGAGAAGCCAGAAGATAATAGGATTCGACACAGAGACAAGGCCGTGTTTTTCTCCGGACCAGCCAAGATATGGAGTGGCGCTCCTCCAGCTTTCAGGGCCGGGACGCGCCTACCTTTTCCGTATCAAGAGCACAGGTATGCACCGCAGGCTGTGCAATCTGCTTTCCAATGACAGGATCATCAAGGTAGGGGCAGCTGTCAATGATGATATACGCGGGCTGCAGAGGTACAGGAACTTTGAACCCAAATCATTTGTCGACCTCCAGAAGATCGTTTCGGAATTCGGGATCAGGGACAAGAGCGTCAAGAAAATGACTGCGATAATCCTCGGATTCAAGATATCCAAGTCCCAACAGCTTTCCAACTGGGAGGCCGAGACCCTTTCGGAAGCGCAGGAAAAATATGCCGCTACCGATGCATGGGTATGCAGGGAGATGTATCTTAAACTTATGCAGTCCAGAGAAGATTAGTCTATGGTTAAGATTATATTGAAAAAGGGGAGGGAAGAATCTCTCCGGCGCTTCCATCCGTGGGTATTTTCCGGGGCAATCGCCCAAATAGCGGGAAATCCTGCAGAAGGGGATATCGTCGGAGTATATGCTTCCGACGGAACATTCATGGCTGCAGGACATTACCAGATAGGGTCCATTGCCGTCAGGATACTGAGTTTCGATTCAGACATACAGAGTCCTGATTTCTGGGAAATCATGATAAGAAGGGCTCTCGATGTCAGGATAGCTTCAGGCCTTGCTTTTGATCCGTCTTCGGAAATGCCTGCCGGTGTCCGCACGGACTGTTACCGTCTGGTCCATGGAGAAGGGGACAATCTTCCGGGTCTCATCATAGACTTCTATGACGGCATATGTGTGCTCCAGGCCCACTCGGCAGGAATGTTCAGAAGCAGAAAACAGATTTCGTCCGCACTGCAGAAGGTTTACGGAGACAGATTAAAGGCCGTCTATGACAAGAGTTCAGGTACTGCTCCGTTCAAGGCGGGGCTTGATCTTGTAGACGGGTATCTGTATAGAAAAGACGGTTTCAACTCCACTGAGACAGCCGTTCTTGAAAACGGGCATAGGTTCATCGTAAACTGGGAATCAGGGCAGAAAACCGGATTTTTCCTGGATCAGAGGGAAAACAGGGCTTTAGTGGAGAGATATTCCGGAGGACGCAGTGTCCTGAATCTCTTCTGCTACACAGGAGGCTTTTCTATTTATGCCCTTGCCGGCGGGGCTTTGCACGTCGATTCGGTAGACAGTTCGAAAAAGGCCATGGATCTCGTGGAAAAGAATGTCCGGCTGAACGGCTTCGAAGAAAGCAGGCATACGGGCTACTGCTGCGATGCACTGGATTATCTGAAAGAAGTTCCTGAAGGAAAATACGATCTGATGATTGTTGATCCTCCGGCATTTGCAAAGCACAGGGGAGCCCTGAAGAATGCATTGCGTGCATACCAGCGCCTCAATGCAGCAGCTATTTCCAAAGTAGCTTCACGCGGCCTGATTTTTACGTACAGCTGTTCCCAAGTCGTGGATAAAGAAGCCTTTGCTCTTGCCGTATTTTCAGCAGCGGCCCAGACAGGCAGGAGCGTCCGGATCCTTGACAGGCTTAACCAGCCGGCGGACCATTCGGTAAATATCTACCATCCTGAAGGAGAGTATCTGAAAGGCCTCTTGCTATATGTGGAATAATAATCCGGATTTCTTCACAATGATGAAAATAATTTTGGAAATCCGGATGAAAGGTACTATATTTGCAGTCCGAAAAACAAAGTTCATTTGAAATAAGGTGCTATGGCCGAGTGGTTAGGCAATGGTCTGCAAAACCATGCACAGCAGTTCGATTCTGCTTGGCACCTCGACTTATTGGTTATTAGTTTTAGTGTTATTAATTATGTGGTTAGTATG
>JADIMH010000012.1 GCA_017694885.1 Candidatus Cryptobacteroides faecipullorum | reverse complement strand
GCCAATCTTATATTAGTATCCCAAAAGTAGTAGCCGGCTCCAAGCCATGCATTACTGGAAACACATTTATATGGACCATCCTGTTCGACCTCATCCCGATTATTCCGGTCTTCAACTGCTTGATACAATGTGATATTTTTACTTGCCATTTGAAATTATCGTATTTGCTTTAAGATAATCCTTCAATGGCGAAAGATTCAATGTCGGTATTATAATAGGTGGAATATTAGCCTGCAAAGATACGGTGCTGACAAAGGCGCGTACATAAGGAAACAGTATAGCTATACTGTTTGCATAGAAATAATCAGGAATATCTTCCAATGTCCTGGCGCTCTCAAACATGAACTCTGCCTGACAATTGACAGATATTACCTCAACATTAGCAATTTTGGCAGAAAACAAGAATGTCAATTATTTTATTATATACAAAAAATCCAGAGAAAACTCTGGATTCAAATTCAATATTGATTCTTCTGAAATTCGTATTTCCTGAATATCACCCACACATTGAAGATATTCATCTACTGTAGGACCAATGTTATTGAATTCTCTCAATTCCTCATAGTCCTTTTCTAACTGTTCCGGAGATGTATCGGCAAAATACTGTTTAAGTTGCTGTAAAAAGTCCATAATACATCCTCCTTATAATAACCAAACGAATAACTCGTTCTGAAAAAGTGTTGCAAAGTTATAATTTTTTCTTATAAAACACAAAACAACTAAAAACAATCATGAATAGCTGACTTTCTGTTTAGTTCTTGTGTGTTATTAAAATGGTGCGAAGATTATGCCAGTTTGAGTGTCAGTCCGATGAAGTCTTCGACACCGAGACGTTCCGGGCGGAGTTCGAAAACAGGGTCGGAAATGAATTCAGCGAGCTGCCCTGCATCCCATCCTTCACGTTCTGCCTTGGCCGAAATCAGAGGCTTCAGGGAATTGCGCATGGTCTTGCGCCTCTGGTTGAAGGCCATTTTGACTATGGATTTGAAAAGTTTCTCGTCGCATCCGAGAGCTACGCGGGAGTTCCGCTTCAGGCGGATGACTGCTGATTTGACCTTGGGCGGGGGATTGAAAGCCCCTTCGCCGACTGTGAAGAGATATTCTATGTCATACCATGCCTGGAGAAGCACGGACAGTATCCCGTAGGTCTTGGTGCCGGGCTTTTCTGCGATACGTTCCGCCACCTCTTTCTGTATCATGCACACGACCTGCGGGATGGATTCCTTGTAGTCAAGTATCTTGAAAAATATCTGTGAAGAAATGTTATACGGGAAATTTCCTATCACCAGGAAGCGCCCTTTGAAGAAGTTCTCAAGACGCAGTTTCAGAAAGTCGGCCTGCAGGATGCGGCCTGCCGCCTTGGGGAAGTTGACCAGCAGATAGTCCACGGACTCGCTGTCTATTTCCACCATCTTCAGGTCGATGTCGTCCCTTTCCAGAAGATACTGTGAAAGCACTCCCATCCCGGGACCGACCTCAAGCGTCTCGAACCTGCCGCCTCCGGCGGTCTCATCGTAACCCTCTGTTTCCAGGGCCTCTACGATATTCTGCGCTATCGAAAGGTCTGTAAGGAAATGCTGTCCTAAGGATTTTTTTGCTCTGACTTCCATAGTTTTCTTTTTGTTTTCTCCAAAATTCCTTATGCTAGATGCCGTCCGTTACCGTCCGGACGGCGTGGCCGCCCGTGGCCTCGTGAACGGGAGGGACCCGCGCCACAGGCGTGGGAGGGATTTACCGTACCGGACGGTAACGGACGGCAATCCGGAATGACAGGTGCAAAGATACACAAAAATGGTTATCTGACAGATTTCTCGCCTACGCCCGGGATGACAGGGAATTAAAAATCCTTGCCTTCGAAGATGGTCCCGGTGGAGATGGCTCCGCTGTGCTCCTTACGGTCCTTGACGTTGAAAGTGTAGCTCAGGGACAGGATGATGTTCGGATAGACCGGTCTGACCTTGGTAAGCGAAAGGAGTCCGGGGGTTTCCCTGCGGTTCTCGTATCTGGCCGTATGAAAGGCATCATGGAAGACTAAGGAAGCGGCAAGCCGGTCCTTGATGACCTGCTGCCGGATGGCCACATCGAAGTAGAAATATCCCCTTTCCGTACCCTGAGAGAGGATGGCCGGCCCTATGGCGTTGGCATCGAACTGGATCCGTGTGGTCTTTCCTGCCTTGAAATTGTTGATCATTCCGAATGTATAGCTGAAATCGGATGCGTCCGAACTGCCTTCGTAGGTGCTTTTGAAACTGTACCTGAATGCGCTTCCGGTCACGGTCATGTCCCACCATCCTGCGATTTTTACGCGGGCTTCGGCTTCAAGTCCGAACGAGATGTCGTTACCTGCATTTATAAGGGAGTCGAGTGTCACTCCAGGCTGGTATGGACGGCGTATGAGATCGGTCTTCCCTTTCCTTGACCGAAAGAATCCTGTAAATGTCAGGCTGTTGCGGTTTTTGCCGAATACCTTGCGGTATCCCAGTTCTGCGGAATGGATGTATTCGGGCTTTATGTCCGGATTGCCTATAAGGCGGGTGTAGTAGTCTTCGTATGTGATGTAAGGTTCGAGTTTCCAGATACCGGGGCGGTTGGTGCGGAAAGCGTATGACAGCGATATCGTATTGTCATGCGGAGCATGATAGGCTATATGTGCGGATGGAAACAGCTCGTAACGTTTCAGGTTGCGGCTTGCATCCTTGACGGTAATGTCCATTATGTCATGGGTGTAGTCTCCGCGTATTCCGGCATTTACATCAACTGGCCCGAAAGTGTCGGTGGCCATGGCGAAAAACGAATGTATCTGCCTGCGGTAGAAGAACGGGGCGTACAGGTCATCCTGCCACTGGAATTCTTCCGCATCCCGATCCCAGTATTTTATGCTGTAGTCTCCGACTTCGCTGTATGAGGTCATCTGATAGCCGGCTTCGAACTTTCCGAGCGGACGGTAGTTCATCGTATATCTGACATCCCAGTCATAGTCCCAGTGGTATTCGTCTTCATAGCCCCGTGTCCCTTCATATCTGGCTCCGGACTGTGTGAAAAGGTTGCTTTCCGTGTATTCCAGGGCATACCAGTCATATCTGAGGCGGCCCTGTGCCGAGATATTGTCCCCCCGTTCATTGATGATGTAGCTGTATTCCGCTATGACCTGGGCAAGCCTCTTTTCGTTTGAATACCGGTCATGGCTGTCGTATGTGGCATCATTTATCACGGTTCCGGATTCTTTTCTGTTCTCGTAGTAGGACATGTCACCTCCGCGGGCATTGTCGGTCACTCCGCTCTGGAACTCCACTAAGGCATGGTGTCTGTCGTTGCGGAATTCCCAGCCTATTTTCCCGATGTATGATGATACGGTGCTGTGTCTGTATCCGTCTGCATCGGAGAGGGTTTCGAAATTGTCTACAAGAGTATGTTTCTGCTGTCTGAATTCGCTGCGTCCACGAATCTGCGATGCAGTACCTTCGATATACCATCTGTGGCTGTTCCTGTTCAGGCTCAGCTGGACGTCTCCGCTCCATGTCCCTATCGTACTGCCTGAAGCTGAAACAGAACCTCCGAGTCCTTCCGTATGCCGTTTCCTGGTGATGATATTGATGATCCCGGCATCTCCGTCAGTCCTGTATGCGGCTGAAGGAGAAGTGATGATTTCGATGTCCTCGATGTTTTCAGCCGGAATCTGTTCCAGGGCCTGGGTCCCTTCCAGCATACTCGGTTTCCCGTCTACATAGACAAGAAAGCCTGTACTTCCGCGGAAGTACACTTCACCGTCTGCATCTACGCGGACCGACGGCATCGATTTGAGTACATCTACGGCAGATCCTCCTGCTGCCGAAAGGGTTGACGATCCGCTTACTTTCTTGCGGTCGAGTCTGTAGACTACAGGCTTTTTCTCGGCAGTTAGTACTGTTCCTTCAAGATTCACGACTTCGGTGGTATCCTGCTGCATGTCCTGTCCGAAGAGGGATAAAGTGCAGGCTGACGACAGAATGGCGATTGATATGAATGTTCTGAATGGCATAGAATGTTTCGTGCTGTGTCGGGGATTATCATAAGAAAATACATGAAGGCGACTCAAAAGGAGGAATTTCAAGGCTTGCGCAGAAGAGAAAACCGCAGTGTACTGTCGTACATGAGGATTTTCGATTCAAGCGTAACGCAGAAAGTACCCTTTTGAGTCGCCTTCAAATATATACGACTCCGTCAATATTTAGAAAATATCCGGGTTGTTATAGTCCGGAGCATCGAAGCCTGCATCGGAACCGCTGTCTGCCGCAGGGGTTTCATGACGCGGTTTGCTCTCCCTGCGCGGGGCCCTGCGATCATCGCGTCGGTCATTCCTGCGCTCGTCGCTGCCTCTGCGGTCGTCACGGCGAACTCCGCGCTTGTCGTCAGAACTGCGGCGAGGTCCCTTGTCTCCGTTCGGTCTCGGCCTGCGCTCAGGTTCGGTATATCCCTCCGGTTTTTCCAGAAGGGCTTTGCGCGAAAGCCTCATTTTTCCGGTCTTTGGATCGATCTCAAGGAGTTTTACGTCCACTTCGTCCCCTACATTGAGTACATCCTCTACCTTTTCTGTCTTTCCCCAGTCTATTTCAGAGATGTGGAGCAGGCCTTCCTTGCCGGGCAGGATTTCCACGAAGGCTCCGAATTCAAGTGTAGAGACTACAGTGCCGTGGTATACCTTACCTACCTCAGGAACGGCACAGATGCCGTTGATCCACTCGAGAGCCTTGTCCATGGCCTCTTTGTTGTCTCCGAAGATATCTACGATGCCTTCGCTGACTCCGTTGGCATTGTCTTCAGTGATGGTGACGGTAGTGCCTGTCTCCCTCTGGATTTTCTGGATGACTTCTCCTCCCTTGCCGATGATGGCTCCTATGAACTCGCCCGGTACCCTGATCTGCACAAGACGTGGAACGAACGGTTTGTAGTCTGCACGCGGCTCGCTGATGCATTTCATCATTTCGCCCATGATGTGCATCCTTCCCTGGCGGGCCTGCTCGAGTGCTTTTGCAAGCACTTCGTATGACAGTCCGTCCACTTTGATATCCATCTGGGTGGCTGTGATACCGTCCTTGGTACCGGTCACCTTGAAGTCCATGTCACCGAGGTGGTCTTCGTCACCGAGGATATCGGTAAGGATTGCATACCTGTCGTTAGGCCTTTCTGCGTCTGTGATAAGTCCCATGGCAACTCCTGCTACCGGTTTCTTGATCTTCACGCCGGCATCCATCAGCGCAAGGCATCCTGCACATACGGTAGCCATTGAAGACGATCCGTTGGACTCGAGGATATCGGAAACCACGCGGACTGCGTATGGGTTTTCAGGAGCGAGCGGAACCATAGGCTTGAGTGCCCTCCATGCCAGATTCCCGTGCCCGATTTCGCGGCGGCCTACACCCCTCTGGGCTTTGGCTTCGCCGGTAGCGAAAGGAGGGAAGTTATAGTGGAGCACGAACTGCTCGGAACCCTGTACCAGTACTTCGTCGAGTTCCTTCATGTCGAGTTTGGTGCCGAGCGTGACAGTAGAAAGGGACTGTGTCTCGCCGCGGGTGAAGATCGCCGATCCGTGAGCGCAAGGAAGATATCCCGCTTCGCACCAGATAGGACGCACTTCAGTGCTCTTACGTCCGTCCAGACGGATTCCTTCATCCAGAATGAGGTTCCTCATGGCGTGTTTCTCGACAGCGTGGTAGTATCTTTCCACCATCATCTTCTTATCCTCGCGCTCCTCTTCAGGGAGAGTCTGGTAGAACTCTTCTTTAAGGGCATCGAAAGCGTCCGACCTCTCGTGTTTTGGAAGTCCGGATTTTGCGATGGAGTAGCACCTGTCGTAGCAGAATGCCTCTACAGCCTTGCGGAGCTCTTCATCGTTCTCTTCGTGGCAATATGTTCTCTTGACAGTCTTTCCAGTCTCCTCCATGAGTTCCATCTGTACCTTGCAGTGCTTCTTGATTTCCTCATGGGCGAACTTGATGGCTTCGAGCATGTCAGCCTCGCTGACTTCGTTCATCTCTCCCTCGACCATCATTATGTTGTCGTATGTAGCGGCAACCATCAGGTCGATGTCTGCCTTGTCCATCTCGCTGAAATCAGGGTTGATCCTCAGCTGTCCGTCGATACGTGCGACACGCACTTCCGAGATAGGCCCTCCGAACGGGATGTCGCTTACGGCAAGAGCCGAAGATGCGGCAAGACCTGCAAGGGCATCAGGCTGGATGTCTTTTTCTGCGGAGATAAGATTGATGGTCACATATACTTCTGCGTGGAAGTCTTCAGGGAACAATGGCCTGAGAGCCCTGTCCACGAGTCTGGCAGTAAGGATTTCGGCATCCGATGCCTTTCCTTCACGTTTCATGAATCCGCCCGGAAATCTTCCTGCCGAAGCGAATTTTTCCTTGTAGTCTACCTGGAGCGGCATGAAATCCACGTCCTCTTTTGCGTCTTTTGCGCAAGTGACACAAGCCAGAAGCATTGTGCCTCCCATTTTTACTACTACCGAACCGTCTGCCTGTTTGGCCAGTTTACCTGTTTCGATTTCTATTATCCTTCCGTCGGATAATTCGATTTTCTTGTTAATGATATTCATGAATCTTTTTTCAACCTGCCTCCCCCTATGGGAGTTGATTAATATTTATTGTCTTCTTCCTTTGTACCATTCCGAAATATATATTGTGTTCCCGTGTCTGCCGCAGGTTGAATGATTTGTTAACAGACACATTGACCGATTCATTTAAAAAAAAGAGGCTGACTGCCCCATGGGCAACCCTTGCCTCTTTTCTTGCTTGCATGCAGCCGCGGATATCCCGGCTCCAGTATCTGTTTATCGACGGAGACCCAGCTCCTTGACGATATTTCTGTATCTCTCGATATCCTTCTCTTTGAGATAATCAAGGAGACGGCGTCTCTGACCGACGAGCTTGAGAAGAGAACGGCGGGTAACATTGTCCTTCTTGTTCTGTTTCAGGTGCTCGGTCAGATGAGCGATACGGTAGGAAAATAGAGCAACTTGACTCTCAGGAGAGCCGGTGTCCGTATTAGACTTTCCGTACTTCGCGAAAATCTCTTGCTTCTTTTCAGCCTGTAAATATTCAGCCATTTTGCAAAAAGATTAAATGAATTTATAAGTTTCCTGTGCTGTCTTTCCTTAGCGGGCAGACAAGCGGGCGCAAAGTTAGACAGAAATTCCGATAAAACAAATTGTTATTTAACAAAAATTTAAATTTTCAATGCAATTATTGATACATTTGCACCTTATGAAAAACAAACAGTATCTGGATCCGGATATCGGGGTTGTGGCTCTGGCGAAAAGCTCCCGGAGCAGGAGGATAAGCATAAAGGTGCATCCTTTGAAAGGGGTAGTGGTGACTGTGCCTTGTTTTGCCAGGTATGATGACGGGGTGCGGTTCTTCCTGCAGAAAAGGAAGTGGGTGCTGGAGGTCTTGCAGAGACAGCGCCGGCGGGCAGCAGAAGAGGAAAAGTCCGGCGCTGCTGTCGGGGTGTTGCGCGACGGGGCGGCAGTCAGGACATTGCTGTCGGAAATCCGGTTCCACCGTACTTCCGGCGTTCCGGGCGGCAGGATGGGTCCCGGAGCGGCTGCCGTTCATAACGGGGTCCTGCGTCCGGCCCGGGATGCCATGCCGGGAAGGACCATAACCGTGTCTTCGACCCTTGTGGAGGATGTCAGGCATACCGGGCGGCTTTACCTTAGCCAGGAACTCCCGCTGTCCCGTAAAGACGTGAATTACCCGGATTCGATGCCGTCTGAAGGCTCTGCGGAACTGTCTTCGGTTTTGAATCAGGCGCTTGTGAAAATACTCCGTGACGAGGCACGCAGCCTGCTTCCGCAGAAACTGTCGTTCTTTGCCGCCCGTTACGGCTTTTCTTATGGAAAGGTTTTCATTAAGCACAATTCCTCCAACTGGGGGAGCTGTTCTGCCCGGGGCAACATAAACCTCAATCTCAATCTCGTGCGCCTACCGGAGCCGGTGTGCGACTATGTCCTGCTTCATGAACTGTCCCATCTGCGCTATCCGGACCATGGACCCGGGTTTCATGCCCTTCTCGAGAAACTGTGCTCGGACAATATGAAACGTCTTGCTTTTCTCGTGGATTCATTGCAGGCTGCGGACGGCGCTCCCGGCCATTCCGGGAGCAAGGCATCGGGAGAATATTTCCACGGCCTGCTTTCCGCCATGCGCCGCAGCCGTGCGAAATTCCCTGTCCACCATGTGCTGGAGCAGGAGGTGAAGAAATACCGTCTTATATAGGATCCCGGACGGGACTTCTATACTGTCTTGCCTTTCCAGCGGCCGCTCTTCAGGTACAGTCCGCAGACTGTCAGCATGGCAACGGCATATATGATTTCAGTTATCCACGCAACCCATACGGGCGGTTTCAATCCGTTTATGATCAATATGCAAAAGGCAGTATAGATGACCAGCACCACGGCCTCGAGACCGAATGCCGTGCGGGTGTTTCCGGTCCCGGAAATCGCGTTGAAGCAGATAAGTGCCGGAGTGGTGAACAGATATGCTGCACACAGCACCCAAAGCGAGGATACCGAACCGTCGATTATTCCCGGGATGTCGGTATATATGCTGATCACGGTCTTGGGGAATATGCAGAAAAAGACGAGCAGAGGGATAACCGGGACATAAGCCAGTTTTATGACTCTTCGGACAAGCCTCATGGCCGTGTCCTGATGGCCTTCGCCGATGAGGTTGCTGACCAGTGAGCTGCATGTGGATGAGAACGCCGATGCGAACACCCATACGAAGCCGGATATGCTCCGGACGACATTGGAAACGGCAAGTGCCCTTTCTCCGAGATGTTCCACGCACAGGAAGAAAATGAACCAGACCGATACCGAAAGGAAATTCTGTATCATTGTCCAGACGGATATCGAAAGGATGCTTCCGAGCTTGCTCCAGCTGAAATCTATCCTGCGGTTGAGTCCGTATTTTCCGCAGTCGGTCTTGCGTATGGTGTAAACGATGAAGAATATGAGGGATACCAGTTCGGCAAGCGTGGAGCCGATGGCGGCCCCGGCGATTCCGAGGGCAGGGAAGCCGAGGTGTCCGAATACCAGTATCCAGTTGAAGACCACATTGGACAGCACCATGACGATAGAGTTCAGTGTCAGCGTCCTGGTCTGGGTTGTCCCGACATAGAAGGCCCGGAACATCACTGTAACGAAAGCGAAAATGAATCCGACGAGTCTCCACCGGACATAATCCATAGCCGCATCGGCGATTTCGGGTGACGAGACCATCCGGTGCAATGCCCACGGGGAAACCATCTCGGACAGGGCGATGATTATGACCGCCAGCCCGAGCAGGAAATATACCCCGTGGTAGAAAATGTTGCCGGTTTCCTTATAGTTGCCTTCCCCGTTCCTTCTGGCAATGATGATCTGGGAGCCGATACCGAATCCCATCCCGGATACGAAAATGGCCATGCAGTAGACTCCGGCTATTGCGGAAGCGCCTAATTCCACTTCTCCTACCCTTCCCAGGAATGCAGTGTCTGTCATTCCGATAAGCTGTTCCATAATCAGGCTTATCAGGATCGGGTAGGCTACTTTCCAGATGTGATGATATGAATAGGGGAGAGTCTTTACCATATGAAGAAAAATCAGTATTTCGCGCCGCGAAGATACTGAAAAATTCTGTTCAGAACGACAGGGCGGATAACGCATCTTCCACCCCGAGGCAGTCCTCTACCTTGAAGTCGCCGCTGCGGCTGCGTACAAGGGAGCACAGATGTGCCCCGCTGTCGAGAGCCTCGCCGAGGTCTCTGGCAAAAGCGCGGATGTATGTGCCTTTACTGCATGATATGCGTATTTCGGCGGAGGGCAGGTGCAGTCCGGAAGTGTCGGTCACGTTTATCCTGAGGTTTTTAGGGGAATCTTCCTGGCGTACCGGAACATTCCTGTTGTCTGCGGATGTACCGTCAGGATAAAAATGAAGCAGTTCGATGTCGGATATTCTGATTTTTGCAGACCTTATGACGGCTTCTGCCGTGGCATCGAATACTTTCCGTGTGTCAGGGGTGCTGCCGTTTCCTGTTTCCTGCTGATGTTTCCGGTAAAGTTTCCTCGCCATCTCGTATGCCCTTACTCCATCGATGGACTTGGCGGAAAAGAGCGGTGCTATCTGTTCCTGTTCCCCCAGGAATTCCTGCAGCTTTTCCCTGATCCTCTCTTCCGTGATATGTTCATGCGGATAATGCATGTCTATGTCTTTTTCCAGATCGTAGGAAGGGGTAGTCGCCCCGAAAGTTACGCCTGCAATGTATTCCTTGTCATGGCTCTGCAGCGTTTCCGCCAGCTTGGTGGCATTCCCGATGCACACCAGCAGCACTCCTGTCGCCAGAGGGTCGAGCGTCCCCGCATGGCCGACTTTCAGGTTCTTTTTACGGAAATGCCTCGTTGCAGTGAACTTGATTTTACGTATTACGTCTGCGGAAGTCCACCGGTAAGGTTTGTCTATGGGTATGATTATGCCTCCCGGATAATCTTCGATATTATCCGAGAGGACAATCCCTTTTCTTAATACAAGAGGATCCACCGCTATTTTACCGGAATCTTGTCAATCCTTTTCTGGTGCCTGCCACCTTCGAACTCCGTGTCGAGCCAGGCTCCGGTGATTTCGCAGACCATATCGAATGAAATGAATCTTGCAGGCATTACGAGCACATTCGCATTGTTGTGCTGCTTTACGAGTTTTCCGATCTCCACGTCCCATGCGAGCCCGGCCCTGATCCCCTGATGCTTGTTGAGAGTCATTGCCATTCCGTTGCCCGTCCCGCACATTGCTATGCCTTTTTCCACTTCGCCTTTCTCTACGGCCTCTGCCAGAGGGTGCGCCACATCCGGATAATCCATGCTTTCAGTTGAATCCGTGCCGAAATCCTTTACCTGATAACCTTTTGATCCGAGCCACGCCATGAGCTTCTGTTTGTATTCATAGCCTGCGTGGTCGCTGCAAATTCCAAGTGTCATAGTCATATGTTTTGTCAATAAATTCTTTGCCGCGCCAAAGGTACTGATTATTGCCGGAATATTAAAACGGTTTTTGTTTATAGTGAAAACAGGCATGAATGTTACAAATCCTAACGGTTTTATGTATTTTAATGATAAATCATTTGCAGGTGTTTGATTATCAGAGTCAAAAGAATCGTAATTTTTTTGCGGGGCCGTTACAATGCACCTGTTTTTTTTCTAACTTTCGACACTTTCGGTTTTATGTCCATTCTTTTTGACCATTTTATTTTATACATATGAAACCCTTATTAGCTATTCTGACAGCTCTGGCTGCGGTCCTTTTTGCGGGCTGCAGCGAGCAGACGAAAGACAGTATTGCCGATGTGATAATTGTGTCACAGGACAAGATTGCCTTTGATGAGAATGGTGGAACGGCGACGGTTTCGGTCGCCTGTCCGTCAGAATGGACGGCAGATTGCTCTGCTGACTGGATTGAACTGGTTCCGGAAGAAAATACTCTTCTGGTAACGGCACAGGCCAATCCGACAGGCCAGGGCAGGACTGCTTCCATTGCTTTGCAGACCGGTGCGGACCTGCAGGAGATAAGCGTCTCCCAGGCATGGTCCGGATCACTGGTACAGCTTCAGGTCAATGCCCCGGAGGCACTGGAGGTTATTTCAGGAGGAGAGGAATTCGCCTTTTCCGTATCGTCCAACTGTGAATGGACCGTCGGCCTGGCCGATGAGACGGACACATGGATATCTTATTCGGCTGATTATGAAAACGGGGTCGTTGAGGTTTCCGTCGCCGCCAACGATACCGGAGAAAGCAGATCGGGCGAGATAGTCGTTTCCTCTACTGACGGAAGCATTGTGGAATCAGCCGCAGTGGCATTCTCCCAGATGTCGAAATCGGACGATCCTTATTATAAGATGACCGGAAACTTCAGCCTTTTCGCCGAAAACTGGTACAGGGGAGACGGTTATCTGGATGCGCCCGGAGTGGCGACTCAGTGTACCATTGAAGAAAAGGTTTATCCTGACAGTCTGGTCATAAAGAATCTTTTTACGGACGGTACCGAAATAGCTGCCGCTTATGACAAGAATACTCACCTGATGACCATCGATCTCGGGAGGCTTTGCATGATGATAAATCTGACGGGCGGCGGATTCCGCGCCTATTATCCTGTAGCCATAGATTTGACATCAAGAGGATTCACCTCCAAGAAAGTTACAGGGGAGTACGGTGAAGGAACAGATGAAAACGGTGTGACGAAACCGGCGATTATCCTGTCCGGATTCGATGCTCCGTACAATGCTTTCGGACTGATCGCCAGCGAAGGAGCATCGTACGCATTCATTTCCGATCTCTATTATGCGGTCGGGGAAATGTATCTCCTCAAGGCAGATGACACTAAGGTAACAGACTAAAACGATTGTACTATGAAAAAGATATCTATAATATGTTCTGCTGTCCTGGTCCTCCTGTCATCATGTGTCAAGGAAACTATCTACTATGAAAATCCTGAGGTAGAAGCAGGAGAGGGCGATGTCGTGGAAACCGAGGCAGAGCTGACCCTTGCTTCACGCAACACATGGTTTTCGACGGAAGACGGCCAGAGCGCGGAAATCGCTTTCAAGAGTCTCGGAGGCGAAGTGGTAGTGGATGTCAATACCAATGTCGGCTGGACATTTACCATAGACGGCGAAGACGAGTTCATTACAGCGGTAAAGGATGAGGAAACAGACCAGCTGGTCCTCTCATGCGATTCCAATACACAGGAAAAGAAACTGTCTTCATCTATTACGGTGACGGCAGGAGACAAGACAGCCGTCATTACGGCTACGCAGAATGCCTACGGTACAATGGAAATTATAGCCCAGGCCAATAATTTCCAGCTTCCGGCTGCCGGAGAGCTTTCAACTTCTTTTACAGTCGAATCCTCTGATCCTGACTGGACATATGAAACCACAGCCTGCGAGTGGCTGCTCGTCGAGCAGGATGGCAACACCCTTACCCTTACGGCAGACCGCAATACGGATTTTGCTGACCGGGTGACCGAATTCGTGATCATTGCCGGAGCCGGGGGGGGCAGTCCGGTAACTGAAACCATTTCTGTCCTTCAGGACCGTGCCGCCAATATCACGGCGGACACCAGGACCGTTCCATTCGCTCCCGTAGCGGATTCCGATTTCAAGAGGGAGCTTACGGTAGATGCCAATTTCGACTGGGACTACGAAACCGATGATTCCGGGAACGGCTGGCTTACAATTGAAAAAACAGAAACAGGACTGATCCTGACCCCGACAGCGAATGAGGGGGAGACTTCACGTACCGTTGTCATTACCTTAAAGACCGGGGACGGCAAGGAGAATCTGTCCGAATTCGACGTGACTGTATCCCAGGCAGGCATGGACTATGATGCCTATATAGTAGGTCTGAATGTCATTGCGGATGACCTGAAGGCCATGCTGTTCTTTGACAAGGGGTTCAAAGGTACCATCGACTGGGGTGACGGCACCATAGAGGAAACGGATACGGATACTTATCCGGAGCATACATATACGGATCCCGGAGAGTATATCGTAACGGCCAAAGGCTCTGCGGAATCCATGAATGCCAAATACGGATACTATTATAACCAGAAAGACCAGTACGTAGAAATATACAACTGGGGAGACCTCGGCCTGAAATCCATGGAGGATGCATTCACCCAGATGGAGAACATCACTTCCTTGCCTCCGGACGAGACCGGAGCTTTCGAAAATGTGACTACGTTTGACGGCGCCTTTGCATATATGGAGAATATAAGTGAAATTCCGGAAGGTCTTTTCTCCCATGCCGTCAACGCCGTGAGCATGAATCAGACATTCTATTCGGACGGCAATATAACGGCTGCTCCGGCGGGCCTTCTGAAAAACTGTCCGAAACTCCAGAACGTGTCCGGTCTGCTGATGTCTACATCCCTGGCTTCGATAGACAAGGATTTCCTGTCAGCCAATACCGAACTTACCGATATCAGCCAGATGTTTTCCATGACGGAGCTGACTACCGTACCTGCGGGTCTTTTTGACAACAACAAGAAGGTGACTACCTGCAACGCCCTGTTTTCGAACAGTTCGAACTTTGCATCGGTACCTGCAGGAATTTTCGATAAACTGACCGAATGCGAAAGCTTCAGGATGGTATTCAGCAATACTGCGCTTTCATCAGTGCCGGAAGGCATTTTCGCCAACAACAGGAAATGTACGACTTTCGCCAACGCATTCCAGAACACCAGGATAACTTCAGTTCCGGAAGACCTGTTCGAAGGCTGCAGCAATGTCACTTCATTCATGTCCTGCTTTGTGCGCTGCGGCATGTTGAAGAGTGTTCCTTCAGGACTGTTTACCAATTCAGGGGCAATGGCTTCAGATATGGACAGGGACGGCTTCAACATGGTGTTCCAGGGATGTACTTCACTCGAAAGCGTTCCTGCCGGCCTGTTCGACGGATTTACGAATATCCAGAGATTCAACAGCATATTCAACGGCTGTACTTCCCTGAAGGAAATACCTTCCGGCCTGTTCGCGACCAATACTTCCGTAACACAGATGACAAGCGCATTCGCAGGATGTACCTCTCTGAAGGAGGTTCCTGATGAATTCTTCAAAGGAATGGCCAACATGACATCTTTCTCCGGCATGTTCAAAGGCTGTACTTCCATTGAAAGTATAGGTTCGAATATCATAGCAGGGTGCAACAAATGTACGACGGTGTCAGATATGTTCAACGGCTGTACGTCTCTCAGGGCAATCGCCGAAGACGCTTTTGCCGGAGCACCTGCACTGGAGAATATTTCAGGTGTCTTTTCCGGATGCACATCCCTTCAGACAGTGCCTGCCGGCCTGTTCTCATCATTGACCGCACTTGAAAATGCGGCTGAAGCTTTCATGGAATCGGGAATCACTGCTGTTCCTGCCGGCCTGTTTGAAAAGAACGCGAGTGTGTCTTCATATGAAAGTGCATTCGAGGCATGTACCTCCCTTGCGACAGTCGGTGACATTTTCGGCGAAAACATAGCCGCCAAGATCGAATGCAACCGCATTTTCTACGGATGTACCGCTCTTCAGTCTTTGCCTGCCGGGTTCTTCGACGGACTTTACGGAGTCAGTACATTTGTAGATGCCTTCAACGGATGCACCTCGCTCACTTCCATACCTTCCGGGCTGTTCAAGGACCAGACTTCCGCAAGCACCGTCACATTCCAGAGGTGTTTCAGCGGCTGTACGGGTCTGACATCGGTGCCTTCACTGCTGTTCGGGCAGGCTGAAAGGTCCAATATATCGACCTGTGCCAACATGTTCGAGGAATGTACTTCCATTTCCAGCATAGCTCCGGATGCTTTCGGTTCACTTAACAGGTCGAGCGGAACGACGATGTCAAACCTTTTCCTCGGCTGTACTTCCCTCACTTCCATTCCTGCGGGACTTTTCAAGAATGTCACCGGTACTTTTTCCAATGTATTCAAGGACTGCACGGGTATAGTAAGCGTCGGATCGGAACTGTTCAATGGAAGAAGGCCTACAGGGCTGACGAACCTGTTCAGCGGCTGTACTTCTCTTGCATCCGTACCGGAGAATCTGTTCTGTGAAGTCGAAGGCCTTACTTCGCTTTCCGGCATATTCACGAACTGTACGTCCCTGACTTCTGTTCCGTCCGGTCTGTTCAAAGGCATGACAGCCATGAAGACACTGACGAGCGTATTCAAAGGCTGTACTTCGTTGACAGGCATTCCTTCAGGCCTGTTTGCCGGAATGACGGCAGTGACGACCCTCAACGGTATGTTCCAGGGCTGTACCGCTCTAAAGGAGGTCTCTGCTTCCGAATTCGCATCCATGACTGCCGTGACCAATGTCGGGAATATGTTCAACGGCTGTACCGGCCTTGCTTCATTCCCGACGGATTTCTTCGACAACATGAAATCCATCACTAATATCGGCAACCTGTTCAACGGGTGCGTCAATCTTACCGGAGAGTCTCCGTATACTGTCGTTAACGGTGTCAAATACCATCTGTATGAACGGACCGGCGAGAATCAGGCTGCTTCAGGCCTTAAGGCGCTTGCCACCGCTGCATCGAACAGGAAAGGCGCCTTTACCGGTTGTACCGGTCTGTCCGACTATGATTCAATACCTGCAGAATATAAATGATGGAGGGACGACAAATGAATGCAAAAAAGAATTTATACATATTGTTTGCTGCAGCAGCGGTGTTCGCCGCCTGTACGGAGACAACCGAGATAGATCCTGAAGAGTATGTCTATCCGATGTATCTGGATGTTTCCGGCGACAAGGTCGTTTTCGACAGGGAAGGCGGAAAGACAGCAGTCGCAGTGGCTACTAATGCGGATGACTGGAACTTCGCCGTATCAGGAGACTGGTTTACGGCTGAATCCGATGAAAACGGATTCCTGGTGATATCCGCACCGTCGAACTATTCTCCGGATTCCAGAACAGGGTCCGTAGATATTACTGCGACAAGAGGAGAAGAGGTCCTGTCATGTTCGGTGTCAGTGGCCCAGAGAACAGACCGCAGCGTGAACCTGAACACTGAAGGCACTGCCAACTGCTATCTCGTAAAGACGGGTACTACCTATACCTTCGATGCTACCGTAAAGGGTAACGGAGGCTCTGACGGAAGGAGCCATTATATCGAGACCTGCGGACTGGAAATTACGGGGATTGCATACGCCGATCTGCTCTGGGAAGCCAGGACAGACGGGGACAAGTCCATGTCGAAGGAGATCATAGACGGCCTTCCGGTCTATAATGACGGGTATGTTACCTTCACTACGGGAAGGATGGAAGGCAATGCTCTGATCGCTGTAAAGGATTATGAAGGGAAAGTGCTCTGGAGCTGGCATATATGGGTGTGCGACGATGAGATAGAAGTCCATGACCATATCAATCCGAGAGATGAGGTCACAGGTCAGATCATGGACCGCAATCTCGGTGCGATGAACAATACCCCTATGGATGTCGGTAACAAAGGCATGTTTTACCAGTGGGGCAGAAAGGATCCGTTCATGCCGTCGAAGTCTCCGTATTATACGGATGCCGACAGCGGGAATGTTCCTGAATACAATCAGACCAATCTGGAAGTCGGAGACGGTTCCGGCGAATGGCTGTTTTCGGAGGACTATAAGGCACAGCTCCTTTCAACTCCTCCTGCAAATATCCCGTATTCAGTCGAGAACCCGATGATGTTCCTCAGACCGTATAGCGGAAGCGGAGGCCAGCACTGGTATGTGGCCTCAATGTCGGACGAAGCTCGTATGTCATCCCTGTGGTCAGGGGATGAGAAGACCATATTCGATCCATGTCCTGTCGGGTATAAGGTTCCGGGTGAGAATTTCTACGGAATAGCATCGGAACTTGATGTCAATTCGTATCCGACCGGAGGAGCCGCAGAAGATTATGATGAAAACGGTGAAAACCATGAAGAATATCCGTGGAATGCGGTCAAGGACTGCGGAAGGGTATGGTGGAGGACCGGAGACTATTATCCTATGGCCGGCAATCTGTACCCTGTGGGCGGAAGCGCACATAATTATAGCAGCGGTACCGGATATTATTGGGTCGCCCATGAGATGGAAGGATCGACGGTAGCCAGATCTTTCAGTGTGAGATTCAATGAAAACTTTGCTTCGTATTATGCCAGCGGAGAGGATTTTTGCTATCAGCTTCGCTGCGTGAAGGAATAATGGTTGTATTATCGGGGCCGGATACTGAAGGATGTCAGGCCGGCCCTTTATAAAATCGATGTTAATAAGAAAATGAGACGATTTGCAAGAGCAGTACTCTTGTCCGGGCTTTATGCCTTTATAACGGGGTGTTCGGAAGCCGATCTGCCCGATGATGGAGGACAGGAGGGCCGGAGCGGGCCGGTCATAGTGAATTCTTCTTCCATGGCGGCTCCCGGAGAAATTATCCTGAAACTGAAGACCGATGCCGTTCCGGCCTCAAAATCCGGAATGTCGGCGGACAGGAGCGGAATAGACCAGATAGACAATGTCCTGGGTGCTATAGGTACAGTCAGGTTCGAGCGTCTTTTCCCGGAGTGCGGACGTTTTGAAGAAAGGACAAGGGCAGAAGGGCTTCATCGCTGGTATATAGCTGAATATGACCCGGAAGTACCGGTTGCGCAGGTGGCTGACCTGCTTTCTTTGTGTAAGGATGTCGAAGTGATCGAATATTCCTTGCATCCGAAATTGTGCGGATACTCCAGATCCGGCTCCGTTTCCGGAAACATTCCGGATGTGTCCGCTTCCGTGTCATCCGGCAGGACCATACCGTTCCCTTTCAATGAAAGCGGCAGGACCCGGACCCTCCAATGGCATTACAACAATACCGGCACAATAGGGCCGGTATCCTCTCTGGTAGGTGCGGATGCAGACGTATATGCCGCATGGCAGCTGTGTAAAGGTAATCCTGACGTGATAGTGGCTGTGATAGATGAAGGAGTGAAATACGATCATGAAGATCTTGCCGACAACATGTGGGTAAACGGAGACGAGATTCCGGGAAACGGAATCGATGATGACGGCAACGGCTATGTCGATGATATCTACGGATATAATTTCATAGAGAATTCCGGCACCATCACCTCGTCGGCGGAACATATGCATGGCACTCACGTGGCAGGCACGATCGCTGCCGTAAACAACAACGGTACAGGAGTCAACGGTATAGCAGGAGGCTCCGGCAACAATGACGGGGTCAGGATCATGTCGCTGCAGTGCATATCCGATTCCGGGTCATCTTCAGGTTCCGGTCTCGGCGGTCCTGTCAGGGCTATGAAATATGCTGCCGACAACGGAGCGGTGATTTGCCAGAACAGCTGGGGATATACGGCCGGTGCCGTTGAGGAACTCGAATGGAAAAGAGGCAGTTATTCGGCTCTATCAGAAGCCATGAGATATTTCATTAAATACGCAGGGATGGATGAGAACGGGAATCAGGAAGGTCCGATGGCGGGCGGAATAATATTATTCGCCGCCGGAAATGACGGTTCTGACGAACTGGCTTACCCTGCGGCTGATCCTGCCGTAGTCAGCGTTGCATCCTTCTCATATCTCGGGACGCCCGCATCATATACGAATTATGGTACGTGGGTGTCAATGGCAGCTCCAGGCGGAGATCTGACCCTCAATACGGTCTATGGCGGAGTATACAGTACGAGTGTGGCCGAGGACGGTTCTTCGTATTATGAAAGCCTTCAGGGTACGTCCATGGCCTGTCCGCATGTTTCCGGAGCCTGTGCGCTTGCCGTTAGCTATTATTACGGCGCGGACAAACGTAAAGGTCTCACCGGAGAGGATCTAAGACAGGCCCTTCTGAGTAGTACCAGACACGTTGACAATTGGTATCCCGGAAGCTATTCCGGACAGATGGGCGTAGGCGTACTGGATACCTACAACCTGCTGCTAACGGTGACGGGAATGAAACAGGTGCCTCCACAGCATCTTTCTGCCGGACAGACCCTGACGTTGGATCTCGGAGAGTATTTCCCGTCAGTGCAGGTGCTGGTATATACTGTATCAGATCCTGACATTGCCGGTGTATCTCTGGAAGCCGGCGTGATGACCATAGAAGGGAAAAGGCCGGGAACAGCAGTAATAACGGTTACAGACGGGACTGCCATCCGCAGGACGATCGATGTAACAGTAGAGTAAGGAGAAGGAAATGAAATGAAATATCTTGCATTAAGATCATTTATATTGGCATGCATCGCCATGACGCTATGGGCCGGCTGTACCGGGCCTGTTTCTGAAGACCGGGCGGCTCAGGTCCTTGCCAGGCCGGAAGTTTCTGTAAGGGGGCTGTCCTCTACAGGCTTCACGCTTGTGTGGGATGTTGTCGAGAACGCGGATTCGTATACTTATGAATTCAACGGAGAACCTGCCGTTACGACCGAAGACAGGTCTCTCGCTTTTTCTGGACTGGAAAAACATACGGAGTATGTCATATCCGTCAAGGCTGACGCAGCCGAGGGAAGTCCGTACCGTTCATCGGAATTTACTTATGTACATGTCTTTACTGACGACCTTGTGCATTTGGACACTCCTGAACTGATTCTCGGGAGCGCCTACGCATCAAAGACCATAATAAGCTGGTCTATGGTAAGCGGGGCGGCCGGCTATGAATATACCATCAACGGCAGGACAACTGAAACAGAAGAGACCCAGGCCATCATTTCAGGACTGGAACCTGGGAAAGAATATACCTTTACATTGAAGGCAATATCCGCGGACCCGCAGAATGCCCTTGATTCGGAACCGGCAGTCCTTTCGTTCACTACCGAAGAGGGGGATCTGCCCCGGTTTCTGATAGTGCCGACATCCGTAGTGGCGGACGCGGTTTCGTTCGATGTATATGCGGAAGCCGGAAACCTGTATTACCACGATGTCGTTCCCGGATACCTTCTTGCCAGATACACGGAAGAAGAGCTCATGGAGACATACCGCACGGCCATTCTCCAGTATGCGGAAGAACAGGGTATCAGCCTGTCTCTGGCCCTGAGCGCGGTACTTACTTCCGGTACCAGGTCATTTACCGTTACGGGACTGGTCTCGGAGATGACATATGCGGTAGTGGCGTTCGGAATGGATACCAAAGGGGAGCTTACCTCGAACCTGTATGTAAAGGAAGTAAAGACAACTGCTACCGGAGCTTCTGACGGGCCTGATTTCGGAGGAAGCGACTGGTTCAGCCAGAGATTCTATCTGGACAACACCATATCCGCATTGTCCGGTGAGGACTGGACTACATCTGCGGTGACATATTGGGAAGGAATGGATGTCGAAGATATGAGGTACAGGGTTCTTCCGACGGATGATTTCAATACTTTGTTCTCCGATCCGCCCGATCAGGAACTGTTGAAGTCATTCCTTAAAGATGAAAATTATGCCTACGTGGCCAGCCAGGGTATTCTGGCTGCAATCAATTCTGTAGGAATCACCATGCTTTCTTCCGGGCTCAGTCCCGGTATATCCTATACCTTGTCTTCGCTTGCCGTTTCGGACGGCGGGGAGGAGCTGTTGAGTGTCAATTCCCTGACGACCAAATCCGATCCTACGGCCAGGACATGGTTCCAGGTATCCACGCTCGTCGATGAACAGTACGGCGACACATGGAACTCTGCAGTGGCAGTGATGCGGGGGGTAGAGGTGACTTCCCTGAAGTACATGATGATTGCTTCATCTGCGCTTGAAAAGGTCCCGGTATCGTCTTATCCCGATCTTCTTGAAGACTATGGCAACGAAGGTACTGAAGAACATCTTTCAGGAGTGAACGGGGGAGGGCTTGCAATCCGTTTCGTAAATCTCTCGCCATCTACGGAATATACATTCATTGCAATGGCCGGGAATCCTACCGGAGATACCCTTCTGAGGTATTCCGGGGTTTCCACTACGGCAGCTCCGGAAGGAGAGAGGTCCGTATCGGCCATGTCTGTCAAGGGGCCTGCCGCAGCCGAGGGCGGAATCATAAAAGTCGACCCTGCCGATAAGGACATATTCCCTGTGCAGTCTATATTCGTTCCTGCCCGGGAAAAAACAGGTACGGAAGATTTATGGACAATAATCCACAACATGAAAATATTGGAGAGAGAATGAACAGGATTATATCATTCATGGCGGCAGGTCTTGCATCCCTGTTGATGGGTGTGTCTGCCTTTGCGCAGAACCTGACCGTAAAAGGAGTCGTCACTGACGAGCAGGGAAGGCCGGTCATAGGGGCTGCAGTCTTCATAGACGGGACGGCTACAGGTTCGAGTACATCGATGGAAGGAGAATACATGATAGAGAACGTAGCGCCGGATGCAACGCTTTCGGTCTCCTGCATAGGTTACAGGACAACCAAGGTTGAAGTACGCGGCAGGGCGGTTCTGGACATAGTCCTTCCCGAGGAGTTTCTGGAGCTGGACGAGACGATGGTAGTGGCGTACGGTACTGCCAAGAAGGAATCTTTTACCGGATCTGCTGCAGTGGTGCGCGGAGATGACCTCCAGAAGAGGGTAGTGGGCAATGTCACGAAATCGTTCGAAGGAACCGTTGCCGGAGTGCAGGTGTCGTCCGGAGGCGGACAGCCTGGAGAAGGCGCTTCGATCATCATACGGGGTATCGGCTCGGTAAACGCGGCATCTACGCCGCTTTATGTCGTGGACGGGATCCCGTATGACGGGACCCTCAGTTCCATCAATCCGGCGGACATCGAGTCTATGACAGTACTGAAGGATGCATCTGCCGGTGCCCTTTACGGTGCGAGGGGAGCCAATGGCGTAATCGTGATTACCACGAAGAAAGGCAAGGACGACAGGGTGTCGATAACATATAAAGGCAATGTAGGCGTAGCTTCCAGAGCTTTGAAACGTTATGATCTGGTAGACATGGACGAGTACGTCGAACTTACGTATGAGGCTCTCCGCAACAGTGCGCAGTACGGTACGGGAATGGATTTCGACGGCGCCAGCAAATATGCCGCGGCGAATCTCGGTCAGACTATCGGCGGACTCAAGAATCCGGAATACTACAACCCGTACAAGAATTACACGTGGGATACCCTTATCGATCCTGCTACGGGAAAGATAAAGGGCGATGCCAGAGCGGCATGGAACGAGAACTGGATGGACGAGATAAGCAATAACGCGGCCTTGCGTACTGAACACATCCTGTCTGTCAGCGGAGCTGCCGGGAATACGGGCTATCTCGTTTCCATGGGATATTACAAGGAGAACGGTATTCTGCAGAACACCGATTTCGACAGGTATTCCGGACGTGTCAATGTCGATACCCAGGCAAAAGACTGGTTCAAGATAGGACTTAATGCCAACTTCGCCCATACCGATTCCGATTATCAGGATTTTTCCGGGACGACAACTTCCAATGTATGGTACACGGCCCAGTTCATGGCTCCCGTCTATCCCGTCTATCTCAAGGATATGGACGGAAACAATGTCCTGGACATGAACGGCGGTCCGCAGTATGAGTATGGTGACGAAAACGACAACGGATACGCCAACCGTCCTACCGCTCAGGGATTCAACTCCAAGGCCGAGCTTTTCAACAACAAGGCTTACTACAAACGCAATTCCCTTTCAGCAAGGAGTTACATTACTCTGGGTACGGTCCGTGAAGACGCCAGGCTTTATGGACTGAAGTTTTCCGTCAATTTCGGAACGGACTTCACAGATTACCAGAGAACCCTTGTCAATGACAAATACCACGGCAATGCCGCTGACCAGGGAGGACGTATCAGCAAGACCAATACGAGGACGTTCAGCTATACGTTCAACCAGATACTGACTTATGACAAATCATTCGGCGAGCATGATATCAATGTCCTTCTCGGACACGAATACTACCGTTACCGCTATGACTATGCAATAGGAGAGAAGACAGGGATAATGGAGGGAATCGACGAACTGGCACCGGCCGTGACTACATCCGACAACACCAGCTATGCACACAATTATGCCATAGAGTCCTATTTCACAAGACTGAACTATGGGTTCAGGGACAGGTACTATTTCGATGCCAGCTGGAGAACGGACGGATCATCGAGGTTCTACCGGGATAACCGTTGGGGAAACTTCTGGTCCGTAGGAGCATCATGGAGGCTGTCCAACGAACCTTTCATGTCCCATACATCCTCCTGGCTGAACAATCTTACACTGAAGGTATCCTATGGAGTGCAGGGTAACGATAACCTTGGAACCTATTATGCATGGCAGGGCCTGTATAATTATACCTGGGCCAACGGAAGCCAGGCCGGTGCATTCGCATCGAGACTGGAGAATATGGATATAACCTGGGAGAAGAATGCCAATCTCAACGCCGGAATCGAGGCGTCCCTGTTCGGCGGCCGGCTTGGCATTACCGCCGAGTATTACAACAGGAAGACCAAAGACATGCTCTTCGAGAATCCTCTTGCGCTCTCGACAGGATTTACCGGCTATAATGCCAACATAGGTTCGATGCGCAACCAGGGATTCGAACTGGCACTCAGGGGAACTATCCTCAACCATGAAAACTTCAGGTGGGACGCTACCTTCATGGGCTCCTTCAACAGGAACAAGGTCCTGGCGCTTACGGCATCTCAGGATATGATAACTTCAGGCGCCTCCGTCATCGAAGTCGGAAAACCTATCTATACTTTCTACGTGGCGAAGCGGGCGGGAGTAGATCCGGCATCCGGAAAGCAGCTTTATTATGCTTACTGGAAACCTTCTGTCAATGAAGAAGGGCAGATGACCAATGTGCGTTGCGACGAATATGTGACTGACAATGTGACAATGGCCAACATGAGTAAGTACTACATGGGAAGCAGGGAGCCTGTCCTGTTCGGTAGCATAGGATCTACATTCCAGATATTCAAAGGTATAGACTTTTCTTTCCTGACTACATATTCTCTCGGAGGCAAGGTTTACGACGGACTGTACTCAGGCACGATGCGCGTACAGTATGCAGGAAACAACTGGCACCGCAATGTACTGAGGAGATGGCAGAAACCGGGTGATGTCACCGATATCCCTATGCTTGAAATAGGAGGGGCCTATGCGACCGATGACAGTGCGCTGATAAGTGCATCGTACTTTGCGATAAAGAACATCACATTGGGCTATACTTTCCCGGAAAGGTGGATGAAGAAGATAGACATCGCCTCTCTGAGGATATTCGTTACACTCGACAATGTGGCGATGTTCAATCATATGGACGGTATGGACCCGCAGTATAACTTTACCGGAAGCGTATCATATACCTATACTCCGTCGAGGGCGATGGTATTGGGCGTTGACCTTAATTTTTAAAGAGGGGAATTAATGAAAAAGATATCAAGATTATTTTTGGCGGTACCGGTTCTTCTTGCTTCGGTATCATGCAGCCGGTCGGCGCTTGAATTTTCTCCTACCGATTCCGGCTCCGGAGATGAGATTCTGAAAGAGGCTTCGACCGCAATCAGTTCGGTAAACGGTATTTACAGGTCGATGTGGACTGCAGGGTGGTCTACTACCGACAACACGCACCAGTGCTTCGGGATTTCAGCCTATAACCTTGCTCTGGACGTAATGGCGGACGATGTCATAATGCAGGCGCAGGGGAACGGCTGGTTCTGGTACGACCACATATACAGTACCAAGTCGCTTTATGCCTCTTCCATATTCCGTTCCTACGATGTCTGGTATGCGAACTACAAGTGGATCGCAGACGCTAATTATATCATAGCGGCCGGAGAGTCCATGTCAGGCACGGAGGAAGATGTCGCTTATGTAGTCGGACAGGCCTATGCGATCAGGGCGCTGTCTTACCTCAGCCTTGCCACATGGTTTGCGAGGGCGCCTTATAATCCTATGACCGGAACATACAGGTGGACCGATCCGGGAGTCCCGGTCTATACGGAGGGAACAGGCATCAAAACGGAAGGCCGGCCGAGGGAAAACCTGGACGTAGTCTATGCGAGGATAGACGAAGATATCGACAGGGCTGTCGAACTCCTTGAAAAAGGCATGTCCTCAAGCCTGAATACGGGCAACAAATCGCACATAAACCTGTATGTGGCCCTCGGTATAAAGTCCAGGGCATGTCTTGCCGAAGGCGATTGGGAAGGAGCCTATAAGGCTGCCATGAGAGTCATAGAAGAAGGGAATTATGCCGTAGGAAGCGAAAGCGAACTTATGGGGGGAATGAACTCGATCGATGCGGCAAATGTCATGTGGGGTGCGGGAATAGAGACTTCCGAACAGTCAGGAGCCTATGCCGGATTCTTTACACATATGGACAACATCGACGGGGCCTATGCGCAGTCTGCCCCGAAACTGATAAACCGTCAGCTTTACAACCAGATCGCTTCTACGGACATACGTGCGGCATGGTGGGATCCGGACAACGGGGAAAGTCCGTATCTTGGCAGGAAATTCTCGTTTTCCAATGTCGCTTCATGGCTCGGCGACTATATCTACATGAGGGTGGAGGAAATGTATTTTACGGCGGCTGAGGCTGCGCTCCGCAGCGGAGACGACGATTCCGCCGTAAGCCTTATGAATACGGTTATGGCTCCGCGCAATCCCAATTACAATGCGGCGAACTACAGCGGTACGCTTCTCGGTGCCACTACCACTACATGGACCGGCTCTTTTCTGGAGAATATTCTGATACAGAGAAGGGTGGAGCTGTGGGGCGAGTACGGGAGGCTTTTTGACGTGAAACGTCTCGGACAGGGGATTATCCGTACTGCAGATGACGGATTCGCATCGGAATGCCTTACTTCCATGAACCGTAACGGCGTGGACCTTTCAGATCCCGATACATACGATTGGGTCATGCTGATTCCTCAGGACGAGCTGGATGCCAACCCGAACATCAATGAAGAAGACCAGAACCCGTGATAGATTTAATGACGAAGATACGATGAAAAAGATTTTATATATTTTACCGGCCGTGGCTATGGTGCTGTTTTCCTGCTCGAAGGTACAGGAAGGGCCTTTGTACGATTCCAACGGGGATGACGGAAAGGAGATACATTTTATCCAGTCTTCTCTGGAAAAGGAATTCGGGACCGACCTTACGGAAGGGACTATCGATGTAGTCATTGCCCGTCCCGGCAATTCCGGGGATTATTCGGTGGGGATATTGAACAGAGGGGACGATTCCGATGCGTTCAGCATTCCGGAATCCGTCACGATACCTGACGGAGCATATTCCGTAACTGTTCCTGTGGAAGTGGACTTGAGCAAGCTTATCAGGGGCAGCAGTCTGAAGACTTCGTTTTACATCAGGGAGAGGGAAGCCGCTCTGGGCGACAACAGCGCATACGTCTCCCGCTACACCGACAAGATGACCGTATCGGTATCCTTTGAACTTGTCTGGGAAGAATACTACAGGCAAAACGGGTCCGGCGAAGAAGTCCGCCAGACTGCCACGTTTATCTATAACGGATTCTATACCGGACGGGCTACCGGACTGACCGTAGACAGGGCTGAAGGCACGAATATATTCAGAGTCAATGACTGGGCAAGCGGGGTAGGTTTCCGTTTTATACTGAATGATGACAATACCTGTACGGTTCCGGCGCAGTCGATCGGATACTTCAATTCGAACTACAATGAATATGTGTATGTATCCGACATGGCTGTCTATCTCGGCGACGATACGGCATACGGCACGTATCCTTGCACGTATGACGGGAACGGTACCTTTACCTTCAACCTCATATATTATGTTTCGGCAGGATATTTCTCCATTGCCGAAGAGACGCTGATCTTCGAGTCCGATGCATCCGGCTCTCCGGAGATGGCCATAGAATATGGCGGCATAGAGACTTCCGAGACAGGCGTTTCGGCTGCCCGCCTGTCGTTCTATGCAAACGACTATGTGAAATATTACAAGGCTACGGTAGTTTCCGGTGACCTGACGGCAAACGCAACCCTTCAGAATTCGGTCAGGCAGCAGCTGATCGACGGTCAGGCGCCTGGTTCATTCCCGGTGCTCACCCTGTATGAGGACAATTCCGATCTATGGAATATTCCGGCAGGCAACTTTACGGCTGTCGCCCTTGCCTACGACGGGAATGACCGGCCGTGCAATCTTTATACTCTCAGATTCACATGCGACCCTGACGGCAGTTATTCTCCGCAAGTGCTCGGGTTCGACTTTTACAATGATCCTTCATTGGCTGCATATTCTCCGTATTCGACCTTGTTCTGGTCCATGTCCGGACGTAATATCGTTTCGCTGAAGTATATATGTATGAGAACGGATATGTTCGACTATATCTACGGCTATTATGGACTGCCGATGGAGGAACTGATCGAAACCCAGGGAAATACGGCGGTGCAGACCATCATAGACAATATAAACGGAGATGGTTTTACGACATATTTTTCCAATATGGTCGAGGGTATGGAATATACTCTGGCCGTACTGGTGAAGAACAGCTTCGGAGATTCTCAGGTCGTTACCGCGAAAGCATCCACGATGGGCAGGTCGTATGAGGATTTCGACAGGACAAAGACCATGGATGATTTCCTCGGGGCCTTCAGTGCTACAGCGACAGGTACCGTGTCCGGTTCATCGGGATCTACGTCATCGGCGTTGAGGTACAGGGTAGACATTTCCAGAAAGAATGATACCCAGGTGCTGATTACGGGCCTTTCGGATATGAGGGATTTTACTCCGGCGGTTTCAGGATATTATGATGAGGAACTCCATGCTGTGGTGATAGAACCCCAGCCGCTCGGTACCTACAGGTCGGACTATGCTTTTCTCGGCATGTCGGACGGCTTCTCCATTTATTGGGGAGGATGCAGTATGGCGATAGGTTATATAGGCGATACTCTGTATTGCCTTGCGGCTCCGGGATCGACAGGCAAGGTATATTCGTACCAGTTCCTGCTTTTCAGTTCAGAGACAGCCAACAGTTCTACATATCTTCGGGAGTCTGTCGGATCGAAGACATATTCTTCACTCAGTCTTAGTCCGCTTGCACTCGCACCGTCGGCATCGTCTGTAAGGGATGTTTCCGGATATGCGAACGAGTTCCGGGCAGGAGACAGGACAGTGACATCATATCTGATGCACGAGGACTGAACCTCCAATCCATAGAAAGCAGGACATCCGCCCATTGGGCGGATGTCCTGCTTTCTATGCAATATGTCCTTACAGTAATGCTTTCCTGATGTTTTCTACACGTGCGGCAAGCTCTTTCTTTCCGATAAGGGAAACGATGTCGGCGATGCCAAGTCCGCTGGAGGCGCCTACGAGGGCGAGTCTGAGACAGTTCATAACCTTGCCCATAGGCCACTCGTGGCTGCGGATAAACTCTTCCATAGGTCCTTCGATCTGTTCATGGGTGAATTCGGGACCGGCAGGGCCGTTCCCTCCGTCGAATCCTCCGATGAATTCGGCCACCTGGAATGCAAGCGTGTAATTCTCTTCTTTCCAGAACTTGGCCACATCCTTCTCTGCATAAGTCTGCGGGGAAACGAAAAGATATGATGCTATGTCCCAGAAATCGGCTACGAATGTCGCCCTTTCCTTTATCAGGGTCACGACTTTCCTGACATAGTCATGCGTGAATATACGGTTCTTGAAATCCGCTCCCTGGACAGTGACCTCGGCCCCTGCGGTCAAGGCGCATTTCGGACAGGCGACCACCTGTATGCCGTGCTCCTCGAGCACCGGGATGAAAAGGTCTGTAAGTTCCGCATCGTTTTTCATGCGGAGATACTCCTTGTTGTACCATTTCGCCTTTTCCGGGTTGAACCTTGCTCCGGACTTGATGACCCTTTCGAGAGAGAAGGCATGGACGAGTCCGTCCATTGAGAACAGTTCCCTGTCGTCTCCCGGGTTCCAGCCGAGCATGGCCAGCATGTTCACGAAAGCCTCCGGGAAATATCCGTCTTCACGGTATCCGCGTGAGACTTCTCCCTGGGCGTTGGTCCATTTCAGAGGGAATACAGGGAAACCGAGACGGTCTCCGTCCCTTTTGCTCAGCTTGCCTTTACCGTCCGGTTTCAGCAGCAGGGACAGGTGGGCGAACCTCGGCTGGGAATCCTGCCATCCGAATGCCTCATAGAGGAGATAATGCAGAGGCAGGGAAGGAAGCCATTCCTCTCCGCGGATTACCTCGGTGATTTCCATCAGGTGGTCATCCACGATATTCGCCAGATGGTAGGTAGGCAGCTCATCGGCCCTTTTCCAGAGCACCTTGTCATCGAGAGTGTCCGTGTTTACCTCGATATGTCCGCGGATAAGGTCATCCATCTTCACCACGCGGTTTTCCGGCATCTTGAATCTGATGGTCCAGTCCGTATGCGTCTCCAGAAGGGGCTTCCATTCGCTTTCCGGCATCGAAACGGAGTTGCGGAGGGATTTGCGGGTGATATGGTTGTAGATGAAAGTCTTCTTGTCCGCTTCGGCTTCGGCACGCTTGGCTGCAAGTTCTTCTGCGGTGTCGAATGCATAGTATGCATAGCCTTTCTCTACCAGTCCCTCGGCGTATTTGCGGTAGATGCCCCGGCGCTGGGACTGCCTGTAAGGAGCATGGGGATGCCTCTCGGAAGGCGTTTCCACTACATTCCCGTCTGCATCCACGCCTTCATCCGGAATGATGCCGCACCAGTTGAGGGCTTCGATGATGTATTTCTCCGCTCCCGGGACAAATCTCTGCGAGTCGGTATCTTCGATCCTTATAATGAAGTCTCCGCCGTGCTGTTTTGCATAAAGATAGTTGTAAAGAGCTGTGCGGACTCCACCCATGTGGAGCGGCCCTGTCGGTGACGGGGCGAATCTTACTCTGGTCTTACGGTCCATATTATTGTTTTGTTTTATATTATCAGTGTACCTTGTTTGTCTCCGAATTGTTTCGTTTTGTTATCCTTCTTATCGACGGGGTCTCTTCCAGTTCCCCGAGGCTCTGGCCGGGCTGGACGTCGAGTACGGGACGGCTGTTTTCATCGAAACTGAATATAGGGGCATTGTCCGAACTGTTGTATCCGATTTTCGCAGGACTGTCCGATTCATCATCGAGTTCGAGAACTGCCGAAGCCTGAGACTTGTCGTACTTGAAGTCGCTGTCTATCATTATTATATTGCCTGGATTGAGCATGGAAGGGATGTCCTTCTTGAAACCGGTGGCTATAACCGTTATGCTTACCTTGTCTCCCCACTCCGGATCTTCTTCCCATACCAGACCGCTCTTGAAATTGTTCGCATTTCCGGTATATTCGGAAATCATTCTGTTTATCTCCTTAAGGTCGTTGATATACAGTCCGCGCTCGTTTTTCCCTCCTGTGATGTTTACCAGGACATTCTTGGCCGTCTTGAGATTGTAGTCATTCAGAAGAGGGGATTCCAGAGCTCCCTTTACGGCATCTTCTATCCTGTTTTCTCCGGTTCCGGTCCCGCAGCCCATCAGAGCGATTCCGCTGTTGCGCATCATGGCCTTGACATCTGCGAAATCCACATTTATGTAGCCGGACTTGCTGATGATTTCCGTTATGCCTTTGACCGCGGTGGCGAGGACTTCGTCGGATTTCGGGAAAGCCTCATGCGAAAGCATGGTGCCGAACTCATAAAGCTTTTCATTGTTTATCAGCAGAAGGCTGTCGACGTTCTTTTCCAGTTCGTTGATACCGTCCATCGCCTTCGCATACTTGTCCGCCCCTTCGTTCTTGAAAGGAATCGTAACTACTCCGACAGTAAGGATCCCACGGGTTTTGGCCATATTGGCGATCACCGGAGACGCTCCGGTACCGGTACCGCCGCCCATTCCGGCCGTGATGAAGACCATCTTGGTGTTGTTCTCCAGAATCCTGGCTATCTTTTCTTCGGACTCGATTGCCGCATTCCTTCCCTTTGTAGGGTCGCATCCGGCTCCGAGCCCGGCTCCGAGCTGTATTTTAAGCGGCACATTGCACTTGCTCAGGGCCTGCGCATCGGTATTGCATACTATGAAACAGCAGCCCTGGACCTTCTGGTTGAACATGTAATTGACGGCATTGCATCCGCCACCCCCTACTCCGATGACTTTGATTATGGAATTTTCGTCAGTCCAGTCCGTAGGTACTATCATATCGTCCAATATATCTTCCATATAAGGTCCTCCTGTCAGATTTCTTCATCATTCATTTCCTTGTTCATGTCGTAAAGCGTGCCGGTGAATTTGTCCATGGCGTTCTGGAACTTTTCCTTCCAGGATACCTTCTGCTTTCTCGGCTTCTTGGGCTGTTTTTTCTTAGGTTCACGGTATGTCTGCCGGATATCCTCTTCAGGGAAAAGCGTACCGGTGCCGGATTGTGCGTCTTCTTGCTCTCCGGCGGCGGTTCCTGTGCTTTCACCTGACGGCTCCACCACCACCGAAGTCCTGCCGCCGGCATAAGTCTCAGGTACGGTACAGTCTTCACAGTCGTCCTTGACCGCGGCCAGTATCATCCCTATGGATGTCGCTGCCTCTGCTTCATGGACTCCGATGCATCCTCCGCTCGAGAACAGCGGCCTCGGATAGCCGGTGCGGACGGAATAGCCTGACATCTCTGTGATGAAGTTGCCGCAATTGGCAAGGTTGGCCCCTCCTCCGGTAAGCACCACGCCGCTGCGCAGTTTCCTTGAAAAGCCGCTCAACTGTATCTCGTACAGGATGGCTTCCATGATTTCCTGCACTCTGCATGTTATCACTTCAGAAAGGTATTTGACAGGAAGGTCCTTGTATTGGGCCGTAGTCCCTATGTTGATCCTCAGGATCTTTTCATTCATGTTCTGGAGCTTTTCCGGCATGCAGATCCCGTGTGCGAGCTTTATGTTCTCGGCGAGCGTTTCCGAGAATATCTTGCATTCGTTGTCGATGTCATCGGTTATCGATTTTCCACCGAACGGGATGGCGGCGTAGTGCCGCATTATTCCGCCATAATATATGCTTACGGATGTTACTCCGGCACCGAAGTCTATCAGAGCCGCTCCGCTTTCCATTTCGGCATTGGTCAGGACTGCCTGTGCAGTGGTGTCCGGGGTAAAGTATTTCCCTGCAATCCCGAGCTTCAGGTTGTTGAACACTATGTCGATATTCTGCAGGTATCTCTTGTTTCCGATGAAAATCTTGAAATTGCCTTCCAGCATGTCGCTGGCCATTCCGATTATGTCCCTTTCCACCAGCTGGAAATCCTCCGATGTGGAGAAAGACTGGGCCACTGCGCCGAAAAGCACTTCCTTGGGATCCGGGAGTGGATACTCCTGCCGGGCCGTGTCCTTGAGATAGTTGATGTCATCGGCGGTTATGCACTCGTCGGGATTCAGCTCGATGCTGCCCTGGTTGGTCTCCTGCCTTACGCTGTAGCGCGGCATGCCTACGACCGCCTGCGTAATCTTGATGTCCAGTTCTTTTTCCGCGGCTTCTATGGCAGGCCTTAGAGCCGTGGCCACCTGAGTCGGGTTGAAGATATAGCTGTATCTGATTCCTGACGAAGGAATCTCTTTATAATACACTATCTGGATGTCTTCTCCGTTTACCCTTGCAATCGTCAATGCGAATTTGGAGGTGCCGAGGTCAATCGCTACAATGTGTTTCTCGTCCATATCCGTTTATTTTCTGCAGACAATCTGTCCGTCATATTTAACATTAACAGAAGAATAGTACCCTTCTCCCTTGGCAGGGACTATTCCCGTATAGTATTTTTCCATGCGGGAGAACTTTTCCTCTATGTCATCCGGCCCGCCGAACAGGAACTTTTCCTTTCCCTGACGCGGGATGAGGATCAGATCCCCGTTGTCCCTGACCGTTATCTGTACTATATTGTCAGCCCAGACTCCGCTTTCATCCATATATTCTATCAGGCCGATCATGTCCTTTATCCATTTCTTCTCCTTTTCGCTTCCCGCCTCGCCCTTGTAGGAACCTGAAATGTTCACAGGGATATTCCCGTCTATGACAGGAACATATGCAGTGTAGTTCCCCTGCAGGGGGAAAATATATCCTTCTCTGTCGGCATAGAACCCTCCGTCGGCACGCTGGAAACGGACAAACGGGCGCCTCTGTGTGACAGATATGTTCAGGACTCCGTCCTTGGTAATATAGGCCTCGCTTTTGAATACGGCACTTTTCCCGTCGATGATCTTCTCTATCCCGGCAAGATCGATGCTGTCCAGGCGCTTGCCTATGTATCCTCCGGATTCGGCGTCGATGTACTTTTTTATGTCAGCCGCCGATACGAAACTGTTTTCCAGACTGTCTTTTATGATGACAGACAGGCTCTTGCATGTGAGTTTTCCTTTTTTCGCGGAACTCGCCTCCATGGCAGCCATGAGACAGATAGCCACGAGTGCCAGAAATGACAATGCAAGTATGTTTCTTACAACGGGTTTCATATTCTTGCCTTAAGCAGTTCAGTTATAGGTCCGGTGAACCGGTCGATGTTTCCTGCCCCGAATGTAACGAGCACATCCACAGGTTCGTCCTTCAGATAATCCATCAGCTGTTCCTTTTTCAGAAGGACTTTTTCAGGAGCGGTGACCTTGTCGAAGATTATTCCGGAAGTCACCCCCGGGATAGGTTCTTCCCGTGCCGGGTATATGTCCAGCAGGATCAGTTTGTCTGCGGCGCTGAGGGCTTTTGCGAAATCATCGGAGAAATCTCGTGTCCTTGTATACAGATGCGGCTGGAATATGGCCGTAAGCCGGCGTCCGGGGAACATCTCCCTGATAGAGCTGATGGCAGCGGAGATTTCTTTCGGATGGTGCGCATAATCGTCGATGTATGCGCAACCCGGCGTATTGAGATGGATGTCGAACCTGCGCTTCACACCCTGGAAAGAAGCCAGGGCCTCTTTGACTTTCAGAGGATCAAGTCCGCAGGTCAGTGCGACGGCCGCGGCGGCAATGCCGTTCTCTACGTTCACCCAGCCGGGAATCCCCATGCGGCATCCCTCTATCCTGACGGAAGGCCCGTTTAGGGTGAATGTAATGTATCCGCATCCGTCGGGTTCCTGATCCGAAGCATAGAAGTCGGCCTGCGGGTTGTCATAGGAATACCTGAGTATTCTGGCATGCGTATCTTCCGGCGAGATGTCGAGTCCTGTCTTTGCGATCAGTGTCCCGCTTACCTGAGACGCGAATTCTTTGAAAGCCGCCTTCACGTGGGCTATGTCGGAATATATGTCCAGATGGTCGGCGTCCATGGCCGTAATTACTGCGGTTTCAGGATGGAGCTGGAGAAACGACCTGTCGAATTCGTCCGCTTCGGCGACTATTATGTCGTTGTCTCCTATAAGCAGGTTCGTGCCGTAATTTTTCGATATGCCGCCCAGAAAGGCAGAGCATCCTTCTCCGGCTGAAGTGAGGATATGGGCAAGCAGCGTACTGGTGGTGGTTTTCCCGTGCGTTCCTGCAATGGCCAGACATCTCTTTCCATCCGTGATTTCTCCGAGTACCCGGGACCTTTTGACCGTCTTGTACCCGTTTTCATTTACATATGCCAGCTCTCCCATGTCGTGCGGGATGGCTGGAGTGTAGATGACCATAGTGTTTTCGGGATCTTTCGGGACAAAGGCCGTATTGTCCTCATAATGCACCTCAATGCCTTCGGCTTCAAGCTCATGGGTGAGTTCCGAAGGAGTCCGGTCATAACCGGAGACGCTGTAGCCTTTTGCATTGAAATACCTGGCTATGGCGCTCATTCCTATGCCGCCTATGCCGATAAGGTATATTTTGCTGTAATTTGCCATAATGATATTTTGCGTTTTTTCCTGAAAGCACCGGATACCGCCTGTCATACCAGTCTGTAGATTTCCTCTACTATCTTCTTTGCTGCGTCCGGCCGTGCAAAGGTAGCGATATTCTTTTCAAACCCGGCGATTTTTTCCTTGTCCCCAAGCAGTCCGCACGCTTCTTCCATGAGACGCTGAGGAGCTTCTGCGTCAGGAACTATCATGGCCGCATTCTTCCTTACAAGAGCCATGGCGTTATGGGTCTGGTGGTTCTCTGCGACATTCGGCGAAGGAACGAAAATCACTGCCTTATGTTCGGCTGCGAGTTCAGATACCGAGCTTGCTCCGGAGCGTGACACTACGGCATCGGCTGCCGCATAGGCAAGGTCCATCCTCTTTATGAAATCGAACCAGTGGATGTACCTGAGCGTTTCCCCTCCGAGCCCTTTTGCCCTGGCCTCTTCCATGAATGCATCGACGGACGGCTTGTAGTATTTCCCGCATTGCCACAGCAGTTCGATATCCTCTCCTCCGGGGCATCCTGCCTTGATCCATTCCTGCACGGACCTGTTGAGCGTGCCGCTCCCGAGGCTTCCGCCTACTATGAAAAGGTGTTTCCTGTCCGGATCCAGAGAGTAGCACCCGATTGCATCGGCCTTCATTGCGGCGGTCGCCGGAACGATATCCTTACGGATCGGGTTCCCTGTCTTCACTATTTTGCCGGCAGGAAAGAATTTCTCCATTCCGTCGTAGGCGACGCAGATACGGTCTGCTTTCTTGCCGAGTATCTTGTTTGTCAGTCCGGCGAACCCGTTCTGTTCCTGGATCAGTGTCGGGATTCCCTTGCGGCAGGCGCACCACAGCAGGGGAGCGCTTGCGTATCCTCCTACGCCGATCGCTATGTCCGGCTTGAACCTGTCAATTATCTTTCCTGCCATCCTGACGCTTTTAAGGACCTTGAACGGCAATGCCAGATTCGACAGTGTGAACTTTCTCTGCAGTCCTGCCACAGGCAGACCGACTATTTTATATCCGGCTGCGGGCACTTTCTCCATTTCCATCCTGCCTTCTGCTCCTACGAACAGGATTTCATTTTCCGGATTGGCCTCCATCAGCTCTCCTGCGATGGAAACCGCAGGGAATATGTGTCCTCCGGTTCCTCCTCCGGATATTATCGCCCTTATCTTTTTCATAACATATCTGCTTTATATTCTTGTCATCCGGTCCCGGACCGGTATTTCCTGCTGCGTGGGAAGGGGATGGGATTACAGGAAATCTTATCCCCTTCCGGATTCGAAGTCATCCAGCTCCGCAAGCGTATTCTGCACATTATCGTCCTGGATGCCGAGGCCTTCCACCAGCGGTTCCGACTCTGCTTCTTCCTTCATTATCTTCGCCTTGGCCATTTTGCTGATTGAAAGCAGCACTCCGAACGCAATGCTGAAGGCAAAGAAAGAACTTTTCCCGTGGCTTATCATCGGCAGGGTCTGTCCGGTCAGCGGGCCCAGGTCCGCATTGATGAACATGTGCATGAGTGCCTGTCCGCTTATCAGTACGGCCAGTCCGGCCACTGCCGTCTTCGCGAATTCGTTGTCGCATGATCTTACGATCAGCGACGCCCTTGCAAGCAGGCTGACGTACAGGGTGATGACCAGTATGCCGCCGAGTATCCCGTATTCTTCTATTATGAAACTGAACATATAGTCGCTGAACATCAGCGGTACGGTATATTTCTGGGTGCTGTTGCCCGGACCTTTCCCGATAATGCCTCCTTCATGTATGGCTATCTTGGCGCTGGCCGGCTGGATAATGTCATCGAGTGCGTCCTGGAATTCCACCGTACCGGGTTTCAGGTCTTTTATGTTCTGGTGTTTTTCTCCGATTGCAAGCCTGTTGATGGCAGTCCCGAACCTTTCGAACACTTGCCCGCCTGAAACCCAATATATCCCGATGCATACGGCAATCACGGCAACGCACAGCACTGCCGGAGCCAGAATGTCCTTGAATTTTATTCCTCCGATCAATATCGTGACGAACATTATTCCTCCGATAAACACCGTGCTGGAGAAGCTTCCGAAAAGAATGCCTACGCAGACGAGCAGTATCGGGGCGAAAATATAGATGAACCTTTTGCATCCGGGCTTCGCCAGGAATTTCATGCTCCTGTATCTAGAGGACAGCAGGTTTGCGACCTTGAATGAATCGTTCTTGTAGGCGTGGATGGCCCATGCGAGATACAGTACCATCGCCACTTTCGTTACTTCATATGCATGGACCTGTATCGGTCCGAGCTGTATTGCCCTCACGGCACCGTTGACCTCTACTCCGAGAGGGGTATGCAGCAGTATGAGGAACAGTGCGGAAATGAGGAATCCGAACTGGGACAGGAATCTGAATATCCAGATTTTCGGGATCAGATAGCATACGGCTATAAGTGCTACGCCTACTGCGACAGTCACCATCTGGCCTTTGAATATGTCCAGGCGGCTGGTATCCGCATTGGCAAGAAGGGATGTGGAGGAGAATATGGTCACTATGGAAAACAGGATCAGCATGGTGATGATTATGAGTATCACCTTGTCGCCCTGGATATTGTCTATAAAGTCCCAGAACCAGGATTTCCTTACTGAAGTCTTCTCGTCTGACATGTCTTGTGTATCTTTCCCTTTAAAGATTCCTTACGGCTTCCTTGAACCGGCGTCCCCTGTCTTCATAGTTCTTGAAGAGATCGAAGCTTGCGCAGCAAGGCGAAAGCAGGACTACATCCCCCGGGGAGGCTATGCCGCTTGCAAGCTTTACCGCTTCTTCCGCAGATGTCACATCATGTATTTCCGGTACGGCATTCCCGAATGATTCGTGGAATTTCCTGTTGTCGAGGCCCAGGCATATCATGGCTTTGACCTTTTCCTTTGCAAGCGGGATCAGAGGTGTATAGTCGTTGCCCTTGTCGGTACCCCCGACTATCCATACCACCGGTCGTGTCTGGCATTCGAGCGCATACCAGGCTGCATCCACGTTAGTCGCCTTCGAATCATTTATATAGAGGACATCCCTGATGCTCATGACTTTTTCCAGTCTGTGCTCGACGGCCTGGAATGACGACAGGCTCTTGCGTATTACTTCATTGTCGATATCCATGACTTTGGCTGCGATGGCGGCTGCCATGGAGTTGTAGACATTGTGTTTTCCTCCAAGGGCAAGTTCCTGAAGATATATGTCGCATTCGCTTTCATGGTATTTGACGATCATCCGTTCGTCCCTGATGAAGGCTCCCTGCTGTTCCTCATGCTTCTGCGAGAACGGAAGCATCTGCGCCTTGAGGACAATCCGGCTGAGGTGGTTTATCGTGATCTCGTCATCCGAGCAGAATATGAAACAGTCTTCCTTATCCATGTTGCGCGTGATGCGGAATTTCGCCTTCACGTAGTTTTCCATGTCATGGTCGTACCGGTCCAGATGGTCCGGAGTGATGTTGGTGATTATGGCTATGTCGGCCTTGAAGTCGTACATGTTGTCGAGTTGGAAACTGCTGATTTCAAGGACATAGATATCATGATGCGATGTGGCGACCTGATAGGCGTAGCTTTTCCCGATATTTCCTCCGAGTCCGACATCGAGCCCTGCCTGCTGGAGAAGATAGTAGATAAGCGATGTGGTCGTGGTTTTCCCGTTGCTGCCGGTTATGCAGATTTTTCTGGCGGAGTCGTATCTGCCGGCGAATTCTATCTCCGATATGATATGTATTCCCTTTCCGGCGATTTTCCGTACCATCGGGGCGGTAAGCGGGATGCCCGGGCTTTTTATCACTTCGTCCGCGTTGAGGATCATCTCCTCGGTATGCCGGCCCTGTTCGAAGGGTATCTCCCATGTTCGAAGCATGTCGGCATAACTGTCTCCGATCTTCCCTTTGTCGGAAAGGAAGACGTCGAAGCCTTTGACTTTTGCGAGGATGGCGGCCCCTACACCGCTTTCCCCGCCTCCGAGAACCACTATGCGCTTTGTTCCGTTATTTTCCATGATATCGAATATCTGATGTTTTACCGTATTTTCAAAAGTGCTATCGTAAGCACGGCGAGTATTATTCCTATGATCCAGAACCGTACTACTATCTTGGCTTCAGGCAGCGCCTTGGCCGGCGATGAGATGACGGCAGGAATGCCTTCTTTCTGGAAATGGTGGTGCAGCGGCGTCATCTTGAATACCCTCCGGCCGGTTCCGTATCTTCGCTTCGTATATTTGAACCAGAACCTCTGGATGATCACAGACAGGCTCTCGACGAAGAATACCCCGCAGAGTATCGGGAGCAGCAGTTCCTTTCTTATCAGTATCGCACATACGCCTATTATGCCGCCGATGGCCAGGCTTCCCGTATCCCCCATGAATACCTGGGCCGGGAATGCATTATACCACAGGAATCCTATGAGAGCTCCGACGAAGGCGGCCATGAATACCGCGATTTCGCCCGTTCCCGGAATATACATTATGTTGAGGTAGTCAGCATTTATTATGTTGCCTGAGAGCCATGCGAATATTCCCAGCACCACTCCCACTATGGCCGACGTCCCGGTCGCGAGCCCGTCCATTCCGTCGGTAAGGTTCGTTCCGTTGGAGCAGGCCGTTATTACCAGTACTATCATCAGTACGTATATCCCCCACTTGCAGTACCATCCCCATTTGCCTTTGAAAGGGGAGAGCCATTTGTAGTCGAATTCGTGGTTCTTGACAAAAGGAATGGTGGTCTTGGTGCTTTTGACGACATCCTGTCCTTTCTTTCCTTCGGTGCCGGGATATTCCAGCCTTGCCGTCCCGTCGGAACTGCCGGCTATTGCCGTTCCCGTGGAGACCACTACTCCGGAGGATTCTTCTCCGGAACGCAGTTCTTCCCTTACGACTATGTGCTCATTGAAGCATACGGTTATGCCGATTACCAGACCCATGATGATCTGGCCGATGAGCTTCCCTTTTTCGCTCATTCCCTCCTTGTTGTGTCTGAAGACCTTTATGAAGTCATCCGCAAATCCGAGGAATCCGAACCATATGGTGCTGAGGATGAGAAGGATCGTATAGATGTTGGTCAGGTCGCAGAAAAGCAGGGCCGCTATGAGTATCGCCAGTATGATGATGATCCCTCCCATTGTCGGCGTCCCCTTTTTCTGCATTTGTCCCTCCAGTCCGAGATCCCTGATCTCTTCTCCGATCTGCTTCTTCTGGAGCCATCTTATGATTCTTTTCCCGATGAAAACGGCGAAAAGCAGCGATGTTACGCTGGCGAATATGGCTCTGAAGGTGAGGTACTGCATCAGTCCCGCACCGGGTATGTTGAATTCTTTAAGGTATTCGAATAAATGATATAGCATGACGTCTCTACATGTTTTTAAAAATCTCGCCGACTATTTCCCTTTCATCGAAATGACGTTTTTCATTCCCTATGATCTGGTATGTCTCGTGCCCTTTCCCGGCAAGCAGTACGGTCGCTCCCGGACCTGCCGTCATGATGGCGGTCCTTATGGCTTCTTCCCTGTCTGCGATGAAAAGCGACCTGGCCCTGCCTCCGGCATCCATCCCCGCCTTTATGTCGTTCATTATGTCGGCGGTGTCTTCTGTCCTGCTGTTGTCCGAAGTGACTATGATCCTGTCTGCAAGTTTCTGGGCTACCTGCGCCATTTCCGGCCGTTTGGTCCTGTCCCTGTCACCTCCGCATCCGAAAAGGCATATGAGTTCCCTGTCCGGCGCCACATCTCTGAGAGTGGAAAGCACGTTTTCCAGAGCATCCGGAGTATGGGCATAGTCTATTACTACGGACAGGTCTTTCGGTCCTCGGATGGTTTCCAGCCGTCCGGGAGCAGGCTCGAGCCTGCTGACAGCCACCAGCGCTTCTTCCGGCTGCACGCCGAGAGCCACGGCAGTCGAATATATGGCAAGGATGTTATATGCGTTGTGCTTACCTGTCAGTCTGGTCCAGCTTTCCGTCCCGTCGATGCGCAGCAGCATGCCGTCGAAACTTTCCTCTATAATCCTGCATGTATGGTCGGCTATGCTCTTGCAGGAATATGTCATGACTTTCGCCCTGGTGTTCTGCACCATTACCATTCCGTTCCTGTCATCGGCGTTGGTGATGGCAAAGGCATCGGCCGGAAGCATGTCGAAGAACATCTTCTTGCACCGGAGATACTCGGCGAAAGTCTTGTGATAGTCCAGATGGTCATGCGTGAGGTTCGAGAATATTCCGATCCTGAATTTCAGACCTGCCACCCTCTCCTGCTGTATCCCTATCGAACTGACTTCCATGAAGCAGTATCCGCATCCTTCCGCTACCATCTCCGATAACAGGGAATTTATGGTGATAGGGTCCGAGGTAGTGTTCAGGGCATCGTACTTCCTGTCGCCCACATAGTTCGCTATTGTAGAAAGGAGTCCGCAATGGTATCCCAGACCCGTAAACAGATGGTACAGGAGGGTGACCGTGGTCGTTTTCCCGTTGGTTCCGGTTATGCCCACCAGGGTGAGCTGTTCGGACGGCCTCCCGTAGAAATTGGAGGCTATGATGGCAAGCGCATGCCTGGATGACTCCACTTTTACGAAAACAACATCTTTCCCTCCGGCTGCCGCCGCAATGTCGTTGTCTTCTTCATACACGACCGCCGCCGCTCCTTTTTCTATCGCGCTTCCGATAAAGGCATGCCCGTCGCTTGCAAATCCTTTTACGGCGATGAACATTGCCCCCGCAACGACTTTCCTCGAGTCGCTGCAGACAGACGTGATTTCAGTCCCGGTATCTCCCTTGACCGAAACCGCGCCGCAATCCTTTATTATATCGTTCAGTTTCATATACTGTCTTTTCAATGTCCGTCCTTGCTGCCTTTCCGGGCTGCGGGCGGCTTTCTTATTTCAGGACCAATGTCACTTTCCCTCCTTTTCCCAGTGCCGTTCCGGGAGCCGGGGACTGGCTTGCCACATGTCCTGTACCTGAATAGGAACACCTGTAACCGCAGTTCTCCACTGAGTACAATGCATCCTTGAGCCCGAGTCCTTTTACGTCAGGAACCTCATCCAGCTTGTCGAGTCCGGCTTCAACGCCTTTCGCCTCCATGTCGCGTACATGGCCGGAACTCTTTATCTCTTCACCCCATTGAGGGTCGAGCGTATATACGTTGTCAACGATTTTCCTGAATACCGGTGCTGCGTATGAGGCGCCGTAGAAATTCGCCCTCGACAGCTTGGAGTACACGACGACGATTGCCGAATACTTCGGATCGTCGGCAGGGAAAAAGCCCACGAACGTCGCCTGGTGCTTTTTCATCCCGTTGCCATCCTGATAGCCGATGACCTTTTTGCCGTTTCTTTCGAATTCGAAGGCGATTCTTGCCGTTCCCGTCTTTCCTGCCACCTGACAGGCCGCATTGCGGAAAGCGTATCTTCCGGTGCCTTCCGACACGACCTTCTTGAGCCCTCTCGTCAATGTGTCTGCCGTAGCCTTCGAGCATATGGAGCCGTTAAGTACGGTCGGCCCGAGCTTTTTCTCCACTTTCCCGTTCCTCTCGACAGCTTCTACGAGATAAGGCTTCATCAGCTTGCCTTTGTTGGCTATCCCGTTATAGAAAGTGAGGATATGGAGCGGCGTTTCGCTTACGCTGTATCCGACCGCGATAGACTCCAGTGTCGTTCCGCTCCATTTATCGGTTCCTGCTCCCGGCGAAGGAATGTCCGGGGCCGCAAGTCCGGTTATGTCGAAGTCGAACCTTTCATTCAGCTTGTATTCGTAAAGTTTGTCGATGAAGTGTTTAGGCCGGTCTCCGTAGTTTTCCTTGACCAGATATCTGAAGACATTGTTCGAGGATATCTTCAGCGCATCCGAAACGGATATTTCATCTGATTTCCAGTCCCTCAGGTACGGGTCATCCGGAATCTTCTCTCCCTTGTACGGCCATTTGCCCCTGAATGTCGGGACTTTGTCTTCCAGACTGACTTTCCCTTCCTCGACGAGGGTCATCAGGGAGGCGAGCTTGAATACGGAACCCGGTTCGCCGGCGGTGCCGATCGCGTAGTTGTAGATTTCCCTGAGATTGCCTTCGCTGTCTCTTTTCAGGTTGGCCATCGCACGGATGGCTCCGGTGCGTACATCCATGACGATGGCGCAGCCCCCTTCGACGTCTTCTACGTCCTGTATCCTGTCGCGCAGGGCCTTGTCGGCGATGTCCTGGATGTCTATGTTCAGGGTAGTCCTCAGATCCTGGCCGTCGGTTACGTTTACGACAGTGCTGTCGTAGTCGACTATCCAGCCGCGGTTGTCGGTCCGGCGCAGCCATTGCACTCCTTCCTTGCCATGGAGAAGGTAGTTGAATTTGCCTTCCAGCCCGATGAGACTGTTCCCGGACGTTATGTTATTGTTCTTGACGTAGCCGATGACACGTCTGGCCAGAGAACCGTAAGGATATTGCCTGGTGTCGATTTTCTCTACGATTATCCCTCCCTTGTATCCGCCTTCGTTGAAAAGAGGCAGTTCCTTGACTTCCTGGAGCACTCCGTGGTCTATCATCGTTCCGATCCTGACATACTGCTTTCCCTCGCGTCTTCCGCGGGTGATCAGTCTGTAGTATTCGTCGGCCGTCTTGTCCTTGTATATCCCGCTGAGACCGGCAGCAAGCCTGCGGGCCTTGTCGAGCCATTCCTTTTCCTTGACCTCTCCTTTCTTCCCTTTGGCCTTGAAGGCTTCCTTCTGTACGGTGCAGTCCATGTATATCTGGTACATCGGGGTAGAGGATGCGAGAAGCCTTCCGTCCATCGCCAATATCGAGCCTCTTACCGGATCCGTAAGGCTTTTGCGTACAGGCGACGTCAGGTATTTTTCCAGATCCGGATCAGGCTTGTATATCCACTGTATCCATGCTATCCTGAGCACCAGGACTACCGCCAGGCACAGTGCGCAGAAGTGCAGGACAGAAAGGATTACTCCTGTTCTGTCCCTTTTGTTCCCGTTGTCTATGCCTTTGCCTTGTGCCATGACTGTTGCCGTTTAAAATTCAGGTGAATCATTTTATTCTGTCTGCCGGTTTTTCCGGTACGGTAAGCGCCGATCCGCTTTTTTCGAGCAGTTCTTCCACGGTGCTGAGCCTGTCCAGACTGACCAGCTCGCATGTCTTCTGGGCATGGTATATCTTCAGTTCTTCCAGTCTTGCCTTGTTCCTTTCCTGATCGAGCATGGTCTGTTCTATCTCGAGGGTCAGCCATATGTTGAGGGCGCACAGGACGAAGAAGTATATGATGTGCAGGAACCACCTGTCGAACCTCAGCCTCAGCAGGAATTCCCCTCTGAGCGTGGCCGTGAAGCTGTTCCGGATGAACTCCCATATTTTACTCATGTCCGGTTTCATATTTTTTCGGCTATCCTCAGTTTCGCGCTGCGGGCGCGTGTGTTCGATGCTATTTCTTTTTCCTGCGGGACCGAAGGCTTGCGGTTCACCGCTCTCAACGGTGCGGATATGTTTCCGTAGAAATCCTTTTCCGGTCTTCCTTCCACATTGCCGCATTTTATGAAATTCTTTACCATCCTGTCTTCCAGCGAATGGTAGGTTATCACCACCAGTCTGCCTCCGCTTTTCAGGGACTGCGCCGCCCCGACCAGAAATTTTTCAAGAGAGCGCATTTCCTGGTTCACCTCGATCCTCAGGGCCTGGTATACTTTTGCCAGGAACTTGTGCCCGGCAAATTTCGGTACCGCTTTTTCTATCGCCTTATCCAGCTGCGAAGTGGTAAGTATCGGCGAGTCTTCCCTGGCTGCGCATATCATCCTGGCCAGCCTGCGGCTTCCCTCCACTTCGCCGTACAGGCGGAAAATCCTTTCCAGGGCATCCTCGCTGCCGGTATTCACTATGTCCGCGGCGGTTGTCTTGGCCTCCTTGTTCATTCTCATGTCCAGAGGTGCGTCGTACCTGAACGAGAATCCGCGCTCCGCTGTGTCGAACTGGTGGGACGACACGCCCAGATCCGCCAGGATGCCGTCTATCCCGCCGCTGTATCCTTCGTAAAGGATGAAATTGTGTATGAACCTGAAATTGTTGTGTATAAGAGTGAGACGAGGATCATCGATCCTGTTGTCCAACGCATCGGCGTCACGGTCGAATGCGATGACTCTTCCTTCCGGAGAAAGCCGTGAAAGTATTTCCGATGTATGTCCGCCCCCGCCGAAAGTCGCATCGGCATAGATCCCGGAGACATTTCCAATGAGGGCCGTCACGCTCTCATCAAGCAATACTGGTATATGGTACTCTGACATGCACTGCCCTCCTATCTGATGTCAGGCAATATGTCCGTGAGGGCGATGAAATCATCTCCGGAAATGGCGGATGATTCGTATTTGTCTTTTGCCCAGATTTCGATTTTATGGTCGTTTCCGCTGAATACCACGTCCTTCCCGGCTCCGATGGATTCCAGGAGTTTCTTGGGGATGGAAATGCGCCCGAGCTTGGAATCCGGCTCCACGATAGCGCGGTTCCTCATGTATTCCCTCCAGAAAATGGCATGCTTGCGGTTGAAGAAGTCCAGTCTGGACTTTACATTTTCAGACTGTCTTTCCCATTCCTGGTATGTATACATTTCGAGACAGTCCTCGAAAATGTCTTTCTTGACTACGAGCCGCATGTCTCCATCGGTCTGCATAAGGGATTTGAACGCCGCCGGGAAGATGATCCTCCCTTTGTCGTCCACTTTCCCGCTGTATTCACCGATGAATTTTATCATAAAATGCTGTCGTTATCCGGCGCAAAATTAGGAATAATTTTCCATTTTCTTCCACTCTTTTCCAAAATTTTCCACAAAGTTACAAACATCTGCACTCCATGCATTTCAGGGTGTAATCCGTGAACGGGAGAGCCTGCATAAACAGGGGTATTTTTGCGGATAATCATGAAAAAAATTAAATTTGCCGGTAGAAATCCAAATCCAAAGTACAACATCATGCATATCGCAATCGCAGGTAATATCGGCAGCGGGAAGACGACTCTGACCAAGATGCTGGCTGCCCACTATAACTGGACCCCACGGTTCGAATCAGTTGATTATAATCCATATCTTGCTGATTTTTATGAAGATATGGAACGTTGGTCTTTCAATCTCCAGATATATTTTCTGAATAAGCGTTTCAAGGACGTCGTCGAGATTGCCAAATGCAAGGATGTCATCATCCAGGACAGGACGATTTACGAAGATGCGCGTATCTTTGCTCCTAACCTTCATGCCATGGGGCTTATGAGCACCCGAGATTTCGAAAACTATTCCGATCTTTTTGACCTTATGATGTCTCTGGTCAATCCTCCCGATCTTCTCATATATCTCAAATCATCGATACCGAACCTCATCGCCCAGATCCAGAAACGCGGACGGGAATATGAAAAAAGCATCCGTATCGACTATATAACGGGACTGAACGAACGTTATGAAAACTGGATATCCTCATACGGGCACCGTCTTCTCGTCGTAGATGTCGACAAGATCAAGTTCGAGAACAGGCCGGAGGATTTCCAGACGGTAACGGACAAGATCGACGCCGAGCTGTTCGGACTCTTTTCCGAGAAGTGAAAAACATACTGATAATCACATAATTGATAGGACTATGCCAACTCAGAGACTGACAATCATCCAATTTGTCGACAAATATGTAGAACGCTATTCTTCTAATGTCTTCCTGTGGGAGAAAAAAGGAAAGGAATGGACAGGGACAACGTTCCTGCAGACCAGAGAGGAAGGCCGCAGGATCGGAGCCGGCCTTATGGCCCTCGGGCTGCAGAAAGGGGAAAAGGTTTCCCTGCTTTCCGAAGGACGCAACCTTTGGGTGACCGGAGAACTCGGTATCCTCTTTGCCGGAGCGGTGAATGTCCCTCTGTCAGTCAAGCTGGAAGAAAGCAGCGATCTGGTTTTCAGAATAAAACATTCGGATTCGAAATATGTGATGGTTTCCGCGCAGCAGCTGCCGAAAATCAGGAAAATCCGTTCCGAACTGCCGCTTGTGGAGAAAATCATTGTAATGGACGACCTTCCGGAATATCAGGAAAAGGAGATCCCTATATCGGAGATAATGGGAATGGGGGATGATTTCCTTTCCAGGCACGGAGATATTTTCCGCCAGAGATACGAGTCGGTAGGGCCTGATGACTATGCGACCATCAGCTATACTTCCGGCACGACTGCGGACCCGAAAGGTATCCTGCTGACACACAGGAACTATACGGCCAATGTAGAACAGGCGCAGTCTGTCATAGGGGTGACACCTGAAGACAGGATGCTCATCATACTGCCTCTCGATCACTGCTTTGCCCATGTCGCGGGATTCTATACGATGATGTCTTACGGAGCTTCGATAGGTACGGTACCCGCCGGCCGCACTCCGATGGAGGCTTTGAGGAATATCCCTATGAGCATCCAGGAACTCAAGCCGACCGTAATGCTGAGCGTACCTGCACTTGCGAAGAATTTCAAGAAGAACATCGAGGCCGGAGTGAAGGCCAAGGGCCCTAAAGTGGAAAAACTCTATCATACGGCCTTGAAAATGGCGATAGAGTACAACCGGGAAGGCTACAACCGGGGAGGACTTTCCCAGGCATGGAAAAAACCTTTGCTGGTTTTGTTTGACAAGCTGATATTCAAGAGTGTACGTCAGGCGCTCGGAGGGCAGATGAAGTTCTTTGTGGGCGGCGGCGCCCTGCTCGACATAGACTTGCAGAAATATTATTACGCCATAGGAATCCCTATGTACCAGGGGTACGGACTGTCCGAGGCTACCCCTATCATTTCCGCGAACGCTCCTGCAAGACATATCCTCGGCTCTTCCGGATGTGTGGTGAAGCCTATGGAAATCAAGATATGCGATGCTGACGGCAATGAACTCGGCTACGGAGAAAAAGGGGAAATCGTCATCAGGGGCGAAAATGTGATGGCCGGATACTGGAAAAATCCCAAGGCCACTGCCGAGACCGTGGTTGACGGATGGCTCCATACCGGAGACATGGGCTATATGAAGGATAAGGACTTCCTTTACGTTGTCGGCAGGTTCAAGTCTCTGCTGATCAGTGCCGACGGGGAGAAATACAGTCCGGAGGGCATAGAGGAGTCTCTGGTGGAAAATTCCAGATACATCGACCAAGTGGTGCTTCATAACAGTCAGGATCCGTATACCATAGCCCTTCTGGTTCCGAACAGGGAAGCCTTGAAGGCTTATGTCAAAGAGACGGCCCCGGAAGTGGCCGCCGATTCGGAAGAGGCCCGCAAACTGATGCTTGAAAAGATCCAGGATGAAGTGAATTCGTACCGCAAGGGAGGGAGGAACCATGGAGTATTTCCTGAAAGGTGGCTGCCTGCTGCTGTCTGCGTGCTTCCGGAGCCTTTCACAGAGCAGAACCATATGGTGAACAGTACGATGAAGATCGTGCGCGGAAAGGTGGAAGAGGCCTACCGGGACAGGATGGCCTTTGCATATACCCCGGAAGGAAAGAATATTGTAAATACCATGAATCTCAATTCCTTGTAAATGCCGTCCGGGATGTTCCGCAATCCTCATACCTCAGTGGCCAGGCCTTTTGTCATCAGAAGGCTGGATACGGCGGAATATAAGTTGAACCGGCAGATACCGGCTTCTGTGTCCAAGTCTGACTGTTTTCTGTATCTTTATGATGGAGAAGTGCTGACGGACGTCGGAGCGGAACCTTTTCTGGTTTGCTCGGGACAGTTCCTTTATATTCCGGAAGGGATTCCGTTTGCCATCAAGTATTATAACGGAAGCAAGGGCTATATGGGAGCCTTTTCCCGTCCGATGCTGAGGAATCCCAACATCGGTCTCCTTTACCGTCGTGAGCCTGTGCTGGCGGACGTGCCGGAGGAGGAGCGGGGATTTGTTTCATCGCTGTCGGAGAAACTGCTCAGAGAGCAGGACGAAGGGGGCGGGGAAACAGTATCCGTGATACTGCAGGCTGTGCTGGATCTGCTTCTGGCGCAGATAGATGCATTTGCCGGTGACGGCAGGGCGAAGTTGGGAAGTACGCTCTGCACAGGATTTCTGGATATGGTTTTCGATAGAAGTTCCGCTATTTCAGGTGTGTCTGCATATGCCGGCAGGTTAGGGGTTTCCGCAAATCATCTTAACCGCACGGTAAAAGGTGCGACAGGGCGCAGTGCGGGGGAGTGGGTGGATATTTCACGCATTGCGCTCTCCAAACTCCTGCTCCGGCAGAGCGACATGCCCATTATCGATATCGCCATTCGTTCAGGCTTCGAGGACCAGTCCTATTTTTCCCGTTTTTTTAAAAAGCATACGGGACTCACTCCTTCCCAATTCCGTTCGGGTGAAGAATGAGGTCGGTACCGATGTATAAAAAATCCTAAATTTTAAATATTTTATCCTAAAAAGTAGGGGAGATAAGCGGTAATTTTGCAGCCTTGTCAAAGAAGCCGCTCCGGCGGCTTTTACCCTAAAAGAAGGATATAAGATGTTGTTGAGTCTGCTGCTTTCCATATTGATGCCGGTATCCGCGGAAAAGTCCGGTCCGGATTACGGTCCTGACATGTTTGCCGGAGAAGAGTGCCACGAACTTCCTGTACCTGAAACCGGACAGGAGACGGTGCTGTCCGATACCCTTTCCGGATCTGTTCTGGTGACTTCGTTCAAGCAGATGCAGCCTTTGGAAAAACTGGCTTCACCTGTGACGGTCGTATTTCTTAAAGATATGGAAAACAGAGGACTGAAAAATCCTAAAGACTTTTCATCCATCATACCGAATCTTCATATTCCGGACTATGGGTCTGCAATGACATCCACGATTTACTTGCGCGGATTCGGTTCCAGGATAGATAATCCGGTGATCTCCCTTTACATAGATGATGTTCCGGTCCTGAACAAGAACAGCTATGACCTGGACCTGTACGATGTCCGCAGGGCGGATTTTCTGAGCGGACCTCAAGGGACGGTCTATGGAAGGAATGCCATGTGCGGCGTATTGTCGCTGACTACACTGTCCCCTATGGCATATCAGGGAGTTAGGGCAGGAATAGAGTACGGTTCGGCCAATACCGTTTCGGCCAGAGCCTCGTATTACCATAGGGCAGATAAAGGTACAGGTATCGGTATTTCCTTGAATTACAGGCATTCGGACGGATTTTTCACCAACAGTTATACAGGAAAGGAATGTGATCCTTATGATGCGCTTTCCTTCCGGTTCAGGGCAGGACGGGACTACTCGTCCGGCTTCAGCGTAGAAAACATATTCTGGGCTTCCGGGCTGGACCAGGGCGGATATCCTTATCGGCTGTATGATCCCCGGACCGGATCCGTGGAGCCTGTAAGCTACAATGACAGGAGTTCCTACCGCAGGCTGAATTTTACCGAGGCCCTTAAAATGAAGTATCGCTCTGATAATTTCTCCCTCAGTTCCGTCACCAGCTGGCAGTACCTCGATGACAGGATGGATCTTGATCAGGATTTCACCCCAAGTTCGATGTTTACCCTGACTCAGAGCCAGAAGGAGCATGCCGTAACACAGGAAATAATATTGAAGCCCCGTGCATCCTGGCAGAAAGAATGGTGGACCTGGCAGACAGGGGCGTACGGTTTCTATAAGCACAATTCCCTTTCGGCCCCAGTGACCATGAAACAGGACGGTATCAATGACCTGATTCTCGGGAACGGATCCATCCCGGCTCCCGTGCGCCAGATGCTTTCTTTCCAGGAGAGCGAATTCCCGATAGAGAGCGATTTCACCCTCCGGACATACGGAGCGGCGATTTATCATGAGTCCTGTTTTTCCGTCGGGAAATGGAATTTCACGGCCGGTGCCAGACTGGATTATGAAGGCAATTCCATGCATTATGACAGCCGTTCGACGATACACTACAGGTTTCTTCCGTTGATTCCGGATTTCAGGGAGGTGAATACTTCCTTTACAGGAAAGACCGGGAACGATTATTTAGAGGTACTGCCTAAAATCTCTGTCCTGTATGATTTCGGCAATTTCGGCGGCAAGGGTGCGCTTAAACTCTACGCGACTTTTTCCAAGGGATACAAATCCGGCGGGTTCAATACCCAGATATTTTCCGATATCCTGCAGAATATGATGATCGAGGACCTTATGTCCGATGCCATGGGAGCCCTTATGCCTGGGGCGGGAGAACAGTCTGACGGCGGTGCTGATGCTGATGACACTTCATACCGGCCTGAAACCAGTTATAACTATGAACTGGGAGGCAATTTCAGTTTCGACTTTCCTGGCGACGGGCACCGGATAGCCGGCGCCGCGTCGATATTCTATATCGATTGCAGGAATCAGCAGATTACGGTTTTCCCGCAAGGGACCGGGACCGGCAGGATGATGGCAAATGCCGGACATTCATACAGCGCCGGCGCCGGGCTGCAGCTGTCCTACAAAATAGGAGGCTTCTCTGCATCAGCTTCATACGGCCATACTTATGCAAAATTCATATCATACGATGACGGCCAGTCCGACTATAGCGGCAAGCGCATTCCGTATTCGCCTTCCAATACGTTCAATTTCAGGGCCGGCTACATTTTCACTCTGGAGTCGGACATGCTCAGAAGCATATCGGTATATGCCGGCCTTTCCGGAACCGGACGCATATGGTGGGATGAAGCCAATACCCTGTCCCAGCCCTTCTACACTCTTTTGGGCGCAGATGTCCGCATGGAATTCAAATGGTTCGATCTTTTCTTCAGAGGCGACAATCTTTCCGGTACTGACTACAATGTGTTTTATTTCAAATCAGTAGGCAATTCTTTTTTCCAGAGCGGTAAACCGGCTGTATTTACTGCAGGCATATCACTGGACATATGATATCCGCGGGTGAAGCCTGTTGCGTTCTCTGAATTCACTCGGACTGATACCTTCCCGGTTTTTGAAGAAAACGGAGAACTGGCTCGGGGATTCGAATCTCAGTGCATAGGAAATTTCGGAAATGTTCATCATTGAGCATGTAAGCATCTCTTTCGCCTTGGAAAGCTTCTGCTGCAGACGGTATCGTGCAGGCGGTATGCCTGTATATTCCTTGAATATCTTCCGGAATCTGGAGTAGCCGAACCCGACTGACTCCGCAATTTCTTCAATACTCATGCGGCAGTCTGTGTCTTTCATAAGCATTCTGGCTTCGTTGATCTTCTCTATAGTAGCGGTGTCCGTATGGGACCGGTTTTTCTCCGTGTAGTAGATGGACCCGAGCATATGGATTATTATTCCTGTCACCAGCTGGAGGTAGCCGATGTCTTCATGCGCAAGTACTGAAATGATTTCTTCGTAGAGGCTGATGAGTCCTGTACTGATCCCTATGTCCAGGACCGGTTTTTCTCTGGTGAACGTCTTCTGGTCTACCAGACTGTCTATCAGCCCGCCCCGGAAACCTACCCAGTATTCTTCCCATCCGGTCTCTTTGTCGGGCGAGTAGGTATGCCACTCTTCGGGGAACAGGAAAAGGACCGTACCTGCCGTGACTTTTTCTCCGGGGCAGCTGGCGGAAGAGAAAGTGCCGCCTCCGTTCGTGATATACACCAGCTGGTATTCGTTGAGTATGCGTCCTTTCTGTGTCGAGAAAAGGTATCTTGAAGGGTGGGAGAGTATCGGATATCCGGACCCGGGCAGAACAGTCTGTCTGCCTGCTGTGGTTACCGTCATTCCCCATATTTCATTGCGGATGCCAGTGCCCGGGTAGCGCAGTGTGTCGTCATGTGTCATTGATTATGTCAAATTAGAAAAGTATAATATCAAAATACTTAATTGAAATATTGCAGTTGGGGTTATATTTGTGCAAATTTATAAAATAGGGTAATTTTCAACAATATGTGCGACCATATGTCAGAATAACGGGAAGCCGATGAATTTGAATAAGATATTATATGCAGTAGCTGCCGCAGTGGCCGGCTCTGTAATGTCCGCCCGGCCTTGCGGTGCGGGAATACCTCCTGTATGGCAGGAGGATGCTTTCAGAATTGTAAAGGACGGCAGGGCTAAAGTTTATGTCGCGCCGGAAAAGGTGTTGTGGAAAAGCTCTTCTGACCCGGCTGCGGTCAGCGGAGAGGATGTCCTTCTGGCTCCAGGTGACGGGCAGGCTGTCCTCGGGGCCGCTTCGGTATGCCGCATGAAGTCTTCTCCGGAAGTGCAGGCGTCCTTGCTGCTGGATTTCGGACGAGAACTCCAGGGCGGCATAAGGATAGTGACAGGGCAGTATCCTTCCGGAAAGCCGGTAAGGATAAGGGTGAGGTTCGGAGAATCGGCCTCGGAGGCTATGTGCGAGATAGACGGGATAAACGGGGCGTGCAATGACCATGCAATACGCGATATGGAGATAATCCTTCCGTGGCTCGGCACGCTGGAAACGGGAAATTCCGGGTTCAGGTTCGTGAGGATAGATCTTCTGGACATGGATACTGAGCTTCAGCTTAAGGAGGTGAATGCATATATGGTCTATCGGGACATCCCTTATGAAGGGTCGTTCCGTTCAAGCGACAGCAGACTGGATTCCATCTGGATGACAGGTGCCTATACGGTGCATCTGAATCTCCAGAATTATCTGACCGAGGGTGTCAAGCGGGACCGCCTGGTGTGGGTCGGGGACCTTCATCCGGAAGTCATGACGGTGTGCTCCGTCTTCGGGTACAATGATGCCGTGCCGCTTAGCCTGGACCTGAGCCGTGATACAAACCCGCTGCCGGCATGGATGAACGGCATCAGTTCATATTCCATCTGGTGGCTTCTCATCCAGCGGGACTGGTACATGCATACGGGGGATCTGAAGTATCTTGCCGGTCAGAAAGAGTATTTGGCCGGTCTTCTGGACATGCTCATTTCCAAGGTCGGCGAGGACGGCACCGAACATCTTGACGGCGGCAGGTTCCTTGACTGGCCTTCCGAGCCTAACAGGAAGGCTGTGGATGCCGGTCTGCATTCCCTTATGGTAATGGCCATGGATGCGGGGGCCGGGCTGTGCGATATCCTGGGGGAATCCTCCAGGGCGAAAAGATGCAGGAGAACGCTGGAGCTCCTGAAAAAATCTTCCGGGGCTGCGTCATGGCTGGAAGGCCTTTCCCGTGATAATCCTTCCTCCCCTGGCAACAAGCAGGCGGCCGCCCTTATGACCCTTTCCGGAGAAGTGCCTGCCGCAGAAGCCTGCGACAAGTGCATAATGTCTGGCGGGGCTGCCGGATTTTCTACATTTTACGGTTATTACATGCTTGAGGCTATGGCTGCGGCAGGGAGATATTCCGAGGCGATGGATATGATCAGATCCTATTGGGGCGGCATGCTTGATCTGGGGGCGACTACGTTCTGGGAGGATTTCGACCTGTCATGGAAAGACAATGCGGCCAGGATAGATTCTCTGGTGCCTGAAGGGAAAAAGGATGTCCACAGGGATTATGGAGGATATTGCTACAAGGGGTTCCGTCACAGTCTGTGCCACGGATGGGCTTCCGGTCCGACATCATGGTTGAGCCGCCATGTGCTTGGCATTGAAATACTTTTCCCGGGCTGCAGAAAGATAAGGGTAACTCCGCATCTGGGGGATCTTGAGTGGGTCGAGGGTACATTCCCTACCCCGTTCGGACCGGTATATGTGCGTCATGAAAAGAACGGATGCAAAGTGATATCTGAAATAAAGGCCCCGAAAGGCGTAAAGGTAGTAAAATGAAATCGAGTTTGCCTGTAAGGTTTCTTTTCTGTGCGGCATGCCTCGGAGCTGCTGTTTCCGCTGCCGCAGATGCAGGTGCCGCTACGGCTTCCGGGAGCGGTGACGGCATCGGACGCTTAGAGCAGGGTTTCCGGGAAATACCGGACAGTATACAGACCGCTGTCTACTGGTACTGGATATCGGATAACATTTCCAAAGACGGTGTCATCAAGGATCTTCGCGCAATGAAGTCCGTCGGGATAAACAGGGCCTTTCTGGGCAGTATGGGAGTGGACGGAGTCCCATACGGCGATGTGAAGTTCCTTTCGGACGAATGGTGGGACATCACACAAGCCGCCTTGAAGACGGCTTCTGATCTGGGGATAGAGATCGGCATTTTCAACAGTCCGGGCTGGAGCCAGTCAGGAGGACCCTGGGTGCGACCAGATCAGGCAATGAGATATGTCGGGACCGATACTGAGACGGTAGAAGGAAACGGGACAATAAGGAGAATAGGACTGCATGCACCTTCGGACGATGCTGTCCTTTTCAAGGTGCTGGCTTATCCTGCGGCAGACGGACGTTCGCGGACCTGGACTCTGGAAAAAAAGGAAGGCATGCCTGTGGAACAGCTTCTTGATTCGGTGGATTTTCCTGTAAGGAGCCTTGTACTGAAGGCCTTTTCTCCTGTCTGTACGCAATGCGAGCTTGAAACCGTTCCCGGAGGAGGAGGGGAAAAAGCGGCCTGTTTTCTGTTCGACAGGAGCAACCCTGCCCTGAATGTAGGTTTTGACCCATATGCTCCCGTGACAGTCGCCTTGCCTGCCGCTGACTGCTCTTCATTTGTATTCAGGACCGGGAAAGAAGGGGCCGGGAAACTGGAACTGACGCTGTCTGAAATACCTTACGTGGAGCGGTTTGCCGAGAAATCGCTGGCGAAAATGTACCAGTATCCGCTGCCTATGTGGGATGAATACATGTGGGAAGCGCCGGCTGAACCCTGCGGGGGGAAAGGTATTATACGGATACAGGATATCCTGGATGTGACGGACAGGGTGGAAAGGGATACGCTTGTCTGGAAAGTGCCTGAGGGCCATTGGTGCATAATGTCTGCATATCTGGTCCCGACCGGAGTTACCAATTCTCCGGCCGTACCGGAGGCGACGGGGCTGGAAGTGGACAAGATGAGCAGGAAACATGTCAGGGCGCATTTCGATGCATATATCGGAAAGATATTGGAACGCATTCCGGAACAGGACAGGAGAACGTTCAAGGTGGTTGTCCAGGACAGCTACGAGACAGGCGGCACCAACTGGACTGATGACATGGAAGAAGCATTCAGACAGGAATACGGCTATGACCCTGTGCCGTTCCTCCCAGTGCTCCAGGGCAGAGTCGTCGGAAGCATGGATATTTCCGAGCGCTTCCTCTGGGATCTGAGGAGGCTTGTCGCAGACAGGGTGGCATATGAATATGTCGGAGGATTGAGGGAAGTCTGCCATGAACACGGGCTTGAAACCTGGCTCGAGAATTACGGCCACTGGGGTTTTCCCGGCGAGTTCCTGATGTATGGCGGCCAGTCCGACCAGGTGTCCGGCGAGTTCTGGAGCGAAGGCACTTTGGGCGACATCGAGAACAGGGCGGCTTCATCATGCGGACATATTTACGGGAAGAGGCAGATATGGGCCGAGTCGTGCACTTCCGGCGGACCGGCATTCTCCCGCTATCCCAGAATGATGAAACAGAGGGTCGACAGGTTCTTCACGGAAGGCATCAACAGTACGCTTCTCCATCTTTATATACAGCAGCCGGACGACCGCAAACCTGGTCTGGATGCCTGGTTCGGGAACGAGTTCAACAGGAACAATACATGGTTCAGCTATATGGACCTTTTCACTTCCTATCTGAAAAGGTGCAATTTTATGCTGCAGCAAGGACGGTATGTCGCAGATGCCGCATATTTTATCGGGGAGGATGCTCCGAAAATGACCGGGGAATGCGACCCTGCTCTTCCGTACGGCTATTCTTTTGACTATATCAATGCGGAAGTGCTGATGGAACATTCCCGTGTGGAAGACGGGAAGCTGGTGCTCGACAGCGGCATGGAATACAGCGTGCTGGTGCTTCCGAGGCAGAAGACTATGCGTCCCGAGGTCCTGTCGCGTATAGCAGGCCTTGTCCGGGACGGACTGACCGTAGCAGGCCCGGCCCCGGAGTCTTCCCCGAGTCTGGAGAATTATCCGGATGCCGATGTGCGTGTGCGGGAACTGGCTTCCGTCATGTGGAAAGACGGATGCCCTTCTCCTCAGGCATACGGAAAGGGTAGGGTCTATCCGGAAGGAACATCCATGGAACGGATTTTTTCCGATATGGGTATCGGACCCGGTTTCAGTATGGCGGAAGGACAGGACGGGATACTGTCGATACACAGGACGCTTTCCGGAGAAGGGGAGATATGGTTCGTTTCCAACCAGAAAGACGCGGCCAACAGCGTGGACATTTCACTCCGTGTCTCCGGACTTGTACCTGAGTTGTGGAATCCGGTAAACGGAAAGGCAGTCCATGTCCCCTATGTTGAAAAGGACGGCAGGACGGAAGTACATCTGGATCTGGCTCCGCTTGAAAGTACCTTCATTGTTTTAAGGAAAGGTGCCGGAGTTTCTTATATTTGCAGACAGGAAGACAAGGTGCCTGTGGAAGGGCCGTGGACACTTTCTTTTGGAGGCGGACCCGGGCTTGAACTTGATTCTCTGGATGACTGGTCCGTATCGGAAGATCCGGAGATACGGTATTATTCGGGCACCGGCGTATACAGAACGGAACTCAAGGTAAGAAAAAGCGCCTGCAAGGGTGAAAGGTATGTCCTCGATCTGGGGAATGTCATGGTGATGGCCAAGGTCAAGGTCAACGGAGAATATGCCGGAGGAGTGTGGACATATCCTTACGAAGTGGATGTCACCGACTGCCTGGAAAACGGCAGAAATGAAATCGAGGTGCATGTGGTGAACAACTGGATGAACAGGCTTGTCGGGGAAGCTTCGCTTCCGGAAGGGGAAAGGACCGCATGGACCAACATAAACCCTTACGGACCGGACTCCCCGCTTCAGTCTTCCGGACTTCTCGGACCGGTTTTCCTGAAGAAATACGTATTGGAATAAACTTGCTGGAAATATGATAAGACATTGGCTTTTATTATTGGTTGCAACCCTTTCCGTATCCCTGGCGCAGGGAAAAGGCAACGGGATTTCAATGATGCGCTGCGAGCATCTGGAGACGCCGCTGGGGATCGACTCCCCGTCTCCCCGGTTTACATGGAGGCTCCCGGACGGAATAAGGAAACAGACAGGTTATCAGGTGATTGTCGGGACCGATTCGGCCGATGTCGCTTCGTTCAGGGGGGATATGTGGAATTCGGGCATTGTCGAATCGGATGCCACGCTGGTCAGATATTCAGGAGAAAACCTCGCTCCGTTTACAAGGTACTTCTGGAAGGTGACCTCATGGGACGAAGACCAGACGGCCGTCGAGTCCGATGTGTCCTTTTTCGAAACCGGAATGATGTCCGTGGAAAACTGGCAGGGATGCTGGATCAGCGACGGACATGACAGGGAATACGGGCCCGCTCCTTATTTCAGGAAAGAATTCACTATAGCCAAGGCGGTCAGGTCCGCCAGGGCGTATGTCGCCGTAGGCGGCCTGTATGAACTGTATATCAACGGAGAGAAGGTAGGGGATCACAGACTGGATCCTATGTATACCAGATTCGACAGGAGGATACTTTATGTCACATATGATGTTACGGACTGTCTGAAGGAAGGAGGCAATGCCGCCGGGGTCCTGCTCGGAAACGGATGGTACAACCACCAGTCCGGGGCAGTATGGGATTTCGACAACGCACCGTGGCGCAACCGTCCTGCTTTCTGCCTCGACCTGAGGATCGAATATGAGGACGGGACCGGCGAAGTGGTAAAAACCGATCTGGACTGGAAAACATCTGCCGGCCCTCTGCGGTTCAACAGCATCTATACTTCGGAACACTATGATGCACGTCTGGAACAGGACGGATGGGCGGATGCCGGCTTCGATGATTCATCCTGGCAGGGAGTCCGGTACCGCAGCGCCCCGTCCCGGCATATAACGGCACAGCAGACTGTCCCGATAAGGAATGTGACCGAATACAGGCCCGTAAGTGTCCGCAGACTGGATGACAGGAGCGTACTTTTCGACTTCGGGCAGAACATGTCGGGAGTGACACGCCTCAGACTCGGCGGAGAAGAAGGTGCGACCGTCCGTCTCATACATTCCGAACGCCTCCATGAAGACGGACATGCCGACCTGTCGAACATAGATGTGTATTTCCGGCCGAAGACCGCTGATGATGTCTTTCAGACTGATGTGGTGGTTCTCAGCGGTAAGGGTACGGACGAGTTCATGCCGAAATTCAACTATAAGGGATTCCGCTACGTGGAACTGGTTACGGACCGGCCAATGGAGATTCCCGATACTGCCCTTACGGCTTTTTTCATGCACAGCGATGTGGACGTTGCTGGAGAACTGCGTTCTTCATATGATCTTATCGAAAGGCTTTGGAAAGCTACCAATATGGCATATCTGTCGAATCTGATGGGGTATCCTACCGATTGCCCGCAGAGGGAAAAGAACGGCTGGACGGGTGACGGACATCTGGCGATAGAGACCGCGCTTTACAACTTCGACGGGATCACAGTCTATGAAAAATGGCTTGCCGACCATCGGGACGAACAGCAGCCGAACGGGGTCCTTCCCGACATAATACCTACCGGAGGATGGGGATACGGGACAGACAACGGCCTTGACTGGACCAGCACCATAGCGATCATACCATGGAACCTGTATCTGTTTTACGGAGATATCAGACCTCTTGAAGACTGTTACGGAAACATAAAACGATATGTGGATTATGTCGACAGACGCAGCCCGGGGCATCTGACCTCGTACGGACGCGGAGACTGGGTTCCTGTCAGATCAGGCTCTTCGAAGGAACTGACATCGTCAGTTTATTTCTATACTGATGCCTCTATTCTTGCCAGAGCCGCGGCCCTGCTCGGAAAAGAAGAGGACTGCGCCCATTATTCTGCACTTGCAGAGAATATCAAAAACGCCATAAACGGGAAGTACCTCGATCCTGAAACCGGCATTTACGCTTCCGGAACACAGACCGAGCTGAGCGTACCTCTTCTGTGGGGAGTGGTTCCTGATGACATCAGGCCGAAGACGGCGGCGGCTCTTGCCGCGAAAGTGGCCGAGACGGACTATCATATAGATTGCGGCGTATTGGGCGCCAAGGCCGTCCTGAATGCCTTGAGCGAGAACGGATATGCCGAGGCGGCCTATAAGGTGGCTACTCAGGATACCTACCCGTCATGGGGCTGGTGGATAGTGAACGGGGCGACGACTCTTCTTGAAAACTGGAATCTGGAAGCGACCAGGGACATTTCGGACAACCATATGATGTTCGGAGAGATCGGTGCGTGGTTTTTCAAGGCTCTCGGAGGAATCAGGCCTGATCCTGCACGGCCGGGCTTCAGGCATATCATCTTGAAGCCGGCGTTCGTGGACGGTCTCGAATATTTCGAGGCTTCGCACATGGCTCCTGACGGGATAGTGACGTCTTCATGGAAAAGGAAAGGCGGCCGGGTAGCCTATACGGTTACGGTTCCGTCCAACACATCGGCTACCCTTACCGTTGTGGCAAGGTCGGCAAGATGCGCCGGACTGAAAACCGAAAAGACGCCTGAAGGAACCTGCATTATGGAGATTCCGGCCGGAAGATGGGAAATAGACATAACATTATAAAACTTGTATTCGTATGAAAACGAAAGTGAATATCATGGCATCGGTCCTGACGCTTGTCATTGCGGCGATGTTTCCGACCGTCCTTCCGGCAAAGGCTCCGGATGTCTTTGCCGTCGGATTGAAGTGCAACATGATGGCTGACCCTGTTGGGATAGGGAACGACGGCGTCTTCCTGAGCTGGATGCTGGATTCCGACGGGAGCGGTGTCATGCAGACGGCATACCGCATCCAGGCGGGTTCATCCGAGGAGGATATCCTGTCCGGGAAAGCCGACAAGTGGGACTCGGGATGGGTAAAGTCTTCAGAAACGGTATATATTCCGTATGAAGGAAAACCTTTGGCAAGTGGAGAGACCTGTTACTGGAGGGTGCAGGTAAAGACAAACGCCGGCAGGACAGGATGGTCTCCTGTTGCCCGGTGGACAATGGCCCTGCTTTCCGCGAATGACTGGAAGGCGCAGTGGATAGGGTTTGATGAATGTGCAGAGGGCGAAAAGGCGGAGGGCGGAAACACCAGGCTTGCCGCCAGATACTTCAGAAAGGATTTTACGGTTTCCGGCGGAAGCCGGGGCGATTCCGGAATCGACAGGGCCGTGCTTTATATCAGCGGTCTGGGTATGTACGAAGCATATGTCAATGGAAGGCGCATCGGAGACCAGGTGCATTCCCCTGTAGTCAGCGACTATGACAAGTCAGTGTATTACAATACTTTTGATGTTACATCTCTTCTTGAACCGGCTGGGCTGAATACTCTCGGAGCAGCAGTCGGGAACGGACTGTATTTCGCGCCGAGGAACCCCGGACTCAGGCATTTCGGTTATCCGAAACTTCTTGCCCGGCTTGAAATCACATATGAGGACGGTACCGTACAGTCAGTCGTGAGCGACGATACCTGGGCGGTTTCCGCAGACGGACCGGTGAGGGCCAACAATTACTATGACGGTGAAGAGTATGATTCCAGAAAAGAGATGCCGGGGTGGTCGGAACCTGAATTCTTCGGGAAATCATCGGAAGACATGAAGGCGAGATGGATGGCTGCAAGTATCGTCGACGCCCCTTCGGGAAGGCTGAAAGCCCAGCCGAATCCTCCGATCAAGGTCATGCATACTGTGAAACCGGTTTCCGTTACGGAGACGGAGCCCGGAAAATACATTCTTGACATGGGGCAGAATATGGTAGGATGGATAAGAATGTCCGGAAAAGTCCCTTCCGGCCAGGAAGTCCGTCTCCGTTTTGCAGAACTTTTGAATCCTGACGGCTCCCTTTATACTGCAAATCTCAGGTCGGCGGCAAGTACCGATGTCTTTATCGGGAACGGCATGGAATTCGTCTGGAGGCCTTCGTTCGTCTTTCATGGGTTCAGGTATGTAGAAGTGACAGGCTGCCCGGAGAAACCGGACAAGGATGATTTTGTCGGAGAAGTGATCTACGACATGATGCCTTTTTCAGGGACATTCTCCACTTCGGATTCCATGATAGACCGCATATACGGAAATGCTACTTGGGGAATCAGGGGCAACTATCACGGCATGCCTACCGACTGCCCGCAGAGGGACGAAAGGCTCGGGTGGCTTGGAGACAGGACTACGGGAGCTTTCGGAGAAAGCTATGTCTTTGACAATAATCTGCTATACGCCAAATGGCTGCAGGATATAGAGGAAACCCAGAGGGAAGACGGGGCAATCTCGGACGTATGTCCCAACTTCTGGCAGCTTTACAATAATGATGTGACCTGGCCGAGCGCCTATTTCAACATTGCCCTTATGCTTTATGAGCGCTACGGCAACGCGGAACCGATAAAAAGACACTATCCTTCGATGAAAAAATGGATGGATATGATGGCTTCCGACCATATGTCGGACGGGATAATCCTTAATGATACATACGGAGACTGGTGCATGCCTCCGGAATCCCCTGAGCTTATACATTCCCAAGATCCTGCCAGGAAGACGGACGGCAGGCTTCTGAGTACAGCTACATACTATTATCTCCTGGGGGTTATGGAGCGTTTCGCCGTCATTGCGGGACACGAAGCCGACATTGAAGGCTACCGGGATCTGGCTTCAGAGGTCAGAAAAGCCTATAACGAAGAGTTCCAGAACAGGGATGCCTCCGGGAATGACATGTGGTACGGGAACAACACCGTCACGGCCAACCTGCTTTCTTTAGTATACGGGCTTGTGCCGGAAGGATATGAGGAAACCGTATTCAGGCATATCGTAGACAAGACCGTAAATGATTTCAACGGTCATGTCAGTACAGGAGTCATAGGCATCTGCCATCTGATGAGGACACTTACCGGATACGGGAGGGCGGATCTGGCATTGCGCCTGGCTACGAATACCGGTTATCCGAGCTGGGGATATATGGTAGAACACGGGGCTACGACCATCTGGGAGCTGTGGAATGGCGATACTGCGGATCCTGCAATGAATTCAGCCAACCATGTCATGCTGCTCGGAGACCTGCTCATATGGTTCTATGAGGATCTGGCAGGCATAAAGACGGCTCCCGGTGCCGTTGCCTTCAGCCGTCTTGAAATGAAGCCGTATCCGGTGGAAGGACTGGACCGTGTGGAGGCTTCTTACGATTCGGTGAGAGGGCGGATCGGCAGTGTCTGGGAAAAGAAGGAAGACGGAAAGTTCGAATGGAATGTGACTTTGCCGGCAAATACATCTGCCGAGATATGGGTGCCTTCTGCCGCGGGAACGGCCGTGGAAGTCTCCGGAAAGGCCGAGTTCCTGCGCGATGAGCCGGGTTATTCTGTATACAGGATAGGTTCGGGAAACTGGAATTTCGTATCCGAACTCCATCCATAGCCGCACTTGAAAATAATTGGATATTATTATGAATATAAGGAATCTGTCAATTTTATTCTTATGCTCCGCAGTCCCGGTGCTCAATGCATGTTCATCCGTGAACGGACAAATGGAGGTGACGGTAGTGGACAGACCGGACATCTCTCAGACAAACGTGAATTATGTATCGGACAGGGCTCCGCTCCGTCCTCTTAATTTCATCAAACTGCCTGTCGGGGACGTACAGCCGGAAGGATGGGTCAGAAAATATCTCGAACTGCAGAGGGACGGACTTACGGGTCATCTCGGAGAAATAAGCGCATGGCTTGAGAAAGAAGGTAATGCATGGCTTTCGGACGGAGGGGATCATGGATGGGAAGAAGTCCCGTATTGGCTTAAAGGCTATGGCAACCTGGCCTATATCCTGAATGACGAGGACATGATAAATGAGACCAGGGTCTGGATAGAAGGAGCCATGGCGAGCGTAAGGCCCGACGGATTTTTCGGTCCTGAGAACATAAGGGACGGGAAACGGGAACTGTGGGCCCAGATGATCATGCTCTGGTGTCTGCAGTCATATTATGAATATTCCGGGGACGAAAGGGTGATAGATCTGATGAGAGGCTATTTCAAGTGGCAGCTGACTGTTCCGGACGGTGATTTTCTCGAGGATTATTGGGAAAACAGCCGGGGCGGAGACAACCTGCTGAGTGTCTATTGGCTGTATAACCGCACAGGGGATGAATTCCTGTTGGAACTTGCTGAAAAGATACACCGCAACACGGCCGATTGGACCCAGTCTACGACCCTTCCCAACTGGCACAATGTCAATATTGCCCAATGTTTCCGCGAACCGGCCGAGTATTATATGCTTACCGGGGATTCTACCATGCTTCATGCTTCGTACAATGTTCATGATCTCATACGCCGTACTTTCGGGCAGGTTCCTGGCGGAATGTTCGGATCGGACGAGAATGCAAGGCTCGGATATATCGATCCCCGTCAGGGAGTGGAGACATGCGGTATCGTAGAGCAGATGGCTTCAGACGAGATAATGCTTCGGATGACAGGCGACCCGTTCTGGGCCGAACATTGCGAGGAGGTGGCTTTCAATACGTATCCTGCCGCGGTCATGCCGGATTTCAAGGCGCTCAGGTACATAACTTCCCCGAATCATGTGGTCAGCGATTCAGAGAACCACTACCCGGGCATCGCCAATGCCGGTCCGTTCCTTTCAATGAATCCGTTCAGCAGCCGGTGCTGTCAGCACAATCATGCTTTCGGCTGGCCGTATTTTGCTGAACATCTTATACTTGCCACTCCTGACAACGGGGTTGCGGCAGCAATGTATTCGGCTTGCCGCGCTACGGTCAAAGTGGCAGACGGGCATGAAGTCATACTGCACGAAGAGACTCATTATCCATTTGACGGGACAGTATGCTTTACACTCGGAACGGAATCGGAAGTATCGTTCCCGATGTATTTCCGCATCCCTTCGTGGGCTGAGAATGCCGTAGTCACCGTGAACGGCAAACATGCAGGGAAAGCCGTGCCCGGAAAATACGTGAAGATAGACCGCCTGTGGAAAGACGGGGATAAGGTCATGCTGGAATTCCCGATGTCTTTCAGGATGCATACCTGGCAGACGAACAAGAACAGCGTCAGCGTGTACTACGGTCCTTTGACCCTGTCTCTGAAGATCGATGAGAAGTATGTGCAGAGGAACAGCGCCGAAACGGCTATCTGGGATTCCAAGTGGCAGAAAGACGCAGACCCTTCCAAATGGCCGACTACCGAGATTTATCCGGACAGCCCATGGAACTATGCGCTGGTTCTGTCCGGATCAGGAAATCCGCTTGCCGGCATCGAGGTCGTCCGCAAGGAATGGCCTCAGGACGATTTTCCGTTCGCGTTGGAGAGCGTTCCTCTTGAATTCAAGGCGACAGGGCGCAGGATACCTTCATGGACAACGGATGATACGGGACTCTGTGCCGTACTTCCTGACGAAGGTGTGAAGACCGGTCCGGACGAGCAGGTCACTCTGGTGCCGATGGGAGCGGCCAGACTCAGGATTTCCGCCTTCCCGAATGTTACAGATTGAATTCCTTGCGGATATTGTCTACGGAGTCCAGAAGTTCCCATCCGAAGAACTGCACATACTCCTGTGTCTTTTTCCCTCCGCGGCGGATCTCCACGTAGTCCTGATACGGCTTGCGCCCTACATGGCCGTAGGCGGCCGTAGGCTCGTAGATCGGCTTCTTGAGGTGGAATTTCTCTATGATCTTTGCAGGACGGAGGTCGAACATCCTTCCGATACATTCCGCTATTTCCGCATCGCTCAGCTGTCTGCCGTCTTTTCCGCAGGCAGCTGTGCCGTATGTGTTGACGAAGATGCTTACCGGGCGGGCTACGCCTATGGCGTATGCCAGCTGGACAAGCATTTCCCGGGCTACTCCGGCGGCAACCATGTTCTTGGCTATGTATCTTGCGGCATAGGCGGCTGACCGGTCTACCTTTGACGGGTCTTTCCCCGAGAAGGCTCCGCCTCCGTGCGCTCCTTTTCCCCCGTATGTGTCTACGATGATTTTCCTTCCCGTAAGCCCAGTGTCTCCGTGCGGACCTCCGATTACGAATTTCCCCGTAGGGTTGACATGGAGAATATAGTCATCTTTGAAAAGTGCGGCCGTTTCCGGATTCAGTTCTTCTATCAGCATCGGAATAAGCATGTTCTGGACATCCTTGCGGATCTTGTTCTGCATGGCGGCGTCCACACGTTCCTGCCCGTACTGGTCGCATGCTTCCCGGTATGTCATATGTCCGAGTTCTTCAGTTACGAATTCATCGTGCTGCGTAGAAATGACTATGGTATGTACCCTGACAGGCATTCCGGTATCCCCGTCGTATTCAATGGTAAACTGCGACTTGGAGTCGGGTCTGAGGTAAGGCATCAGATCAGGGGTCTCTTTGCGTATCCGCGAAAGTATCTGCAGTGCCTTGTGTGAAAGCGCCAGAGGCAGCGGCATATATTCATCCGTATCACAGCAGGCATAGCCGAACATCATTCCCTGATCCCCGGCTCCCTGCTCTTCAGGGTCCGCGACATCGACTCCACGGTTGATGTCCTGGCTCTGCTCATGCAGGGCAGAGAGAACCCCGCAGGAATTCCCGTCGAACATGTAGTCTGCCTTGTTGTATCCTATTCTGTTTATGACTCTTCTCGCTACGCTCTGGATATCGACATACGCATCTTCCGAGCGTACTTCCCCGCCTACCACTACGAGACCTGTGCTGCAGAATGTCTCGCATGCTACTTTTGCCTCCGGATCCTGTCTGAGGAATTCATCGAGGATGGCATCCGAAATCTGGTCCGCCACCTTGTCCGGGTGGCCTTCCGATACTGATTCTGAAGTAAAAAGATAGTTCATTGTATATAAAAATAAAAAAAGCCGACAGTGGAAAACTGCGGCTTGCATGAACACAAATATTGAAGTTTTCGCGCCGGCATTACAGCCGACAGCAATGTCAACATTTTAGCATTTTTTCAAGTGGTTGCAAGCAGCCAAATCTTTCCACCTTTATTTTCGAAGCGCAAAGATATGTAAAATTTCTTCAATGTGTTCATTTTACAGAATAAAAATCTATGGCCGTTGCAGAAAAGGCATGCTTACTGCGGCAGGGTCACCTTGAAAAGATCGCTTTCACGGTGTTCCCTGTATATTATATCAGTCATCTGCCTTACGATCTCCGGATGCGATGAAGCGATGTCGTGGTCTTCATGCAGGTCCGAGGCCAGATCATACAGATGCGGGACGCCTTTTATCACCACCAGTTTCCAGTCTCCCATGCGGACTGCTATCTGGTCGGTTTCATGGAATTCCCAGTAAAGGTGGCCGTGCTTCCGCTGCCGTCCGTCGTCCCCGAGCAGGGTGGGGGCGAATGATATGCCGTCGAAGCAGTCTCCTTCAAGATTCCTGTTGATATATCTGTCCGGGAATCTGCGGTCGCCTGCAAGTTCGCAGAATGTAGGCAGGATGTCATAGAATGCCAGCTGGTGGTCGTTTACTGTTCCCTCGGGAATGTGTCCGGGCCACCATGCGATGAAAGGGACCCGGATCCCGCCTTCATAGCATTGCCTTTTCAGGCCTCGGAGTTTCCCGTCTCTTCCGAAAAATGCCGGATCGGCCCCGCCTTCTTCATGAGGGCCGTTGTCGCTGCTGAATATGACTATGGTGTTCCTGTCCATTCCCTTTTCTTTAAGTTTGGCGAGGATTTCCCCTACATACTTGTCCAGGCGGGTGATCATGGCCGCGAATTCTGCATGGGTATGCTCTACGGGGTTGTACCTGCTGCCTTCGCTCCCTCCCCAGGTCTTGTCAACGAAGAACTTTTCCTTATAATACCGGAGGATGGAGTCTTGCGGCTGGGCCAGCTCGGCATGCGGGAGCGTATATGTAAAGAAACCGAAGAACGGTTCATCCCCGTCCCGGCTGTCAAGCCACTCAAGGGCTTCCCGGTGTATCAGGTCGGCGGAATATTGGGTGCGCTTCCTGTAGTCGTCCCCGAACATCGGATAGCCGATATTGTCTTCAAGAGTGATGCGCACGGTACATGTGTCTCCTTTCGACTTGCTGTACCTGTTCAGGAAATTCGGATAATAGAGATGGGCCTGAAACTGGCAGATATATCCGTAGAATTCATCGATGCCCCTCTTGTCCGGAGTCGAGCATGACCCTTCATAGCCTCCGGCCCATTTCCCGAACATGCCTGTCGAGTATCCGTTCCTTTTCAATATTTCGGGAAGGATGATATGTTCCGGATCGTAAGGTTCCTGGCCTACTGTCGCATAGTCATCGTTTTCTCCGTATTTTACTACAGGCGCCTGCGTCCAGTATTCCTTGTTGCCACGCACATGACCGTGTCCTGAATGCTGGCCTGTCATGATCGTCGCCCTGGAAGGGGCGCTGACAGGACTGCCGGCATAGGCCTGCGTAAAGCGCATGCCTTCTTCAGCCATAGCGTCTATGTTCGGGGTCTGAATGTATTTCTGTCCGTAGCATGCCAGGTCTCCGTACCCCATGTCGTCGCACAGGATGAAGATGATGTTGGGCTTGTCTCCTTTGGGTGCCGCGTTCATTCCGGCGGCCGACAGGGCGGCCGCGCCGCAGCAGAGGATTGTTCTGCAGTTAGGTTTCATGAGATTGGATTATGCGGTTATAGCGGTCTGGATTTCATTGTTTCTGCGTGACGTCTTCCCAGATGTATATCTTGTCCGAACGGCGGAGTTTCCCTCCACAGGACTCCAGCAGGGAAGACGCTACCGGTATGGAGCAATATGTGCCTTTGCCGGCCTGCGGAGCTTCTTTCAGGTCTACCCTTATTTCCGGGACTGTCATTTCCACAACGCCCGTCGACGGTCCGATGATCAGGATGCTGTCTCCGGTCTTCAGGCTTGCCGACTCGACCAGGACCTCGGCTACCCCGAGTTTTCCGAACCAGTTGGTTATTTTACCGCTGTAGACTTTCTTCCTGGTTGCCTTGCTTCCGTATACCTCGCTCCACTGTCCGAGCCTCGCTCCCTGATAATATCCTTCCCAGAACCCGCGGTTGAACACTTCTGACAGTTCTGATTTCAGTTCGGACGCCGTTTCCGGAGTATATGTCCCTTCGCATACGGCATCGGCCGCCCGTCTGTAGCAGGATGTGACGCGTTTTACATATTCTGCCGATCTGGCCCTGCCTTCGATCTTGAAGACAGTTACGCCAGCGTCTATGATCTTATCCATGAACTCTATGGTACACAGATCCTTAGGGGACATGATATATTTGTTGTCCACCTTCAGCTGCTGTCCTGTTTCAAGATCGGTGACCTCATAGCCCCTCCGGCATATCTGATAGCAGGAGCCTCGGTTGGCAGAAGCTCCGTATTCATGCAGGCTGAGATAGCATTTCCCTGAAATGGCCATGCAGAGAGCCCCGTGGGCGAACATCTCTATACGTACCGGTTTGCCGGCAGGGCCGGTAATGCCTTCCTTGTCGATTATTCCTTTGATTTCCTTTACCTGATGCAGGTTGAGTTCCCTGGCAAGTACGATTACGTCTGCAAACTGCGCGTAGAAGCGCAGGGTCTCGGAGTTGGATATGCTCAGCTGGGTGGAAATGTGGACCTCCACGCCTATGCGGCGGGCATACATTATTGCAGCCATGTCGGATGCTATTACCGCAGTCACCCCTGCTTCCTTGGCGGCATCGAGTGTACGGCGCATGTCCTCCAGATCTTCATTGTACAGTACGATATTCAGGGTCAGGTAGGTCTCCACCCCGTGTTCCCGGCAGATGTCGCATATCTCCTGCAGGTCCGTCATCTTGAAATTGTTGGCGGAGTGCGAGCGCATATTGAGCCTTTCGACTCCGAAATACACTGAATCCGCACCTCCCTGTATGGCGGCATGAAGACATTCGAAATTGCCCGCAGGGGCCATTATGTTGATATCTTTCTTTTTCATTCCGGGATCTATTTCGTCCTGCCGAGCAGCCTGTCTGCGTAACGGTGGAGCATTTCATAGCGTACGCGCGGAAGCCCTATCATTCCGGCATAGTCCATGGCATGGGCATGCTGCTTTATGATTTCATATTTTGCATCCTCATCTACGCCGAGTTCGATGTATATTCCCTTGACTTTGTCTATCTTGGCCTCTTTTTCCGCCTCGCTTCCGGATTTCATGGCCATTGCGGCCAGCAGGGCGGACCTGCTTGTGCCGGCATTGCGGGATATGGCACCGGAGTTTTCCATTTCCCCGCTTTTTTCAAGCGCTCTTGTAAGAAGCCAGCTTTTCTTGTTGTTGATTATGTCCCCTCCGATTTTCTTCCCGAAAACATTGGTGTCTCCGAACGTATCCAGATAATCGTCTGTAATCTGGAAGGCAAGTCCCAGACTGTAGCCGAACTTGTAAAGATACCCGCACGTCCTTTCATCGGCCCCGGCGATAAGGGCGCCGAGTTTTGCCGAGCAGGCCAGCAGAACCGCTGTCTTCAGGCCTATCATCTTTATGTAATCCTCCATAGAAACTTCTTTCATGCTTTCGAAGTCCATATCGTACTGCTGGCCCTCGCACACCTGTGCCGCCGTAGCGGAAAAAAGTTCCAGAGCCTGCGGAAGGACCTTGGCAGGGGCTTTCGCTATCCTGCGGTAGCTGTCGATGCACATTACGTCTCCTGAAAGTATGGCCGTGTTGTCATTCCATTTATGGCAGACTGTCGGCTTTCCTCTGCGCATGTCCGCCTTGTCCATGATGTCATCATGTATGAGGGTAAAGCTGTGGAACACTTCCAGGGCGGCTGCAGGCTGCAGGATTTCTTCCGTGAAACTGTCCTTGAACAGGGAATATGCGGTCAGGCAGAGACGTGGCCTGACACGTTTCCCTCCGATTCCCATCATGTATCCGAGCGGGGCGTAAAGACCGGTGGGCTCAGATGTAAATTCCAGATTTCCAAAAAGATTGTCGAGGGTTTCCTCGATTTGTGCTTCGTTGATCATATCAGAGTGTTTTACCGCCACAAATGTAGATATTCTTTTTTGAAATTTTACTATTTTTGCCCTCCGGCATGGCCTCTGCCATGCCAATGGTTATTTTTACAATGGACAATACTCAAGCAATAGTCGTCAAGCACACCGGAAGCCATTATCTTCTGACCGTACTTCCGCAGTGGAATCTTTTCCCTGCAGTGCTCAGGGGCAGGATCAGGCAGAAAGGAAGTTCGTCTACGAATCCTGTCGCCGTCGGGGACCGTGTGGTTTTCGAACTGCCGGAGGGACGGAATCTTACGGATGCGATGCCTGATGCCGAGAACCCGGCGGTCATCACCGGAATCCTTCCCCGCCGCAACTATGTTATCCGGCGTTCCACCAATCTGTCGCGGCAGTCGCATATCATCGCGGCGAATGTCGATATGGCGTTTATCGTGGTTACCGTCGATTTTCCTGAAGTAAAGCTCCCTTTCCTCGACAGGATACTGGTGACATGCGAGGTCTACGGCATCCCTGCTACAGTAGTCCTGAACAAGACGGATCTCTACGGGCCCGGGCATCAGGATATGGTGGCCGCTTTCCACAGCATATACGAAGGCGCCGGGTACAGGGTAACGGACGTTTCCGCCGCAACCGGTGCCGGAGTCGCGGAATTGCGTGAAGCCTGCAGGGACCGGGTCTGCCTCTTTTCCGGTGTGTCCGGAGTGGGCAAATCATCCCTGATCAAGGCTCTCGACCCGTCATTGGAACCGCGTACAGGCGAAATCTCGCAGTCTCATCTCCAGGGAAAACATACGACTACCTTCTATGAAATGTACAGGCTTTCTTCAGGAGGATATATCATAGATACTCCCGGCATCAGGGGGTTCGGTCTGGTAGATGTCGACAAAGACGAGATAGCGCTCTATTTCCCGGAAATGCTTAAAGTCTCCGGAAACTGCCGGTTTGCCCCCTGTACCCATACCCATGAGCCGGGATGTGCGGTCAAGGCTGCCGTCGAGGACGGGACCATAAGCTATGAGCGCTATTCATCCTATCTCGGAATGCTCGAGGAAGAGCAGAAATACCGCTGATGTCTGTTAACGGAAATATCCTGAGACTTGCCGTGCCGAGCATACTGGCAAACATTACCGTACCTCTGGTGGGTATGGTCGATCTTGCCGTTGCCGGACATCTGGATGCGTCGGCCCCGGGAGCGGTTTCGGGGGCTACGCTTATAGGGGGAGCGGCAGTCGGCTCAATGCTTTTCGATCTGCTTTACTGGAATTTCGGCTTTCTCCGCATAGGAACAGGCGGACTTACGGCCCAGGCATGCGGAAGAGGGGATATGGGCGGGTGCGCAAGGGTTTTTATACGCTCTTGCGGAATAGCTATGGCATGTGCCTTTGTCTTGCTTGCGTTGCAGTGGCTTTTCCTTCAGGCTGCTTTTCTGGTGGTCGACTGTACTCCGCAGGTGCGCTCTTTGGCGGAGCGGTATTTCTTCATACGCATATGGGCGGCTCCCGCAACACTTTGCCTGATGGCTTTCAAGGGCTGGTTCATCGGAATGCAGGACGGTGTGAGTCCGATGATTACCGATATGACAGTAAATGTCATGAATGCAGTATTGAGCATTGTCTTGGCTTTAGGCCTGAATGTCGGGGACCTGCACTATGAAGGGATAGGGTTTGCCGGTATTGCCGCCGGTACGGTGGCAGCACAATACACCGGACTGCTGACGGCCGCATCCATCGTCTTCTTCAAGTACCGCAGACGTGTTTTCTCCGGGTTGGCGAAAATCGATATAGTTTCTGTCTTTAGAGGCGGCGAGACAGGAAAATTCTTCAGCATGAACTCCGACCTGTTCATACGCTCCGTGTGCTTTATAGGCATATACATCGGCTTTACGATGATAGCGGCACATTGCGGAGACCTCATCCTTGCCTGCGGCTCCATCCTTATGAAGATCATGATGCTGTTTTCATACTTTACGGACGGTTTCGCTTATGCCGCAGAGGCGTTGGCCGGCCGGTATATCGGAGAAAGGAACGTCGCATCTTTCCGCCTGACCGTAAAGAGCGTGTTTCTGTGGAGTATGGGCATAGCCGTCCTGTTCATGGCGATATACGCCACTTCCGGAACACCGCTGCTGCGGATGATGACTTCGGATGAAAGCGTCATAAGCTTGGGACGGAAGTATCTTCCGTGGCTGTTGGCAATGCCTCTTGCCGGGTGCGCCGCCTTTACCTGGGACGGCATTTATGTCGGCGCTACCGCTTCCGGAAGCATGCGCAATGCAGGCCTTATGGCCCTTGCCGGTTTCTTTGCCGCATATTTTCTCGGGATTGCCGTTTTCCCTTCCGGGGAAGCTGATACGGAAGCATATGGAAGGGCTGTCCTCCATGTCCTGCTCGCCGCGTATTTCATCCATCTGCTTGTCCGTACCGTCTACCTTTCTTTCCGCTACAGGCCGGAGATCCTTTCCAAAGCGTTTTCTTCATAAACCGCAGGCCGCACAGCCGGACCCTGCCGGCTCTATCGTCTGGCCGCCGATATCATATCGTGCAGCCTTCTGTTGGATTCTACGGCTTCAAGGAGCTTTTCCAGAGTGAGGTGCATCCGGTATCTCCAATAGTGGGGAGCCTCGGCCGGGTCATTGATACGTTCTGAATCCGCGTCCGGGTTACGGAGCTCTTCATCGGTGGAAAGCCAGTCCTGCAACGGCAGTATGGCCAGCAGGGAAGGGGAGTCCAGATGCATCTTCACTATGTCGCGGCATATCCATGTCTCGCACTCCTGAGGTGCATGCCCGCATTTTCCAAGGACCTCATTGAAGAACTTCTGCGAAAGTTTTCCGTCTTCTTTCCACCAGGCTCTCAAAGGATTCATGTCGTGTGTGGAAGTAGAGCACACCGACATATACGGATAGCGGCCTACATCTGCGAAAGTCTCTCCGGCAAGTTTCGGCATGCGCTGTATTTCCAGAGAAAGGATGCACAGGTCTTTCATTACATCCGGGACACAGGCCGGAATCATGCCCAGATCTTCGCCGCAGGCCAGCATCTGGGTCGAAGATAGCAGTTCAGGCAGCTTTTTCATGGCGGATTCTTTCCAGAAACCGTTGTGTCTGTGGTAGAAGAAGTCATCGTACAGTCTGTTGTACGTGTCTTTCATTGACTGGTCGAGGGCCATGTATGCATCGGTGTCCCGGGCCGCGATACGCGGGTGCCAGTATCCTTCAGCGTAAGGATCGGCTACGAAAAGGACATCTTCGGATTCAGGTATGGCGGATCCGGAGTCCGGCAGACTGAAACCAAGTCCTCTCAGATAAGCGGCAGAATATGGAAGCGCAGGGCTGAAATGTCCTAAAAGTCCGCTTTTTGCGCCCAGCGGAATTTCCCAGATGCGGAAAAATCCTAAAATGTGGTCTATGCGGAAAGCATCGAAGTACTGTTCCATGTTCTTCATCCTGGACTTCCACCATGCATAGCCGTCCCGGGACATCCTGTCCCAGTTGTATGTCGGCAGGCCCCAGTTCTGTCCTTTGGCTGCAAAGGCGTCCGGCGGCGCCCCGGCCTGGGAGTCCAGATGGAACAGTTCGGGAGAGGTCCAGGCATCTGCACTTTCAGGGCTTATCCCTATTGGAAGGTCCCCTTTCAGATATACCCCGTGCGAGTGTGCGTAGTCTCTGGCCATGGAGAGTTGCCTGTGAAGATGGAACTGTACAAAACAGAAATAGTTGCATTCCTGTTTTTCTTTTTTCAGCAGGGCCCCGGTTTTAGTCGGGTCATAGGCCTTGTACTCTCCCCATCTGTTGAAATCGGAGGTCCCGTATTTCTTCTGAAGGATTCTGAATGCGGCATAAGGAAGCAGCCAGAAGCTGTTTTCCCGGAAAAAGCGCCTGTATTCTCCGCTCATGCATGTGCTTCTCCACCTTGAGGCGAAAGCCTTTCTCAGAAGCCGGTCTTTTTCTGCATTGACCTTTTCATAGTCTACGGCCGGGAGGGCATTCAGAGTGTTTTTCAGCGTATTGTATTCTTCATCTTCCTCTACTCCTGCATCCGGAAGGTGAATGAACTGGGGATGAAGCGCATAGATGGAAACCGCACTGTACGGATAGGAATCGGTCCATGTCCCCGTCATCGTGGTATCGTTTACAGGAAGAAGCTGTATGATTTTCTGGCCTGTGGCTGCCGCCCAGTCCGTCAGAAGCTTCAAGTCGTTGAACTCTCCGGTTCCGAATCCGTTTTCAGACCGCAGAGAGAAGACGGGAACGGCGGTTCCGGCGCATCGCGGCATCATCTGCCACTTGTCGCGGATTTCCGCATATGCTTCATCGGGCGGAGTATTCCCCGTCCTTTTTTCCCCGGACTCAAGAGAATGCTGCATCCATTCCCTTCTTTTGAACCGTCCGTATTCCTCGACTTCGTAATGGTAGGAGCCGAACTCTGCTTCAGACTCTGCTTCGATTACGGTACTCCATATCCCGTCTCCGGCATACTGCATGGCAGCCTTCCGGTCTTTTCCATAATGGATGAACAGGTTTTCTCCCCAGACTGTCCTGTATTCTATCGAGAATTTTATTTTCATATCTTTAATTCGAAGTCTGACCGTTTTCCGGATCGGAATTGTTCTCCGGTTTCATCTTTTTCCAGCATATCGCCGGCAGGACGAATGCCACGAGAGTGGCCGCCAGCCAGAACACGGACACCGGACCGAAATCATACGATGCCGCGCTTATGTCTTCTGCCCCTTTTGTATATCCCTGGATGAGATAGCCGCTCGCGATATCCTGGATGCCGGCCGCTACATAACTTGAAATTCCTACTATTCCCAGCGCGGCTCCCGTAGCCTTGCGGGGAACGATGTCTACAGCCATCAGTCCTGCCACGATGCAGTAAAGGACACCTATCGCCAGGCTGAACAGCGAAACATACAGTATGTTCATCATGTAGCTTCCTTCCGTGAATAGGAACAGGTCCATTGAGATGAAGCTCAGGATACCTGATATTATCGCAGGCTTTACCCTGTCTCCGCGGAACACCTTGTCGGAAAGCCATCCGGCCAGGACGGTGCCTACGACACCGAAAGCTGCGGAGAAAGCTATGATCTGGGTCGCGTTCTCAAGGGAGAAATCCTTGGCTTTCTGCAGGAAAAGCACTCCCCATCCCGCGATGGCGTATTTCGCTATGTATACGAATGCGCTCGATGCCGCTATTATCCAGATTCCCGGATGCCTGAGAACGTATTTCTGGACCTGGACAGTCGGCATCATGTCGGTTTTCTGCATTTTCTCTCCTGAAAGGACCTGTACGGAAGGGAGACCCTTGCTTTCCGGCGTGTCGCTCATGAAGATAAGAATGATTGCCGCACCGGCCAGTCCTCCGATTGAGGAGAATATGAACCCGTACTCCCACCCGAAGGCGGATACTACGACACCGACTATTATGAATGAAAGGAATTCACCTACATAAGGGCTTGCACTGAATATGCTGTAGAACGTACCTCTTTTCGAGAGCGGGAACCATCTGGAAAGGTTTATTATTCCCGGAGGCGAACCCATGGACTGCATCCAGCCGTTGATTCCCCAGAGGACAGCGAAGGCGATGAAAAGGATGATGGTGGAAAGTCCGGCAGTGCTGTAGAGAAGACCCATGGCGCCCATCAGAAGATTTATAAGGGCCGAAACGAGAAGTCCGGTGGCCATGAACCTGCGGATGTTGCAGTAGTCTGCGATGAATCCGTTCATGAACTTCCCTACGGCATAGACGAAAAGCAGGGCGGATCCGATGATTCCCAGCTGTCCGGCGGAGAGGGCCCCGCTGTCGATGAGCGGCTGCTTTACCACGCTCAGGCTCATCCTGCATACGTAATAGAGGCTGTATGCAGCTGTCGCTCCCCAGAATGTCTTGTTCCTGAGAGATTTGTATGTGCCCTGTATCTTATCTTCGGCTACGCGCCCGCTTGAAGGCTTGCTTATCCTGTAGAATGAATATAGACTCATTTCAAGTGTAGGTCTTTCATGATTTTGACCGGGCAAAGGTAATATTTGTATATGTAAATGACAATATCCCCATTTCATCTGTCTGTACCTTGTAAGCCGGCTGATTAAATAGTCTTGCGCTGAATGGCATTTTACTGAGAAAATAAATTAAATTAGCGCGTTGTAATATATTCGGAAACAGACAAACGAGAGAATATGAAACGGATTGAATTTCTTCTTGCGGCTCTGATGCTGCTTTTTGGGGCCTGTGCGATGCGGGCCCAGACTCCGAAAAATGTCGAATATGTATTCACCGAGGCTTCTGACCTGAATCTTGTCGGGAAGATTCTGGATGACACACCCAATCCGTACCACAGGGTCGATACATGCAGGTACAAGGGATTTACGAAATCCGAGAATATCCAGGTGCGTTGTTCCGCAGGTCTTGCCGTATTGTTCGAGACCAATTCTTCTACCATTTCCGTCAAGCCGGATTATGGATATATGAACAGGGGCGTGAATACTATGGGAATTTCGCTGCGCGGCTATGACCTTTATATAATGAAGGACGGCAAATGGCTTTACGCTGCGTCCAAGGCACCGGCCGACGGCAAGGAAGAGAATAATCTGGTCCTGATCAAGGACCTTCCTCAAGGTGTCAAGAAATGCATGCTTTATCTTCCGATCTACAGTGAACTGTATTCTTTGAAGATCGGGACGGAAAAAGGGTCGGAAATCACTCCGATGGAATCTCCTTTCAGGTATCGCGTAGGCATTTTCGGGTCCAGTTTCACTCAGGGCATCAGCACCAGCCGACCGGGGATGAGCTATCCCATGCAGCTGATGCGCAATACCGGCATACAGATTCTTGGCCTCGGGTGCAGCGGAAACTGCAAGCTGCAGCCGTATTTTGCCGATGTACTGTGTGATGCCGATGTAGATGCGTTTATTTTCGATGCATTTTCCAATCCTTCTGCGGCGATGATAAAGGAGCGTCTGTTTCCGTTCATCGAGAAGGTCAGGAAGGCGCATCCTGATATTCCGCTTATTTTCATGCAGACAATATACCGGGAAGGAAGGAATTTCTCTACTGTCACTGCCGCTTACGAACAGGCTAAGATGGATATGGCATCGGAACTTATGGCAGAAGCCGTCAAAAAGTACGATAATGTATATTTTATCAGGACGGATACAGGAAGGAACGGTCATGAGAGTTCGGTCGACGGCATTCACCCTTCGGATATGGGATACCTCGGATGGGCGGAATCCATAGAGAAGCAGGTTCTGAAGATATTGAAGAAGTATGGAATGAAATAATAAGCTTATTTACAGGAAATCTGACCGTATTTTAATTTTCTTTTAAAAAATTGTGAAAAATTTTGATGAAAAATTTGGAATGTATTAAGAAATTAATACCTTTGTAACGGACATCAGAATTTATTCGTGTCTATTTGTTAAGTTCGTTTTATATATAGCGGGGACCTTGGGGAGGGTCTCCGCTATCTTTTTATGCCTCAGTGGCCCTAAAAAAAGAAGACGACCCGATAAGCCGTCTTCCTTCAGTATCTGCTGTACGTATTTTACTTCGATACGGCAGCACTCAGTTTCTCGCAAAGTTCATCCGTCTTTTCGAAAAGTTCCTTGCGGATGCCGTTGTAGTAGGCTTTTTTGTTTCCGTCTACCTTGGCGTTTACCTTGTCCCTGAGGTCATTGTAAAGATCGACGGCTTCTTCGATTATCTTTGCTACTTCATCGGAGTCCTTTCCCGGATTGAGGGTAACAAACAGAGAGCAGTCGTCGATGAACTCTCCGATGATGTACTCGATGTCCTTTTTAATGTCTCTAAGATTCATAGTTATAAATATTTAAAAGTCAAATGACTGTTTTTCGCTTTTTGACGCGGCAAAGGTAGTAAATAAAACTGAAATCCCGAAACAGGCCCGGATGTCATTTTACTTTTGCGGAAAATATGCCGGACTTCCGAGCATGCTTTCCACCCCGCTTCCGCGGTCTTCCTGCCCGATGATCCTGCATGCATGAAGAAGTTTCCAGGACAGTTCATAGTAGTCTTCATCTCCCGGTATGAGGGAACTGGTACGCACATATTGCGATGCATGTATGAAACGCCCATTGCCGATGTATATGCCCACGTGGCTGACATTTTTCCCGCTGCCGAAGAATATAAGGTCTCCCGGAATGAGGCTGCTGCAGAATTCCAGCATGGTTTCTCTGTCTACGCTATCATTTCCCTGCCCGGGATAGGGTATGCATGTCCCGGTTTTCGCCTGTTGGGAGGCGTTCCGCGGCAGAAGCACCCCGTTCATGAACCATACCATACGGGTGAGTCCGCTGCAGTCTACGCCTTTTATCGAGGTCCCTCCCCACAGGTAGGGCGTACCGAGGAAAAGCCTTGCTGTCTTTATGATGTTTTCTTCCGTGGCTTTCCTGTCCGCAGCCCACTTCCCGAATTCTTCCATGTCCTTTTTCCTGACATAGCCTTCAACTCCGGATGGCATCAGTACCTTGAAGAACCCCCTGCAGGAGATTCCTCCGGATCCGGCATGTCTGCCCTGGCGTGGACCGTTTTTGGGGAAGACGATACGAAGCAGGTCACCCATCACCAGATCGGAGATCCTTTCCGACCGCTCCGAAGGAGAACTGAATACATGGCTGTATTCTGCTGTCACTATGTATTTAGGCGCCGCTATATAGTCTTGCAGTTCCTCTCCGGTCATTTCTGCAATCCCCATTTCGACGCACCATGCCTTATACGGGTCCGGCGATACTACCTGCATCCAGTAGCCTTCCCGTCCCGTGATTTCTACAGGAGTGCCCATTAACAGCTGGTTCCCCAGTTCCCGGGGGAAATCCGGCTGCTCCCTGAGGAAATTGACGGAGAAGCAGGTCACTCCGTAGCGGGAGGGTTCGGCGTCAGCCTCTTCCGCCTTGCCGGGGAAGGCGGACGCCAGGACCGGCAGGAGAATGAACTGCATCTTTATGAAAAAGGACGGAAGTCTCATGGCAGGCATTGTTTATACTGCATTGGTCCCGGGACTATTCCAGGATCCCGAAACCGGATACGCCGTACGAATCTTCATCGCTCGAAGTCAGTGGTATAAGGCGCATGTATCTGAAAGACAGGTTCTGGCCGAATTCCACGTTCTGGCGTATAGGATTGTTGACAATATTTTCAAACATTTTTCCGGCGAATACCCTGGTCCACTGCTCGCCGTCCCGGCTGACTTCCAGGTCATATGTGATTATGCATCCGTCCGCACCTCTTTTCTTAGGCTGGTAGAAGAATCCCTTTGCCTGCGATACTTTTCCGAGATCAAGACTGAGGACTTCATCTGCAGCCATGGTTTCTCCCGGGCTGCCCGCATCATCCCATCCTTCCGTCTCTCCCATGATATCATCCAGGAAAAGTCCGAATCCGTTCAGAAGAGGACAGGCATAGGATTTTTCTATATTGATACGGACGGCGTCCGTAGTAATCCTGTCGGTGAGAAGAATACGTTTATACCCTATGGTCGTGCCTTCTGCAGCCCTGGTCCAGTTGCCCTCATTGTCCTTGATGTCGACGCTGAAGCGTGCGATTCTCTGTCCCAAAGGAATATATTCCTGGAGCATTATCCTGTTGAAGGTCTTTTCCCCGTCGAGGCTGACAGTCACTGACGCAGTCGTGACATCGTCATCGGTACACCAGTATGAGTCGTAATCCTGATCGAGGATGTTGGCGGCAGAGAATCTGCCGCTTCCCCCACGGACTGCGGAGGCCTCAGCCATGGCTCCGTCAGACATGTCGGCGGAGAATATATGGTCGAGGGCTGAACGGAACTCCATGAGCCGGAGAGAATCGGTACCGTATATGAGGCCTCTCTTGTCAGGTGGGACATTCAGCAGCAGGAGGGAGTTCCTTCCTACACTTGCGTAGTATATTCCCAGAAGGTCGGACAATGATTTCACCTTGTCGTTTTCTGAATCCTTGTAGAACCAGCCCGGGCGTATCGACACGTCCGCTTCTCCCGGTATCCATGCCTTGCCGTGGACGTTCCCGCAGTTCAGGGTGTCCCTTGCAGGCGCCGCTCCAGGAGCGAATCCCGTAGTGTCGAGGGTCGACCAGCATGTCTTTCCTGCATAGCCGGCTTCATTCCCTATCCACCTGCATCCCGGACCCGTGTCGCTGAATATTATGGCGTCAGGCTGCAGCCTGTAGACAGTTTCATGGTAAAGGTTCCAGTCGTACACCTGTCTTTTCCCGTTCGGGCCTTCACCGCAGGCTCCGTCGAACCACTGCTCGAAGACAGGCCCGTAGCTGCCTAATGCGCTTTCGAGAGTCTTACGGAACACGTCATTGTACTCATCCGTTCCATAGGCCGGGTCATTCCTGTCCCATGGAGAGATATATACTCCGAATTTGAGCCCGTACTCCCTGCATGCTTCTGACAGTTCCTTGAGTACGTCGCCTTTGCCGTCTTTCCACGAGCTCTGGGCTACCGTATGCTTGCTTACCGGGTTCGGCCACAGACAGAAGCCGTCATGATGCTTTGCCGTAATGATTATGCCTTTCATGCCTGCCGCCTTGGCTATTGACGCCCACTGTCTGCAGTCCATTTCCGTCGGATTGAATACATCGGCATTTTCCTGGCCGGTACCCCATTCCGCGCTGGTGAAAGTATTAGGTCCGAAGTGGCAGAACATGTTGGTCTCCATCTTCTGCCATTCTATCTGCGCCTGCGACGGAAGCACGCCGTAAGGCGCCGGAGCTTCTGTGCCGCATGCCGCGCCTGCCGTTATGCAGGCCGTAAGGCAAAACGCCTTTGCGAAACCTTTTATCATATTATATTATAGTGTTTTATAGGTTGGTTTTCAGTATCTGTATCTGACTGCCTTTGAAGCGGGCATTGTCTTCTGCGGGACGATCGTGAAGCCGAAACTGTAGTCACGGTCGCTCCACAGGGTGCGGAACGGCTCCGGAAGGGAACCCCAGCTGTCATATCCTCCTATTCCGCTCTGCATCATGTCAATGCACAGTTCGACATAGTCCCGTGGAGTTATATCGTTGATATGGTGCTGCCTGCGCAGAACGTCCTTTGCCTCTGCCGGGTCTTTCACTGCATCCGGATCGAAATTGTACCACTGGTAGTCATGCCGGACCGCCTCTTCTGAATCGAAGTCCTCTATGCTGTTGCGCAGTGCATTGAATTCCATCAGGCTGTCGGCTACGAAGGTGAGTCCGCCGATTTCTATCCATGAGCAGCCGGTATGGTGCCCGCATTCCTGCGGTCTTACATAAGGTACGTATTCTGCCTGGGCGGAAGAAGCATAAATGCCGGTCCGGGCTGCAGAATTGCGGTCGGCGTAATTCTCCCACGGACCCTTTCCGAAGTATCTGAAGCTGTCAGCAGAAGCCGGAAGTCTCATACTCAGACCGATACGAGGGATGTCAAGGGCCTTTTTCCCGTCACGGATCCCCTTGAAGTCAGCTTTGACGTTTATGATCCCGTCAGGATGTACTGTGTATTCCGTCCGGTACAGATAGCCATCGCCTATGGCATAGGTGACTGTAAGTACGGCATCGTTTCCTATTGATCTGGCTTCAGCCGATGCGTTGAATTCCTCGCTGGCCGCTTTCCATATGCGGGCACGCTTAGGCATTCCGTTTCCGTAGTCATTGTCCGTAGGCGCCCGCCAGAATGACGGTCTGAGGCCGAATCCGTCTTTGAACATTTCCTGACCGCCGACCTTGTAAGAGGCTACTGTGCCGGATTGCTTGTCGAACACGAATTCCACGGCGGAAGACTTTATGTTTATCGTGTTTTCATCTTCACTTATCGTGCAAGGCTTTCCGTTTCCGTAAGCATAAGGGGCAGGCTCTGGCTTCTTCAGCAGGAACTGTTCGGTGGCTACGACTGACCCTGCAGGAAGGAGGCTGCGTCCGTCCTTGTCGGCGATATCGAAATTTATGTACCATGTCCTTGCCGGCGACATCTGCGGATATTCTACCGTGAATGTCTTTTCCTGCTGCGGCCCGACCGGAATGTTGATGCTTCCCTTGCGTACGGTCTTTCCGTCAGCCTGTATCGAATACCTGATTTCATAATCTTTCAGATCCGTGAAATAAAACCTGTTCAGTACTTTGAATATTCCCTTTTCCAGATTTTCAGGAGTGACGGCAATATCCTGGTAGACATGTTTCACTTCTTCAAGCGCAGGGTGCGGAAGCCTGTCCGGTCCGATAAGGCCGTTGCAGCAGAAGTTCCCGTCGCTCGGCATGTCCTTTCCGTAGTCTCCTCCGTATTTCCAGAACATACGTCCGTTGCTGTCCGTAGCCGCCATGCCCTGATCGACCCAGTCCCAGATGAAACCTCCCTGAAGGTTGGGATACCGGTAGATATACTCCCACTGCAGATCGAGCGATCCTGTAGAATTTCCCATGCTGTGGGAATACTCTGAAGGGCATACAGGTTTCGCACATCCCTTTTCTCCCATGCGGCGGAACCAGTCTGCGCCCGGGTATTGCGGAACGAACATATCTGTATTCCATTCCAGAATGGCTCTTTCATAGCATACCGGACGGTTCATCCCGTTCTGCTCGCGAAGCTTCATCTCTTCGTAGCAGCGGTAGAAGTTGTAGCCGTTGCCTCCCTCGTTGCCCAGAGAAAGTATCGTCACGCAAGGATAGTTCCTTGTACGCATATACATGTTCATTACCCGGTCCCTGTGTGCGCTGTACCATGCCGGGGCGTTCCCGAGCGTCCTGTCCAGGCTGTAGCCCATGCCATGGGATTCGATATTCGCTTCGGAGTACACATAGAATCCCAGACTGTCGCACAGTTCATAGAAGAAACGCGGAAGAGGGTAATGGCAGGTCCTGATGGCGTTGATGTTGCTCCTGCGCATGAGGGTCAGGTCTTCAAGCAGGTCTTCCCGTGTAATGAAGTGTCCGGTATAAGGGTTGTGCTCATGCATGTTCACTCCTTTGAATTTTACCGGCTGTCCGTTTACCAGAAAAGTCTTCCATTGTCTGCCCTTGACCGTATTCCCTTCTGTCCAGTCTTTTATCTCGAACTTCCTGAATCCGACGTTGAATCTGGTGTATTCGCCGTTTACGCACATTATAAGTCTGTAGAGTTCAGGGTGTTCAGCCGACCATTTCCTTACTTGCGGGATAGTGTCCGTGAATTCTTTGTATTCTGATACCGTTCCTTTTCCTTCGGAAACCGTTTTTCCTGATTTGTCTTCCAGACAATATGAAAAGTCTACCGGAGTGTCTGCTCCTGTCAGTATCCTGAGTGCGAAAATCCCGTCTGTCAGGCTGTCATCGAGGGTCGAAACCACTTCGAAGTCAAATCCTGTGGATTCTTTTTCCGATGAAAGGTAGACGTCTCTCTCGATGCCGCTTATTCTCCAGAAGTCCATGCATTCGAGGTAGGATCCTGCACTCCATCTTGTTATCTTTATCACCAGATCGTTCTGTCCCGGACGGAGGTACGGCGTGATATTGTAACGGACAAGATCCTTGGAATCGCAGGCATATCCTGTCTCATTTCCGTTGACATAGACGTAGACACCTGATTTAGCCCCGCATATGTTCAGGAATATTTCCCTTCCGTCCCATGATTCCGGTACATCGAAGGTCCTGAAATAGACTCCTGCAGGAGTATCTTCCGGGAGGGACGGCGGATTTGGGTTCTTGGTGGCGAATTCGTATTTCTGGTTTACGTATATTGCCGTCCCGAATCCTTGCATTTCCCAGTTGCCTGGTACTTTAATGTCGCTCCAGGATGCGGCGTCGGATGCTGAAGTATGTTCAATCCTGTCCGGAATCTGTTTCTGGGAATCGAAATACCTGAATTTCCATTGTCCGTTGAGGCTGCGGTAATAGGGGCTTTTCTCGAAAGCCTGCATGGCCGCTGAGTCTTCTGTCGGATAGAATATCAGTTCAGTGCGTTGGGCATCACCGTTTACTGTGGTGACGCACAGGTCTTTCCAATAAGGAAGCTGAGCTGATGCCGATAGTGGGCATATCGCCAAAGCTAAGGTCAGGATGTGCTTGATTGGTGTCATTGTTTGAGTTTGTTGGTGGTTGTCGTTTCAAATCTTACAAATTTATGTATTTGTATTGAAATAAAAAATGTCCGGATTTTACGACTTGAAATGCAAAATCCGGACGAATAATTTACAAAGTATTGATAATCAATATTCTTGCGGAGAGATCGGGATTCGAACCCGAGATACGATTTTGTCGTATACACGCTTTCCAGGCGTGCCTCTTAAGCCACTCGAGCATCTCTCCAGAACCTGGCGGGTGCAAATATACGGAATATTTCCGGCTTTGCAACCACAGCCGGCTCTTATTTCTTGCGGAGTTCCATAAGTTGATTGCCGTCCGCATCGAAAACTTCAACCATATCCTTTGATGCTTTCTTTACGGAAGCGGTGCTGTTGATGGCATCGAGCACCGATCTTTCCAGATCCATGTCGGGCCCTGCCATCATTGTTGTAGCCATGTTGCTGAAAGACAGTTTCTTTCCGTCAAGAGTGAATTTCCCGTTCATCAGATTGCATCCTGTATGTCCGTGGACCTTGCCGTCCGCTGTATTGAATTCCAGATAAGGATTGGTTTCAGTCGCTTCAACTGTCTCTCCTCCGACTGACACGATTTCCCATTTTCCGTTCAGATCGACATTTCCTGCACATGAAGAAAACAGCAGGACCAAAGCGGCCGCTGCCGTCCGGATTAAATTTTTCATAGTAGTATTTTTTAAAGTTTACATTAATTATAATTCGCCTGGCACAAAAAGCAGGCCAGAAGAACATGCCGGTAAATTTTATAAATTTGCCGAATAGACGGAAACAGAATGAAAGAAAAATTCCATATAGAAGTTCCTGAAGGCGAAAATACGGTCCTGCTGCATACCTGCTGTGCCCCGTGTTCGTCCGCAATAGTAGAGTGTCTGATGAAAAACGGTGTCAGGCCTGTCATATATTATTGCAATCCCAATATCTATCCTCTGGAAGAATACCTGATACGTAAAAACGAATGCACCCGCTATGCGGAATCCCTCGGGCTGGAAATCGTGGATGCTGATTATGACCATGAGGAATGGTTGCGTCAGGTCGCAGGACTGGAGGGCGAGCCCGAAAGAGGCAGCCGTTGTCTGTGCTGTTTCAAGCTAAGGCTCGAAAGGACGGCCAGATATGCCTCAGAGCATGGTATCAGAGTCATTACTACGACATTGGCCTCGTCACGATGGAAGAGCCTGGAACAAATAAACAAGGCCGGACGCTACGCCGCCGGCCTGTATCCGAATGTTGTCTGGTGGGACCAGAACTGGCGTAAGGGCGGACTTCAGGAGCGCCGTAGCCAGATAATCAAAGAGTACGGATTTTACAACCAGCAGTACTGCGGCTGCGAATTCTCGGTTACTCCTCGACCTTGAAGTCTTCTTTACCGACTCCGCAAAGCGGGCATACCCAGTCTGCAGGAAGGTCTTCAAATGCTGTTCCAGGTTCGATTCCGCTGTCCGGATCTCCTACTGCCGGATCGTAAACGTATCCGCAGATGACGCAAACATATTTCTTCATGATTTCTGTATTTGATTATTTGGTGAATGATTCGCTATGCAATGACTGCCGTCAGAGTCTTTCTTCCACTTTATTCCAGTCTACCAGATTCCACCATGCCTCGATATAGGCGGCACGTCTGTTCCTGTAGTCGATGTAATAGGCGTGTTCCCAAACGTCTACTGTAAGAAGCGGGTTGAGTCCTTTTGTCATGGGATTGCCGGCATTCGGCTCCTGTAGTATGGACAGTTTCCCCTCGGCATCTTCAACGAGCCAGACCCATCCTGAGCCGAAAAGAGAAATCGCCGCTTTCGAAAATTCTTCCTTGAATGCATTTACGGATCCGAAAGTCTCTGTCAGTGCCTTTTCAAGCCTTTCCGGAACGGGAACCTGCCCGGGGGTGAGAGTCTGGAAAAAGAAAGTATGGTTCCAGGTCTGTGCGGCATTGTTGTATATTCCTCCCGTGGACTTCCGTATGATGTCTTCTACCGGCATGTCCTCGTAAGGGGAGCCTTCTATCATCCTGTTCAGATTGTCGATATATGTCTGAAGGTGTTTTCCGTAGTGATATTCAATGGTCTCTGCGCTCATCGCCGGGGCCAGCGCATACTGGCTGTACGGCAGTTCAGGTAATGAATGTTTCATGACAATGAATATATTATTGTATCTGCACAAATGTATGCAATATTTATTTCTTTTCCTATATGCTCAGATGGGAAACCATACGAATACTGCGGCATCCCATATGGCGTGAGAAATCACTATCGCCCAAAGTCTCTGAGGGAGAAATCTGTATAGAAGTCCCCAGAAGAGACCGGCGGTGAAGGCTGCCGCGACGAGCATGAAATTCCCCGACGGGACATGTACCAGGGAATACAGGACAAGCGTTGCTGCAGTTCCTTTGTCGGCATTCCATTTTTCCGACAGGGTCCGCTGTATGTACCCTCTCCAGAACAGTTCTTCGGCAGGACCTATGAGCAGGAGCAGCAGTGCGGAAAGCAGCCAGGGAGAAGTCTCGCCTTTTATGCCGTAAATGAGTTCCACCTGCGGCCTGGCAAAGCCGAAGATGGCTGATGAAGTTTTGTCTCCGATCCAGAATACGCACCACAGTGCGGCCGCGATTGCAACACCGGCCGGAAGGTCCGCGAACTTTATTGAGGCCGATTTCCATGTGTCAGGTCTGAAACAGGTGGCCAGAGTCGTGAGTATTACTGCCGAACAGGACATGGCGGTCCAGAAATTCATATGAGGGGCCGTCCAGGGGGAAAACATGATGAACCACAATACTGCAGCCGCCATCACAGCGGCTGCGGCTTTCCCTGCATTGCCGGTCTGGCGTGTGCCGACGGTGTCAGAAGACATAGGCGATGATGAACGATAAGGTCAGCAATAATGAAAATACCATCTGGAGCTTGGCTGTCATTTCATCCAGCGTGCCGATTGCTGACGTGCCCTCGTTTCCGGATCTTTTCATCATTTTGATGTTTGCCGAGGCCGGTACCAGAGCGGCTGCGGCAAACAGGCTCCATACCGGGAAAATCCCGGCAATGCAGCAGACGGCGATCCATACGAACGGTATCAGTATTTCAGCATAGTATGTAATTCTGGATGCTTTCCCTCCGATTTCCATGGCGAAGGTGCGGATATTGGCCCTTTTGTCCGTTGCCGTATCCCTGGTGTTGTTAGCGTGCAGGATGGCTACCGTTATCAGACCGACAGGCGGCGCCAGCCAGAGCGAATCCCAGGCTACGGCTCCGCTTGCGACAAATGAAGTGCCGAGAGTCGGAAGTATCGCATAGGCCATGAATATGACCAGGTCTCCGAGAGCATTGTACTTCAGAAACGGATAGAGCAGAGAGCAGGCCGCTCCTCCGAGTCCTATCCACAGCAGAGGCAGGCCTGTCAGGCACATGAGCGCAATCCCTCCGGCAACGGCTACGGCAAGCAGTACGATGGAGAGCCTCTTTATCTCTTCCGGAGAGAACATTCCGCTGGTCAGGGTCTTTACTCCGAAAGTGTCTTCCGCATCGACTGATTTCCTGAAATCGAAATAGTCGCTCCATGTGTTTCCGGCGGCATGGAAGATGATTATGTTTACCAGAGCCCATATCCCGTAGCCCCAGTTGAGTGCAATAGGCGTTTCCCCGCTTTTCCACAGCAGATAGCCCAGGGTGACGATTACCGGCATTGCCGAAGCCGGGAACGACCATGGCCTTACGGCTATGATCCACTCTTTGAAAGTATGTTTCCTGTTTCCCATATGCATTAATTGAGAACGACGCAGCTGAAATATTCGCCGAAAAGCCTTTCGGCCCTTTCCAGCTGCTCTTTCGTATTCAGAGGGACGTCCTTCAGTTTGTATTCCTGCCCCAGGGATTCATATTTGTTTACGCCGAGAGTATGGTATGGAAGGATTTCCACTCTCTGGATCATGCCATAGCCTTTGAAATGCTCTCCCAAAGCCCGGATATCCTCTTCGGAATCGCTGTAGCCCGGCACCAGCACATATCTGAGCCAGAATGGCTTGCCGTGCTCTTCCAGCCACTTTGCCGTTTCGAGCGTTCTGGTGTTGCTCCTTCCGGTCAGGGCCTCGTGCCTGGTCTGGTTGAACTCTTTTATATCCAGCAGGACCAGATCCGTAAGTTCCATAAGCCTCTCTACATCGGCGTTCCAGATACCTCCGTTCGAGTCCAGGCAGACGTGGATGCCATTGTCTTTCAACCCTTCGACTACAGGTATCAGAGCCGCCGCCTGCATCGTAGGCTCGCCTCCGGAGAAGGTGACTCCGCCCCTTTTGCCGAAGAAAGGCTTTTCATTTACTGCCATGCGGATGATTTCCTCCGCTTTGGTAGGAGTCCCACCCGCCGGCGGAATAGTATCCGGGTTGGCGCAATACAGGCATCTGAACGGACATCCCTGCAGAAAAACAACGAGCCGGATTCCCGGCCCGTCATAAGTTCCCATCGATTCGTATGAATGGACTTTCAGTTCCATAGCCTTTACATGCTTTGGTGGAAGGTGCGGGCTATGACTTCCAACTGATGCTCCCTGCTCAGTTTGGTGAAGTTCACCGCATATCCTGAAACCCTGATGGTAAGCTGAGGATAGTTCTCCGGATGTTCCATCGCATCTTCGAGCATTTCCCTGTTGAGGACATTCACGTTCAGATGGTGGGCGCCTTTAGTGAAATATCCGTCCATCATGGTTACCAGATTTTCGACCCTTTCTCCGGATGTAGGCCCGAGTGATTTAGGCACGATGGAGAAAGTATTGCTTATACCGTCCATCGCATCGTGGTAGTCGAGTTTCGCTACTGAACTGAGCGAAGCTATGGCACCATGCGAGTCGCGTCCGTGCATAGGGTTGGCTCCCGGAGCGAAGGCAACGCCTTTGGCCCTTCCGTCAGGAGTGGCTCCTGTCTTCTTTCCGTACATCACATTGGAAGTGATGGTAAGGAGGGAGAGGGTAGGAGTGGCGTTCTTGTATATCGGCAGCTTTCCAAGTTCGGTGCTGAAATAGTGGACCAGATCCACTGCTATGCTGTCCACCTTGTCGTTGTCGTTTCCGAAGCAAGGGTATTCTCCTTCGATGTCGAATCCGTCTGTAAGCCCGTCGGCATTGCGGTGAGCCGTTACCTTTGCGTATTTGATGGCAGAAAGGGAGTCTGCGGCGATGGAGAGTCCTGCTACTCCGTATGCAAGGTTGATGGCCGGATCCGTATCTATGAATGCCATCTGAGACCTTTCATAGTCGTACTTGTCATGCATGTAGTGGATGATGTTCATCGCTTCGTTATACACCCTTGCCACTTCATGAAGGACTTTCTTATAGTTGGTGACCACTTCCTCGAAGTCGAGGACATCGCTCTTGAGAGGTTCTATGCCCTTGACCATCAGCGTGCCTGTGTTTTCGCAGCGGCCTCCGTTAATTGCCAGAAGAAGGGCTTTCGCGAGGTTGGCGCGAGCACCGAAGAACTGTATGGCCTTTCCGATGGCCTGATATGACACGCAGCATGCGATACCGTAATCATCGCATCCGCGCACATGGCGCATCAGATCATCGTTTTCGTACTGGATGGAGCTGGTGTCCACGGAAACCTTTGCGCAGAATTCCTTGAATCCTTCCGGGAGTTCAGGGCTCCAGAGCACTGTCATGTTCGGCTCCGGTGCAGGTCCGAGGTTGTAGAGTGTCTGGAGGAAGCGGAATGAAGTCTTGGTGACTTTCACCTTGCCGTCGTTGAAACGTCCTCCGAGCGATTCGGTCACCCATGTCGGGTCACCAGCGAAGATGTCATTGTAAGACTGCATCCTCAGGTGGCGTACCATGCGGAGCTTCATTACGAACTGGTCGATGAGCTCCTGTGCGAACGACTCGTCGATGACGCCGTGGTCCAGATCATACTGGATATAGATATCGAGGAAAGATGAGACATTGCCCAGAGACATTGCCGCACCGTCCTGTTCCTTGACAGCCGCGAGATATGCCATGTAGACCCACTGTACGGCTTCCTGTGCAGTGTAGGCCGGCCTTCCCAGTTCCAGTCCGTAATATTCTCCGAGAACCTTGATTTCGTTGAGGGCGTGTATCTGCTCCGATACTTCTTCCCTCAGCCTTATCCTTGCCTCGGTCATAGGGCCGGTAAGATGTTTCAGGTCTTCCTTCTTGGCCTCTATGAGCCTGTCCGCACCGTACAAGGCAAGCCTTCTGTAGTCTCCTATGATACGTCCTCTGGAGTAGTTGTCAGGCAGTCCGGTAAGGAAACCGAGCGACCTGAACTTGAGGATCTCTTCAGTATATACATCGAACACTCCGTCATTGTGGGTCTTGCGGTAGTGTGTGAAAATTTCCTTTACCTGCGGATCGATCTCCACTCCGTTTTCCCTGCAGGCTTTTTCGGTTACCCTGAACCCGCCGAAAGGCTTGATGGCCCTTTTCAAAAGTTCATCGGTCTGCAGACCGACAATGAGTTCGCACTCCTTGTCGATGTACCCGGCCTTGTGGGATGTGATAGTAGAGATGGTCTTTGCATCGATAGCGCGCACGCCATTGTTTTTCCTTTCTTCATCAAGAGCTTTGAGACATTCGTTCCAAAGTTTTTTTGTGCGCTCTGACGGTCCTTTCAGGAAAGATGCATCTCCTGTATAAGGAGTAATGTTCCTGTAAACGAAATCCGACACGTCAATCTTGCGGGTCCATTCCCCGCCTTTGAATCTTTCAATGATTTCCATATTTTCCCATGATTACGGGCGCAAATATATAGCTTAATCTTGAATCTTTCAAATTTGATTGCATAAGAAGTGAGTCTGCTCCGGTATGCTGCCTCTTTCCGGAAATGTCAGGAAGTACTTGTCGTTAAAGGAGCCAAAAATTATCAGAAGGTTGAAATCGACGCCACGGAAGTGTCTGCAAACGTTTTTTACTATGGTTTTTGTAGGGCATGCCCGCCTGTAAAACAGTTATTGCATTAAAGCTTGACAGGTCCGTCAATGACGGCATGACTTACAATCAATGAACGTTACATCGAAATACGAATTTACAATCATCGTCCCTGTCTTCAACGAAGAAGGGAATATGCCGCGCCTGGCCGATACCATTTCATCATATCTTCCACGCTGTCCGTACAAGGCATGCGCATTGTTTGTGGACGACGGTTCTACGGACGGTTCAGGAAGTCTCATTGAAAAGGCGTGCTCCGAGCATGATGGCTTTTTCTATATAAGGTTTGCCTCCAATGCCGGCCTGAGTGCGGCCATAAAGGCAGGTTTCGACTTTGCCGAATCAAGATACGTAGGCTATATGGACGCGGATATGCAGACTTCTCCTGAAGATTTCTCGCTACTGCTGCCGCATATAGTGGATTGCAGTATGGTTACGGGGATCAGGGCCGACCGCCATGACAATATATTCAAAAGGATGCAGTCCAGGATTGCCAACGGTTTCAGGCGGATTATGACGCATGACGGTGCTGCAGATACCGGCTGTCCGCTTAAGGTCTTCAGGACAGAATGTGCGAAAAGCATTCCTATGTTCAAAGGTATGCACCGCTTTTTTCCGGCTCTTGTGCTGCTGCAGGACGGAGGCTCTTATATGCAGATTCCGGTCAGGCATTACCACAGGCTTGCCGGGAAGTCCAAGTTCCACCTGTGGAACAGGCTCTTGGGACCTTTATCCGACTGTTTCGCATACAGATGGATGAAAACAAGGTATATAAACTATTCTGTCAGCCGCTCGAACATCGTATCCGGGCCGGAATGCCGGGAACAATCGAACTGACACCGCCGTGAGTTATTCTGTATTCATATATGCCATAGGCTTTGCCGCACAGATTTTCTTTTCGGCCCGAACTCTTTTCCAGTGGATCAAGGCAGAGAAAAGCAGGCATGTCGGATCTCCCGTCTCATATTGGGTATTCAGTATCGCAGGCTCGTGGCTTTTCTGTCTTTACGGATGGCTCCGCGATGATTTTTCCATAATTCTGGGGCAGTTCATTTCATACTATATCTATCTGTGGAACCTGAAAAGCAAGGGAATCTGGGGGAGGCTGCATTTCATATTGAAAACAGTCCTGACAGTTACGCCTCTGCTGGCGATAGCTTTCATGCTGAAAGATGCCGGCGCATTTGCGGACAACTTCTTCCGCAATGAAAATGTCCCGTTTTCTCTGGTACTGTTCGGGTCTGCCGGTCAGATAGTATTCACCCTGAGGTTCGTGTACCAGTGGGCATATTCTTTTCGGAGACATGAATCCATGCTCCCTCTCGGGTTCTGGATAATAAGCCTCATAGGTTCAGGACTTATAATAGCTTACGGAATTTTCAGACATGATCCGGTACTTATACTCGGGCAGGCATTCGGATTTACGGCGTATCTCCGCAACCTGATCATCGGCCGGCGGGAAACGGATTCATCCGGAACTGAAACAGACTGACATGAAGAAATTTTTTCTAAGATATCCTGCGGCATCGGCTGCCATCCTGATGTTCATCGCACTGGCTCCTATTATGGCCATGAGGGATTTTACTCCCGGCAATGAGTTGAGGTATCTCAATATAGCTGATGAAGCCCTGGCAGACGGGCATCTTTTCACATTTACCAACCAGGGCGAGCCGTATGCCGACAAGCCTCCGTTGTATTTCTGGCTTATGATGCTTCTGCGGACAGTTTTCGGCAGGCATTGCATGTTCGCGCTTTCGCTTCTTTCGTTCATACCTGCAACGGTGATCATGTCGGTAATGGACAGATGGTATGCATCGGCATCAGGAGACTCCGGATTCCTTTCCAGATTCGCTTCATCCATGATGCTGGGAACTTCCGCCCTTTTTCTCGGGACGTCCTTATTTCTGAGGATGGATATGATGATGTGTATGTTCATAGTCTTGGCATTGTATTCATTTTATAAATTGTATACTGGAAAAGGCCGCGGCAAGGTACATGGTTTCCTGCTTCCTGTGTGCATCTTCCTTGCACTGTTTGCCAAAGGCCCCGTTGGACTTCTTGTCCCTCCGGCCGCCATTGCCGTCTTCCTTGCTATGGAAGGCAAGATCAGAGATATCGGGAAATATCTCGGATGGAAGACATGGGGCATTATCGCCATGCTGTGTGCCATATGGTTTACAGGAGTGCGGATTGAAGGTGGATGGCCATATCTTGAGAACCTGCTTTTCCATCAGACTGTAGACAGGGCCGTGGACGCATTTCACCACAAGGAACCGTTCTGGTACTATGCAGTAGCCGTATCGTATGTTTTTGCTCCGTATTCAATCTTGCTGATAATTGTGTTCTTTTCCGAATTCGGACATGGTATTTCCGGTTCCGGGAACTTTTGTGAAAAGAGCATGCGCAGACTGTCCGTTTCTGTAACGGCATGCACATTCGTCATGCTTTCCTCATTCAGTTCCAAACTTTCCATATACCTTCTGCCGATATTCCCGTTCATGACCTGTCTGCTTCCGCTTGTTTCCGGCAGATTCCGATGGAGGGCATGGCATACTGCGGCTCTGATGATACCTGCATCAGTATTTGTCCTGGCAGGCACCGGAGGAATCGCCATTCTCGTCACGCATTGTATTCCTGCCCTTGAAATGTACGGCTTTGCCTGGTCGCCTTGCGTCTGGACCGCCCTTGCTGTCCTGGCCTCAGGCGGAGTCATTTCCATGATACTGGTTCTGAAAAGCCGTTCATGGCAGCTTCCTGTCATTTCCATTGCAACGACAATGCTGCTATGCACAGCCACAATGTCTGCGGTGCTCCCTCAGGCAAACGACTATATCGGCTACCGCAATGTTTGCCGTACCGCCGAGACTATGGCTTCAGGACTGCCGTGCGATACGGGGTATGTTACCCTGTCGGTGTTCCGCCCAGTGAATATGAACGTATATCTGCATAAGGACATCACCGACTTCGGGAAAGACGTCCGGGCTTACCTTGATTCTTCCCTTGGTCCTCACGTGCTGATAGTAAAGACTTCAGTCGCCGTGCATGATCCGGAACTGTATGACCGCCTGCTCGGAACCGTACCCGAGCAGGTCGGCGAATACAGTCTTTACCTTATGCCTGGTTCTCCTGCACTTCGACCTTAGAGGCAATGACTTCATAGACGGTCCTTTCTATTCCGTCATTCCCGGTAAACCTTGAAGTGCGCAGCCGTCCTGTTACATACACCGAAGCCCCTTTCGATATTGACGAGAAGTCAGGCATGCCTTTTCCGCTCCATGCGACTATGTTATGCCATGTGGTTTCCAGCACGGCTTCATTGTCTTTGCCTCTGTACATGAAATTTGTAGCCAGGGAGAATCTTGCCACACGGCTGCCACCCACTTCAGAGATACGTACATTACCTACGTTCCCCCTCAATTCGATTCTGTTCAACTGTTCCATAAATGTCGTTTTAATAATATAGTATCACTGACCGGAAATACTGAGCGCTCTGCCCGGCCTGATGCAAAGTAATGCAGAATTTTCTTATGCTGTGCGGCTCAGGAGGCGGCCTGAGCCTGTTTTTTCTGTTTCTTTAAAAAATTTCCGTTTTTTAAGGCGGAAGGGTATTCGGCTGAGTTTAAAAAAACGTAAAAACTTTTTTAATGTCCCGCTTGTTTCGCCACATTGATTTTGAGGAATCCGTGTTCTGATGCAACTTTGCCTCCGTTAAACCTGATTTTTGCTAATGAATATGGAAAATAACGAACAGGTGGACAGCACCGTCACAAGTATGTGTCTCGAATGCGGCAATCCGATCAGTTACGGAAGCAGGACGGATAAGAAATTCTGTTGCCCCGAGTGCAAGAACAGATGGCATAACAGGCGGGTCAGGAACAGCCGCCTGTTCCGCATGAGGGTAATCAGCTCGCTTGAGAAAAACTATAAGATACTGTCAGACCTTCTCAAGACAGGGGTAGATATGGTTCCGGTATCGACATTGGGACAGATGGGGTTTGATTTCAGTCATATAACAGGTTACCGGAAAGGCAGGAAAAGCGTAGAAATGTGGTGCTATGACATAAGTTTCACCATTACGGAAACGGTAGTGAAATCTATAACGAAGTTCGATATCATGTGAACAGGATTCATGAGTTTTAAAGTATATTTGCAGGCCGATAGCGTATAGAAAGATGGAAAATCCTTTGTTGACAGAATCCCCTTGCAGATGGGGCGCCCCGCAGTTTGACCGAATCAGAGTGGAGCATTATCTGCCGGCATTCGAGGCCGGTATAGCGGAAGCAAAAGCTGAAATCGATGCCATTGTATCCAATCCCGAAGCCCCGGATTTCCACAACACGGTCGAAGCCCTGGAGTTCAGCGGCAGGACACTTGACCGGGTGTCAGGAATCTTTTTCAACCTCCTGGAAGCGGAAACCGACGAGCGGATGCAGCAGGTGGCAGAGACGGTTTCCCCGATGCTGACGGAATATTCCATGTATGTATCCTTGAACGGACCTCTTTTCAGAAAGGTCAAGGCCGTATATGACCATAAGGACAGTCTGGGGCTGGACAGGGACCAGATGAAGCTTCTTGAAAATTCCTACAGGTCTTTTACCAGAAACGGTGCGGCCCTGCCGGAAGCGGACAAGCAAACATACGGTAAGTATGCGGAAGAACTGTCGCTGCTGACCCTGGCTTTCGGAAACAATGTCCTGCGTTCTTCGAACGCCTTCTTCCTCCATGTCACAGATCCGGCGGATCTTGCGGGACTTCCCGATTACGTGACAGGGGCAGGGGCTGCAGAAGCAAAAGAAAGAGGTCTTGACGGATGGGTGTTCACTCTTGATTATCCGAGCTATGCGCCTTTTATGAAGTTCAGCGGCAACCGTGAACTGAGAAAGCGCATGTATTTGGCGTATAGCTCCAAAGGCATAGGCGGAGAGACGGACAATACCGGGAATGTCCGTAAAATCATCGATCTGAGGATGAAAATGTCCGTGCTTCTCGGATACAGGACATATGCGGATTATGCCTTGGAAGAGAATATGGCTAAAACGCCTGCAGCAGTCGGGGATTTTCTAAGCAGGCTCATGGAAAGGTCCCTTCCGTTTGCAAGGGCTGAAGTTTCCAGGATCTCTGAATATGCGGCGGCACATGGATTTGAGGGCGACAGGATTATGCCTTGGGATTTTTCCTTCTGGTCAGAAAGGTATAAGGAAGCTGAATTCTCTTTGAATGAAGAGCTTCTGAAACCGTATTTCCGGCTGGAGAACTGTATTGCAGCTGTCTTTGACCTTGCCGGCCGCCTGTACGGGATCAGGTTCGAGGAAGTGAGCGGCATTCCTGTCTATCATAAGGATGTTAAGGTTTATGAAGTGACTGATGCCGACGGCAGGCATCTTGCCCTGTTCTATGCGGATTTCTTTCCGAGGGAAGGGAAACGCGGCGGTGCATGGATGACGGAATTCCGGGGCCAGTGCATCAGGAACGGAGTGGAGGAGCGTCCGTTTGTAAGCATAGTGACCAATTTTACGAAACCGGCGGATAATATGCCTTCTCTGCTGACGCATGATGAGTTTACCACCCTTCTGCATGAGTTCGGGCATGCCCTGCACGGTATTCTTGCCGAAGGCAGATATCCGTCTTTGACAGGTACATCGGTAGCGCGTGACTTCGTGGAACTTCCGTCCCAGATCATGGAGAACTGGGCATTCGAGCCGGAGTATCTGGAGACTTTCGCAAAGGATTACCGTACAGGAGAGCCTGTTCCTGAGTCTCTTATCGGGAAAATAGTGGCTGCAAAGAATTACCTTGCCGGCTATCAGCAGGTCAGACAGCTGCAGTTCGGGGTGACGGACATGGCCTGGCATACGCTGGAATCGCTTCCGGATGAGGATGTGCTCGAATTTGAAAAGAAGGTGCTGAAACCGTATGCAGTAATGCCTGACGTCCCGCAGACAGCGGTTTCGCCGGCGTTCAACCATATCTTTTCAGGCGGATATGCAGCTGGATACTATTCGTACAAGTGGGCTGAAGTCCTTGAAGCGGACGCATTTTCGCTTTTCAAGGAACATGGTGTCTTCGACAGGCATACAGCTGCATCCTTCAGGGAAAACATCCTTTCCAAAGGAGGGTCGGAGGATCCGTCCGTCCTTTACCGCAATTTCAGGGGACATGACCCGGACCCGGAAGCCCTTATGGAAAAACTCGGGCTGGTCGGTGACTGAAATTCAATTTTCATCTTTAGCTGCAATGCAACGCATTCCGGATATTATGCATCTACTGTCCGGTAAAATTTAGTGTAGAGCAGAACATGAAAAGATATCTATGGTTGCCGGTACTTATGCTGGCCGGTATATTATGCAGTTGCAGTAAAGTGGAACTGGCCGGTATCACTGATGTGGTATATATTGATACGCCTATGTCTTACACGGGGCTGGAAGTCGGTTCCGCGATAGAAGTCAGACTTTCGGAAGACTGCACTGCTCCCCAGCTCGAGGCGGATGTAAACCTTATTCCCTATGTTGAGATTTACGAAAGGAAAGGCATACTCAATATCGAGCTTGCGAACGGTCTGAAATTGCAGGGAGACGGCTGGAATGCCGCCAAAGTGGTTGTTTCCCTGCCTGCCAGAAGCGATATAAGGTCAGTCAGCCTCAGCGGGGCTTCTACTTTTGTTTCGGATCTTCCTGTGGAGGAAGAAAAATTCAGTCTGACTCTGTCCGGCGCGTCCAGATTTGCCGGATCCGTAAATGCAGAGTCCGTCGATATCGATCTGTCCGGTGCAAGCATGATGGAGTGCGGCTATATCAGGAGCGACAGGATGAATATAGAGCTTTCCGGAGCATCGTTGGCAAGGCTGTCAGGAAGAACCTCTTTCTGTGAAATCGACCTGTCGGGCGCATCTTCCCTCAGCGGCATTTCGGAGCTGCAGAAATACTCTTTCAGAGTTGATGAATGTACTGGCGAGTTGAGTGGAGCCAGCTCTGCGATGTTCGTGTGCGACGGCAGGATCACCTGCTCCCTCTCCGGTGCCAGTCTGTTGTCTTATATGGGAGATGCGGACACATCCGGTTCCTATACTTCCGGAGGTTCGGAAATCGTAGGATGCAGCTATTGAGAGGGGCGTCCTACGTTTCTATTTAGGTGCTATCCTATACAGGAATCCGGATATAATCGCATAAAGGATGTTCGGTACCCACAGCGCCAGCCCGGGCGGGAGGAAGTCGGTATAGACGAACATCTCGCTGAATTTGAGGAACAGTATGTACGAAAAGCTGAGCGCTATTCCTATCCCTATGTTCCATCCGATGCCTCCCCTCCGTTTCTTGGAGGACAGTGATACTCCCATTATGGTAAGAATGAATGCCGAAAACGGCAGGGCGAACCGTGTATGTTTTTCTATCTGGGCTATTTTGACATTGTCATCGCCTCTCATTTTCTGTGTGGCGATCAGTTGGTTCAGTTCTTTATATGACAGTGTCGTCACCGTATTTTTAGTCAGATAAAAGTCCGTTACGGTAAGGTTTATCACCGTATCGAGCCTGGCTCCGGTCCTGACCTTGTCGGTCATGGCTCCCGTATAGTCGCGGATCACGTATTTTTTCAGGGTCCATCCATTGAATGTGCTGTCCCATACTGCAGTTTCTGCAGACAGCTTGGAGGTCAGCTGGTTGTTCTTTATCTTTTCCAGCGTGAACTTATAGGCCGTATTGTTCCACTTGCTGAAAGACTCTACATATACGAATTCTCCCGGCGATATCTGATAATGGATGTTGCGTTCGGTGTTCTGATATCCGGTCTTTATGTATTTGCTTTCGAATTCATCGAGGATCTTGTTCGAATTAGGGATGATGAAGAGGTTGAGTGTCAGAGAGAAAAGAGCGATAAGCGCAGCAGAGAACATATACGGGACCATCATCCGGTGAAAGCTGATGCCGCAGGACAGTATCGCTATGATTTCAGAGTTGGCGGCCATCTTCGATGTGAAGAATATCACTGTAATGAACACGAACAGAGGACTGAACATGTTCATGAAATAAGGTATGAAGTTCAGATAGTAGTCGAAGATAATGGCTTTCAGGGGCGCTTCACGGGCTACGAAATCATCGATTTTTTCACTTATGTCGAAGATGATGACTATGCCTATTATCAGGAGCAGCGCAATGAAGAAAGTGAAGATGAATTTCTTCACTATGTAAAGGTCCAGTATTCTCGGTTTAAGATCCATTCCTTTGTCCTGTTTTTAAATCTGCGGAACCGTCGTCATAGCCTTGTCATGACCCGTTTCACCGTTTCGTCTTTCCATGCCTTGAAGTCTCCGGCAACGATATGTTTCCTGGCTTCCCTCACCAGGTCCAGATAGAATGCGAGGTTGTGCTCGCTGGCTATCTGCCCTGCAAATATTTCTCCGGCGATGAACAGATGCCGCAGATATGCCTTGCTGTATGTCCTGTCTACGAATGATGTCCCGTCCGGGTCGATAGGGGAGAAGTCGTCGGCCCATTTCCTGTTCCGCATGTTCATTATGCCGTTCCACGTGAAAAGCATGCCGTTGCGCCCGTTGCGCGTCGGCATTACGCAGTCGAACATATCCACACCCCGTGCTATGCCTTCAAGTATATTGGCGGGGGTTCCTACTCCCATGAGATACCGCGGCTTGTCTTCCGGAAGTATGGGGCATACGGTTTCAAGCATCTCGTACATTTTTTCAGTCGGCTCTCCGACTGCAAGCCCTCCTATCGCATAGCCTTCCCTGTCGAATCCGGCCGCATGTTCGGTTGCCGCTATTCTCAGATCCGGATACACGCAGCCTTGGATAATAGGGAAGAATGCCTGGGAATACCCGTACAGGGGTTCAGTTTCATCGAAATGCCGTATGCACCTTTCCAGCCAGGACTGGGTGAGTTTCAATGATTTCTTTGCATAATCGTATGTCGCGTCGCCTGGAGTGCATTCGTCCAGTGCCATTACTATGTCAGCCCCGATGATCCTTTGGGTATCGACATTGTTTTCAGGAGTGAAAGTATGTTTGGACCCGTCGATATGCGATGAAAACGTACACCCGTCGACGGTCAGTTTCCTTATGGGCGACAGGGAGAACACCTGGAATCCTCCGCTGTCTGTAAGTATGGGCCTGTCCCATGAAATGAACCGGTGCAGCCCGCCGGCTGCACGCAGGATATCAAGACCGGGCCTTAGATACAGGTGATAGGTGTTGCCGAGGATGATCTCGGCCTTTATATCTTCTTTCAGATCCCTGTGGTAGATACCTTTTACGGATCCCACTGTGCCGACAGGCATGAATATGGGGGTCTGGATCTGCCCGTGGTCAGTGGTGATGGTTCCGCATCTTGCCTCTGACTGCGGATCTGTCGCGGTCTTGACGAATTTCATTACGAGTTATGCAGATAATTACAGTTAATTCAGGGCCCAAAGATAGTAAAAAGTGGATAAATACACTTATATTTGCTCCCCTATAACATTTAAAAACAATAATCAATGAAAAACAAATCAGTCCGTCTCAGACTGATAGTCATGAGTTTCCTGCAGTTTGCAGTCTGGGGCGCATATCTGACATCGATGGGCAATTACCTTGCAAAGGCCGGGCTTGCGGACCACATCGGCTGGTTCTATTCGATGCAAGGGATAGTGTCTGTCTTCATGCCGGCCCTCATAGGCATCATCGCCGACAAGTTCATTCCTGCCCAGAAGGTCCTTAGCATCTGCCATGGTATTGCAGGCCTGGCCATGCTTGCTGCCGGTTATTACTGTATAAGTGCAGACAGCGGAATTGAATTCGGCCCGCTTTTTTCTTTATATGGCTTGAGTGTGGCTTTTTACATGCCTACTATTGCCCTTTCCAATTCAGTTGCATATAATATTCTGGAATCCAACGGATTCGATACTGTCAAGGATTTTCCGCCGATAAGGGTTTTCGGTACCGTAGGATTCATATGCAGCATGCTTTTCGTTAATTTCATGCGAGACACCGAAGGCGTCCAGTTCCAGTCGACATATTGGCAGTTCGTCACCTCGGGTGTTCTGGGACTGTTGCTCATGTTTTATGCTCTGACCCTTCAGAACTGTCCAGTAAAAGCCTCCAAAGAGCATAAAGGGCTTGCGGATGCGCTCGGCCTCAAGGCTTTTACCTTGTTCAGGGACAGGCAGATGGCCATATTCTTCATATTTTCGATGCTGCTCGGGGTCGCTCTCCAGATAACCAACGGCTATGCCAACCCGTTCATTACCAGTTTCAAGGCCATGCCTGAATATGCCGGTACCTTCGGTGCGGAAAATGCCAATGCGCTTATCTCCATTTCCCAGGTGTCGGAGACTCTCGGCATACTTCTTATTCCGGTGTGTCTGAGAAAATTCGGCATCAAGAAAGTAATGCTCATTGCAATGCTGGCATGGTTCTTCCGTTTCGGTCTTTTCGGTGTCGGCAACCCCGGACCTGGAGTATGGATGTTCATCCTCTCGATGCTGGTGTATGGAGTGGCGTTCGATTTCTTCAACATATCAGGTTCCCTTTATGTGAACGAAAAGACCACTGAAGACATACGTTCCAGCGCACAGGGGCTTTTCATGCTGATGACCAACGGCGTAGGAGCTTCGATCGGTATGATAGGCGCCCAGATGGTAGTCAACCATTTTACGTATGCCGCAGAAGTGGAAGGAGTGTTCTATACGGTCGGGAACTGGAGTGCGGCATGGTACATATTCGCCGGTTATTCCCTGCTTGTCGCCATACTGTTTGCAATATTCTTCAAGGAGACTGGAAAACAGGCGGAAAGATAGTTTTTAAAGTTCTTTCCTCCGCTTCCCGTTGTATGCATTTTGTATGCAAATCCATCTTTATCCTTTTTCTAAAATATTATAGAAATGTTGAAGTATCGTAAAGATGGAATGTCTGTCATTGTAGTTCTGGGCAGACGAAGGAAAAACAACTGTTCCATAACATTGAATTCGTCATTGCATCTGATGATGGACGAATGTTTGAAGGAAGGTAAGATAAATTCGTATTACCGATGCAGGTCAACTCTTCTGAACATAGAAAGATTCGCCGGTCGTGATATAAGTTTCGGAGAAGTAACGCCCCAATGGCTCAAAGAATGCGAAAAATACTGGCTCTGTGACGGTAAATCACTGACGACGGTAAATATCTACATGAAGACTTTAAAATGCATTTTCTATGAAGCCATAAGGAACGGACATGTTCAGGAGAGTGATTCCCCGTTCGGCAAATACGGATATACGGCACCGAAACCTTCCTCTCGCAAACTTGCCCTTACGATGACCCAGATAAAGAAGATCATGGATTATCGCGGGCCGGAGCGGATAGAGATGTATCGGGATCTGTGGCTTTTTTCATATCTGTGCAATGGAATAAATTTCAAGGATATGCTGAACTTGAGGTATGGAAGCATATCTAATGGGGAGATAAGTTTTGTCCGTTCGAAGACGATGTATGCATATGGTCGCTCCAAAGTTATAAAGGCGGTTCTTTGCCCGGAGATGCAGCATATAATCAATCGCTGGGGCAACCGTTATACCGGGAGGCCGGATACATTCATCTTTCCTTTCTTGAAAGGTACCGAAGACAGTTTCAGGGCGGCGATCATTGTCCGTCAAGTCATAGGCAGATGCAACAGTGCCTTGAAGCGCATAGCCGCAGATATCGGTATTCCTCCGTTTACTACATATGCCGCACGGCATTCATTCGCAACCGTGTTGCAGCGCAAAGGAGTGCCTATATCCTTTATCAGCGAGAGTCTGGGCCACTCGAACCTTTCTGTGACAGAAAATTATCTCGCCGGATTTGATCGCGAAGCCAGATTCAGGAATGCATTGGTTCTTACTGATTTCGGTTTATAATCAGCGGGAGGATTCAATAAAAAAGGCCCAGGCTCCATGAATATAGTAATGAATGTGTATAGGTTTTATAGTGGAGCCTGAGCCGGAGAGAGTATCAGAATGATGCTCTTATGTTTATTTGGGCAACATCACCTTATTCGCCAATGATGCAAATGACGACCCTGTTCTCTTCAGGTTTGTCGTATGGAGCCTCTGTGGAGCCTTTATGTGCCACCTTGATCCTGTCTTTGGCTATCCCCGCCTCTTCAAGTGCGGCGGTAACGGCTTCAGCACGTTTCTGCGACAGGTAATAGTTCCTTTCAGGCGTACCTGTCTGGGCATCGGCATATCCCGTCAGGCTGACTTTGGCAGTAGGGGCTTCTTTAAGCCTTGATGCGATCGTGCGGATCTTTGCTGCCTCGCTCTCGCGGATTTCATACTTGCCTATGAGGAAATATACATTGTCCAGATACTCTTCAACGACAGGTGCCGGCTGTGGAGCAGGAGCAGGTTCTTCAACCTGTTTTTCAGGCTGCGGCTGAGGTTTCGGTTCCGGCTTCGGAGCAGGTTCCTGGGCTGGTGCCGGCGCAGGGGCCACATACGGCTGGCTTGCCGCAGATGACTTGCGATTCTTCTTCAGGCCGATGTTGAACGTGAAGCCTGCCTGGGCTCCGAGCTGCCAGTCCACTGCGCTGCCCCGCTTTGAGTTGAACCGGTCTGACAGGAAGTTTCCGTTAACCTCGACATTGAACTGTACCGCATCCGAGATACGTATCCCTGTCCCTACACCGAACCGGCCCACAGGGAAGACCTTGCTGCCGTCCCACAGAAGGTTGTCTGAAGGGAAGGATGACTTAAAGGCCTGGGCCTCATCGTTGTTGAACGAGCCGTTAACCCCGGCTCCGGCAAACAGGTACGGTGTCAATGCCCTGCTCATCCTGTATCCGGAGAATATGCTGCATATATCGACCATCACGTCGACACTTCCCTGGAGATAATTGAACTTATACTCCCTGGTCGGAGCCAGCAGCGCTCCCTTGCCCTGCCAGCCGCCTATGCCGGCACGCAGACTCCAGACAGGGGTAAACCGATACCCGAAATTGAAGCCGGCAGCAGGTGAAATGAGATTGCCGAATGAGGTCTCTCC
>JADIMH010000011.1 GCA_017694885.1 Candidatus Cryptobacteroides faecipullorum | reverse complement strand
GCATATGTGACTCTTGCCGGTGATGACAAGATAGATTTCTATGCTAATATTTAATATGGGGGACAGGAAATGGCAGTAAGAAAATTCAAACCGGTAACTCCCGGTCAGAGGAACAAGGTAATCAGTGCTTTTGATGACATTACCTGCAAGACCCCGTATAAACCGTTGCTTGCCCCTCTCAAGAAATCAGGCGGACGCAACAACCAGGGAAAGATGACAATGCGCTATATCGGCGGCGGACACAAGAGGATGTACCGCATCATCGACTTCCTCCGCAACAAGGACAACTGCAAGGCCGAGGTCCTCACTATCGAGTACGACCCGAACCGCAGTGCACGTATCGCACTTGTAAAATATGAAGATGGCGAAAAGAGATACATCATCGCACCAAACGGACTGAAGGTAGGACAGGTAATCGCTTCAGGACCAGGTATCGCTCCTGAAGTCGGGAACACTCTCCCTCTCTCTGAAATTCCGCTCGGTACCCTTATCCACAACATCGAGCTCCATCCTGGCCAGGGCGCTGCAATGGCGCGCAGTGCCGGAGCGTATGCGCAGCTCGCAGCGCGTGAAGGGAAGCACGCGATCCTCCGTCTGCCTTCAGGCGAGACGAGGATGGTGCTCGTAACCTGCCGCGCAACAGTGGGTACGGTATCTAATCCAGACCACAATTTGGAGTCTCACGGTAAGGCTGGACGCAACAGGTGGCTCGGTCGCCGTCCACGCAACCGCGGTGTCGTAATGAACCCGGTAGATCACCCGATGGGTGGTGGTGAAGGACGTGCATCCGGAGGACATCCGCGTTCACGCAAAGGCATGCCGGCTAAGGGCTACAAGACACGTAATCCTAAGAGCACTTCAAATAAGTTCATTATTGAAAGAAGGAAAAAATAACCGGAATTAAACTTAAGAGATTATGAGTCGTTCATTAAGAAAAGGTCCTTATATTCAGGAAAGCCTGGAAAAGAAAATTCTTGCTATGAATGAAGGTAGCATGAAGAAAGAGGTTGTCAAGACTTGGTCACGCGCAAGTATGATCTCTCCTGACTTTGTGGGTCACACTATTGCAGTTCATAATGGAAACAAGTTTATTCCTGTTTACGTTACTGAGAACATGGTTGGCCACAAACTCGGCGAGTTCGCTCCGACAAGAACATTCAGAGGCCATTCGGGCAATCGTAAATAATTTTAAAATGAAATTGTAATTATGGGAGCTCGTAAAAGACAAATGGCCGAGAGGCTTAAAGAGATAAAGAAACAGACAGCCATCGCAAAGCTGAATGATGTACCTACCTCACCTCGCAAGATGCGTCTTGTCGCAGATATCGTGAGAGGTGTTGAAGTGAACCGTGCACTGGATATCCTCAAATATTCAAAGAAGCACGCTTCCATAGCACTCGCCAAGGTTCTTCGCAGTGCCATCGCAAACTGGGAGGCAAAGAACCCGGACAATACAAAAGAACTGGATAACGGTAATGTGTATATCAAGACCCTCATGGTAAATGAAGGCCGTACACTCAAGAGAATCCGTCCTTGTCCTCGGGGAAGGGCCGGCAGGATCCGCAAGCGTTCAAACCACATTACCATCATCCTCGATACAAGGAAACCAGCATCAGTGGAGGAATAAATTATGGGACAGAAAACAAATCCTATCAGCAACAGAATCGGTATCACCCGTGGTTGGGACTCTAACTGGTGTGGTGGTAACTATGCGGAGAAGATCGCAGAGGACTACGAAATCCGTAAGTATCTTGTAAACCGTCTTGCAAAGGCCAGCCTTTCAAAGATTGTTATCGAGAGGACTCTCAAGCTCATCACAGTGACTATCCATGCCGCACGTCCGGGCGTTATAATCGGAAAAGGCGGAGCCGAGGTAGACAAACTTAAGGAAGAGCTCAAGAAAGTAACCAAGAAAGATGTCCAGATCAACATCTTCGAGGTGAAGAAACCTGAGGTAGACGCCCACATCGTGGCAGACAACATCGCACGCCAGATCGAAGGCCGTGTTTCATACAGAAGGGCTATCAAGATGGCAGTCGCTACTACCATGAAAGTAGGTGCCGAGGGTATCAAGGTTCAGATCAGCGGACGTCTCGGCGGAGCTGAAATGGCACGCAGCGAAATGTTCAAGGAAGGACGTACTCCTCTCCATACATTCCGCGCCGATATCGACTATGCTTTGGCAGAGGCTCATACGAAAGTAGGTGTGCTCGGTATCAAGGTGTGGATCTGCAACGGTGAGGTTTACGGAAAGAGAGACCTTTCTCCGAATGCAGGAGTAGCTGCCGGAGCCCACTCGCAGCAGGGCGGACAGAACCGCGGAGGCCGCGGTGACCGCCGTCGCGGTGACCGTCGTCGCGGTGGTGACCGCAAGGAAAGCAAATAATTTTGCAATCGCATATGAAAATGAGGTAGCCTTTTCAGGTTACCTCATTTTTTATTTTAACTTTGCACACCGTCAAAACATTAAATCCAAGGATATGATTAGACCAAAATGCCTCATTATTGCCGTATCGGTAATTTTACTTTCGTTATGTTGTTCTACTGCCGGCGGGGAATCCGGGTCAGGACAGCCTGTTGACAAGACAGAACTTTACCGTAAGGAAGCCGGTACAGTCAGACTGGTTTCCTATAATGTCGGGGTTTTCTCCAAGTATCTTGATAACAGCACTTCGCTGGTAGCTACTTTAATGGACGAACTGGACGCGGATGCCATAGCGGTCAATGAACTTGACTATTACAATACGAGGCACGATACTGACCAGCTTAAGGTGCTGGCAGAAGAACTCGGTGACTGGGACTATCTTTTCGGCAAGGCGATAGATTTTGCCGGAGGGGAATACGGTGAAGGCGCCGTTGTCAGAAGCAGTCTTGGAGTGCAGGAAAAGTATTCTGTCCCGCTTCCGCAGGGAGAAGGGGCGGAAGCAAGGGTACTGGTTGTGATTGAGACCCGGGATTTCGTATTTGCGTCTACCCATCTTGACCATGTTTCGGACAAGGCGCGAACCGGACAGGCGGCGCTGATCTCTTCTGTGATGATGGAGAAATACGGGGATACAGCGAAACCGGTGTTCCTGTGCGGGGACCTGAATTCCACTCCTGGCAGCGCACCGATAAACGAGCTGAAAAAGAATTGGACAATCCTTTCGGTTTCCGATCCGACTTTCCCTTCTGACGATCCGAATACATGTATCGATTATGTAATGGTGCTGAATAACGGGGCCAAATATGCAAGGACCGCTACGGCTGTATGCTACAGATTCCTTTCCGGGGATGTTGCCAAGGCCTCGGACCATCTTCCGATATTCGTGGACGTCAGATTGCAGTAGCTCGGTTAATTATCCTGAAGAAAGTCAGGGCCGGATTTTTTCCGGCTCTGCTTTTTTTTGTGCCTTTTTGTGCATAAAAGGCTCATTTAATAGTCTTGTAATTAAAAATGTTTAGATTTGCATGGATGTAAAGAAAAATCTATGGATAGTACCGTAACGATAGATATCTTGTGGGCATGTTTCAAGTCGGATGGCGGCCTGGTCAGTTTCAGGAAGTTTTTCGACAGCATATATGCGCCTCTGTGCAGATATGCATATCTGATCGTCAAAGACAGGATGGATGCAGAGGAGATTGTCCTTGACCTGTTTATCTATCTTTGGAAAAACAGGGAGAAAATAAATATCGAATCTTCGGTCGGATCCTATCTTTTCCGCAGCGTAAGGAACAGGGCCATTAATTTTCTCAGGTCAAGACCGGGCCCCGGGGTTCCTATAGACGACATCGAATCCTGGCTGTCTGTACCGGATTCGTTGTCTGACGTGGATGCGGAGGACATATCATATCTTGTCCGGGAAGCCATATGCTCTTTGCCACCCAAATGCAAGGAAGTTTTCAGCAGGAGCAGAAGCGGCGGCCTTTCCAATGAGCAGATAGCCTCCGAAATGGGGATATCGGTCAAGACGGTCGAGGCACATATGACCAGGGCATTGAAGACGTTGAGGATAAAACTGAAGAAGATGTATTTTTTCTTTTTTATGTTGTAATTTTTAATATGAAAATTACGGGGGACGACATAGGGTTGTCCTCTTTTTTTGTGTCTGATAGGCAGAAACCGATCATATGGCAAAGAAAAGAATACCGGTAGATATTATAGTGCGGTCGCTTCAGGAAAATATGGATGAGAGCGGCAGAGCGGAATTGGATTCCTGGCTCGGGCAGAGCGGGAACAGGGATATATACGAAGGCCTTGCAGGCTTGTGGGATGATGTCCGCCGGGAGGCATCCGGCTATGAACCGGACGGACGGCGTTTATGGCGCAGGCTGCAGGAACACTCAGGCAAGTCACGGACCGCAAGGCGCCTTCTGTTAGGGATATCCGCAGCTGCGGCCGTAGTGCTGGTTGTTCTTTCCGGCCTGATGTTACGCTACTTGCCTGTCGGGGGGCCCGATCCCGTAGTCATGTCATCGGTCTGCGGAAAATCCAGGAATGTCCTTCCGGACGGAACGGTGGTGTGGCTTAAGGATGGTTCGTCTCTGGAATATGACGCCGTGTCTTTCGGCAGAAAAGACAGAAAGGTACTCCTTAAGGGAGAAGCCTATTTCGATGTCCGGAAGAATCCTAAAAAGACTTTCTATGTGCATGTGGAGAATCTGTCGGTGGAAGTGACCGGAACGGAATTCAATGTCAGGGAGTGCAGCGACAGGATTTATGTAAGCCTGGTGGAGGGCGCTGTAAAGCTTTCCGCCTCTTCCGGGCAGCCGGTCTCCATTACTGCCGGACAGAAAGCCGTGTATGACAAGCGGAAAGGGACTATAGCCTGCGAATCCGGTGAGATTGCCCCGGATGCCTGCTGGGCAAGCTGCAGCCTGAATTTCAAGGCACAGCCGTTAGGCAGGATATGCCAGCATCTTTCAGTGTGGTACGGGGTGAAGATCATACCTGTACCTGCGCTTGAAAACGAATACGCATATACGTTTTCGGTTACGGATGAACCTCTGGATGAAATTCTGGCAATCATGGGCAAGATCAATCCTATAGAATATGTAAAGACCGGAAATGTCTACAGGATTACCGAACTGAAGCAATGATATCGGATATGCATATCACATATACCTTAATGTTAAACTAAAACTGATTCATTATGCGGTTAAAGTATTTTATGGCCGTCTTTGCCCTGATCATGAGCGGTTATTCTGCTCATGCCCAGCAAAGTATTGACAGGATAACTGTCGATTTGCAGAATGTGCCTCTGTCGGAAGCCATGTCCGAAATAGAGGAGATCTGCGGTTATACCTTTTTCTACGACGAGGAACAGGTCGATCTGGCAGAAAGGGTTTCGGTCAAGGCCGACAGACAGTCGCTTGAAGATGCCCTGAAAACCATGCTTGCTCCGACCGGTCTGTCTTTCGAAATCCGTCAGAAGCAGATTGCATTGTTCCCGGCTTCGATGGAACGGACTGCCGAAAGGCTGGTTACCGGAACAGTATGCGATATCAATGAAGAACCTTTGGTCGGGGTTGCCGTAATGCTTGAAGGGACAACTACAGGAGTCGCAACCGATTCCGATGGACGCTTCGCCCTGACGGTTCCGGCCGGAGTTTCCATGCTCACGTTCTCTTCCTTGGGGTATGTCACCAAGAAAGTAAGCGTTCCTGAAGCAAGACAGGATATCAAAGTCTATATGAACGAAGATGCGACCATGCTCGACGCTACGGTCGTTGTCGGATATGGAACCCAGAAAAAGGTCAACCTGACGGGAGCCGTATCTACCATACAGTCGGAAAGCATCCAGAACAGGACGGCCACTTCCCTGACACATATGCTGCAGGGTACCATCCCCGGGCTAAACGTTACGACATCTTCAGGATACCCGGGCAGTTCGGCTTCGATAAACATCAGGGGTATCAATTCCATCAACGGCGGTTCCCCTCTCGTTCTGATAGACGGGGCTGAAGGCGACCTGAAACTGGTGAATCCGAATGATGTGGAATCCATATCGGTCGTCAAGGATGCTTCTTCTTCGGCGATCTACGGAGCAAGGGCTTCATTCGGAGTAGTCATGGTCACGACGAAACAGGGGAGCGCAGAAGAAGGCAAAGTGAAAGTAAGCTATAGCGGAAGATTCGGCTGGGGAGCCCCGACCACTTCTACCGATTTTGAAACCAGAGGATACTACTCTGTGTATCTGAATGACCTGTTTTATAAGTCATATGCCGGAGTGAACTACTCCAGATACACCGAAGAGGATATGAACCAGCTGTGGCTCAGGAGAAACGATAAGGTCGAGAATCCGGAAAGGCCGTGGGTGGTGATCGACCAGAGGAGCGGACGCGATACATATGTCTATTATGCCAATACGGACTGGTACCATGAACTTTTCAGGGATGCCCATCCCAATATGAGCCACAATATTTCCTTCAGCGGAGGCACGAAAAAGGTAAAATATTACCTCTCTGGCGGTTATTATAGCGAAGAAGGTATTTTCAAGAAACATCCGGACAAATTCAGGAAGATAAACTTCCGCTCGCGCATCTCTTTCGATGTCAATGACTGGATCAACATCAGCAACAATACCAGCTACTACAACTCTTCATACGACTACCCGGGTCCGAACGGGGTGAACACTTCCTTCAGTCTCAGTACGGTCCATGCCTTGGCAAGCTATCCGGCCACGAACCCTGACGGTTCGAGCATATACATGACCTCGTTCAGCAGCTATGGCATAATGGACGGACTTCCTACCATTCTCGACAAGGACCTTCACAGGAATACGGACCATCAGGACAACATATCCACAACGACGGAACTTACCCTTACGCCGCTGAAAGGCCTGGAGATAAAGGGTAATTTCACGTACATGTTCAATTCCGTAAGATATACGAACAGGCAGGTCAACACGACCTATTCGACATATCCGGGAGTAATAGAGACGTTGAATACGGGTCGGTTCGAAAACAAACTGACCGAGACGTTCAATACCCACCAGTACATGCAGACCAACGTGTATGCTACGTACCAGAATTCTTTCGCCCGGAAGCACAACCTGAAAATCATGGCCGGATTCAACTGGGAGACAAAATATCTCAAGGATGTCAAGTCGATAGGCTACAATCTTCTGTCTGACACACTTAACGACCTGAATCTCGTCGGGCAGGACGCCGACGGCGAAAAGCGTATGGAAGTATCCGGAGGCCAGAACGAGTATGCGATAGCCGGCGTATTCGGCAGGATCAATTACGATTACGACGGCAAATATCTTGTGGAAGTGAGCGGACGTTATGACGGAACATCCAGATTCGGTTCAGGACACCGCTGGGGATTCTTCCCGTCGGCATCCCTTGGCTGGAGAATTTCGGAAGAGGGATTCTTCGAACCCGTGAAAGACTGGTTCAGCAACCTGAAAATCCGCTATTCATTCGGACAGCTCGGCAACCAGCAGGTAGGATATTATGACTATATCAGGAAAATATCCATCTCCAACCAGACATATCTTTTCGGCGGAGGGAAGCCGACAACGGCTACTATTTCCGCTCCTGTGGCTTCTGACCTTACATGGGAGGTAGCCCAGCACCAGAACCTTGGTGTCGACATGGCGTTTTTTGACAACCGCCTCGGTTTCACCGGTGAGTTTTATATCAGGGACACAAAGGACATGCTTACTGAAGGAGTCGCTCTTCCGTCAGTGTACGGAGCCTCGTCTCCTAAGATGAACAGCGCGGACCTGAGGACCAAAGGATATGAACTGACTCTGGCATGGAAAGACATGTTTACCCTTGCCGGCAAACCGTTCTCGTACAATGTATCGGTGGTATTCAGTGACTATATAACCGAAATTACCGAATATGACAATCCTGAAAAGACCTTTGCCAAATCATATTATGAAGGAATGCGGTGGGGCGAGATATGGGGTTACAGGACAGGTGGATTTTTCGCATCCGATGCTGAAGCGGCGACATGGCCTGTCGACCAGACTTCCGTCAATGAGATAATCAACGCATCGGCGGGAGCGGAAAAAGGGCTCCGCGCAGGAGACTTGAAATTCCTGGATCTCGACGGAGACAACAAGATATCTCTCGGAAAGAATACGGTTGACGATCCGGGAGACCGCGAAATCATAGGCAACAAGCAGCCACGCTACAATTACGGTATCAATCTCGGTTTTAACTGGCTCAACATCGATTTCTCGATATTCTTCCAGGGTATCGGCCATATAGACTGGTATCCTGCAGCCAATGCGATGCTCTTCTGGGGGCCTTATGCAAGACCGTATGCTACGTTGATTCCGAAGGATTTCCACGAATTGATCTGGACGGAAGAAAATCCGGACTCGTATTTCCCGCGTCCCCGGGGCTATACCGCCCTTCAGGGTACAAGCAGGGAATTGACGGCCGTCAATGACAGGTATCTGCAGAATATCGGCTATTGCCGTCTGAAGAACCTTACGGTAGGTTACACTCTTCCGCGGAAATGGACAAGAAAAATCAATATCGATGCGATAAGGATATATTTTACCGGAGAGAATCTGGCTACATGGTCGGGAATAGACTCGGACTATGTAGACCCGGAGATGGCGATGACAGGAAGCGACCTGAGAATCTATCCGTGGCAGAAGACTTTCATGTTCGGTATTGACATAAATTTCTAAGACTTAAAAACGACATTTGACATGAAGACAAGATTTCTAACATATGTAGCTGCCCTTGGAATCATTTCCGGTTGCGAAGGGATGCTGGACAAATACCCTCTTGCCCAGATGTCTCCCGAAACTTTCTTCTCTACCGAAAATGAGCTGGAAGCGTTTTCGAATACGTTCTATACGGTTTTCCCGTCGACGTCCATATATTCTGAAAGCGTCGACAATTATACGCAGCTTGAATTGCCGGAGGAACTTCGCGGGGCCAGGATAATTCCGGCCTCGGGCAGCGGATGGACCTGGAACGCACTGAGGAATTACAATACATTGCTCGAAAACTCCGTTAACTGTCCTGATTTGGACGTCAGGTCCGAATACAATGCGCTGGCCAGATTCTTCCGTGCTTATTTCTATTTTGAAAAAGTGAAGCGTTTCGGAGATGTGCCATGGTACGATACCCAGCTCGGGTCCGACGATCCGGCTCTCTACAAACCCCGTGACAGCAGGGAATATGTGATGCAGAAGATGATAGAGGATATAGATTACGCCATAGGGAATCTTCCCGCAGAAAGGTCTTTATACAGGATCACCAGATGGACCGCTCTGGCCCTCAAATCCAGATTCTGCCTGTTCGAAGGGACTTTCAGAAAATATCATGATGTAACCTATCCGGAACATGACTGGCAGTGGTATCTTCAGCAGGCGGCCTCGGCGGCGGAAGAATTCATCCTAAACAGCGGTTACACTATCTATAAGGCCGACGGACCGGACAAGAGTTATCTTAACCTGTTTGCTTCCGAAAATGCCATACCGGATGAAATAATACTTGCCAGAGATTACAATGAGGGGCTCGGTGTTACGCATAATGCCAATTTCTATACCCTCGGACAGTCCCACGGACGTCCTGGCATGACAAGGAAAATAGTAGCGAGCTATCTCATGTCGGACGGAAGCCGTTTTACGGACCAGGAAGGATGGGAGACCATGCAGTTCGCCCAGGAGTGCAGGAACCGTGATCCGAGACTCGCCCAGACAATAAGGACACCTGGGTATACAAGGATCGGGGCTTCTGAGGAACTTGCTCCGGATCTGGCAGTGACAGTAACCGGATACCAGCCTGTAAAATTCGTGTCCGGTACGGATTCCGACGCATATAATGAATCCTACAACGATCTTCCTATATTCAGGACCGCTGAAGTCTATCTTAACTATGCGGAAGCAAAAGCCGAACTGGGGACTCTTACTCAGAATGATCTGGAGATATCGGTGAACAAGCTGAGGGAAAGGGTCGGCATGCCTGATTTTGACATGACCGTGAGTCCGGACCCGTATCTGCTGAGTCCTGAGACGGGATATCCGCAGGTGGCTGTAAAGAACTCGGGAGAGACCAGGATAGCCATGATTCTGGAGATAAGAAGGGAAAGGACGGTAGAGCTCGCCCAGGAAGGCTTCCGGTACTATGATATAATGAGATGGAAAGAAGGCAAGACTTTCGAGCAGCCCCTTCTCGGAATGTATTTCCCGGGCCCCGGAGATTATGACCTTGACGGAAACGGTTCGGTTGACCTGTGCCTTTATGTGGGAGACAAGCCGGCGACTACGGCAAAACTTTCCATGAAGATCAATCAGGACATTATCCTCACTGACGGCGAAAGCGGATATGTTTCCCCTCATTACAATAACCCCGGCATCTGGGATGAGGAAAGGGATTACCTTTTCCCGATACCTACGGATGACAGGTCTCTTACGATGGGAGCCCTGACCCAGAATCCGGGTTGGGATGACGGACTCGATTTTTAACAGGATAAACAGAAAGGTATGAACAGGATTTATAGAACTGCAACATTGGTTTTAGTGTCATTGTGCTGTATGTCTTCATCTTCTGCCTGCAACCCGGGACATGAAGAATGGAATCCGGATACTCCGCCTCATGAGCAGCCGGGAGGAGATGAAGGCAAGGATGAACTCTATCCCAAGGAAGACGGCGTCATCAGGCTGGTCACATACAATGTCGGAGTGTTCAGCAAATATATGGATGACAGCACGGCTATGATTGCGGACATGATGAACGAGCTCGGTGCCGATGCCCTGGCTGTCAACGAGCTGGACTGGTATAACGACAGACATAATACCGACCAGCTGAAAAACCTGGCTTCGGCTCTCGGAGAATGGGACTATATGTACGGAAAGGCGATAGAATACAGAAACGGTTACTATGGGGAAGGGGCTGCCGTTAAAAGCAGTCTCGGCGTAAAGGACAAGTATGAGGTCCCATTGCCTCAGGGAGTGGGAGCCGAAGCCAGAGTACTTGTCGTTATAGAGACGGAGAAATTCGTTTTTGCCTCTACGCATCTGGACCACGTTTCGGACGAGGCTCGGACGGAGCAGGCCGGGCTTATTTCATCGGCTCTCAAGGAGAAATACGGCGAATCCGGTAAACCCGTATTCCTGTGCGGAGACCTGAACTCTACTCCTGACAGCGGACCGATATCGGTCCTCAGGCAGGATTGGACGATCCTGTCCCCATTGAGCGCGACTTTTCCATCCACGGTTCCTGTATCATGTATAGATTATATAATGATATTGAATAACGGAGCTGAATACGAAGCAGGCTATTCGGCGGTTTGCCGCAGATTCAATTCCGGGGATGTCGAAAAAGCATCTGACCATCTTCCTGTCTACGTAGATGTCAGATTATGATTCATTTCATTTAATTAAAATAAAGAATAAAGATGATAACGGATAGATGTCTTAGATTAACGGCGGCCTGGCTGTTCTTGCCTGCCGTCTTGGGAACCGCAGCATCATGCTCGGAAGATTCTTCTGTGCAATATGACGAGACGGCGGTCCTGTATATACAGAATGCTACGGACAACCCGCAGATGATCGAGCTTCTTGAACCGCAGACCCTGACCGTCGACCTTCGGGCATGCGCATCTACGGTGTCCGGAAGCACCCTGAACATTTCGTTCAAGATAGATCCCGCCTATGTCGATGTGTATAACGAGGCTCACGGTACGGACTATAAGATACTTCCTCCCGAGGCTTACGATATGTCTGCTTCCGGAGTTATCCTTCCCAGGTATAACGAAGTGTCTTCGACCTCTGTAATTACGCTGAAAAGCGAAGGGATGGGAGAAGACGGTCCCTATATCCTGCCCGTAGTATTCGGACAGATAAAGGGCAGTGACAACTATACTTTAGCTGATGAAGGGGCAGTGTACTATATTCTGCTGAAGAAGAAGGTCCTTCCCCAGCCGGTGGAAATCGACCGCAGCGGATGGAAGATAGTCTATTGTTCGTCTGAGTACGAAGAGAGCAACGGCGGAATACGCACCGGACTGTCAAAGGATCTTATCGACGGCAAGCCGGAAACGTATTGGACCTACAACTATAAATGGCCGGACGAGGCGACCAAGTATGCGCCGTTTTATATCGTTATAGATATGGGTGAGGATATTTCAGTCAGAGGCGTAGGCTATCTTTCCCGTCAGGACAAGTTCGGAGATCCCGAATCCGGTCCGAGGTGTCCGCCGAAAAACATACGTGTCGATCTGGCACCGGTCCTGACGACAGAGGACGGAATGAATAATTCAGACTGGATTTATTCGGAAGAATTCACGGGGTTGCCGTTTGTGATGGAGAATACGGTGTATCTGTCTGAAATACATAGGGTCCGCTATGTGAGATTCGTGTATGGAATGGGGTATAACGGTAGCATCTCGAAAGAATACAAGGGCGGGACCCTCGCGGAAATCTATGTGCAGGGCAATTACGAAGACATACTGCAGTGACCGGCCTTTGCGGTTGATTTAAATTTATTAACTTTAGGGTTTCGGAACGGAAGCCATTCATGGCTTGCCATTCCGGAACCCTGTTTGCTTTTCCTTTAAAATCATAAGAACTATGGATGAAACCAGAAGAAGTTTCCTGAAGAAGGCCGGGGCCGGAGTCGCCCTGTTTACGATTCTTCCCAGACATGTGTTCGGCGCTATGGGAGGAGACAAGAGATATGTCGCTCCGAGCGACCAGCTTACAAAAGGAATCATAGGAGTGGGCGGAATCGGACGTTCGTCCAACCATTTTACCAGCGACCGGAGATGCCGTCTGGTCGCTATTTGCGATGTGGATTCCGGACATTTGCGCAAAGGGGTGGAACTCGGCAGGAAGAAATTCGGCGAGACTCTTAAGACTTATCATGATTTCAGGGATCTGGTACATGATCCGAATGTGGATGTTGTCCATATAGCTACTCCTCCGCATTGGCATGGGATAATGGCTTGTGAGGCCGCACGTGCCGGAAAGGATATCTTCTGTGAAAAGCCGATGACCCGTACCATAGGGGAGAGCAAGAGGGTGATGGAGGCGGTCAGGAGAAACGGCCGCATCTTCCGTCTGAACACATGGTTCCGCTTTAAGGATACGTTCTATGGCCTGGGAACCGCTGTCGAACCTCTGAAAAAACTGGTAGACAGCGGACTTCTCGGATGGCCGCTTACGGTTCGCATATCCGGGGCGACCGGTTTCACCTGGAAATTCTTCTGGACGGGGAAAGAGAATCTGGTTCCCGAACCGGTGCCTTCAGAACTCGATTATGATTTCTGGCTGGGCCCGGCCCCGTACAAGCCCTACAACCCGCATCGTGTTCACCAGACTTTCCGCGGCTATTGGGATTATGACGGCGGCGGGCTCGGCGATATGGGCCAGCATTACATTGATCCGGTGCAGTATATACTCGGAAAAGATGACACTTTTCCTGTAAAGGTGGAGGTGGATGCGCCGCAGCAGCATCCGGATGCCATAGGCATATGGCGAAGCATAACCTACACCTATGAAGACGGCTGCAAGATCATTCTCGAAGGTGAAGGCTTTGAGAGCCAGGGCAAGGTCCCTTATATCGAGGGACCGAAAGGCAAGGTATACAAAGGCTTTGAATGCTCTATCCCGAACGTGATGGAACTGATTGCCGAGATGCCGGACCCTGACCCGCAGAATACGGATTTTATCGACTGTGTAAAGACAAGACGGAAATTCGCCCTTAACGAGCAGAACGGCCATCACAGTTCGACCATAGTGAACATGGGCGTGTGCGCCCTCCGTCTGGGGCGGACACTGCATTTCGACCCTAAGAGCCAGCTCTTTATCGGTGACGATGCTGCCAACAGGCTGATAGACCAGCCGATGAGGGGCACTTGGGCATTGTAGTGATATTCAAGAATCAAATAATGAATTTACCGAAATGAAAAGAATCATATCATCAATATTCCTGACGTTTGTCCTGCTGGCATGGTGTCTTGTGCCTGCAGGGGCTCAGGACTCGAGACAGAGGACGGTGCTTACTGTCGTGCAGGACGCTTTGGCGCAGTTGCCGGCCCTCACCGCCGACGACCTTGACCGGGAAATGGAGGATATCGCCATGGCCGCTCCGGAATCCGTAGAGATACTTGCCGGTATGCTGGTGCCGGCATCCGAGGGACAGAACTCCCCGGTAGAATATGCGATAAGCGGACTGGTGAATTTTGTCAGCGCAAGCGGCAATGAAAAGTATTCGGCCCCTGTCAAGGCCGGTCTTGCCGCAGGACTTGGCAGATGTACCGACATTCCGTGCAAGTCTTTCCTGCTGGCACAGCTGCGGCTGTTGGCGGACAGGGAGGACATTCCTGTTTTCCTGGAATATGCCGATGACGAGAATCTCGGATCTGTCGCAGTGAATGCCCTTATAAGCATTCCGGAAAGCGATGAAGCCATACTCTGGCTGATACGGTCCGAGGGAGCTTCCCGCCCGCTGCTCGCCTATGCCGCGGCTGAAAAAGGACTTTCAGAGGCCGAGCCGTACCTGATGGCATGGATAGAAGAACTCGACGGAAATACGGAGGAAGATTCGGATCCTTCCAGTAAGGCGGACACTCCTGATATGAGGACTTACCTGCATGCCCTTGCCTGCTGCGGAGGCGAAGAGTCTCTGGATGTTCTCAGAAAAGCGTCCGTATATGATTATATTACCCTTCTGGACCGCCTGGCCGGGCAGGGGAATACGGCAGCTGCCGTTGCCGGGGCGAAGAAACTCCTCAAATCGGATGATACCTATATCCGCTGCGCCGCCCTGGAGCTTCTTGTTCGGATTACAGGTGCCGGTGCAGATAAGTATGTGCTTGATGCCGTGAAAGGCAGGGATCGGGAATATCGTTGCGCCGCTTTAAGGTATGCAGCCGGTATTGTCGACGGATCGGCTGTCGCTGACAGTCTGAAGAAGATATTTCCGGGCATATCCGATGTCTCAGGTGACTATGATGTGATTATATCCGTGAAGTCAGGTAAGAAAGACGAAAAGTCGTTTAAATATCCTTCGGAACGCAATCCTTTGATAGTGGACGGGATCAGAAAGCTGTTCCCTTCTCTGTCTGATGAAGCCAGGACGGATGTAGTGAACTGGGCCGGGGACAACCGGATTACCGGCCTTTTGGAGGAAGTCCTGAGATGTATTCCGGCTGCCCGTGTCCCTGATAAGATAGAGTCGTCTGCCGCACTGTCTGTTGCGGCGATACGTGCGGCAGGAAAACTGGGCGGTGAATATGCTGCCGATGCCCTGGTATGCCAGCTTTCCGGCGATGCTGACTATGCCCGTGTAGCCTATGATGCCCTCCTGTCCTTTGATGGAGATATACAGGAAAGGCTGGGACGGGTTCTGGATGATGGAGGCAATGCCGTGCAGTATGCTCTGGATCTTGCCTGTGCAAGGCGGATGACAGGGCTCGCGCTGCAGGTATTCTCTTTGCTCGACTCGGGTGACAGTATGGTTAGAAGAGCCGCATACCAGGCCCTTAAAGGCGTAGTCACTCCGCAGGACTGCAGCCGTCTGGGCGAACTTATGGAGACTGCCGGCTCGGATTTCAGGGTGTCCGCCCTTCAGGATGCTCTTTGCCATGCCCTGCAGAGTCTGCCTGGTGAGGTCCAGTATGCCGATGTGAAGTCCCTGATAGAGAAAAGCGGGAACCCGGCCCTCTACTATCCGGCGCTTGCACAGGCCGGTACAAAGGAAGCGGTGGCTTTCCTTAAAGATGCATACGCAGAAGGAAGGGGCACGGAAGCGGCCTTCTCTGCACTTATGGCAGTCGGCAATCCTGCCGCAGCCGATGTCCTGATGGATATCGCTTCCAAGGATGCCGGAAGAGCGGAAACCGCCCTTGTCCGTGTAGTGGATCTGGTAAGCGGGTCCGGTATGGACGACATGTCCAGGACTGCAAAATATGCTGCTGTCCTGAAAGTCTCCCGTGAAGCCGCTCTTCAGAACAAAGTGCTTGATGCCCTTTCCGGGACTCCTGTCATGCCGGCTTTCCTTCTTGCGGCCAGGTATCTCGATGATAATGGTACAGCCTATAAGGCAGCGGGAGCGGTGAAGGCCATAGCTGCAAAAACCACGGACGAGATAGATTATGCCGCAATGAAATCGGCATTGGAAAAGGCCGCCCGGATATTCTCTGCGGCCGGAGGGGCCGATGACGGCTATGCAGTGGATGAGATAAAGAAGATGCTTTCGGAACTGCAGCCTCCGGCAGAAAAGTTCGTGCTGCCTGAAGATGAAGCCAAAGCCGGATATGAAGTGCTTTTCGACGGTACCGACCTTTCCAAATGGACTGGAGACATGGAAGGATATACCCCTATAAACGGAACGATTTTCGTGACGGCGAATTACGGTGATTCCAGGAACCTTTATACAAAGAAGGAATACCGTGATTTCATCTTCAGGTTCGAGTTCTGTTTCGTCAAGCCTGGAGTAAATAATGGTGTGGGTATCCGTACCCCTATGGGCAAGGATGCTGCATACTGGGGCATGTGCGAGAGCCAGATCCTCGACCATGACGACCCGATATACAATGGCCTGCACGAATATCAGGTACACGGCTCCGCATATGGAATCATCCCGGCCAAAAGGATAGTGCACAAACCTTTGGGAGAGTGGAACTTTGAGGAGATAAAAGTAGTAGGGGACCGTATCACTGTCACTCTCAACGGGGAGGTCATTCTGGACGGGAACCTGCGCGAGGCATGTCAGGGCCATAATGTGGCTCCTGACGGCAGCAGCTACAACCCATACACGGTCGACCACAAGAACCATCCGGGAATGTTCAACGAGAAAGGCCATATCGGCTTCCTCGGTCACGGCGCCGGCATCAAATTCCGCAATGTGCGCATACTTGATCTTGACAAATAGCCGTATATTACCGTTTTTTGAATCTGGCCGCCGGATTGTCTGTCCGGCGGCCTGTTTTTATGCGCACTTTTACATATTTGGGAAAGGGTGCTTGAAAGAGGATGACAAGGATTTTTCCAAATAAAACAATTAAATTTGCTTCTGACGGTAAAAATGGAGTAAAAAGGAATATCAAACTCTTGCCGGAACCAAAAAGTATTCTATGCGATGAAATATGACTTTGATACAATTCTCACCCAGTTGAGTGAACTGTTGAAAGACAAAGAGTGTGATACCATCGAATTTAAGTCAGCGCTCGGAGGTTTTCCGAAAAACTTTTGGGAAACCTATTCTGCTTTTGCCAACACGCAAGGTGGAACTATCATTCTTGGGGTGAAGGAACGCAACGGCGAATTTGAGCCAAACGGCCTGTCCGATGCTGACATAGACAAACTGCAAAAGGATTTTTGGAGTGGTGCAAGAAATAAGAATACTATCAATGTATGCCTGCTTCAGCAAAAAGATGTGGAAATTGGAGTTGTCGGCAAAAGCAAAGTGCTTGTATTCAATGTTCCGGCAGCAAAGCGTGAGCAAAAGCCTGTGCATTGCACTTTGGATGCCTTCAGCGGCACATATAGGAGAAATTATGAGGGTGATTATCAATGTTCCCGGATGGAAGTGCGAAGAATGTTTGCCGAAATACACACCTTCAAACTATGTTTATGATGCTTGGGTCGGCAGACAAAGCAGGCAGTGGCGGAGACAAAATCCTGAAGGGATGGGATGCAATAGGTTGGATACGCCCATATATAAGCGAAAAGTCGCAGCCCAATAAGGTGGAATTGTTTATGCCATTGGAATCCCTGATGGACAAGCGGATACTGAAAGAACTGCAAAAGCGATTCGGGAACAGACTCAAGAGTCTGAAAAACCACGAGCAAATGGTTCTTGCTTTGGCCCTTACAGAAAACAAGGTTAATCATGAACGGTTGCGCTATGCGTTACCGCTTCATCCGTCAGACATTTCACATATCCTTCAAAAACTTACGAAGCTTGGGTTGCTTGTTTCCGATGGCCACGGACGAGGGACAACATACCGGTTAAGCGGCGGGCAGGATGACGAAACCTTGCAAGCTAATAGCGAAACCTTGCAAGAAACCTTGCAAGCCAAGGGTAAAACCTTGCAAGGTTTGGAAGAGACAGTCATACCTAAACGAATGACGCGGGATGAGATTATAAAAAAAATATTGGCTTTCTGCTCCGAATGGCGCACGGCAGAAGATATCGCTGTTTTTTTGCATCGTAGCAAGAGATATATAACGAACGAAATTTTACCTGATATGGACAATCATTTGGTTTTGCTTTATCCGCAAGTCCGGCGGCATCCTGACCAGAAGTATCGCAGCAAGACTGTAAATGAAAAACCGGAAGCGGAAAATCGCCCATTGTAGGTCGGGTGCAAAAATTACCCGTTTCTTCAAATCATTTATATTTGGAAAATTAAATGTAAAAACATTGCAATTCTCTGAATCAGAATATAATTTTGCACCGGAAAAAATAAAGTCACATAAAATGAAAAGAATTTTAACGATCGCGGCTGTCGGAGTGCTTCTGGCAGGCTGCGCCCGGACTTCGGATATCACAAAGATTTCCGGAACGGTGGATGCGGATGCAATAGATGAAGTGAACGTAGCGGTACCCGAGATGTCCATAGATACCCTCGTGCCTGTGACAAACGGCAAATTCTATGTAGAGATACCTGCGAACCCTCTTGTTTTCGCAAGTGTTGCGGCGGCAAACTATGGAGTACAGTTCATCCCGGACGGTACTGAACTCGATATTGTCATAGGAACCGAGTCAAAGGCGGTTTCCCGCAATCCTAAATCCGTCCAGTCGAGGTTTGCCGCATATCAGGAGAAGGTAATGGCGATAATGAATGATTTCAACACCCAGGCCAGGGCCATCATGTCGGATACCGGGCTGACCGAAGAAGAGCGTAATGCCAGACTCGACTCCAATTATACGGCGGTTACAGAAAGTTTTGTGGATTTCAATGAGCGGACCGTAAAGGAAAACAGCGACAATATCATTTCCCTGCTTGCAGTCCAGCAGGCTTCGATGCTTGCCGGCGACATGAAGACAGACTCGCTTCTGAACCTGCTTTCGCCTGCCCTTCAGCAGACTGAAGGCGTGAAGAGCATGAAAGCCGAGATACAGACGCGTATAGAGACTGCGGAGGGCAAGATGTTCAAGGATTTTACCGTTGAGGATTCGGACGGGAAATCAGTCAGGTTCTCCGATTACGTAGGCAAAGGCAAGTATGTCCTTGTCGATTTCTGGGCTTCATGGTGCGGACCCTGCAAGGCTGAAATCCCGAATATCAGGAATGTCTACGAGAAATATCACAAGAAAGGCCTCGAAGTCCTCAGCGTAGCGGTGTGGGACCAGCCGCAGGCTACCAAGGATACTGCAAAGGTTTACGGAGTGAACTGGAATCAGATCATCAATGCCCAGCAGATCCCTACCGAACTGTACGGTATCCAGGGCATACCTCATATCATCCTTTTCGGTCCGGACGGCACTATCCTCAAGCGCAACCTTCGCGGAGAGGAAATCGAGGCTGAAGTAGCCGAATACATCAAGTAATATATGTCGGATTGACATTAAAAGAAAAAATATCGTTATTCCCGCATTCCCCCGGAGTCTACAGATATTATGACTCCGAGGGGAATGTCATTTATGTAGGCAAGGCCAAAGACCTGCACAAGAGGGTGGCGCAGTATTTCGTCCCGCCCGAGAGGCTGACCCGCAAGACTGCCGTCATGGTCTCGAAGATAGCGGATGCCCAGTACTCGGTCGTAGATACTGAAGCCGATGCCCTCCTGCTTGAAAACAACCTTATCAAGCAGTTCAAGCCGAAGTACAACATATTGCTGAAGGACTCCAAGACTTATCCGTGGATATGTGTAAGTGCGGGAGACTATCCGAAAGTGTTTCTGACCCGCAGGATAATCAGGGACGGGTCCAGGTATTTCGGCCCGTACAGCTCCGTGATGCATGCCAGGAACCTGCTGGAGCTTTTCTCGTCGCTGTATCCGTTACGGACGTGCAGTCTGAAAATCACGTCCGAGGCGATTCTGAGGGGGAAATTCCGTCCGTGCCTGAATTACCATATAGGACGTTGCAAAGGATGCTGTATCGGAGGGATTTCAGTGCAGGAGTATAACCGCAACATAGATGAAATCGTCCATTTGCTTAAAGGAGGTGGCCGCGAGATGATCCGGCATTACAGGGAACTGATGTTGCAGGCGGCTGAAAACCTTGATTTCGAGCAGGCGGAAGAGTACAGGCAGAAAATGCAGTCTTTGGAGAAACACTACAGCAGGTCCTTGATAATGAATACGCAGATAGGCAGCGTGGATGTATTCTCTATGGTATTCGATTCCAATGAGGCTTACGGGAATTTCATGCGCTTGCGTGACGGAGCGGTCATCCAGTCGCTCAATCTGGGCTTCAAAATGAATATCGAAGAGGATCAGTCCGAAGTCCTGAGCATGTTCATTGCCGAGATACAGTCCAAGTTCGGCGATCTGTCGAAAGAGGTCCTGGTGCCGTTCAAGCCGGGAGTCGATATCGACGGGGTCGAGTTCCGGATTCCTGTCCGCGGCGACAAGCTCGCTCTGCTCGAACTGAGCGCGAAGAATGCCAAGGAAATGAGATTCAACGCTTTGAAGCAGAAAGAACATACCGATCCTGACGATTTCCGCCGCAAGGTCCTGGAAGAGCTCAGGGATGCGTTGGGCATGAAGGAACTTCCCGTACATATCGAATGTTTCGATAATTCCAATATCCAGGGTACCAGTCCTGTTGCTTCCTGTGTCGTTTTCCGGGACGGGGTCCCGTCCAAAAAGGATTACAGGCATTTCAATATAAAGACCGTCATAGGAGCCAACGACTATGCTTCCATGAAGGAAGTCGTCAACCGGCGTTATTCCCGGATGCTTGCAGAGGCTCCCGACGACCTGCCTCAGCTGATTGTGATCGATGGGGGCAAAGGCCAGTTGTCTTTTGCATATGAAGCCCTTGCGGAACTCGGCCTTACTGACAGGCTGACTGTCGTCGGCCTGGCGAAAAGACTGGAAGAAGTGATACGGGTCGGAGATCCGTATCCTTTGTTCATTGACAGGAACTCCCAGGCGCTTAAAGTGTTGCAGCGGATCCGCGATGAGGCTCACCGTTTCGGCATAACGCATCACCGGAACCGACGGAGCAAGGCCCAGATCGAGTCCGCTCTCAGAGAAATCAAGGGAGTCGGGGAAAAGACCGAACAGCGTCTTATCCTGCATTACGGAAGCGTAGCCCGCATTGCCGCTGCATCTGTAGAAGATCTCGAGACTCTTGTCGGGAGGGACCTCGCCGTAAAGATCAATGCATATTTCGACAATAAGAATGACAGCCGATGAAAACCGATTCGAAAATACTTTCACTGTATGACATCTGTCTGATAGCAGGTGTAATCATTACCAATATCGTCTATTCCGTCGTGACAGGGACGGCCGATGTGATCGGATCTTTAGCCGGGATAGCAGGCGTATGCTGCGTAGTGCTGGTCGCCAAAGGCAGTATCTGGAACTATGCCTTCGGTCTTGTGAACGTATCTCTTTATGCCCTGATTTCATATAAGGCTTCTCTGTACGGTGATGCGGCTTTGAATGCCCTGTATTATCTGCCGATGCAGTTCATCGGATGGTGGCAGTGGCGGAAGAGGGGAGCGGCGACATCCAGGGCAGCTTCTACGGAACCTGATCATGATGTCAGAGTCCGTGCTAGGCGGATGTCCGGCCTGCAAAGGGTGGTGCTGGCGCTTTTTTCCGCTGCGCTGGTATTTGCCGGCGGCCTGCTTCTGGAGCGCCTCGGGGATCCGCAGCCATATAAGGACTCGGCTACGACAGTCCTCAGTATCATCGCACAAGCACTTATGGCACTGGCATTTATGGAACAATGGGCCTTGTGGATAATTACCAATGTCATCAGTGTAGCCATGTGGTCCGTATGCGTTGCAAGAGGGGAGGAGCATGCCGGCCTTATGGTAATCATGTGGCTGTTCTACCTGCTTAACTCATTGAATGGGTTGCGGGTATGGCTGAAGCTAAGTAAAGGCGGGGCTTAACAAAAATTTTTATTTTCGGGATTTTTTACTTACTTTTGCACCCGATTCAGCAATCTTAGAAAGAAAATAGTGTATATCAATAAACTTAAACATTAACTAAAATTTTACTATCATGTCAGAAGTTGCAGATAAAGTAAAGGCAATCATCGTTGACAAGTTGGGCGTTGATGAGTCTGAGGTAACAGAGACAGCAAGCTTCACTAATGATCTTGGAGCAGATTCTCTTGATACAGTTGAGCTTATTATGGAATTCGAGAAAGCTTTCAACATCACAATCCCTGATGAGGCAGCTAGCGAGAAGATTTCAACTGTCGGTGATGCTATCTCTTATATCGAGAACGAGCTGAACAAATAATTCGGCACAGTTCCGGGAGTTACCCGAAAAATAAAAGAGGAATACTGAAAAGTATCCCTCTTTTTTTATGCCCGGTCCGCGCCGTTATTTCTGGCGGACAGAATATGTGACTTTGAGATAAGGTGCCCTTTCTTCGGCTTCAGGACCGCACAATGTGGCTTTGTAGTATCTGTCACGGTCAAGGACAGTGGTACTGTTGTCCTGCTGCGACTGGGAGGACTGCAGTGCGCTGTAGTATGCGGCCATCGCGTAATAGTCGTAGTAGTTGTTATACCCGTACCCGCCGTAATATCCGCCATATCCGTATCCGTACCCGCCGTATCCATAACCGTAGTAATTGTTATACAGGCTGTTGTAGTACATGCTGTACTGGAGGTTCTCGTAATATTCACTGGTACCTTCCTGTTCTTCCTTTTCCTGTTCCACGGCAAGCGTAAGAAGCCAGATGTCCTTCTGCTCGTATTCCTTTTTCACTTCGGCATCATCGCTATATTCGTCAAGAGCGAGAATCTGCTGCATATGGTAGCTGATGTCCGGAGCATATTCGAATTTGGATCTGTTTATGTCTCCCTGGTTTTCTGACGATACGCTGGTATCGGTGATGCCGGCGTAGCTGATGATCTCTTCGTCGTCACCCTCAGTATAGACCTTGCATGTGGGACTGAGGACGGCAGGGTAGCTTTCGAGTTCTTCATAGCTGGCCGACAGGTCATAAGGCAGGACCATTGTGGCCTTGTTTATGATGACTGACTTAGGGTCTATGCCTTTCCCGGCGAGTATTTCCATGAATTTCTCCCTGATTTCCCGGGCGGAAATGACCGGCTTCAGTCCGCCGCCGCCATCGACGATGATTTCATCCGTTGCATGGTCTGTAGCCAGTCCGTCAAGGGTGCTGGAACTCATGTTCAAGGCGTATTGAGGCGTAAGCGTTTCTCCTGAATAATAGTCTGTCGCTTCCTGTGTGATAGAAAAGTCCCGGGCTCCGTACAGGAACATGAACGTGGTGTCTTCCACTTCCTTGCCGTCGAATTTCGCTCCCTGGACCGTCATCGTGGCGTATCCTCCGGAAAGATAGTACTGCTGAAGGTCGGCTCCGGTGGTGATGGTGAACATGTTGATCCTTCCTCCGGCAGAGGACGGTTTCTCCACGTCGATGTATATTCCGGGGAAAACCTTTTCGGTAAAGGCCCCCACTGAATCGTAGGCGGATTCCTCGATTTTCTGGAGCTTTTCATGCAGGAACTCGTTCGCCCATTCTTTTCTGAAGTCGAATGAAAGCGAGTCGCCTCCGTCATAAATGGCTCCGTCCGCTATGGATACCAGCTCCGAAGGGTTGAAAACGGTACTGATGTAGCCGTCCCCATCTTCGATCGATTCGTTCAGTGCGTAGACGTTTACGTCCTGAAGTATCCTTTTCTGGTTTTCATGGATGTATGACAGCGTATCCTTTGCGATCGCAAAATGGAACTTCGCCACTGTTCCTCCTTCTCCGAAATCATATTTCGCGGCCGGAATCAGAGAGAATGCGCTGCTCCTTTCGCTGACTTCTCCGGACTCGGTCATTATTGCCCCGATGGTCACCCTTGTCGAACTGTATCCTGAAAGCTGGTCCACAGGCTTCAGTGCTATATTCTCGAGCGGAAATTCATCAATATGAGTGGTATATCTCTGTTCGATAGGTATGAAGTTGCTTCCCAGTTCTTCATTCACGTATATACAAGACGTTCCGCATGCCAGGATGCAGAACGCAGACAAAAATATGGCGCAGTATCCGGTCTTCATTTTACAACTGGTCATAAAAACTGTTATAATCATCGATGTATGTGCCGTTTTCAAAAGACTCTGCCTTATAAGGGAGGACAGGAAGCCCGCGCTGTTTGCAGAATGACGGCACTTCTTCAGGAATATTGTCTGATCCCATTATGACAGCATCGGAGTATCCGGCTGCAAATTCGGCAAGTTCGGCCCCTGTCGGATTTGCCGGCAGGCTGATGTCTTCTTTTTCCAGCCCCCCGTACACGATCTTGTCTTTGAGATCTCCCGGGAAGGATATGCCGTTTATGTCATCGTATACCGACAGGACGACTTTGCTCCCGGAGAAAATGGGATCATCTATATAGGCTTTTTTCAGGTATGCCGGCAGAATGTAGGAAATCCAGCCGTGGCAGTGGATAATGTCGGGAGCCCATCTGAGTTTCTTGACGGTCTCCAATACGCCTCTTGCAAAGAATATCGCCCGTTCCCCGTTGTCAGGGAAGAAATTCCCGTTTTCATCATGGTAGACATGCTTGCGGTGAAAGTAGTCTTCATTGTCTATAAAATACACCTGCATGCGCGCAGCGGCGACTGACGCCACCTTGATGACCAGAGGCCTGTCCACATCGTTGATTATAATGTTCATGCCGGAAAGGCGGATCACCTCATGGAGCTGGTTTTTCCTTTCGTTGATACATCCGTATCTCGGCATGAATGAACGGATTTCCTTTTTCCTTTCCTGTATTCCCTGAGGAAGATACCTTCCGATGTCTGCAATCCGTGTTTCGGGCAGATAAGGGAATATCTCCGAATTCACGAACAGCACTCTTTTAACAGAATCTCCCATTTTATGATAATAAGACAAAAACTCAACAAAGATAATAATTTATTTTGATATTTCACTATCTTTGGCGGTGGTTTTGATTTTATGGGAAAAGGAGAAAACGACATAATCGGACGCAGGCTTGTAAATTCTTACCTGTCATCGGTCATCAGCATAAGTCTGGTGCTGCTTCTTGTCGGTATCGCGAGCCTGCTGCTCGTGAACGCGAGGACGGTTTCCGACTATTTCAAGGAGAACATGCAGGTATCCGTCATGATGAAGCAGAATGTCAGCGAGGATTCTGCGCGGGATTTCCAGAAGAAACTTGACCGGATGCGTTTTATCCGTAGCAGCGAGTACATTTCCAAGGAGCAGGGCGAACGTGAAATGGCCGAGCTGCTGGGAGATGATTTCCTCAGCGTATTCGAGACTTCTCCGATACCGGTGTCCATAGAGGTTACCCTGAATGCGGACTATGTGTCGGCAGACAGCCTCGAGATGGTAAAAAACGAAATTTCACGTTCGCCTCTGGTTGACGAGGTCGTCTATCAGCGTTCCCTGGTGGATACCCTCAATGCCAACCTGAGCAGGATATCGTTGATTATCGGTATTTTCATCGTTCTCCTGCTGTTCATATCCTTTGTGTTGATAAACAATACGGTAAGGCTTAATGTATATGCCCGCCGCTTCACTGTACATACTATGAGGCTGGTGGGGGCTACGAAGTCCTTTATCCGCGGACCTTTCCTCGTGCAGTCTGTTTTCCAGGGGTTGTTTTCCGCCTTTATCGCCATCATTGTGCTGGTGGCCATATTGTTCGTGATCAGGAAAGAATTTCTGCAGCTGTTTTCCGTTTTCAGGCTCGAACTCCTGCTGCTGGTCATGGGTATCGTGCTGGCTTCAGGAGTGCTGATCTGCTTTGTCAGCACATGGTTCGTGGTAGGAAAACTTGTCTCATTGAAAAAAGATGAACTGTATTATTGATATGGAAAATTTTGCAATCACCCCGAAGGGGCTCAGGATGATGTTGGCCGGACTTATTGTAATGGTGGCCGGATATATCCTCATGACGGGCGGCGGGAGCGATGACCCGCAGGTCTTCAATTATGCGATGTTCGATTTCAGACGGCTTGTCGCGGCTCCCGTAGTGATTATTGCCGGGATTGTAATCGTCGCCGTCTCTATAATTAAAGTATTTCCTGAAAATAAAAGATAAGAAAAACGACAGAAAGTATGGAATGGTTTGAAGCTATTATTCTGGGACTGCTGCAGGGTCTGACCGAGTTCCTTCCGGTCAGCAGCAGCGGACATCTTATTATAGGCAAAGAGCTTTTGGGGATCGAGGCGGCGGACGACCTGGTCTTCGAGGTGCTTGTTCATGCGGCTACCGTATTGAGTACGATAGTAGTGTTCAGGAAGCAGCTGTGGGACCTTCTGAAAGGCTTTTTCAAGTTCAAGAACAATGACCAGACGGATTATGTCCTGAAAATCTGCGTGTCAATGATTCCTGTTTTCATAGTCGGGGTCTTTTTCAAGGACTTCGTCGAAGGACTTTTCCAGTCGATATTCGTTGTGGGGATAGCCTTGGTATGTACGTCTTTGCTGCTCTTTTTCTCTGATATGGTTTCAGGCCCGCGCAGAAAGGTATCCCTGTCCGAAAGGAAAAACTACCGGAACGGAATATCATACTGGCAGGCTTTTGTAGTGGGGCTCAGCCAGGCCGTAGCCGTTGTTCCCGGTCTTTCCCGCTCCGGCACCACCATATCTACAGGTCTTATATGCGGTGTCCGCAGGGATGTAATGGCCCAGTTTTCCTTCCTTATGGTACTTGTACCGATTTTGGGGGAGGCTTTTCTCCAGCTTGTGGGCGGAGACATGGGGAGTTCGGCCATCGGGGCGCTGCCTCTCGTGCTCGGTTTTCTCTCCGCTTTCGTTTCAGGTCTTTTCGCCTGCAAGGTGATGATAGCTCTGGTGAAGAAGGCAAGGCTCAGCTGGTTTGCCCTTTATTGCGCCGTCGTTGCCCTGCTTATCTTCATTTTTGCCTGACACGTTGTCATGAAAGACAGGAAGTTCACTTATTTCGTCTCCGATGTGCACCTGGGGCTCGATGTGGCCGATCCAGGTGACAGGGAGGCGAGATTCGTGCATTTTCTGAAGACTATCCCTGCTGAAGATACGGAGGCTCTGTATCTGTTGGGCGACATATGGGATTTCTGGTATGAATACCGGGATGTTGTGCCTAAAGGGTATGTCAGGGTTTTTTCTTCCCTGATGGATCTTATGGACGCCGGCGTCAGGGTGTATTTCTTTCAGGGGAACCATGATGTCTGGACCTACGGCTATTTTGAGGAGCTCGGGATGGTCCGCCTTGTCCAGCCGGCACTGGTGCGGATAAAGGATAAGGTCTTCTGTCTGGGGCACGGGGACGGGCTCGGTCCGGTCCCGAAAGGCTATATGTTCCTGCGCGGGGTATTCCATAACCGTGTCCTGCAGCGGCTTTTCAGTATGCTGCATCCGTGGCTGGCCTTCCGTTTGGGAAAAGGATGGTCGAAGAACAACCGTCTGGCCCGTCATGAGGAATACGTTTTCAAAGGGGAGAAGGAGCCGCTGTATAGGTTCGCCCTGGAATTCTCTTCGCGTCGGCACGTGGATTATTTCGTTTTCGGGCATTATCACGCGGATGTGAGGATGGCGCTTCCTACGGGAGCCGAGCTTATTGTATTGAAAGACTGGATCGACGGTTCGCCTTATCTGTACTTCGACGGTATTTCGACAGTAGGAGGATACTGCCAGAACAGCGAGAAGTAAAGCCCCTCGAATTCACCTGATTCCCATTTCTGTACCAGTTCTTCAGTCGGCTTGTCCTCTCCTTCGGGGTCGTAGGGTTTCTTGAGATCCGTGCCGAAAAGTTTTGCTATGCCCTGCCAGAAACCGGCGGCCATGCCGTTTTTGTAGTCTTTGATTATATTGAATGAGGATTTCCCCACTTCCCTGTCTATGAGCCGCATCAGCAGTGCTCCCTGGCTTACCGTAAGATTCCGCATCGGCTGTTCGAACACCTCGAACAGTTCCTTCTGCATCCGGCTGATGTATTTTTCGCGTTTTCCCCTTTTCAGGTTGTCTGCGACGATGGTGCTGTCGACCTCTTCTACCAGATGTCTTGCTACCAGCGCGTAGGGATAAACCTTGCTGAAATTGTGCACCAGCCTGTAGTACTGTCTCCATTCCCTGCCTTTCTGGCGTGGAAGTCTCTGGTAGACATGTGCCGCCGGAAGGTTGTCAACATAGACGGTATCCCCGTTGTCTATTATGTACTGGAGATATTCCCCTTCGCCGGAACTGCCGCTGTCCGTGTTTTTCTGCAACTGTTCCATTCCGGATTTCCATTCTTCAAGGCTGATCTTCTCCCTTTTCTGCGAGAAGCACTGCACGGAGAAAAGAAGCATCAGCAGCGCCGCCGATGCCGCAATCCGTAATGGACCGGGAAGTTTTTCCGAAATCATATCCATAAGCCTGAGCCGACAAAAATACATGATTTATTTTCAAAGGCAAATTACCTGCCGCGGATATATGCCGGCATAAGCTTGGTACAGGTGGTCGAAAACTGGCGGAATTATTTTTTATTACCTTTCATAACTTGGTGAAATTACTGTATTTAGCTATTGAAAATATTGGTCGTAAAAGTTTGGATTTTTTTCAAAATTTATTTGCATTTGCGATATTTTTACTATCTTTGCAGTCCCTTATTTGAGGAAAAGTCCGCCCAACCAGCTGAGACTCAATGTGTTAAGGGAAAACGGAAATATTTTATTTAAAGTAATAGAACAATGTTACAACCAAAGAAAACAAAATTTAGAAGGCAGCAGAAAGGCCGCATGAAAGGGCTTGCCCAGAGGGGCAACCAGCTTGCGTTCGGTTCTTTCGGTATCAAGACCTTGGAAAATTGTTGGCTTACGGGTAGCCAGATAGAGGCCGCCCGTCAGGCAGTTGTCCGTTACATGAAGCGTGAAGGTAAGATCTGGATCAGAATTTTCCCTGACAAGCCTTATACCAAGAAGCCTGCTGAAGTGCGTATGGGTAAAGGTAAGGGTAATCCTGAGGGATTCGTTTGCCCTGTAACCCCGGGTCGTATCCTTATCGAGGCTGAGGGCGTTCCTATGGAGATCGCTAAAGAAGCGCTCCGTCTTGGCGCACAGAAACTTCCGGTGACCACCAAATTCGTGGTGCGCAGAGATTATGTCGAATAATTTAATGGAGAAAAGAAATGAAAGCATCTGAAGTACGCGAAATGTCAATAGGTGATCTGCGCGAGCGTATCGAAGCTGAGAAAGCCAATCTCGATACAATGAAGATAAACCACGCTATCTCTCCATTAGAGGATACGTCAAAGATCAGGAAAGCAAGAAAGGACATCGCCCGCATGATGACTATCCTTGCAGAGAAAGAAAAACAGAACTAAAATTCGAATCCGATGGAAAGAAATCTTCGTAAGGAAAGAATAGGCGTAGTGGTCAGCAACAAGATGGACAAGTCTGTCGTAGTTGCAGTCGCAACGAAGGAAAAACACCCTATATACGGGAAATTCGTTAAAAAGACCAAGAAGTTTGTCGCTCACGATGAGAAAAACGAGTGCAGCGAGGGCGACAGAGTCCTTATTATGGAGACCCGTCCTTTGAGCAAGACAAAGAGATGGAGATTAGTACAAATCGTAGAAAAAGTTAAATAAGCTATGATACAGCAGGAAACACGTTTACAGGTGGCAGACAACAGCGGAGCGAAGGAAGTGCTTTGTATCCGCGTCCTGGGTGGTACCCGCCGCCGTTATGCGAGAGTGGGCGACAAGATTGTCGTAGCAGTAAAGAGCGCAATCCCTGGTGGTGATGCCAAGAAGGGCTCAGTATCCAAGGCTGTTGTAGTGCGCACAAAGAAAGAAATCCGCAGGGCGGACGGATCTTATATCCGTTTTGACGATAACGCATGCGTTCTCCTCAACAACGCCGGCGAAGTTCGCGGGACACGTATCTTCGGACCGGTTGCAAGGGAACTGCGTGAGAATTATATGAAAATCGTATCACTGGCACCGGAGGTCCTTTAATTTTTAGAAATCATGAAAAAGTTCCATATAAAGAAAGGTGACACCGTTTATGTGAATGCCGGTAACGATAAGGGAAAGACCGGTAAGGTGCTTGAGGTCATCACAGACAAGGACCGTGCTATCGTTGAGGGAATCAACATGGTAAGCAAGCACACGAAGCCAAGCCCGAAACATCCTCAGGGCGGTATTGTTAAACAAGAGGCTGGGATCCATGTTTCTAACCTCCAGCTTGTAGATCCGGTTAAGGGCGGCCCTACAAGAATCGGACACAAGTTCGTGGATGGCAAGAAGATCCGTTATGCTAAAAAATCTGGAGAGGAGATTAAATAATGGCAAAGAAGACTACTACAGCAGCAACACAGGCCGCTCTCCCTACTGGGTATGTGCCTGCGCTTAAGAAAGTATATAAGGAAGAGATCGTTCCTAAGCTTGTGAAGGAGTTCTCATACTCTACGGTTATGCAGGTTCCGAAGCTTGTAAAGATCACTATCAATCAGGGTATCGGAGATGCTACCGGCGACAAGAAACTCGTAGAAGTCGCACAGCAGGAGCTGTCAGCCATCGCAGGCCAGAAAGCGGTCGCTACTACTTCAAGGAAAGATATTTCCAACTTCAAGCTCCGTAAAGGCATGCCTATCGGAGTGAAAGTTACCCTCCGCGGGACAAAGATGTACGAATTCCTCGAGAGACTTATCCGTATCTCTCTTCCGCGTATCAGGGATTTCAACGGTATTTCGGAGAAACTCGACGGGAAAGGAAACTATACTCTCGGTATCAAGGAGCAGATAATTTTCCCTGAAATCGACATCGACAAGATCACCAAGATCCTCGGTATGGAGATAACATTCGTTACGACAGCGGGTACAGATGAAGAGGCTTACGCCCTTCTTCGTGAATTCGGTCTGCCTTTCAAGAAACATAACAACTAAATCGCAGGAAAATGGCAAAAGAATCAATGAAAGCCCGCGAAGTAAAGCGCGCTAAATTAGTTGCTAAATACGCCGAGAAGAGGAAAGCCCTCAAAGAGGCCGGGGACTGGGCGGCTCTTGACAAGCTCCCTAAGAATTCAAGCCCTTGCCGTCTTCATAACCGCTGCTCTCTCACCGGACGTCCAAAGGGTTACATGAGACTCTTCGGAATCAGCCGTATCCAGTTCCGTGAGATGGCAAGCAACGGACTTATCCCGGGCGTAAAGAAAGCAAGCTGGTAATATAGCATATAACACGTTTATTATATTTAAGTTCAATTTGGATATCGGGCGTCTGGACATGGCGCCGGTTTCTATTAAAACAAAAGAAAAATGACTGATCCAATTGCAGATTATCTCACACGCATCCGCAACGCTTATCTTGCGGGTAAGAAGATTGTCGAGATCCCTTCTTCAAAGATGAAGGTAGCTATTACAAAGATCCTTTGCGAGAAAGGATACATCCTCAGCTACAAGATCGTTGAAGGCCAGCCTTTCAACACTATCAAGATTGCGCTGAAGTATCACCCTCAGACCAAGACCGCAGCAATCAAGAAGATTTTCCGCGTGTCCAAACCGGGTCTGCGCAAGTATACCGATGTAGAGAACATGCCGCGTGTCCTGAACGGACTCGGAATCGCTATCCTGTCTACATCCAAGGGCGTGATCACGGACAAAGAGGCCAAGACTCTCAATGTCGGCGGTGAGGTTATATGTTATGTATATTAATCTAAAAGGAAACGAATAATGTCAAGAATTGGTAAATTGCCTGTACACCTTCCTGCCAAGGTAACCGTTGAGGTTCTTCCTGGCAACGTAGTAAAGGTTAAAGGACCTCTCGGCGAGCTGAGTCAGAAAGTAGACCCGGATATTACTGTGACCGTAGAGGGAAATGAAGTTAAGTTGACCCGTCCGACTGACCAGCCGAGACACCGTTCTATGCATGGTCTTTACCGTGCCCTTGTCCACAACATGGTTGTCGGCGTATCCGAGGGCTACACAATCAAGCAGGAGCTTGTCGGCGTGGGTTACCGTGTAGATGTCAAAGGTCAGATCCTCGAGTTTTCTCTCGGATATTCTCATGACATACATCTCATGCTTCCTAAAGAGGTTTCGGCTGAGGCAGAGCCTGTGAAAAAAGGAGCTAACCCTATCCTGGTGCTCAAGAGTGCAGACAAGCAGCTCATAGGCCAGGTGGCTGCAAAGATACGTTCACTGCGTAAGCCTGAGCCATATAAGGGTAAAGGTATCAAGTTTGTCGGAGAGCAGCTCCGTCGTAAAGCCGGTAAGTCAGCTGGTGCTAAATAAATCGGGAGGATAAATCATGGCATTGAATAAAATTGAAAGAAGAAAAAGGATTCACTACCGTATCCGCAAGGTTGTCAATGGTACAGCTGAAAGGCCGAGAATGGTTGTCTTCAGAAGCAACAAGCAGATTTACGTGCAGGTTATCGATGATGTCAAGGCTGTTACACTTGCTGCTGCCGCATCGAATGACAAGGAACTTGCCGCTGCATGCAAAGGCAAATCCGGAATCGAGGCTGCAGCTATCGTAGGAAAAGCCATTGCAGAGCGTGCAATCGCCAAAGGTATCACTACCATCGCATTTGACCGTGGAGGTTACCTTTATCATGGAAGAGTTAAAAGTTTGGCAGATGCTGCCCGTGAAGGCGGCCTGATTTTCTAAAAATAAGACTATGGCAAATACAAATGTTAAAAGAGTAAAAGTTTCTGATCTTGAATTGAAAGATAGACTTGTAGCCATCCAGAGAGTGACAAAGGTCACTAAGGGTGGTCGTCACTTCAGCTTTGCTGCCATTGTTGTAGTCGGTGACGAGAACGGCGTTGTAGGCTATGGTCTTGGAAAAGCCAACGAAGTCACTACTGCAATCTCAAAAGGGATCGAGGATGCCAAGAAGAACCTTGTAAAGGTTCCTGTCCTCAACAAGACCATCCCTCATGAGCAGGAAGCCAAGTTCGGTGGAGCGAGAGTATTCATGAAACCTGCGGCACCTGGTACCGGAGTAAAGGCCGGCGGTGCTATGCGTGCAGTATTCGAGTCTGTCGGAGTACAGAACGTGCTTGCAAAATCAAAAGGTTCATCGAACCCTCACAACCTGGTGAAAGCGACTGTTGCAGCCCTCGTGGAAATGAGAGATGCATATACTGTTGCCGGACTCCGCGGTATTCCTATGAGCAGAGTATTTAACGGTTAAGGAGGAAGAAGACATGGCAAAACTTAGGATAACCCAGATCAAAAGCAAGAATGGAGCGACAAAGAGGCAGATTGCCAATCTTCAGTCTCTCGGCATTCACAGATTACACCAGACAGTAGAGGTGGAGCTGAACCCGGTGTCAAAGGGCATGGTTGAAAAAGTTCTTCACCTTGTTAAAGTAGAGGAAATTTAATTAGGGAGGATCGAGAGATGAAATTACATGAACTTAAACCTGCTCAGGGTTCAACCAAAAGAGAGAAAAGAATCGGTCGCGGTGAAGGTTCCGGACACGGTGGTACATCTACCCGTGGACACAAAGGAGCCCAGGCCCGTTCCGGATATTCCCGCAAGATCGGATTTGAAGGCGGCCAGATGCCTATCCAGAGACGTCTGCCTAAGTTCGGCTTCAAAAACCGTAACAGGGTAGAATATAAAGGAATCAATGTCGCTGTTCTTCAGGCTATTTCAGAAAAGCTCGGAACTACAGTCATCGATATCGAAGCATTGAAGTCCGCAGGATACCTTTCAAAAAGCCAGCTCGTGAAGATTCTCGGTAACGGGGAACTTACTGCAAAGCTCGAGGTATCTGCAAATGCATTTTCCAAATCAGCTGTTGCTAAGATCGAGGCTGCCGGTGGCAAAGTAACTGTAATCGAATAGCGATGAAGAGACTTATCCAGACTATCAAGAATATCTTCAAGATAGAAGAGCTGCGCAAAAGAATCGTGTATACCCTTCTTTTGCTGCTCGTGTACCGTCTCGGAAGTTTCATTGTGCTCCCGGGTATAGACTCTACCATGATTGCGAACATGCAGGATTTTTCCCAGGAAGGTCTTGTCGGCCTGCTGAACATGTTCTCCGGTGGAGCGTTCGGTAACGCTTCTATCTTTGCCTTGGGAGTGATGCCTTATATCTCGGCATCGATCGTTATCCAGCTTCTCGGTGTGTTCGTCCCTTACTTCAAGAAACTCCAGATGGAGGGTGAGAGCGGCCGCCGGAAGATGAATCAGCTCACAAGATATCTGACCATCGTCATCCTGTGCATCCAGGGGCCTGCATACATGGCTGCCCTGCACAACCAGATTCCTGAAGAGGCTTTCATCGCCATCTACAGGCTCGGATGGAGCTCATTCATGTTCAACCTCGTATCTACCGTCATCCTTATCGGCGGAACGATGTTCGTGATGTGGCTCGGCGAGCGTATCACTGATCGTGGTATAGGAAACGGAATCTCGCTCATAATCATGGTCGGTATCATCGCACGTCTGCCTTATGCCCTTGTTGCCGAGGTCGGCGAGAAAGTCGGATCTACCGTAACCGGAGGTCCTCTGATGCTGGTTGTCGAGCTGATAATCCTTTTCTTTGTGTTCGTTGCGGCAATCGCTCTCGTGCAGGGTGTCAGAAAAGTGCCTGTGCAGTATGCGAAGAGGGTAGTTGGCAACAAGCAGTACGGCGGTGTCCGTCAGTATATTCCTATGAAGATCAATGCTGCCGGAGTGATGCCTATCATCTTTGCCCAGGCTCTTATGCTTTTCCCTCTGATTTTCTCCAACTTTGAGGCTACCAGGGGATTTGCGGCAACGATGAGCAACTATACCGGATTCTGGTACAACTTCGTATTCTTCTTCTTCGTCGTGATTTTCACATTCTTCTATACTGCCGTTACCGTAAATCCTACAATGATGGCTGAAGACATGAAGAAGAACGGAGGCTTTATCCCAGGAGTAAAACCAGGAAAGAAGACTGTCGAATACCTCGATACCATTATGTCGAGAGTTACGCTTCCAGGATCTATCTTCCTTGGTCTGATCGCCATCCTGCCGGCATTTGCAATGCTGCTTGGCGTGAACAACCAGTTCGCAAGCTTCTACGGAGGAACTTCTCTCCTGATTCTTGTCGGAGTGGTGCTTGATACTCTCCAGCAGATCGAAAGCCATCTGCTGATGCGTCACTATGACGGACTGATGAAGACCGGTCGCCTGAAAGGACGTTCCGGAATGTAATTTCAATTTATTTGGAGGTTAAAATGGTAAAGCCGAAAACTGAAGAAGAGATAGAGCTGATGCGCGAGAATGCAATTCTCGTATCCAAGACATTGGCAGAGGTCGGTAAAGCGGTTGCCCCTGGTGTGACAACTCTTGAGTTGAATAGGGTAGCCGAGACCTTTATCCGTGACAACGGTGCTATCCCTAGCTTCTTGGGTTATGATGGCTTTCCTGCAGCTCTCTGCATATCGGTGAACGATACTGTCGTACACGGGTTCCCTTCGGATTACGTACTCAAGGAAGGCGATATCGTTTCCGTTGACTGCGGGACATTGTATAGAGGCTATAACGGTGATTCAGCTTACACTTTCCCGGTAGGGGAAGTGGATGCTGAAACCCGCAGGCTTCTGGATGTCACGAAGGAATCTCTTTACAGAGGTATTGCAGCGGCTGTAGACGGCAATAGGGTCGGCGACATCGGACACGCGGTACAATCGTATGCCGAGTCATTCGGGTTCTCCGTCGTCCGCGAACTTGAAGGACACGGAATCGGGAAGCATATGCATGAAAACCCTGGAGTTCCCAACTACGGGAAACAGGGACACGGAGCAAAGCTTGTTGACGGAATGACCATCTGTATCGAACCGATGATCAATGCGGGGACACGTGGTGTGTACTTAGCTGAAAATGGTTGGGAAGTCCACACTGCAGACCGCAGGAAGTCAGCGCATTTCGAACTTACGGTTGTTGTCAGAAAAGGTCGTGCCGAGCAGTTGTCAACCTTTGAATACATTGAAAATAACGTTAAATTTTAAAGTGAGGTTTACATGCCAAAACAGTCAGCAATAGAACTTGAAGGAGTCATTACTGAAACTCTGCCGAACGCCATGTTCAAAGTGGAGTTGGAGAACGGCCATGTCATCATAGCCCATATCTCCGGAAAGATGAGAATGAATTACATCAAAATACTTCCTGGGGACAGGGTTAAGGTGGAAATGTCACCTTATGATTTAACAAAGGGAAGAATTTCTTTCAGATACAAATAAAAACTTACGATAATGAAAGTAAAAGCATCCATCAAGAAGCGCAGCGAAGACTGCAAGATCGTAAAACGTAAAGGACGCCTTTATGTGATCTGCAAGAAGAATCCTAAATTCAAGATGCGCCAGGGATAATTTTTCAGTTGTATAACAAATAAAGTAAAGATAGATTATGGCAAGAATAGCCGGTGTTGATTTACCTAACAACAAAAGAGGAGAGATAGGTCTTACCTATATCTTCGGTATCGGTCGCAGCTCTGCGAGGAAGATCCTCTCCCAGCTGGGTATCGATTTTGACACAAAGGTCGGAGACTGGAACGACGAGCAGATTGCCGGGATCCGCAGCGTTATCGCCCAGGAGTACAAGATCGAGGGCGAGCTCCGTTCAGCTGTCCAGATGAACATCAAGCGTCTGATGGATATCGGATGCTACAGAGGAATCCGCCACCGTCTCGGGCTCCCTGTCCGCGGTCAGAGCACCAAGAACAACGCCCGTACGAGGAAGGGTAAGAAGAAAACTGTTGCAAACAAGAAGAAGGCAACCAAATAACGGGAGATGAATTATGGCAAAGAAAACGACAACAACAAACAAGAAAAGAGTTGTAAAGGTTGACGCTTATGGCGAGGCTCATATTTCATCGACCTTCAACAACGTGATAATTTCCCTTACAAACAGTGTGGGACAGGTTATCAGCTGGTCTTCCGCAGGAAAGAGCGGTTTCAGAGGTTCAAAGAAGAATACTCCGTATGCGGCTCAGGTGGCAGCAGCTGATGCTGCAAAGACTGCATATGACCTCGGACTGCGTAAGGTAAAAGCTTATGTCAAAGGGCCTGGTGCAGGACGTGAGTCTGCCATCAGAACCATACATGGTGCAGGTATCGAAGTCACTGAAATCATTGATGTAACTCCAATGCCACACAATGGTTGCAGACCAAAAGGCCGTCGTAAAGTTTAATTTTTAACTGTTATAAAGGAAAATTACCATGGCAAGATATACTGGACCAAAAACCAAAATCGCACGTAGATTCGGCGAGCCTATTTTCGGAACGGACAAGGATTTCGAGAAAAGGAATTATCCTCCGGGGCAGCATGGCCTGGCCCGCAAGCGCAAGAAACTGTCCGAGTACGGCGTTCAGCTGAAAGAGAAACAGAAAGTAAAATATACCTATGGCCTGCTTGAGAGGCAGTTCCGTAATCTTTACGAAAAAGCTTCCCGCATGAAAGGCCAGAAAGGCGAGAACCTTATACAGCTTCTCGAGTCACGTCTCGACAATATCGTTTACCGTCTTGGCATAGCACCTACCCGTGCAGCTGCAAGGCAGCTAGTGTCACATTGCCACATTACTCTCAACGGAGTGGTCTGCAATGTTCCTTCAGCTCTTGTAAAGCCAGGGGATACGGTTGCTGTAAGGGAGAGGTCTAAGAGCCTTGAGGTCATCCAGAACAGTGTCGCTTCGGCAGCCAAGTATTCATGGTTGGAATTCGACGCAAAGGAACTTACCGGAAAATATCTCAACTACCCGGTAAGGGCCGAGATTCCGGAGAACATTACCGAGCAGCTTATCGTCGAGTTGTACTCCAAGTAGTAATTAACACCAAAAAAGGAATAATATGGCAATCTTAGCATTTCAGAAACCGGACAAGGTGATAATGCTCGAGGGGACCGATACCGTCGGACGTTTCGAGTTCAGGCCGCTGGAGCCTGGCTACGCCCAGACTATCGGTAACGCTCTCCGCAGAATATTGTTATCTTCTCTGGAAGGTTTTGCTATCAATTCGGTCAGGATTACCGGTGTGGATCAGGAGTTCGCTACCATCCCGGGCGTGATCGAGGGTATGCAGGACATCATCCTTAACCTCAAGCAGGTTAGATTCAAAAGAATGGTGGAGACTGTGGACTCAGAGGTGGCAAACATCGTTATCAGCGGTCAGCAGGAGTTTACCGCAGAGGATATTTCCAAAGGATTGTCTTCTTTCACGGTGTTGAATCCGCAGCAGCATATCTGCTCGCTGGAGCCTTCTGTAAAACTTGAGATATCCATCTCTGTAAACAAGGGACGCGGATTCGTTCCTGCGGACGAGATGAGGGATGAGAACACTCCTATAGGGACTATCCCCGTAGATGCGATCTACACTCCTATCAAGAATGTCAACTGGACTACGGAAGACTGGCGTGTGGAGCAGAAGACCGACTATGAGAAACTTATACTCGAGATCGTAACGGACGGGTCCATTTCTCCAAAGCTCGCTCTTCAGGAAGCTGCAAATATCCTTATCTATCACTTCAGACTGTTCACCGACGAGAAGAAGATCTCTCTTGAAAGTGCAGTCGAGTCAGAGTCAAAGGAACTGGACGAAGAGTCACTCCGCATGAGGCATCTGCTTCTGACCAAACTGTCGGATATGGGGCTTTCGGTAAGGGCATACAACTGCCTGAAAGCTGCAGATATCGACACATTCGCCGATCTGGTTTCATACTCGAGGGCCGAACTGATGAAGTTCAGGAATTTCGGACGCAAGTCCCTCAATGAAATCGACCAGCTGGTAGAGAAGATGAAGCTCTCCTTCGGAATGGACGTAACCAAGTATAATATTGAACCAAAGAAAAAGACCGTATAAAGTATGAGGCACAATAAAGCAATCAACCACCTTGGCCGCAAGAGTGGTCACCGCAAAGCCCTGCTTGCAAACATGGCCACATCCCTTATCATGCATAAGAGGATCGAGACTACTGTAGCCAAGGCAAAGGCTCTCAAGATGTACGTTGAACCTCTCATCACCAAGTCAAAAGAGGATTCTACACACTCTCGCCGTATAGTATTCAGCTACCTGAAAAACAAATACGCTGTCACAGAGCTTTTCCGCAATGTGGCTCCGAAGATAGCTGACCGTCCGGGTGGATATACCCGTATCCTCAAGACAGGTTTCCGTCTTGGAGACGGATCTGATATGGCTCTCATCGAGCTCGTGGACTTCAACGAGGCCGCTCTCGCCACTACAGTGAAGAAAGAGGCCAAGAAGTCAGGAACTCGCCGCAGCCGTTCCAAAAAGTCAGCTGAGGCTGCAGCTCCAGCCGCTGAACAGGCAGTTGAGACAGCAGAGGCTTCAGCCGAGACTCCGGCAGAGGAGAAGAAAGCGGAATAGGCTTTCTGCATATAAAAAAGAACAGAGGGTGACATCTTTCGATGCCGCCCTCTGCTCTTTTTATATACGGGATTTCGGTTACCAGCTGTCGGTCCTGAATGAAGAGGCCGGAATGCCTGAACCGTTGTAGAGAGATGGCTGTACTTCGTCCTTGAAGCAGTATCTTACAGCTACAGGAGACGGTACCTCCTCGCAGTATACTTCCACTTTGTCGAATCCTGAGATATGGGCTTTTGCAGGGTGGAAAACCTTATCGGAACCGGCTATTTCAAATCCTGTAAGGGCGTGCCCGAGCGGAGCAAGTCCCATGAAGCCGACTTCGAAATAAATGACGGCCCTGTTCCCGTTGACTTCCATCGATCTGTATACCGGAGTGTCCGGGTCGATGCCCTGGATCCCATAGTCTTTTGTCAGGGCCATATATGCGAGTCTTCTGCCTGCTTCCGCTTTTTTTGCAGGGTGGATGCAGTCATAGTCTCCGATATCGAGAGTAACGGCCATACCGCTGTACGGAATGGTCTTCAGGCAATGCATCTGGGCTTCACGGATAAGCGCTCCCTGGATGTCTTCAGGCCCTGCATAGTTGAAAGGGGCTATCTGGACATAGTAGAAAGGCATTTCGTCATTTCCCCATTTTTCCCTCATCATTTCCACATACGCAGGCAGGAGCCGGCCGTACTGATCCGCCCGTCCTCTGTTCGCTTCACCCTGATACCACAGAAATCCTTTCAAAGTATATGGAATGACCGGCGAGACCATCGCGTTGAACAGAGTGCAAGGCATGAAGGCATTGAAATCTGCGCCTGGCGTGTCCAGGAATGACAGGTCGAATTCCGGGAATCCTTTCATGGTTTCCTTGTCCATCCAGGACTCTACCGGTGTCCCTCCCCAGTCTGAAATGAGAATGCCTACCGGCACATCGAGTATCTTCTGAAGATAGTCTGCGAAGAAATATGCGGTTGCGCTTGCCTCCTTTACTGCTTCAGGAGTATTTTTCTCCCATTTGGCGGTGCAGTCTTCAAGAGGAGAGCATGATGTGTTCTTCTGGACAGTACACATCCTTATGGGCCTTTCAGGTCTGGCTCCGAGGATCGCTTCTGCGGAACCTTCCACAGGCTGGTTGTCGAATCCTCTTACCGGCATTTCCATGTTTGACTGTCCTGAACAGAACCATACTTCACCGATGAGTATGTCGTTCAGCACTACGGCCTCCCCATCGGAAATTTCAAGCGAGTACGGTCCTCCTGCTTCAGGAGTGGCGATCCTTGTTTCCCATTTCCCGTCGGCCGAGGCAGTAACGGATACCGGTTTCTTCGCCCAGGAAGCTTTGACGGTAACTTTGCTTCCCGGTTCTGCTTTTCCCCAGAGGGCTGCATCGGTTTTCTGTTGGAGTACCATGTTGTCCCCGATTACCGAGGGAAGTGTGATTTTCGCATCGAGCGAAAACGTTGCGATGGCAGCCAGAGCGGCTGCGGTAAAAATTCTGGTTTTCATTATGTGTCCTGCTGTTAGTTAACAAACGGACCCAAAGATAACTTAAATTAATGAACGTTCTGCACTCCTATACGGTTTTCAGCTTTACAGACGGTTGATATATAGCTGTGCCATGAGTTTCTGCCAACGGTTCTGAAGAGTTATGCAATCACTCAGGCTGGAGTATATGTTTGTCGCTTCCACAAAGTATTCTATTACGGAAATCTGACCTCCTTCTACCGCCTGCCTGAGAAGATCGAGGGTTTCTCTCATAAGTGGTTCGTCATAGGCTTCGAGAGCGGCTTTGGTTTCCCGGATATCGGAAATGAAGGATCTGGCCTGAGCCAGGGACTGGGATTTGATCATGGCCAGCTGGTTTACGGCGGAAGCCGACTGAGCCTTGGCCATCCGTACTTTCCGGTGGTTTGAAAAGATAGGGATTGAACCTCCGACTATGAATCCGTTTTCCGCTTCACGGATGGCGGTGTTTCTTCTGTATCCGATTTCAAATTTCGGAATCCAGTCCTGTCTGTTCAGGGAAACCTGCTTCTGTGCAGCAGAGGCTGCGCTTTCCGCTGCCAGGATAGAGGCGCTTCCGGACATGTACTCTTCAATGGCAGCCTGGGGGTCGGATATCTCCTCTACCAGCGGATAGAAATCCGCGTCGAATGATATTCCGGCATTTCCGTTCATTGCGGACAGGGAATTGCCGGCCGTTGCAAGTGCGGCATTGTTGTCGGCGACTTTTGTCGCAACGTTCATCATCTCCATCTTGATCTTGTTGAGTTCAAGGGCAGTGGCGTCTCCTGTCGAATACCGCTTTTCATATAGTCCGAGCATGTCTTCCGCTATGTCCGCCTGCAGTCCGAGCAGTTCGCCGAGCTGTCTGTACATGATGATGTCCAGACACAGTGTCTTGGCATCCAGCAGGATCCGCCTCCTTTCCGCCTCCAGTCCGCTATTGAGGGATTCGCTCGAAAACTTGTTCTGCCTATGCTTTGCAGCATATATCGTAGGGAAATCGAACCCTTGTGAAACTACCAGCTCCGAACCGGACTGGCCGGTGACGTTGGGGCTGTAGAATGAGCTGTATTCCACTGTCGGGTCCTCCAGCATGTTTTCGGTCTTGAGCTGCAGCTGTGCCGCCTCTGTATCTTTGACGAGCGACTGCAGTTCAGGGTTGTTTATGGAAATGGACTGCAGGACTTCGTCGATGCTCTGCGTGCGTAGCGTAGCGGCTTCGGGATCCTGCGCCTTATCATTGTCCTGGCCGCTGGCGAAAGCAATGCCGGTTACGGCCGATATTATGGCAAGTATTGTTCTTTTCATCATGATAGTGTGTTGATTCGTTGTTTTCAAGCGATTACTCCCGGACTTCTTTCCTGTGCAGCCAGTAATACATGATCGGGACAATGAATCCGTTCAGGAAAGTGGATGTCAGCAGTCCTCCCAGAATCACTTTTGCCATCGGACTCTGGATTTCGTTGCCCGGCAGGTCTCCGTGGATGGCAAGCGGAATCAGGGCAAGAGCTGAACTCAATGCTGTCATAAGGATAGGGTTGAGCCTGTCGAGCGAGCCATGTACTATGCTGTCGTACAGGTTGTAACCTTGCTCCCGCAGCAGGTTGTAATGGCTGATCAGCAGCATTCCGTTCCTGGTGGCTATACCGAACAGCGAAATAAAGCCGATGATGGCCGGAATGCTCAGTTCTCCGGTCGTGACGAGCAGCGCGAATACTCCTCCTATGAGTGCCAGAGGCAGGTTCAGCAGGATGACCCCGCTCTGTGCCGCACTCTTGAACTGCATGTAGAGAAGAAGGAATATCACTATGATACTCATTATGGACGCAAGCAGCAGGATGCGGCTCGCAGCCTGTTCGCTCTCGAACTGTCCTCCGTATTCCACATGATATCCTTCAGGGAGTTCTATGTTTTCATCTACGATGGCCTGTATGTCATTGACCACTCCGCGAAGGTCACGGCCGCTGGTGTTGGCCGAGATGACAATCTTGCGCTTCACGTTTTCCCTGTTGATGGTGTTCGGTCCGGTAGACGATTCGATATCCGCCACATAGTAGAGAGGGAGCTTGTTCCCCTGTGCATCGTCGATCATCAGGTTGCGTATCCCTTCGAATGACCCTCTGTCAGTCTCATCGGCACGTACTACCAGGTTGAATGATTTTCCCTGTTCATACACCTGGGATACGGTCTTTCCTGCCATGTGGACAGTTACGAACTCGTTGAAGGCCGGAAGGGAAATCCCGTATTTGGCAAGCATCTCCCTTTTCGGGACAATCTTGATTTCAGGCCTTTCTATCTGTTGTTCTACATTCAGGTCGGCTATACCATCGACTCCGGAAATAAGATCCTTTATCCGGTTGCCGATCATGAACATCCGGTTCAGGTCGTCACCGAACAGCTTTATCGCGATACTGGCCTGGGTGCCGCTGAGCATCGCATCGATTCTGTGGCTGATAGGCTGTCCGATTTCGATATTCGCCCCGGAGATTACGGAAAGCTTGTGCCGCACCTCATCCAGAAGTTCGGCATGTGTCCTGTCTTTAAGTTCGAAAGGCGCTTCTATTTCAGAAACATTCACCCCGAGGGCATGTTCGTCCAGTTCTGCGCGGCCTGTCTTTCGCGCAACAGTCTGGATTTCAGGGATCGACATCAGGATTTCCTCTGCCTGGCGGCCGATTTTGTCCGATTCTTCCAATGAAATTCCAGGCAGGGAGCTGACATTTATAGTGAACGATCCTTCGTTGAATGCAGGCAGGAAGCTGTGGCCGAGAGTGAAGAAGAGTCCGAGAGCTACCGCAAACAGGGCAATGGTCGCGCTGACGACACTCTTTTTGTGCTTGAGCACCCATTCGAGTGCTATCTTGTAATATTTCCTGAGCCATACGGCAAGAAACGCTTCTTTAGGAACTCCGTCGCCTTTGACATTGTAATCGAGAAGGTAACTGCACAGTACAGGAGTCAGGGTAAGCGCTACGACGGTCGATGCGAACAGTGCCGTTATGAATGCCACTCCGAGCGGCACGAGCATTCTCCCTTCCATTCCGGAAAGGAAAAAGAGCGGGACAAAGCTTACGACAATGATAAGAGTCGAGTTGAGTATCGGCATCCTGACTTCTTTCGATGCTTCGAATACGACCTTCAGAACAGGCAGACGTTGTTCAGAAGGCAGTTTTTTGTTGGCCCGCAGGTGTTTCCAAACGTTTTCCACATCGACGATGGCATCATCCACCAGCGAGCCGATGGCGATGGCCAGTCCTCCGAGACTCATCGTGTTGATGGTCATGCCGAGCCAGTTCAGCACAAGTATCGAGATGAGCATCGACAGCGGAAGGGTAATAAGGGAAATTATGGTCGTCCTGACATTGGCGAGGAAAAGGAACAGGACTATCACTACGAAGATGGCTCCTTCATAAAGCGATGATTTGACGTTGCTTATGGAGCTTTCGATAAATCTTGACTGACGGAAGGTGTCTGTTGAGATATGGACATCCGCAGGCAGGTTTTTCTGCAGGTCTTTGAGGGCAGCTTCGATTTTGGCCGTAAGTTCGATCGTACCTGTATCGGGCTGCTTGGTAACGGTGACCAATACTGCAGGACGGCCTTTTTCCGATGCGACTCCAAGTTTAGGCTGCTGCGCTCCGATCCTTACGTCGGCTACGTCGCCGAGCGTTATCGGAGCTCCGCCGGATACTTTTATTACGGAACGTGCCATCTGGCCGACATCCTCTGTCGAGACCACGCCACGGACAATATATTCGTTGCCGTATTCATAGATGACACCGCCGTTGGTGTTCTGGTTCATCTGCTGGGTTACGGCCATGACTTCGCCGAGAGTGACACCGTAATGTTTCATCTTGGCAGGGTGGATAAGGACCTGGTATTCCTTGATGTCCCCGCCGAGAACCGCTACCTGGGCCACACCCCCTGTCGAGAGCAGCCTCGGCCTGATGGTCCAGTCTGCGATGGTCCTGAGATCGAGCATGGATGTCGTATCGGAGGTCAGCCCTATGATCAGCAGTTCACCGAGGATGGAGGATTGCGGTCCGAGAGTAGGGTTTCCTACATTTTCCGGAAGTTCTTCGTTGACTACCGTCAGTTTTTCGGATACTATCTGGCGGGCAAGGTAAATGTCTGTCCCCCAGTCGAATTCGACCCAGACCACAGAGAAGCCGGTGGTTGAGGACGAGCGTACCCGCCTCACTCCTGTAGCTCCGTTTACGGCAGTCTCGATAGGGAAGGTGACCAGCTGCTCCACTTCTTCGGCGGCCATTCCTCCGGCTTCAGTCATGATGACGACTGTCGGAGCGTTAAGGTCCGGGAATACGTCCACTTCTGTCCTGTTCATTGTCCATATGCCGCCGATCATCAGCAGAATGGCGGCAACGAGGATGAACAGCCTGTTGTCGAGTGAGAATTTTATGATCCTGTTCAGCATGGCTCAGACGGTTTAGTGGTTGTGGGTGTGCGCCGGAATGGCGTTGCTTGCAGAAGCGAGTTTTACATTATAGGCACCTTTTATTACTACGTTGTCCCCTGGCTTGAGTCCTTTTAGGATTTCCGTCCTTCGGCCGTCGTTCGGGCCGAGGATGACTTCCTGCTTTTTGTAGCACTGCTCGTCAAGCTTGAGGTAGACGAAATAGAGTCCCTGCTCTTCGGTTATGGCTGAAATCGGCAGCGTGATGACATTGTCCTTTTCGTTGCACAGAAGCCATATTTCGGCAAATGCTCCGGGCACCAGATCGGAAGTGTTCCTGATGCTGAATGATACGGGCATGTAGTATTCACCTTCATTCTGGCTTCTGCCGATGGACAGCAGTTTCCCGCCGAGGTCGGATGTGCTGTATGCATGATCCGAGTATGCTGTGGAGAAATTCGCTCCGGCGATGCTGTAACGCCGTGCGTAGTCTTTCTGCGAGAGGTCGGCCTCGAGGACCAGATGGCTGTTCTGCGAGATGGTCGCGAGCGGCGTGCCTGTGGTAACGTAGTCGCCCTGCTTTACTGTCAGGCTCTTGATGTATCCTTTGAATGGGGCCGTGACCGCCACACCGTTTCCGCTTTTGCTCGGTTTGAGGGCTTCGTAGGCCAGTCTGGCTGTTTCGTAGTTTTCCTTTATGGTTACGAATTCTTTCTGTGAGACGATTTTGCTGTCCGTGAGTTTGGAGGCCCTTTCGTATTCTTCTTTGGCGGTGAGATAGGCTATGCGGGCTTTTTCAATTCGGTTTCCGTCCTGTAGGTTGCCTGAAAGTATGGCGAATATTTCCTGGTCTTGTCCGACTGCCATTCCTTCCGTATAGTTTTCTGTAAATGAAACGGTTCCGTCGGTTGTCGCTACGATGGTGGATTCATCGCCCGCCGCAGGAAGGATTTCTCCGCTGGTGTGGATTATTTCCCTGAATTTGCCCGGGGTTACGGTTTCGGTGGCGATTCCCACTGCGGCGGCCTTTTCAGGAGAGATGACTATTTCGTCCGAATGTCCGGCTTCTCCGGCTGCATGGTCATGCCCGGCATGCAGGTCGGCTTCGTGTCCGAGAAGTTCCGCTTCGTGGTCATGTCCGGTTTCATTTTCATGGTCATGGTGGTCATGGACCTCTTCTGTTTCATGATCGTGGTGTCCGTGGGTGCTTCCGGAGCCTTGGCGGCTGTTTCCCGACCCGCAGGACCATAGAAGGAACATCGCGGATATTCCCAGGATGATGATTCGTTTATTCATATCGTTTTTAGTTTGTTTCCACTGTCCGATGCCTTGTCGGAGGCTGTGACATGATGACACTCAGTGGCTTGCGCTATTTCGGCCGCCCCACGGAGAAACCGGCTTTCCTTCCGGAAGCCGTTCATGCCTGATTTTCCGGATGCAAAAATATGGAATAGAGGACGCAACCGGGTTGCATTTTCAGGACGGACCGCTATTTGTCCCCGGCATGATGCCCGTGGGCGGCGCAGTCCTTGCAGACACCTTTCAGCATGTAGTTGGCCGACTCGACGGAGAATCCGTCCGGAATCTCTACGAAAGGGATGTGGATTGTCTTGAAACAGAAAGTCTTGTGGCAGACTGTGCAATAGAAGTGGATATGCATGTCATCCAGGGTGCATTCTTCTTCCCCTTCGCATATCTCGTATTTGATGGAGCCGCTCCCGTCGTCGATGGCATGGACGACATGATGCTTGACAAACAGTTCCAGAGTCCTGAATATGCTGGACTTGTCGACAGTGTCCAGAATCACTTCCAGATCGGAAAGGGATACTGCCCTTTTGGCCGAGAGAATGGCATCCGCCACCAGCAGCCTTATCGCTGTCGGCTTGACTCCTTTCTTCTCAAGTCGCCTTATATTGTCCGGATTCCCTACCATTGCCTCTCAAGTTGTGCGTCAACTAAACCGTATAAAGGCCGAAAGCAAAGATAAGGAGAAGCCGAGTGCAGAACAAATTTTATTTGCATTGCCGAGGCATTATGCTGAAGCGTCGCCGAAAGGCCGAAGCAACCGTCCAAGTAGTATTCTTTCTATTTGCTTGATTTTTAGGAGTTTGTGCTTTTCTGGATATGGACGGTCCCGTTGTGCGGAGGGGGACCGTCCATATGTGTTATGAGTCAATATGCTGTTAATGAATGCTTTGGAAGCTTACCTGTCTGGAAGGTTGGGTGAACTTCAGGGTAAGCCCCGGTTTTCCGTCCTGTCAGAACAGGTACTGCAGTCCGATCTGCAGACGAGCGACATTTGCGTCCAGAAGGAAATCATGGTCTCCTGCATAGGCACGCTCACGTTCATGACGGGAACTGTATCCCACGAAAAGGTATCGGCCCACCAGCTTGAGATGCGGAGTTATGGAGAAGGTCCCTCCCAGTCCTATTCCGGCTTCATAGTACCTGCATTGCGCTCCATCCACATCTCGGGAGCCGATGTTTCCCTGCGCCTCGGCAAAAAGAGTCCATCTCGGCCTGCTCAGGTAATTGAAACGTACGAATGGAGTGTAAATCTTGAAATCATATCTGCGAGTCTCGAAGGTCATCCTGAATCCGGCTGCCCAACGCTTGTTGAACTGGTATCCTATTCCCGGCGAGATGTTGGCATATCGTTCTGACGGAGTATAGGAAGTGGCATTGGCATATCCGGCTGTCAGTTCTACCAGGAACCCTCTGTCATTCTCTTTCCATTCCTTCGCATTGATCCCAACCGTAAGGGTCAACGCCAGAATGAGTAATAATATCTTTTTCTAAGGTTTGATTGTTGATTATGTGATCAATGTAGTTCTTATTTGAGGAATGGAAATCCTGAATGGTCGAGGTCAGTGAGGTTTAGGATGAAATGGTCGGTTTTTATAATTTGTAGTAAAGATGCGAAAAAAATAATAAAATCAAAGAAAAAATTGGAAAAATATCGGAATATCGTCGCCCATATAAATAAAGTGCGCATCTACATCTTGCTCGCTCTGGCGAGACTTCCGGTGCGTATATCGTTATTCCGGGACAGTCCTTTAGGCTCTGATGTAGCGATTCTCGTACAGAGGAAGGATATCCCTGCGAACACGATGAAAAGCACTCCTGCGGATACCATCATGTCACCAAGACCTGCAAGCGGCGGGACTATGCCTCCGAAAGCATATCCTACCGTGCCGAGCAAAGCGGAGGCGGTCCCTGCATTGCCGTGCTCGCTTTCCATAGCCAGGGCATTGGAGGCGGTAAACGACATTCCGACCATAGACAGCAGCAGGAAAAGCAGGGCTTCATAGACCCAGAAACTGCACCCGAGCAGCATGGCCCCGCACAGGACGACTGAAATGGACAACATGCAGTCGCTGCCGGTACGCAGGGCCTTTTCCATACTCCGGAATTTCGGGGCCAGGGCTGTGGCAATCGCCATTGCGATGGCATTTGCCGCAAATACTAATGAGAACATCATGGGAGAGATTCCGTAATGCTCCTGCATGATGAACGGGGCCGAGGCTACATTGGTGAAAAGGACGGCCATCGTGAAACCGTACTGGACGATATACAGGACAAATTTCCTGTTCCGCAGCACGTCTTTGAACCCCCCGAGAAATGCTTCTTTCCCGTTTTTTTTCATTTTTGACCCGGACAGGGATTCTTTCATCCTGATACTGCCGGCCAGAAGTACGGCGCCGAGTCCCATCAGACACCAGAAAATGCCTTTCCATCCTCCGATTCCCGCCGTGAGCCCTCCGGCTATAGGTGCGGCCACGGTAGCTATTCCGTTTATGGAGCCTATTATGCCCAGCATCGTCGCCAGCTCCATGGCTGAATATTTGTCTGTAGCTATACTCCTGGAAAGCACTACTCCGCCGGAACCGGCTATGCCTTGGATCAGCCGCATTGCCACGAACTGCGAAATGTTGCCGGCGAAGATGCAGCCGACCGTTGCGAAAAGGAACAGCGTCATGGCGACAATCAGCGGTTTACGCCTTCCGTAGCGGTCGCTCAACGGTCCGAAAAGCAGTTGTCCGAAGGCCAGGCCGATCATGCTGGTGGTAAGTCCGAGCTGGACCATTGCGGATGAAGTGCCGAAATATCCGGTCATTTCGGGAAGCGTCGGCAGATACATGTCCATGACAAAAGGCCCGAACGCACTGAGGAGTCCGAGGAACAGAAGCATGAATATTTTGGAATTCGGTCTGCGCAGCTTCATGGTTTCTTCAATTTCCGGATGCAAAATTATTCCATAACTGTATTTCCGTCCATTTCTTAAAAAGCACAAAAAATTTCATTTTCGGAACAATTTTCTTTTTATCTTTGGGCAAAATTTAGAACAGACATGAAAAAGACCATACTTACCGGAGACCGTCCTACCGGCCGGCTCCATCTGGGCCATTATGTAGGATCGTTGAAAAGACGGGTGGAACTCCAGAATTCCGGAGAATTCGACAGTATTTTCATAATGATAGCCGACGCCCAGGCGCTTACTGACAATGCCGACAATCCGGAAAAGATCCGCCAGAACATCATAGAGGTGGCTCTGGACTATCTTTCCTGCGGGCTCGATCCATCGAAAAGCACCATCTTCATACAGTCGCAGGTGAGCGAACTCACCGAGCTGACTTTCTACTATATGGATCTCGTAACGGTCCAGCGGCTTCAGCGCAACCCGACAGTGAAACAGGAAATACAGCTCAGGGGCTTTACGGAAAACAACGACGCCGGAGAGAACCGTCCCGGGATTCCTGTGGGTTTCTTCTGTTATCCCATAAGCCAGGCTGCCGACATTACGGCCTTCAAGGCTACTACCGTGCCGGTGGGAGAGGATCAGGAGCCGATGATAGAGCAGACCCGTGAGATAGTGCGCAAATTCAATTCTGTCTATGCTCCCGTGCTGGTGGAGCCGGAAATACTTTTGCCGGACAACTGCGCCTGCCGCCGCCTGCCGGGTACCGACGGGAAAGCGAAGATGAGCAAGTCTCTGGGCAACTGCATTTACCTCTCGGACAGCGAAGAGGATGTCAGGAAAAAGGTCATGGGCATGTATACCGATCCTTTGCACGTCCAGGTTTCCGATCCGGGTCATGTCGAGGGCAATACGGTGTTTACATATCTTGACGCTTTCTGCTGTCCTGACCATTTCGCCGAATTCTGGCCCGAATACGCTACACTCGATGATCTGAAGGACCATTACCGCAGAGGAGGCCTCGGCGACGTGAAGATCAAGAAGTTCCTTAATTCCGTACTTCAGTGCCAGCTTGCGCCGGTAAGGCAGAGGCGCAAGGAACTGGAGAAAGACATCCCGTATGTGTTCGAAGTCTTGCGCAAAGGTTCGCAGCAGGCACGCGAAGTGGCTGCGCAGACTCTTTCCGAAGTAAAGCATGCAATGCGTATCGATTATTTCGACGATGAGGAGCTGATACGTTCGCAGGCTTTGAAATTCAAGGCTGAATAATATCCTCGCTCTCCATGGAGACCGGAAGCATCCTCTCCGATACCGACCATATCCGCTATGAAGAGACCGACCTGTCTTTTCTGGCGGAGAATCCGTATCATTTCCGTTGCGGGATATATATCGTATGCGTGGGCGGCGAATGCGAGGTTTCTACAGGAGCCGAGACTTTCAGGCTGACGGACCAGACCGAACTGATCTTCCTTACCGGCACCCTGCTGCACAGGGTGAATGCTTCATCCGATTTCAGGGCCAGAATGCTGCTTTTCCCTAAGGAAGTCTTTCTGAAGGCGTTTCTTCCTATAGATTCCCCGTATCTGAACTATGCCAACGAACATCCCTGCTACCGGCACACTCCGGACGCCAGAAGCCAGAGCGGCTGGCGGCAGCTGTGCATATGGATGGATATGGCGGAAATGTTCTTTTCGGGTAACTATAAGACACAGTATCGGGACCTTCAGGAATACAGTTTTCTGCAGGGGCTTCTCCTGTGGCTGTTCAATACTGTTCCCGAGAAGCTGGAAATCAACCCGAAATATACGCGCCAGCAGCTGTTGTGCCAGCAATTCCTGCAACTGATAAGGGAATACGGGGCTGTCGAGCATGCTGCGTCGTTTTATGCGGAAAAGCTTTGCGTTTCGACCAGGTATCTCCACCGGGCGACTACCCGGTGCCTTGAGGGTCGGTCTCCGAAGCAGCTGATAGAAGAGCAGCTTGTCGCCGAGGTGAAAGTGTTGCTGAGCGATCCGGACCAGACCGTGACATCGATAGCCGAGCAGCTGAATTTTCCGGACCAGTCTTATCTTACCCGTTTTTTCAAACGCCATACAGGTCTGTCTCCGAAACAGTACCGCAGCAGAAAGAGATAATGAAAAAACCGGTTCACGAGTCTTCCGACTGAATGAACCGGTTTTTTGAGTGCGGATGGCGAGAGTCGAACTCGCACAGGCTTACGCCCACCACCCCCTCAAAGTGGCGTGTCTACCATTTCACCACATCCGCTTTTGGTTTGGGACTGCAAAGATATATATTTTCTTTTACTCTGCAACAAATTTTTTGAAAAATTTCGGATTGCCCTTTTTATTTCCCGGTTTTTTCCCAGAATACCGTTTCTCCGAATCCCATAAGGGAACCGCGCACCCTGAGTATGGAAGGGGAGTCGAAAGAACAGGTGGCATTCGCCCGTATGCCGCGTGTGGGATCGTATATCTTGCCGTTGTCCCAGCGTTTCTTTCCCGGGTTGTATTCCAGTTTTTCTATCAGGATGATCCGGTCGCACGGGGTGTTTCGGAGCGATTTGTCCGGATTCTTTTCGTCAAGCCGTATGTTTCCGTTCCCGTCAAGGCTGTTTTCTACCCATATGACCTGTGCCGTGAATGTCCCGTCGGTGTCCCGGAAAATGCGGACTTTGCTGTTTTCCCCTTCATGCGATACGTAATATGTACCTGTGATATTCTCCGCAGAAGCGTTCAGGCCGCTGTCCTGTGCTGCGGCAAGGAATACGGCGCACAGAGCGGCCGTCAATATGGCAAGTGTCCTTTTCATGCTTCGATCTTATTGGTTTTGTGGCATTAAGAATATGCAAGGGTTGCAAATATAGAAAAATTATAGTAGTTTTGCGCCGTTTTCCTCGTGAAGGAAAAACACAGGTATTCATTAACATTTAAAAACAGATTGCAATGGCTGTTAAAATTCGTTTACAGCGCCACGGAAAGAAGAATTTCGCATTCTTCCACATTGTTGTGGCAGACACTCGCGCACCTCGCGACGGTCGTTTCATCGAGCAGATCGGCTCTTACAACCCTAACACAAACCCTGCAACCATCGTCCTTAATGATGAGAGGGCGCTTGCATGGCTTAATGTCGGAGCACAGCCTACGCTCGTAGTTCGTCGTATCCTTTCATATGAAGGAGTCCTCCTTAGAAAACATCTCCAGGGCGGTGTAGCAAAAGGCGCGCTCACCCAGGAGCAGGCAGACCAGAAATTCAATGCATGGAAAGCCCAGAGGGATGCGAAGATAAACGCCAAGATAGAGGGAATTTCCAAGGCTGCAGCCGATGCTGTAAAGGCAGCGCATGAGGCTGAGTCAAAGGTAAATCAGGAGAGGGCTGAAGCTCTTGCCAAGAAGAAAGCCGAGGCAGAGGAAGCTGCACGCGCTGCAGCTGAGGCCGCAGCGGCAGAGAAGGCTGCAAAAGAGGCTGAGGCTGCAGCTGCCGAAGCTACGGCCGAGAATCCTGAGGCCTGATCTTATGCATGATCTGCAGAAGATAGCCCAGGTCCTGAAATCCAACGATACCGATGGGGAACTTGTCTTAGGTTTCCGTGACATCGCTCCTGAAGATATCAACGTTGAAGAACCGGTGTTCATCTATTTCGATGGACTGCCGGTTCCTTTTTTTATCGAATCATTCCGGAAGAAAGGCCAGAGCAAGGCGATAGTCAGACTGACAGGCATACACGGCTTTGACGATGCCATGGAGGTGACTGGCCAGGGGGTATATGCGGAAGCTGCGGGCCTGGATACGGATACCGTAGAAGACTTCTCTGTTCTGGAAGGCTGGAAACTGCTTGACAGCGATGAACGTGAAGTCGGCATGATAGCAGGTTTCCTCGATATTCCCGGAAATCCCTGTCTGGAAGTGACGCTTGCCGCTTCATCCGGAGGCAATAATGTTATCGTCCCCCTTCACGAGGATCTTATAGTTTCCATCGACGAAAAAAGGCAGGAACTGACAATGTCGATTCCTGCCGGTCTGATATAGTCGGTTCCTTGACTGTCAGAACTTGAGATGGATACTTGCCGTAAAGTTGTCCAGACAGACATCGGTATAATCCAGAAGCCTTTCGTCTTCACTGTTTGAGAAGGACAGGTCGAAATCGATATAGTCTATCTGTCCGAGTTTGCTCAGGTCGAAAGGACTCCATGAGGTTACGATAGAGTCTCTCTGAGGGTTTTCTTCGGTTGCGGGAACTTTGCTTTTACCTTTTCCCGCAAGGAGGAAAGTTGCCGATCCTGTCTTCTGCCCGTTGAGATATCCGGTTGCGGTAAGTATATAGTCTCCATTAAGGTTGAATACATCTTCACTGACGTTTTCTCCGCGGATTTTCCTGACCGTAGGGGCGCTGTTGCATACCATTACGCCTGCAGGCGTGCAAGTGCCGACATTTGAGGCAGCGAATGCCATATCGTGTTCAGGCATTGTCTGGGTCTGGCGGAAATAAAAGAAAGTGTTGGGCGTACCGGAGGATTTCCCGTATACGCTGTATGGCTCAGGGGCGGTAACGGTCTCGGTTTCGCTCCCGTCTGATTCCGGATCATCGGAGTCATCAGGCTCGGGTGCTGTCCATTCCTGTCTGGAAAGGGCAAACCCGCCGAACAATGTCCCGCTGCTGGATTTACTGAAATAGACTATGGTATTCTGGGAAACAAAGGCGCTTTCATCACCTTCCTCAGGCTCGGGGAAAATGAAGACCGTCGCTCCGTTTTCAAAGAAATCCGATGCATTCGAGTAGTTCCCGTTATCAACGAGAGTGTAATTCGCCTCGGTGCCCGTGTCCTTCAGGCACGATGTAAGGACACAGAGCAGAGATGCGCATGCCAATACTTTTTTCGTCATGTCTTTAAATTTAAAAATTGTACGAATATAGTGAAATTTGATATTACAATATTATTTCGGCAACCTTCACTGCAGGTCCTGTCAGCCATACATCCGCAAAGCCCCGTTCCTGAGGCCTGAAATCAACCGCAAGAGTATCCCGAAGCGCTTTTACCGGTACATGGACATTGCCTGTGCCTTCCGTCCATGCCCCGGGATTCATGAGATAGGCGGCTATTGCCGAAGCTGTTATTCCTGTGCCGCAGGCGAAGGTTTCGTTTTCAACGCCTTTCTCATATGTCCTGACATGGAGAATCCCCGTTTCCGGATCCGTTTCCGCGAAATTTGCATTTACCCCTACAGGTCCGTATTCTTCCCTGTATCGGATTTCCCTGCCGTTCTTCAGGACATCATAGCTTTCCAGATTCTTTACGAACCGGACATGATGCCGGGTGCCCGTATCTATAAACCAGGAATCTTCATTTTCTTGCTTCACTGTGGAAACATTTTTCATTTTCAGTCGGACAATTTTCCTGTTGCCCTCATTTTCAAGAATTTCCGCAGTATGGAAACCGTCTGCGGCCTCGAAGTCGAAATGCCTGATTCCCATATCACAGGCAAAAGCCACGATACACCTGCCGCCGTTTCCGCACATCATTCCTCCAGAGCCGTCGGAGTTGAAGTATGTCATGCGGAAATCGTACCTGCCGCTGTTTTCAAGCAGCATGAGTCCGTCGGCTCCGATACCGTAGTGTCTGTCGCACAGACTCGTTATCCCGCCGGTCGTGACGGATATTTCTCCCGTCCGGTTGTCCGCCAGGAGAAAATCATTTCCGGCACCCTGATATTTATACAGTTTCATTGTCGTCAAGGTTTTCCTTCAGCAGCCCTGCCAGCAGGACTATGCCTTCCCGGATTTTTTCTTTGCTCATGAACGAGAAATTCAGCCTCATCGTATTCAGCCCGTCTTTTCCGGGGCAACGGCGCCCGCTGATCCATTCCGTGTTGAAGAATGCACCGGCGACATATGCCACTCCATTGCCGAGAGCCGTGTCATAGAATTTTACTGAGTCGAAAGTCTCCGGCAACGTCAGGAACAGAAACAGACCTCCTTCCGGATGTGTCCACCGGACGGTTGACGGCATGTTCTTCTCGAGTATTCCGAGCATCAGGTCGCGTTTTTCCTTATATAGCTGGATGCTCTTTTCCAGATTACGGTCAAGGAGTCCCGATGAAAGGAATTCAGCGGCGACATACTGGTCGAAGACCGGAGGGCAGAGATCGAGCGACTGTTTGCACACGTAAATCTTGTCAAGCAACTCCGGATGGGCGAATATCCATCCGAGGCGGAATCCCGGCGCCATGATCTTGGAAAAAGATCCCAGATGCAGGACCCTGTCCGGGTCGAGGGAATACATTGTAGGAACCTGTTCTCCACTGTACCGGAGTTCCCTGTACGGGCTGTCTTCCACTATCACGAACCCGTATTCCCTGGCAAGTCCGATGAGAATCTTCCTTTCTTCCAGGGTCAGTGTCTCTCCTGACGGATTCTGGAAATCCGGAATCATATACAGGAACTTTATCTTTTTGCCTTCGGCCAATGCCTTTTCTATCGTGTCTGCATAGGCTCTACGGAAACGGTCCGGGTCATTTTCATGGGTTACGCCGCGTATGTCGGCCCTGTATGATCTGAATGACTGAAGCGCGCCGAGATATGAAGGGTTCGATGTGAGGATGACATCCCCCGGATCTGTCATGATGCGTGTGCATACGTCTATGCCCTGCTGCGAAGAGGATGTGATCTGGATTCTGTCTAAGGGAACTCCATATCTGTCGGAAAGGGCTTTCCTGAGTTCCGTGACTCCCTGTGTCGCCCCGTACTGGAAAGCCTGCCCCTTGTATCTTTCCACTACTTCCGACATTATGCCGCGGAATGTATCCAGCGGGAAAGTCTCCGCGCTGGGATAGCCTCCGGCAAATGAGTATATGGAGTTCAGGTCTACTTTCTTGAATATGTCGCGGACCGGGGAGCGGAAGAACGACCCGGTATCGGAAGAAAAAAGGTCAGAGTATGGCATTTGCTTCTGTGTTTTTTATATTAATAGGGCCCTTCAGGGCCGCAGCGGAGCCGCATGCCCCAGGGGGCTGTCGCGTCAGCGACTGGGGGTGGACAGGGAGGACGACTCAAAAGGAGGAATTTCAAGGCTTGCGCAGATGAGAAAACCGCAGTGTACTGTCGTACATGAGGATTTTCGAATCAAGCGTAACGACGAAAGTACCCTTTTGAGTTGCCCTCCATTGGAGTCAGTCCCTCAGGACAGACTCCAGTGTGACCGAGCTGTCGGTCTTGCTGTCCCTGTATTTCACTATTACAGGCGTGTAAAGGTGTATTCCCTTGTCGGCTCCGGGGCCTTTTGAAACGGGCCTGCTGCCGGCTACGACTACGGCACCTTCGGGAACGATCATCTGTCCGTTCTTGTCTGCTTTTATGAATTCTCCGGTAGTGGCATCGAAAATAGCTGTAGATGAATTGATTATTACTCCTGTTCCTATGACTGCGTTCTTTTTTACAATGGTCCCTTCGTATATTCCGCAGTTTCCTCCGATGAATACGTTGTCTTCAATGATTACGGGAAGAGCCCCTATCGGTTCGAGCACACCTCCGAGCTGTGATGCGGCGGAAAGATGGACATGTTTCCCGACCTGAGCGCATGATCCTACCAGGGCATGCGAGTCGATCATGGTGTCGGAATCGACATATGCCCCGATATTTATGTATGACGGAGGCATGACGATCACAGAAGGGGCCAGATATGCGCCGCGGCGGATGGAACTTCCGCCGGGAACTATCCTGACTTTATCCTCAAGGGTGATTTTACGGGCCGGAATGGTGTCCTTGTCGAAGAAGGAGAATTCCCCCTGGGACATGTCTGTCATCTTGCCATAGCGGAAACCGCTAAGTATCACTTCCTTTATCCAGGCATTGACTATCCACTGCCCGTCTATCCGTTCGGCTACGCGGATTTCTCCTTTTTCAAGGGCCGAGCAGACTTCGTAGAATTTTTCGAGTTCTGGGTTCATGTCTTTCAGGATTGGTTATAAAAGTCCCAAGTCGGCTGCTGTCTTCTGCATAATGGTACAGGTCCTTTCTGTTGCAGGGATAAGGGGGAGACGGAGCTCGTTGCTTATAAGTCCCATTGCGGCCAGCGCTGCCTTTGCAGGAATGGGGTTGCTTTCTATGAAGCAGTTCCTGAAAAGGGGAGTGAGTCGGTGATGCAGTCCGCGGGCTTTGACTATGTCATTGTCCAGCAATGCTTCCGCCAGTTCTACCATCAGCCTCGGAGCAACATTCGATGCTACGCTTATGATGCCGTCGGCTCCTGTGGCCATCAGTGAAAGGGTTTCGTCATCGTTCCCGCTCAGGACCGAGAATCCTTCCGGTGCGTTCCTGATGATCTCGGATATCTGTGCGTAATTGCCAGATGCTTCCTTGACAGCTGCAATGTTGTCGATTTCGGCCAGCCGGAGGGTGGTTTCCGCCTGCATGTTCGTTCCCGTGCGTCCTGGCACGTTATATAATACCAGCGGCTTGTCGGTCGATTCTGCTACGGCCTTGAAATACTCATAGATGCCCTGCTGGGTAGGCTTGTTGTAATACGGGACGACTATCAGGAAGGCGTCTGCACCGTACGGCTCCAGCAACCTTATGCTTTTTATGGTCTGGACCAGAGAGTTCGTCCCTCCTCCGACTATCACTTTTCTCCCTTCGCAGTGCTCTTTGGTCAATTCGAGTATCCTTATCCTTTCCTGCTCGTCCAGACAAGGGGTTTCCCCTGTGGTCCCGAGAGGCACGAGAAAGTGAATCCCTGCTTCTGTCTGTCTTTCCAGCAGCTTCACATAAGCATCGTAATCCACCTCTCCATTCCTGAACGGGGTTATAAGCGCAGTGCCGCACCCTCTGAATCTAATGCTTTTCATAATGCAAGATGCTCCTATATGGATTTGAAAATAATATCATGGAAATCGTGCACTCCTTCAAGCCCTTCCGTCCTGAGAGCCGCTTCTACGGCTCCGGCCGCGAAACCTTCTCTGGAAAACGCTTCATGAGTGAGTGTGATCCTGTCGTTTGTCCCTTCGAATCCAATGGTGTGGATACCCGGTATTTCTCCGCAGCGTACCGACTGGATGTCCGTAGCTGTCCCCATATTCCCGTCTATGATTTCCGCAAGCGATTTTGCAGTGCCGCTCGGTGCATCGAGCTTGTGGCAATGGTGTTTTTCTACGATATACGGGCTGTAGCCTCCTGTCTGCGACATCATTTTCGAGATGAAGTCAGTAACTGCGAAGAATATGTTTACGCCGATGGAGAAGTTGGATGCGTATATCATGGGGGTTCCGCATTTGACGAAATAGGAAACCACTTCATCCTTGATGTCGTTCCATCCGGTGGTGCCGATTACGACAGCCTTGAAGTTCTCTGCCAGAAACCTGTAGTTTTCATGGATGGCTGCAGGCGTGGTGAAGTCTATGCAGACGCTTTCCTTTGCCGTCTTCGGGTCGAATGTCTTGATGTCCTCGCTTTTGCCGGAACATTCAATGCCTTTTTCCGCGAGAATCCTTTCGACCATATGGCCCATTTTCCCGTATCCGCTGATTGCTATTTTGATATTGCTCATTGTTTCCCGTTTTTACAGTATGGCAGCTATTTTCCCGGCTCGGTCTCGAAGAGGTAATGGTGTATTTCCTGCATGACCGGGTTCAGGACGGATCTGTCTACGACGAAGCTTATGTTGACATAGGACGCACCTTGTGAAATCATGTAGATCTTGCAGTCTCTCAGCGGAGCGAATGTATTCTTGAGCATGCCGTTGAGGTTTATTATGTTCTTTCCTATGACCGAAATCTGGGATTTGTCGTTGTCTACGATTACATCGGCAAATTCGGAAAGCTGTTTCACGACCTTGTCTATATTCTGACCGGAATCCACAGTTACCGAGATGTTTGCCTCCGATGTGCTTATGAGATCGACGGACACCTTGTTTTCGCTAAATATCTCGAATACTTTCTTCAGGAAGCCGGATACGTTGATCATCTTGGTAGAGAAGATATTGATTACGTTTATGTTCTCTTTGCATGAAATGGATTTGACACCGTCTTCTATGAAAGAACTCTGGAGGATAGCCGTGCCTTTCCCTTCAGGATTCATGGAGTTGAGGACGAAAAGAGGTATGTTTTTCTTTACTGCCGGCTCGATGGTGAGAGGATGGAGGACTTTAGCTCCGAAATGGGCCATTTCCGCCGCTTCTTCGAAAGATATCTTGTCAAGGCATTTGGTGTTCTTTACCCTTCTCGGGTCTGCCGTGCGCACTCCGTCCACATCAGTCCAGATTTCTATGCGCTTTGCATCTACGGCCATGCCTATGAGCGAAGCGGAGTAATCCGAGCCTCCGCGCCCCAGTACGGTAGGCTCCCCGTCCGGAGTGGCCGATACGAATCCTTGCGTGATAACGGTATCCGCGCCGTTGAACGCATCGCTTACGATTTCCGGCGTGCGTCTGATTATTTCTTCATTTACAGGCTCTCCCTTGAGAAAATCCTTGGATGTGATGATGATGCTTCTGGCATCGATATAGCTGGTGACAATGCCGCGGGCATTCAGGGCGCAGCAGATGATGTTGGATGAAAGATATTCTCCGTTGGATATTATGACTGCCTTGCTCCTGTCGGAAAGTTCTCCCAATGCACAGACGGCACTTACGAAGTTCGACAGGCTGTCGCAGATGGCATTGACTTTTGAACATGCTGCTCGGCAGAGTTCACTGTTGTTTGCCATAAGTTCGTTGGCAAGGGCTATATGTCTGGTTCTCAGCTGTTCGAGAAGGTTTTCAACTTCTATTCTGTTCTTTGCCGCTGCAGCATCGGACAGTTTGTAAAGCAGATCGGTGACCTTGGACAGAGCCGATACCACTACTATCGGCTTTTCATCGAGCCTGCCTTTGATTATATCTATGGCACGTGTAATCGCTTCGCAGTTGGCGACTGAAGTGCCGCCGAATTTCATGATGATCATATAAAGTTTCTTTTTCCGTTAATTCAATGTCATTCCTTATTTTGTCGGAGCAGGCACTGTGCCGCAGGACAGAAGCCTGAACATTTTCACATAGTTGTCGGCTGCCTGCCGTATGTCGCTGAGCCTTATTGACTCAAGCGGAGTATGCGCTACAAGTATCGAGCCGGGGCCGCAGAGGATTTTCTCCTGGAAATTGGTCAGTTGCGGGGCATCACTTCCGAATGATACCGTGGCGGTTTCAAATTCGTCCAGAATCTTGTATCCCATCGGGGTGTCCCCTCCGAAAGCTTCGATCTGCACGTCCTCTGCCTTCCATGCTTCCATCAGCCGGCATACCTCACCGTCGCTGGCGAATGTCGTCCTGAAGTAGAGCCGGAAAGAGAGTTCCGGGCTGAGGATGTTCTGCGGGTTGTCGCTGGAGAGTTTCCCTACATTCCAGGTCGTCTGTCCCAGAAGCGGGTCTTCCGGGAATTCCGTGTCCCTGAGCCTGTTCATGAAGTCTACGAATTTCTCTACGGCGCTTTCCCCGTACTGCGGGTAACCGGAGTGGAAGCTCTTTCCTTTTATCGTGACCAGGAACGACTTGGTGCCTTTGCTTGCGGATACCATACGGTTGTCCGTAGGCTCTCCCACTATCACGACTCTGCCTCCGGGGTGAGTGGTCCTGAAACTCTTCGCTCCGAAAGACCCTGTCTCTTCCCCGGCGAGAAGAAGCAGCGCGAAACCTGTGCAGCCTTCCGCCTCAAGTTGTCTGCATGCGGAGTACATAGCGAATATCTGTCCCTTGGCATCGCAGCTGCCGCGGCCTTTTATTATAAGGTCGGACCCTGATTCCATGGCTTGTGCCAACGCTTCAGGAGTGGCCTCTACCTGCGTGACACCTCCGGCAGTCTCTTTCCAGACTGTCGGAGGAATATACGGAGGCACCGTGTCCAGATGCGAGCAGAA
>JADIMH010000010.1 GCA_017694885.1 Candidatus Cryptobacteroides faecipullorum | reverse complement strand
ACGTTATACTCCTGACGGAAAGAGTTCTTGAACATGGCGTCATAGAATGTATCGTCATAGCGGAGCTGTGCATTCGGATTCAGAGTACCGTCAAGTCCGACCAGATATTCTCCGGAAGGAACCCCTTTGAAAGCGTTATAATAGCCCAACTGCTCGAGGAGGTGCTGGCTGGCATACAATGCGGCATCATCGAGAGACGCCCCCCCTGCCCACTGGGTATTCCTTATTCCGTACCATGTAAGTTCATAGAATTCACCCGGATCAGAAACCATATTATAATCCTTGTATGCCCTTGAGGTCACACCCCAGTTGCCCTGGAACTGGATGGATACTCTTTCCGGACTTCCTTTCTTGGTCGTCACCATAACGACACCGCCGGCAGCCCTGGATCCGTACAGTGAGTTGGACACGGCATCCTTGGAAACCGTAATGGATTCTATGTCATTAGGATTGATATCTGACAACTTTCCATTGAAAGGCACACCGTCGACTACGATCAGCGCGGCGTTGCTCGCAGACAGGGACCCTATACCACGCACATAGATGTTGGCATCCGTTCCCGGCTGTCCTGTCGAGCTGATCACCTGAAGACCTGCTACCGCACCCTCCAGCGCATTGGTTACCGATGTTGCCTGTGAATTTGCGACAATGGATGACTTTACTGTGCTGACGGATCCGACAAGGTCCTGCTTTCTCTTCGTACCGAAAGCCACTACGGTAATTTCATCAAGATACTCGGTATCTTCCTCCAGGACAAAGTCGATCAGAGTCCTGGACCTTACCGGCTCGATGACGTCTGCATATCCGATCATTGTCACCAGCAGGGAAGCGTTTCCTGGAACAGTAAGCGAATAAGACCCGTCTGTTCCGGTGGCAACTCCTGTAGTGGTACCGTTGACCATAACGGCCGCTCCGATAAGAGGATTGCCGTCTTTGTCAGTTACGGTTCCGGTGACTGTGACATTCTGGGCCATAGCTACAGCCGAAGCCAGCAGCACCATCATTGCCGTGAAAAACAACTTTACTTTTTTCATAAGCAAAATGAACTTAGTTAAACATAAATATTGATACACGTATGTAACATGTAATACATCTTGTCAATACGCCCGGCATGCACTTTAAAAGGGGCGTTTTTAAGGGCACATGATTTTCAATCTATAAGCAGCAGATCTCGATTCATTTTTGTCAATATGTAACTTTTGCCCCAATGGACACAAAAGTAGAAAGAGTATTCCGAAATTCCAAATATTGCTAAAATACACTGGATTAAACAATTTACCCGTTGCCGAATCATATTTTATCCCATTGTGAAAGTTTGCCATTTTAACATTTCAATTTATTACTTAAAACGCGACATGCCAAAAAAAATATAATTTTTAAGAATTTATGACAATCTTATAAAACGTAAGTCAATGCTGCCTTATATCTCTGGTTTTTCCACGCCGGCCCCGTTTGCCGTACTATACGACTCCTTTTCATTCATATAGTTACGCAGCGTGTTCCTATGTATTTTATATTGTCTGGCAATTTCAGAGAGAGGGATGCCTTCCTTTATCTTTTGACTTATCGCATCCCAGGACTTGTATGCATTTTCTTTCTTTCTCGATTTTCCAGGCGGTCTTCCGAGCTTTATCCCGGCCGCCTTCCTTAATGCAAGGGCCTCTTTGGTACGCTGGGAAATGAGATTCCTTTCTATTTCTGCCGCAAGGGCGAATGCAAAAGCGATAATTTTCGAATTGATATTCTCCGACAGATCGAAATTGTCTTTTATGGAATGGATACTGATACCTTTTGAAGAACAGGTATTCAGGACGGACATCACCATGAGCATGTTCCTGCCCAGACGGGACAGTTCCGTACAGATAAGCTTGTCCCCCGCCTTCATTTTCCGGATCGTCTTGCCTAAAGACCTTTTTTCGACTTTTATTGTCCCGGAAATGGATTCCGAGACCCAGCGGTCGACGGAAAGTCCGTTTGCCGAACAGTAATTCTGGATTTCAAACTTCTGGCTGTCATAGTTCTGCATTTCTGTGCTGACACGGATATAAGCATAAATCATGATTTTGTGATTTAAATTAATAAAAACGTTTGACTTCACGAAGAACAGAAGGCGCGAATACTTTAATTGAGGAAGCGATAGTGCGCATCGGCAGGTACATATCCTGAGCCAACCGTCCAGATTTCACTGGCCACATTTCTCTGATACTCAAATATTTACTATTGATGACATATGGCAGGTCCCGTTGCGCAAGAGGGGGACCTGCCATATTGCTAAACAGCAAAGTCATTGATATACAGCGAGGTACCATAAATATAATTGGGAAGGTTGGTTGTCCAGTCCTGAAAAAGTATCCCGTCTTGAAAAACGCCCATTTAAAAGTGCACATTTTCCGGCCACGGCAGACTGTATACCCTGCTGTCGACAAGACAGAATTTGTGTATCAATATTTATGTTTAACTAAATTTTTCTACCATGGGAAAAAGATTCACGCTAATTTTAGCCGCCTTTTTCATGTGCCTGTGGCAAATGCCGGCGCAGACGACCAAGGTCGCCGGCGAGGTGTTCTCCGATGCGGACGGTTTGCCGGTAATCGGAGCCTATGTCTATGTCAAAGGCAATGAAAAAACGGGTGCTGTCACTGATCTTGACGGCAAATTCGAATTGGCTGGAGTTCCTGCTTCAGCAGAATTTCTGGTGGTTTCCTATCTGGGGATGGAGACACAGGAAGTCAAGATCGCGCCTTATGTCAAGGTTACCCTTTATCCTGATTCTGAAATGCTTGAGGGAGTCGTGGTGACAGGTATGCAGAAAATGGACAAAAGACTCTTCACAGGATCTACGACAAAGGTCGAAGGGGACAAGGCCAAAATGGATGGAGTAGCTGAAATCAGCCGTGCCCTTGAAGGCAAGGCGTCAGGAGTTTCAGTCCAGAATGTATCGGGAACATTCGGTACGGCGCCGAAGATCCGAGTAAGGGGAGCGACTTCCATCTACGGAAGTTCGAAACCTCTGTGGGTCGTGGACGGAGTCATTATGGAAGACGTCGTAGAAGTGGATACCGACCAGCTTTCATCGGGAGATGCAACGACCCTGATCAGTTCCGCCATTGCCGGACTGAACGCAGATGACATAGAGAGTTTCCAGATTCTTAAAGACGGCTCGGCCACATCCATTTACGGAGCGCGCGCTATGGCAGGGGTCATTGTCGTAACCACTAAAAAAGGAGCATCCGGACGCAGCCGCATAAGCTACACTGGCGAATTCACTACGAGACTGAAACCGTCATACAGGAATTTCAACATAATGAACTCCCAGGAGCAGATGGGGGTATACCGTGAACTCGAGATGAAGGGATGGCTGAATTACAGCGATATCGCCAATGCCAGCGAAAGCGGTATCTACGGGAAAATGTATAACCTCATCACTAACGGCACTCTGGAAAACACCGAGGCCTCACGCAATGCCTACCTACGGCAGGCCGAATACAGGAATACCGACTGGTTCGATGTCCTGTTCAGCAACGCTTTGCAGCAGAACCACTCTGTCAGCCTTTCATCCGGAAATGAAAAATCACAGTATTATGCCTCGATAAGCGCAATGGTGGATCCGGGATGGAGCAAGCAGAGCAAGGTAAACCGTTATACGGCCAATCTGAATGCCAACTACAATATATTCAAATGGATGTCATTCAACATGATAGCCAATGCCTCCTATAGAAAACAGAGGGCTCCCGGAACTTTGTCTTCCGAGATAGACGCTGTCAATGGAGAAGTACGCCGCGACTTCGACATCAACCCGTACTCATATGCATTGAATACATCCCGTGTCCTCGATCCGAATGAGTTCTATACGAGGAATTATGCAGATTTCAATATTCTGCACGAGCTCGACAACAACTATATGGACTTCGACGTCACCGATCTGAAATTCCAGGGAGAATTCAAATTCAAGCCGGTAGCCGGACTCGAACTCTCTGCACTCGGAGCCGTCAAGTATTCACAGACTTCCCAGCAGCATACCATTACGGATTTCTCAAACCAGGCTCTCGCCTACAGGGCAATGCCTACCACTGTAATCCGCGACAATAATCCGTTCCTCTACACCGATCCGGACGATCCGTATGCGATTCCGGTCACGGTGCTGCCGGACGGAGGTATATATGAAAGGACAGATTTCAGAATGCTTTCATATGACTTCAGGGCTACCGCTTCTTATTCCAAAGACTTCGGAGGAATCCACATAATGAACCTTTTCGGAGGTATGGAGCTCAACACTGTCGACAGACAGCAGTCCTGGTTCCGAGGATGGGGTATGCAATATTCTATGGGAGAAGTCGCAAGATATGCATATCAGGTATTCAAGAAAGGGGCGGAAGAAGGGTCCCAATACTATACGCTCATGAATACTCTGTCGAGAAGCGTAGCATTCTTCGCCAACGCGACCTATTCCTATAAAGGACGCTATACCGTCAACGGCACAATCCGCTATGAAGGTACCAACAAGCTCGGAAAGACCCGCACGGCGCGCTGGCTGCCTACATGGAACGTATCCGGAGCATGGAACATGCATGAGGAAGAATGGTTCAAGCCTCTTTATCCGGCAGTATCGTTCCTCTCCCTCAAAGCGTCATATTCGCTGACGGCAGACAGGGGACCGGCCAGTGTCACCAACTCAAGAGTGGTTATAAACAGCACGAATCCATGGCGTCCTAATGCAGGGGACCAGGAATCCGCCCTGTATGTCAGCGATCTGGAGAATGCGGCGCTGACTTACGAGAAGAAACATGAGTTGAATATCGGAGGCTCTTTCGGGTTCATAGACAACCGTATCAACATAGAGGCCGACTGGTACAAGCGTAACAACTACGACCTTATCGGCCCTGTCACCACCCAGGGTATCGGAGGACAGGTAAACAAATACGGAAATGTCGCGTCTATGGAATCATCCGGATTCGAGTTCACGCTCTCTACGGTGAACATCTCCACTAAAAATTTCAAGTGGACCACTGACTTCATATACTCCCACGCGACCAATAAGGTGACCAACCTCGAAAACGTCCAGAGGGTAATCGATCTGGTTTCCGGCCAAGGTTTCGGCCTTGAAGGATATCCGGTCAGATCCATATTCTCAATTCCGTTCAAGGGCCTGAATGAGAAAGGACTCCCGACATTCCTCGATCAGGACGGGAATATCACTACTACAGGCATATACTTCCAGGAAAGGGACAATATCGACTTCCTCGAGTACTCCGGTACCGCAGATCCTACGGATTTCGGTAGCTTCGGCAATACTTTCCAGTGGAAAGGATTTAAACTCAATATTTTCCTTACATACTCGTTCGGCAATGTAGTCCGTCTGGATCCGGTATTCTCAAATTCTTATACGGACCTTACCTCAATGCCGAGGGAATTCAAGAACAGATGGGCGGTTCCGGGCGATGAAAAACTCACTACGATACCGGTAATCTCATCCCGCCAGCAGAACAGGGACGATGCTTATCTGAGCTATGCCTACAACGCCTATAATTATTCCACAGAACGTATAGCCAAAGGCGATTTCATAAGGCTGAAAGAAGTATCCCTGACTTACGATTTCCCGAAAAGGTGGATAAAGGCGATGAAACTCAATAACCTGTCGCTCAAACTCCAGGCTACCAACCTGTGCCTGCTCTATGCGGACAAAAAGCTTAACGGACAGGATCCTGAGTTCTTCAACACCGGAGGTGTCGCGACGCCTCTCCCTAAACAGTTCACGCTAACGGTGAGACTCGGATTGTAATACAATTTAAATTCAGACAAGATGAGAAAGAAATATTTGATAACGATACCGGCTCTGGCGGCCATGCTGACCTGCACTTCGTGCAATGATTGGCTCGATGTGATGCCGGACAACAGGGCGGAGATAGACTCTTCCGAAAAAGTCTACAAACTGCTCGTAAGTGCCTATCCCGAAATATCCCATGTATACTGTACAGAACTGTATTCAGACAATACGGATGATTTCGGAGCGTCTAACCCTTATTCCGACAGATTGATCGAGCAGATATATAGTTGGGCCGAGGTAACCGAAACCGGTAATGAAGCGCCGCAAGGCGTTTGGGAAGCATGCTATTCCGCCATTACCAATGCGAATCAGGCGCTTGTCGCTATAAACGACTTGGAAAGTAAGGGGACTGAAGGTCTTGAAGCAGCCAGAGGAGAAGCGCTTCTCTGCCGTGCCTACAACCATTTTATCCTTGCCGGACTGTTCTGTGAAGGATATGACCCCGATACCGCAGGGGAAAAACTGGGAATCCCGTACATGGAAGCACCTGAAACGGAACTGAATCCGAAATACGAAAGAGGGACTCTTGAGCATGTCTACGATATGATAGACAAAGACCTCCAGGAGGGACTCCCGCTGGTCAACGACGCCGTATATTCTATTCCGAAGTATCACTTCAACCAAAAAGCCGCGTATACTTTCGCTTCCAGATTCTATCTTTTCAAGGGGGATTGGGACAAGGCCATACAGTACGCGACAACGGCTCTCGGCACCAGCCCTACGGAAAATCTCAGGGACTATGCCACCCTGGCTTCCCTGCCTAAAGACGAGGATGTGGTTCCGGTCCAGTACAACAGCACCAATGCAAAAAATAACTTTTTAGTGCAGGCGACATATTCAGAACTGGGAGTCTTGTACGGACCATACTATGCATACAAAAGGCACAACCAGGGTAACTTGCTTATGCAGACCGAGGTCATGAATCTGGCCCCGTGGGGAGGATACCAGCCGTCTGTCTCGTCATATACCTATGGCAATATGTACAAGCTGACCCCATATGTTTATGTCGCAACCAATCTCGACATGACCATGCTTCCAAGATGCCCTTATCTTTTCGAGTACACGGATCCTGTTCAGGGAATAGGCTTTGCAAGGACGTCTACTGTTCCTCTCACTGCAGAAGAAGCCCTTCTGAACAGGGCGGAAGCCTATATAATGAAAGAAGACTATGCCAATGCCCTGGCAGACATCAACCTGTGGACAAACAATACCCTTAACCCTTCCCGATGCGAGATTGTAACCCTTACGGAAGATTCCATCAGGGAATGGGCCGACGGCCTTGAATACTATACGGCAGAGGCTCCGACCCCGAAAAAACATCTGCATCCTTTGGTAGCGGAAGTCGAAGAAGGAAGCGTAAAGGAAGCTTTCGTCCACTGTATCCTCTATATGCGTCGTGTGGAGTTCCTGCAGTGCGGCATGAGGTGGTTTGATGTAAAACGCTATGGAATCGAGATATACCGCAGGACATTGGGGACCGCTCTCGACGTAGTCAGCGTAGATGATGTCATGACAGTGGATGATCCGAGAAGAGCCATGCAGCTTCCTTCCGATGTCATTACCGCAGGCATGACCCCTAACCCTAGATAATAAGAGAAACAGTTATGATACGTTATTTCAAATATACAGTACTGGCGCTGGCAGCCGCAGCCGCGGTTGCGTGCTCAGAAGAGCCGCTCGATCCGCAGAGTCAGGTCATAGACTCAGTCACGCAGGAAACCGAGTTTGACAAATGGCTGCAGGCAAACTATATCGACACATACAACATCGAGCTTAAATGGCGGATGGAGACCAATGAGTCCGATATGAACTACTGGCTTGTCCCTGCACGCGTAGACAAGTCCATCCAGATGGCGAAGCTTATGAAATTCCTCTGCTTCGAGGCATATGACGAAATTACGGGAAGCATGGAGTTCATCAGAAGCTACTACCCTAAAATGATCCATCTCATCGGCTCTGCAGCCTATAACAACAACAATACTTTCGTTCTGGGAACAGCCGAAGGCGGACTCAAGATCACGATGTATATGATCAACGAGCTCGAGCTTGATCCCGAATACCTCAACGAGTACTATTTCAAGACAATGCATCATGAATTCGCCCACATCCTCAATCAGACGAAACCGTATTCTACGGATTTCGACATGATTTCCGGATCAGAATATGTGAGCGATGCATGGAGTTCCAACTGGAACGGGGATTCCGATGCACAGCAGCACGGGTTCATAAGCGAATATGCCTCGAAAGAATCCGGAGAGGATTTCGTAGAATTGCTTTCCATATACGTTACCAGTACTGAAGAGGATTGGAACAACATCATTTCAAGTGCAGGTTCCGGGGCAAGCATTCTTACGGCAAAATTCGATATCGTTTACAACTATATGCTGAATTCATGGAACATCGATCTGGATGAACTCCGGGAAGTGATCCAGAGGCGCCAGGGAGAAATCGACACTCTTGATCTTGACAACCTTTAAAATGACAGATAATCATGAAAAGAATCATATATCTTTTTCTATGCCTGACACTGCCTGCAGCAGTCCAGTCCTGCCTCATAGAGGAAAAGGACATTTTCGAGGAATCCGCTGTCGAAAGAGTGGAAGCATATCTCAACAGCTACAAGACCCTGCTGAGCTCCAACGAAGACTGCTGGCTTCTTGAATATTATGCAGAAGAAGAACAGTCTTACGGAGGATACGTCTACATCCTCAAATTCGAAGATGAGCAGGTAACCGCCTATTTTCAGCTGGCAGAAGACTGCAGCCGCACTGTCACCAGCTATTACAATCTGGTGGGGGATGACGGCCCGGTGCTTACATTTGACACCTATAATGAGTACCTTCACTATTTCGCGACTCCCAACATTACAGACTATGAAGCGCTTCACGGCGACTACGAGTTCAACGTGATGGGGAAATCAGATGACGGAAGCGAAATCTACCTCAGAGGCAAAAAGACCGGAAACAGCATGGTACTCAGGAAGTTCGACAAGGATCCCGTTGAATATCTCAATGCTGTGAATTCAGTTTCCGCAGCCATGTCAGCCCCTGGCTATGAAATGACCGTCGGGGGAACGGCCCATAGCTGCAGCATCTCGGGGAACATCCTTCAATACGCCATTGCCCCATCGGAGGAAGGCGCAGCGGCTGAAGAAGGAAGGATGGCTTTTTGCTATACGGATACGGGAATCGTATTCTACGAGCCGATAGAAATCGCCGGAGCAGAATACGACAGTTTCGCCTTTGACACGGACCATCTGGTTTCTCCTGACGGCAAAATTCTGATATCCAAAGTAATACCTCCGCTCAACCAACTGTTTGTGCAGAGCGACTGGTATATAGCATACTCGACTTTGGGATCATATGCAAAGCCTTACTTCGATATGGTACAGAGCGTCGAAGCTACCCTTGGAGAAGAACTTATCTGGGCATTTTTCGGCAGTTCGCTTTATGGAGTATGGGGATTCAACTTCAACAGCAGCGGCTACGGCGGATGTCTGGGGTACGATTATCAGCTTGAAGGCGAAGACACGATTACCATGATGTTCAACATGACAGGACAGGGAAATGGAGTATGGTACCATAACGAAGGGTTTGCATATGCCCTGATGCCGTTCGGATATTCATCCGCCAAAACATTTGTCCTGACCAGCGACAATGATGATAATCCTACCGAAATCACTCTGACAGATACATCCAATCCGGCGAATGTCATCACCCTGCATTCACAGATGGTTGCCTATCCGTTTGAAAATTAAAGCGGTGATTACATATCTGCATTATACAATCCCGCCGGGACCGCCCCAAAACGGAATCCGGCGGGATTGTTTTTTCAAGAAGGAAACCGTTCGGTTAATTTTACTATTTTTGCGCAGAAAAAATCAACGATATGAAAATTTTCCGAAGTTCGGCCGCATTGGCAGTAGCGACTGTCTTCATTTCCGGATGCATGAAAACCGATCCGGCTTCATTGCAGGAAGAGAAAGACGCACCTGAATACGGCAAGATAATAAACACTTCCACGAATGCATCGGGACGAAGCCTGCTGGTGCAGCTTGCCGATGCCTCCGATGACATTTCCGGCCTGCTCGGACAAATAGGCGCAGACAGTATGGAAAGGGCTATACGCCCCGGCAAGAACAACACTGAAAAACTTTCCGCATACGGTCTGGACAGATGGTACGTCGTAAGGCTCCCGGAAGGCTGCGATATAGACATGGCTGCCGGAATCCTGTCCGGCAGCGAAAAAGTTTCAGCCGTCCAGTTCAACACTATTCTCAGCAAGGCTTCGGACTGCCGCTCCTGGCAGTATATACCAGGGACGCTGTCGAAGAGCGTGAATTCACCGGCCGCATTTGCGGATCCCGGACTCGGGAACCAGTGGCATTATTTCAATGACGGAGGGCAGGACATAGCGCCGACGGCAAGAGCCGGAGCAGACATCAGTGTAACGGATGCCTGGAGACTGTGTGCGGGCGACCCCGGAATAACCGTAGCCGTCATCGATGAGGCCGTCCAGTGGGACCATCCCGACCTTGCCGCCAACATGTGGACAAACCCCGGAGAAATCCCGGGAAACCAGATCGATGACGACGAGAACGGATATGTAGACGACATCTACGGGATCAACTGCACATCAGGAACTTCGGATTTGCGATGGAAAGCCGAAGGCATGACCGGACACGGAACGCATGTAGCAGGAACGGTATCAGCAGTAAACGGCAACGCGGAAGGAGTCTGCGGTGTTGCCGGGGGCTCGGGCAATAACGACGGTGTACGCATCATGAGCTGCCAGATTTTCGACGGATTCACCGGAGGAGACGTACTTACCAGCGCAAATGCATTCATCTATGCCGCTGACAACCATGCAGATATCGCACAGTGCTCGTTCGGCTATTCAGGTGGTGCATTCGTATCCGACCTGGATTTCGACACGCAGTTTAACAGTGCCTACGCACTTGAAAGCCAGGCCATGAAATATTTCATGGAAGAAGGCGGCGGCAAGGTGGTCGACGGAGGGATAATTATCTTTGCTGCAGGGAATGAAGGGTACGATATGGCAAGCTACCCCGGCGCATATAAAGGGTGCATCTCGGTTACGTCCATAGCTTCCGACGGACTTCCGGCTTATTATACCAACTACGGACCCGGTTGCGACATCGCCGCCCCGGGAGGGGAATATTATACCGGCGGACAGGCCAGCGAAAGCGGGGCAATCCTCTCTACCATGCCGACAGAATCCATGACTCTCTATGATGAATACGGGAATGCGGCCGGATACTCTGCCGTAAATTACGGATATATGCAAGGGACATCGATGGCATGTCCGAATGTATCGGGCGTGGCCGCCCTCGGTCTTTCATACGCCCTCCAGCTCGGCAAACACTTCTCAAGGGACGAGTTCCTGTCCATGCTGCTGACATCAGCCGACGGCCTTGACAGCCGTCTTATAGGATCCAAACGGACCCTCGTCGGGAATCAGATCGGATCTCTTTCCCTCCTTCCGTTCAAAGGCAATATGGGAAGCGGTTCCGTCAACGCATGGAAACTCCTGATGCAGATAGAAGGCACTCCTGTACTTACTGTGGTCACCGGTGAAGAGCAGAGGATAGCGCTGGATGACTATTTCGGAGAAGACTCGGGTGTCCTGAAATTCCGGACAGTCGAAATCGGGGAAGCCGACATGCAGTCGCTGGGACTCCAGGAAAAGCCGTATGTCAAAGACGGGGAACTCCTGATCCGCCCGACAAAGACCGGATCCGGGAAAATCACCGTAACCGCACTCGTCGGAGGAGATTCGGAAGACAGTACCGACTCCCCTTCCGCACTGACTGTCACCAAAACAATATCGGTTATATCCAGAAACGTCAAGGTATCCAACGGCGGATGGCTGTAATCCGGACATAATTTCAATACCATGAAAAAGAAAGCGCTTATCATAATGGCAATCCTTTGCCCGATCATTTTATCCGGATGCAGGAAAAACAGCGGGCCGGCAGATATCGCAGGGGAATGGAAACTCGCTTCACTCAACGGAGTACCGGCAGAAGAACTGGCCGCAGACCGGTACGGAGGGCTTGACGTTTATGTCTTCTTCGGGGAAGACAAGACCTTCGAGACGTTCCAGAGGATCGGGAACAGCAAGAAATACTACAGATACTCAGGTACTTACAACATAATAAATACAAACATAGCCACAGGCATGTACGATGACGGCGATTCCTGGGGAGCAGAATACGAAGTAAGCCTGGAAAATGAAGGGAAAACCCTTGTAATGTCAGGCGGAGGAGACGAATGCATCTATATAAAGGAAACGATCCCCGATGAGGCACGGGAATCTGCATTCGAAACGAAAGCCGCTTCCGGAACATCCGCTCCAGGGCACTTCCTGTAATATCCCCGAACATCCTATCATTAAGACATATGGGTATCATTCCAGACAAATATCTGTCCGACCTGGCCAAAGGCCTGAAGAAAGGTATCAGGAAAAGAAGCGGCTGGCTCGCACTCAGCCCGCTTGTGGTTTTCCTGGCTGTATATCTGGTATCATCCCTGCTCGAAATGGATTTCTACAAGATACCCATTACGGCAGCCTTTCTGGTAGCATCCATCTATGCCCTTCTTATAAGCCAGGGCACCACCGATGAAAAGATAGCGGTCTTTTCCAGCGGAGCCGGAGACAAGAACGTGCTCCTGATGATATGGATTTTCGTACTTGCCGGAGCCTTCGCATCTTCGGCCCAGGAAATAGGAGCGGTAGATGCGACCGTAGACCTGACTCTTAGAATCCTTCCGGACAAGTTGCTTTATGCCGGGATATTCCTGGCCTCATGCTTCATATCAATGGCTATCGGGACAAGTGTCGGAACGATAGTGGCCCTGGTGCCGGTCGCCGCCGGAATTGCCGACCAGACAGGCACGGCGACAGCATTCATGACAGCGATTGTGGCCGGAGGCGCATTCTTCGGAGACAACCTTTCCTTCATTTCCGATACGACCATAGCCGCGACACGGACACAGGAGTGTTCGATGAAAGACAAGTTCAAAGTGAATGTGGCCATTGCGGCTCCCGCTGCGGTCATAGTCACGGCAATATATGTCCTGATAGGATCCGGGACCGAATTCGACGGACAGCCGGAATCCATAGACTGGCTGAAACTGGTCCCTTATATAATGGTAATATGGCTGGCTCTCGCCGGAATGAATGTGGTTTCCGTACTGGCGATAGGCATAGCCGCCAATGCCGTCATCGGATTCTCCTGCGGGGATTTCGGCTGGACAGGCTGGCTTGTGTCCATGGGAAAGGGCATAGGGGGCATGGGAGAACTGATAATCGTGACCATGCTTGCTGGAGGAATGCTGGAAATGATACGGGTAAACGGCGGCATAGATTTCATAGTTTCATCCCTGACACGTAAAATCAAAGGGAAACGCGGTGCGGAACTGTGCATAGCCGCACTTGTAAGCCTGGCCAACATCTGCACCGCCAACAACACCATAGCCATCATCACCACAGGAAGCATCGCCAGGGACATCACACGCAAATACGGGCTTGACAACAGGAAAAGCGCCAGCATACTTGACACATTCTCGTGCCTGATCCAGGGAATAATCCCTTATGGGGCACAGATGCTCATGGCGGCAGGCCTTGCCGGAGTATCGGCCCTGTCCATCATCAAATATCTTTATTATCCTTACGCCCTCGGACTGCTGGCCCTTCTTGCCATCCTGTTCCGTTTCCCGAAAAAATATTCCTGACGTAAGAGGACTCTACCGTTTCTTGGGATTTTTGGGAAACCAGCCTTTCTCCACCCGCTTTTCCTGCTCGAACAGCTCGAGTATCGACCAGAAGCACGAGAAAGAGACGACTCCTATAATGGTAGAGCCGATGATATTGCCGACGAGCAGCGATATGACGGCGAAAACAATCCCTGCGGCAAGAAAAAACCACCAGCAGCCTTTCCCGAAATGGTATTCGGCCTTTATGACTATCGGATGGAACATCCCGATGATGAAAAAAGTCGCGAGGCCGACTACCAGGCCCCAGAAGTTCAGGTCCATATATTATGATTATTCTATTGAGTTGGCATCTATGAGGTTGTTCAGAAGCGCATAAACGGTAAGGCCCGCTACGGTCTTGATGCCGGTCTTGCGGGTTATGTTCTTACGGTGGGAAATGACGGTGTATATGGAAATGCTGAACAGGTCGGCAATCTCTTTGTTCAGCATGCCTTTGGCTACGCATACCAGTATTTCCTTTTCCCTTGCCGAGAGCTCCTGGCTTTCGGACTTAGGAGAATCCTGCCTGCTGGAGAGCACCGAGCGCAGCTTCTTTATGATAACAGGAGGATCGTCATATATGTTGATGGTATCATCATACTGGCGCCACACCTCATCCTCCATCTGGACAGTCTGAAGCGCCACTACCGCGGCATCCGAGTTTTCGGCTATCCGGGAACGGCCTGTCGCCCTCGAAGCGCAGTCGAATATCACAGGATCAACCACTATCAGGTCCGCATCCATGTTCCTGAGCCTGACCTCGCTCGTGCGGGAAAGATCCGTCAGTATCCCCTCAACGGAAAACTCCCCCAAGTCATGGAATACGCCTTCCATGCCTCTGGCTATGATACGGGAAGGTATTATCAGAAGTACTTTCGTTCTATTTCCTTGCTTCATTTTCTTCAAGTCTGGTCATCATAGGTATAAGTACATTGTTTTCGATGAGGGTATGCTTGTCCAGGTCTTCCTCGAGGAAACATATATGGTACAGGACATTGTTCCTGAGTACGGTATCGCAGGTTTCAGGAAGATATTTCATCACGATGTTCTTCAGGTCGCAGAGCTTCTCGTCGATGTTGCTGTGGTTCTCCTCGAACTGCTCGATAGAATAGCTCCGGCTCCCGTCAACATCATCGGAAAATGCCTCTATGTAGGGGAAAACCACCGTCTCCTCATAGGCGAAATGATTCTCCACCTCTTTCCTGTAATCGGAAAAAAACCTGTCGATGATGCGTTTCTGCTTCTCATCGCATGGAGCCACAAGCATCTCCAGGGACTTCTCGAGTTCAGGAAGCTCGTGCTCCAGGTAGAATATATGTGAACTGTGCAGGTATTTCACTATATCTCCCGGCACACCCGCGAAAAGCAGGTCCCCGGAAGGGATATAGTCATCATAGGAATATACATTGCAGATCAGCAGAAAGGCATTGACGTCCAGAGAATGCTTCCTGCAGGCCTCCTCTACCGTTATCTCCCCGAACCCCAGGTCCATTCCGAGCCGGGAAAGCACACTGAGCAGATGATAGTTCAGATTCACCAGATCCGCCATCTTCATGGCCGGAGACAGCACTGCCCTGCCCTTGATATTCTTTTTCTTTACCATAGCTTCGTCTTCCATTGTTCAAACCTCCAAATATATGTATTATTTTATACAATTTTAAATGCGGTACCTTCACAGGCACCGCATCCAACAACAATTAAAAGGATCTAAACTTTTTAACTATATGGCCTAAAATCTCAATCTTCGGATGCAAAGGTACGGCACGAGGGGCAGGCGGACAATCCCTATTTATCGGTAAAAACCGGTGATTGCATCATCATTGGTTGGTAAATCGATTATTTAAAGAATTATGCCGATAATCATTAAAATTGTAGTATTTTAGCGGAATATAGAATAATTTTATCCGTAATTGTCATCATACTTGTTGAAATGAAAAGAATTCTGGCCTGCCTTGCAGCCGTGTCGTCCGTTCTGGGGCACGCAGCTGATCCGGATCCCGATGTAAAGACCGGCTCTCCCGAAGGGATAATCCCCGTTCCGATGCGAATTGAAATGACAGAAGGTGTATTCACTATACAGGAAGACGGCGCCTCTTTCCACATAAATGGCGATGCTTCCGGAAGCCTGACGGACTATATCGGGCATTATTGTCCCGTATTCACTGTATCGGACAGGCAGGGAGATGCCGATATCCTGATCGAAATCGGGGCAAAGGCACTGAAAGGGACCTGTCTTCAGGAAAACACCGGCGAAGCGTACTCCATGGAAGTATCTCCTGAAAGGATTAAGATAAAAGCCGGAAGTGAAGCCGGCGCCTTTTACGCGGTTCAGTCCCTGATACAGATGATCGGTTGCGGGAATACCGGACAGTTGCAGTGCTGCAGGATCAGCGATGCTCCGAGATTCGGTTACAGAGGCCTGCATTTCGATGTATCAAGGCATTTCAGGACGAAAGAGTTCCTGATGAAACAGATGGATGCAATGGCACTGGTGAAGCTGAACAGGATGCATCTCCACCTTACCGACGGGGCAGGATGGAGGATAGAAATAGAGAAATATCCGAGACTCACGGAATTCGCCGCATGGAGACCGTATGAGAAATGGACCGACTGGGCGGCGGATCCGGTCTATTGCGAGCAGTCACATCCGGATGCCTCCGGAGGCTATTACACGAAGGATGACATACGTGAAATCCTTGCATACGCGGCGCAGAGGCATATCGAAGTGATTCCGGAAATAGAAATGCCGGGGCACAGCGAAGAAGTGCTGGCGGCCTACCCGGAACTCTCCTGCAGCGGGGAGCCGTATAAAAATTCCGACTTCTGCCCCGGAAAGGAGGAAACGTTCACTTTCTTAGAGAATGTACTGACGGAAGTAATGGAACTATTCCCGTCGGAATATATCCATATCGGCGGGGACGAAGCCTCCAAAAGCGGATGGAAAACCTGTCCGGACTGCCACAAGAGGATGCAGGAAGAAGGACTCGAGAACGTAGACGAGCTACAGAGCTACCTTATCCACCGCATCGAAGAATTCGTAAACTCCAAGGGGAAGAAAATCATCGGATGGGACGAGATCATTCAGGGAGGACTTGCTCCGAACGCTACAGTAATGTCCTGGAGAGGGACGGAAGGCGGAATCAAGGCGTTGAAGTCCGGAAACGATGTCATAATGACCCCGAGCGAATTCTGCTATCTGGACTATACACAGGATGCGCCTTTCAAAGAACCCGAATCCATCGGAGGATATGTCCCTCTGGCAAAAACATACTCTTATGAGCCGGCGGAAGAAGGGCTGACAGAGCAGGACATATCCCATCTTTTAGGGGTACAGTGCAACCTGTGGTCGGAATATATCACGGAAGACAGCCATGCCGAATACATGTACTATCCGAGGGCATTCGCCATAGCCGAAACAGGATGGAGCCCAGCAGAAAAAAAGGATTACGCAGGATTCCGGGAAAGGGCTCTGGCCCTGTGCGGCATGCTGCAGGACATGGGATACGAGACATTCGACCTCAGGACCGAATACGGGGACCGCAAGGAGAGCCTGAGGCCTCTGGAACACCTGGCCAAAGGCTGTAAAGTAACCTACAATATCAGATACGCGGACCAGTACCCTGCAGGAGGCGACAGCGCCCTGACGGACGGGGTCTGCGGCGGATGGACCTATGGCGACAAAAAATGGCAGGGGTTCTTCAGTGATGCAGACTTCACAGTCGATTTAGGGAGTGTAAAGCCGATACATTATGTGGGAGCCACATTCATGAACGTGACCGGAGCCTGGGTACACATACCGCAGAAAATGGAGGTGTATATATCCGAAAACGGTGTGGATTTCAGTCATGCAGGAACGGCGTATCAGGATATCTCCGAAAAGCATAATTTCATATTTTTCAAGCAGTATTCGGTAATCTGCAATACAAAAGCCCGATACATAAGGATTTACGCCCAAAGGGCCACGAAACCGGGCGCCTGTCTGTTCATCGATGAACTGGTAGTGAACTGATTTTTACGGATACATTAAATAAATAACGATATGAAAAATCCTTTGACGATAATGGCAGCGGCTGCAGCTGTGACATTGGCCGCAGGCTGCGCCCCGAAAGCCGAAACACCGGACATTATCCCGTTCCCGAATTCATTGGAAATGCACGGCGGGACATTCAACGCCGCCGGAACGACATTCTACTGCACCGGGATCGATGACCCTCTGACGCTCGCGGCAGTGGAAAAGTTCGCCGGAGAGCTGTCGCAGGCCTGTGGCATGACATCAAAAGTGGAGACAGGCTCCGCCGGCAAAGGCATCAATTTCTCCAATGATGCCTCCATGCCGGAAGAAGCCTACCGTATAGATGTGAAAAAGAACGGCGTAACGGTAAAGGCATCCTCCCTGAACGGATTCATTTACGCGCTCCAGACTCTGCGCCAGATGCTCCCCGTAGAAATCTACGGACACAAAACGGCCGCAGACAGGGACTGGAGTCTGCCTTGTCTCAGTATAAACGATGCACCGCGCTTCGCCTACAGGGGCATGCATCTGGATGTGTCCAGACATTTTTTCAGCACAGACGAGGTGAAGAAATATATCGACATGATGTCTATCCATAAAATGAATACCTTGCACTGGCACCTGACAGACGACCAGGGATGGAGGATAGAGATCAGAAAATATCCGCGTCTCACCGAAGTGGGGTCCATAAGGAAAGGTACGGTAATACGTAAGGAATGGGGGCATTATGACGGCATCCCTTACGGTGGATATTATACTCAGGAGCAGATAAAGGACGTAATAGACTATGCCGCTGCCCAGGGAATTACCATTATACCTGAAATAGACCTTCCGGGACACATGCTCGCCGCTCTCGCAGCCTATCCGGAACTCGGATGCACCGGCGGGCCGTATGAAGTATGGGGAACTTGGGGCATAGCGGACGATGTGCTTTGCGCCGGAAATGAAAAAACGATGGAATTCCTGGAAAACGTGCTCTCGGAAGTGGCGGACCTGTTCCCTTCTGAATACGTACATATCGGAGGCGACGAGTGCCCTAAGGTCCGCTGGGAAAAATGTCCTGTCTGCCAGGCGAAAATCAAGGAACTCGGGCTTAAGGACAGCGATGAATTCAATGCAGAGCACTACCTGCAGAGCTATGTGATGGAGCGCATGGAGAAGTTCCTCGCCACGAAAGGGAAAAAGATCATAGGATGGGATGAAATCCTGGAAGGCACTCCCGGCCCTGACGCCACCATCATGTCATGGAGAGGAAGCGACGGAGGCATCAAGGCATCCAAGATGGGACACGATGTCATCATGACCCCGAACTCGCACTTCTACTTCGACTACTATCAGGCCAAGGACACCGAAAACGAGCCGTTCGGCATCGGCGGTTACATACCTATAGAAAAAGTATACTCATACGATCCTTTCCTCGAAATCACAGAGGCTGATGCCAGAGCGCATATCCTGGGGGTACAGGCAAATGTATGGACCGAGTACATCGCTTCAAACGGACATCTGGAATATATGGTGCTTCCGCGCCAGGCCGCCCTGAGCGAAGTGCAGTGGTGCCGGCCTGAAACGAAAGACTGGGACCGTTTTCTCTCGAGCCTTTCACACGAAGCGGCAATGTACGACATTCTGGGGTACAATTATGCCAGGACCGTTTTCCAGATAATCAGCAAAGTGTCTGTAAACCACAATAAAGGCTGTGTCGAAGTTGAACTTTCCACCCAGGGGGACGCACCTGTCAGATATACCCTGGACGGAAGCACTCCTGACCATAACTCGACCCTCTACACCGGACCTGTCGAAGTGACCGGAGGGACCACCATCAAGGCGATAGTAGAAAGGGACAATATGGATACACGCCTGTATTCCCAGTCATTCTGTGAAAACAAGGCCATGGGCAAGACCGTCACCCTTCTTACCGAACCGCAGGGCAGGTACACATATGGGGCGCCTGACTCATTCGTGGACGGTCTGCGCGGAAACAGGGAGTTCGGGTCAGGGTCATGGAGCGGCTGGTACGGGACGCCCCTCAGCCTTACCATAGATATGGGCGGACAGGCTTCCTACAGCAGTGTCGCCCTCGGCACGCTGGTGGACAAGGGCAACGACATCTTCCCTCCGCTCAATGTCGTGGTAAGCACTTCTGACAACGGGACAGACTTCACTGAGGCCGGACGCATCGACATCCCGGTCCCTTCTTCCAAAGATGCGGACGGTATTGTGGACTACACCGTGGCTTTCCCTGAAACCTCGGCCCGCTATATAAGGATAGACGCAGAAACGAATGCATCGAAGCCGTCATGGCACGCCCGCGGCGGTGCTCCCGGCTTCCTGTTCGTGGACGAGATCATCGTGAAATGATACTCCGTCTCTGTCAGAACATCAACTTGATACCGGCGAAACAGCTGCGCGGCAGGGACGGTCCGTAAATATATCCGGCGTCCCTGTCGATTCCCTGGTCGAAATCTTTCTGATAGGCATTGAAGATATTGCGTATTCCGGCATTGAGCTGGACAGCGAAAGCATTGTAAAGCTTAAAGTCATACGAGACTTTCAGCCCCATGTCGAAAAAGTCAGGAGTCACCACGGCTATATCCTCCGGGATATATCCGGCAAAGTGGTTGACCAGCATCGGGCCGGTATAAGTGCCGGTGAGGGCTACGGACAGAGTCCTGTATGGAGTGACCTCTGCAGTGATATAGCCGTACAGGTCCGGGCTGCGCAGCATCTTTGTAACCGGGGCGGCCGTCTCGCTCCATGCGTAGGGTTCGTCATAGCGGCTCTGCTGCCATGTCATCCCCATCTGCACAGAAAACAATTTACGCCAGGACGCTTTTCCTTCCAGTGTCGCTCCTGCGACGAAAGCCCCGGGACCATTGCTCCTTTCCTGATACAGGATATCGTCTTCAAGGACAGGGGAGCCAAGTTCAAACACCCCTACCAGACGGTTGAAGAACCCTTCCACGAGCAGGTTCGTCTGCCAGTCCCCGAAGTTCCCGTAGAGGTCTACCGAAGCTGTGACATTGTGGGAGCGCTCCTCCTTCAGGTCTTTGCTGTTCCTGACCATCAGCACCTCTCCTCCAACATTCGAAATATGCAGATCCTCGTCGAATACTTGCGGAGCCCTGTATCCGGAAGAATACCCCACTCTCAAGTTGATGTTTTCCGTAGGGTTGAACCTCAGATTGGCCCTCGGGCTGAAAATAGGATGGTCCATCATGGAATGCAGGTCCAGTCTTCCTCCGACAAGGATGCTCCACTTCTCGTCCTTCCATTCGTTCTGCGCAAGGACGCTCCCGGTATGGACATCCTGCCGCACCGTCCTGTGGTATCCCCACATATTGTCCCGCAAATAGTCACCTGTCGCCTCTATGCCCACTGTGAAATCCGAAGGCATGAAAAGACATCTGCCGAACTTGCGTACGTACTGCCCTCCTGCGATCCATGTGGTGCCGCCGGTCTCCCCGTAGGCGTCAGGGTCCCTGTTTATGCCATAGTAGCTCTCCCGGTCGATGTGCTGGACTGAAGCATAAGCGGAGACCTTGTTCTTCCCGTCCGGGCTGAGGTAGTCAAAACTGAGGCCTCCCGCATCTATGTCATGTCTTACCTGCTCGGCGATATTGGCATCATGGGGCGGTTTCATGAGGGAATCCCCTCCCCTGCGGTATTCATAGATATGGTGGTACTCCAATTTAAGGCGGGAATAGGTTCCTGTCCTTATGAAGGAACGCAGGCCTGCACTGTAGGATTTCAGTTCCGGTATCTCGGTAAATCCGTCCCCGTCGTGGTCGTAGCCCTCCCGGTTGCGCATCTGGCCGAAGACCATCAACCCGGCCTTGTTGTCATCTGTCACGATGGACGCATTCATATTCGTGTTGCTCTCGAAGGCTCCTTTGCCGATTATGCCCGAGGTATGGGAAATCTCCCCGGTATTCCTCTCCGGTTCCTTGGTTATCACGTTCACGGTCCCGGCAATGGCGGACGCACCGAAAAGGGCCGAGCCTCCCCCTCGGACCACTTCCACCCTGTCGATCATCGCAGCAGGTATCTGTTCGATCCCGTAGACCCCCGCCAATGCACTGAATATCGGTCTGGAATCAATCAGTATCTGGGTATAAGGCCCCTCCAGGCCGTTTATGCGGATCTGCTGCGAACCGCAGTTCTGGCAATTGTTCTCCACCCTTACCCCGGGCTGGAACACGACACCTTCGGCCAGATTGGCGGCATTGGCATAATTGAATATCTTGGCGTTCACCACGTTCACGAGGGTCGGGGACATTTTGCGGAGGGTCTCGCTACGGCTGGCTGAAACTACGACTTCATTCAGGGCTTCGGAATCCGGTTCCAGGTCGAAATTCAGTTCCAGAGTCGTTTCTCCTTCCAGCACCACTTCCTTCCGTGCTGTCTTATAGCCGATTCCTGAAACCCTTATCACATGCTTTCCTACCGGCATATCCTTCAGAAAATAATGGCCGGTAGCATCAGCCATCGTATAGATCATTGTACCTTCTACGATTATATCCATGAACGGCACATGCTCTCCGGTAGAGACATCGAGTATATGTCCTACTATGTTGGCATCTGTACGGTCATTTTCCGAGTCTTCGGATTCCGCGGCAGATGCGGACAATATCATGGCGCAAAACAGCAGCGCCATGACAAAAATATTGTATCTTGTCATTTCTGTCTGATTCTGAGAAAATATAAACTTAAAGAGAGTCTCCGATGACAGGTTTCCTGAATTTCCGGAACCCGTCATTACACGCAACCGGCAGAAAATGACGGAGGCCCCCTATGCTTGGGGGCATGCGGAGAGACCGAGACGGCCGCTACGGTAACTTTCACGGCCTTTCCGGAAGAAAGCAGGATTTCCTCCGCTTCCGGAACCGCCGCATATTCCGTATCTATGAACGGCTGGTGGTTGGCGATATCTATGACAGCCAATGACCGGGCGTCATGTGCATGATCCGCGTCGCCAGAAAACGGATGGGCGTGCACTATCCTGACACCGTTTATTATATGGACGTGCGAAGTATATGGCAGATATACCTGAATGTACAGAAACACACCCAGGAGCAGGAGTCTTGCCGATATGTGGAGCTTCTTCCGCCTCATGCGGCCGCAAAATTAATACAAATACCCCGGTTTCAATGCTTTCTCGCAAAAAATGCCGGTCATCAGCGTCGTTTGCAGCCATTATTGCACGCAAAACAGTGCATATTTCACAAAAAACGCACTAAAATCAGTGCAATTTTATATATTTGTCCTGTTAAAAACTAGGGAATTATGGATACATTATTGCAGGCATATCGGATCCGGCTTGATCTGACACCTGTCGGCTATGTCAGATCGTTTCACGACAGCGTCAACTGGAAAAACAGATTAATAGGCATCCTGGGACAGAAAGGTGTCGGGAAATCTACAATGATTCTCCAGCACATCAAGTTATATGACAACATTGAAGAATCGTTGTATGTACAGGCAGATGATTTCTATTTTGCAGGGAACAGGATCTATGATCTTGCGCTGGCATTCTTCCAGCGCGGAGGCAAGAAACTATACATTGACGAGATACATAAGTACAGCGGGTGGACAACTGAAATCAAGATGATATATGACCAACTGCCTCTGCTGCAGGTTGTGTATTCCGGCAGTTCAATCCTGGACTTGAAAAAAGGCGGCAAGGCAGACCTGAGCAGAAGAACGGTAGAATATACAATGCCCGTTCTTTCATTCAGAGAATATCTTAACATTTCCCAAGGATGGGATCTCAAACCATCTTCGTTGGAAAATATACTGGAGGGCAAAGTAGATTTCCCTTACGGAGAATCCAGACCTATAAAATATTATCAGGAATATCTGCATCATGGCTGTTATCCATATTTTACAGAAGAGGACTTTCTGATAAAGCTGAAACAGTCCATTAATGCTACCGTTGAAGATGATATCCCCAAGTATGCGGAAATGGCAGCAGCCGCTGCGGCAAAACTGAAGAAACTTATGTATATGCTTGCACTGTCCGTGCCCTATAAGCCGAACCATACAATACTTGCCAGAGATTTGGGCATCAGCAGGAATATCCTTCCGGATTATATCGAATATCTGGAGAAATCCGGCTTGTTCAATGCTCTGCGGGAAAAATCTTCCGGTGACGGCATATTGCAGAAAGTAGAGAAACTTTATCTTGGCAATCCGAATATCATCTATGCCCTCAGCCCCGACAAGGCAGATGAGGGCACGATCCGGGAAACCATGTTCCTGACATGGACAAAGGAAAAATATTCAGTACAGTCATCAAGAATTTCAGATTTCGAGATAGAAGACATTACATTCGAGGTGGGCGGCAAGAACAAGAAAGGGAAACAGTTAAAGGAGGCGGACAAGGGATATATCGTGAAAGATAACATAGAGTACGCAGCCGGCAAGAATATACCTATCTGGATGTTCGGATTTATTTATTAATCCCATATAATTTATCCGGCTATCCCCTTGCTTCCTCAAAAATTATAAATATATTTGTAAGTTTGGAGGATTTTGGACTGATGAATCTGGATTTGAACCTGTTTATACAGATGCTCGGCATTGACTCTACTTCATCGAAGGAGAGAGACTTTGCCGGATTTCTTGCCGGGTCGCTTCCGACAGCGAAATGCTCGGTTTCGAGGTATGAAGTCGGGGACGGGACGGAAAATCTGATGCTGTCCTGGGGAAAGCCCGAAATAGTTTTCTGCTCGCATCTGGACACGGTGCCGCCGTATATTCCTCCGACAGTCTGGAAAGAGACTGACAGAGGCGTCACGCAGGTGGAGGCCACTCCTGAAGCATTGGCACAAGCCATGGAATCAGGGTCCGACCTTATAATAAAAGGCCGCGGCAGCTGCGATGCCAAGGGACAGATATTCGCGATGTACTGCGCATGCAGACAGCTTGAAGCGGAAGGCTGCACAGGTTTCGGCCTGCTTCTCCTCGCAGGTGAAGAGACAGGGTCTTTCGGAGCGAAGAGCTTCAGGACATCCCACCCCGGAGGCAGAGTCGTGATAGTGGGAGAGCCTACGGACAACCGTATGGTATCCGCAAGCAAAGGCACCTAGTCGTTCCTGGTCACGATAAAAGGCAAGAGCTTCCACTCCGGTTA
>JADIMH010000072.1 GCA_017694885.1 Candidatus Cryptobacteroides faecipullorum | reverse complement strand
ATTTCCTCATAGGCAAGTATGAAATCCGCGAGAGCGAGGCAGCAAAGATCCGCACGATCGCATCGAAGCTTAAAGAAGCCCCTACTGCCAAAGTCAGTCTGACGGGATATGCCGATGCCCAGACAGGCACGCCTGAAAGGAACTATTACCTGTCGCAGAAACGTGCTGAAGCCGTTGCCGCCGCACTTGAAGAGGCGGGGATAACCAAAGACAGGATCAAGGTGGCATATAAAGGCTCCACAGAGGCTCCATACGACAAACCTGAAGAGAACAGGGTCGTTATATGCATCGTTTCAGAATAATGGACATATGCTTGGCGTATGCCTTGTAAACTCTATATAATAAAGAAGGGACTGATGAATTTCAGTCCCTTCTTTATTATAGTCGAATCTATATCTATTCGATGAAGCGGCACCAGCCGAACGGATCTTCGATGTCGCCGTATTGGATGCCGGTGATGAACCGGTAGAGTTTGAGGCTTTTTTCTCCGCATGCATCCGCTGATCCGAATTTATATGAAGTCACTTTGTCCGATTCCAGATACGGCTTGTCGTCAATCTGGTAGACGGGAGTGATAACTACAGCTGTCCCGCATTCTCCTGCTTCATCGAAACCGGCAAGTTCCTCTACGCGTATCGGCCTGCGTTCTACCTCCATGCCGAGGTACGCTGCTGCCTGTTCAAGGGATTTGTTGGTAATGGAAGGCAGGATGCTGTCCGACTTGGGGGTAATGTAGGTATTTCCCTTGATGGCGAAGAAATTCGAGGAGTTGAATTCATCGATATATGTTTTCGTAGCCGGATCGAGATAAAGGACAGCTTTGTAACCTTGGCTGGAAGCAATGTTGAAAGAGCAGAGAGAAGCGGCATAATTGCCTCCGAGCTTATAGCATCCGCATCCGTTAGGAGCCGCCCTGTCATAGTTCCTGGCTATAACAACCTTGATAGGTTCGAGATTCCCGCCTGTGTATGCGCCTACAGGAGAGCACAGCATCATGAACAGGCACTCCCTGGAAGACTTTACTCCGAGCTGGGGATTGGATCCTATCAGTGTCGGTCTGAGATATAATGAAGCCCAGGTGCCGTAAGGCGGAAGGAAATCAAGATTTTCTTTAACGGCTCTTTCGCACATCTCGATGAAGAGTTCCGTCGATGGCGGTGTGATGCCCAGGAATTTGGCTGACCGCTGCAGTCTGGCGGCATTTTCTTCCGGTCTGAAGAGTCTGATCTTTCCATCCTTGCCTCTGAAAGCCTTGAGCCCTTCAAAGCATTCGACACTGTAGTGCAGAGCCCCGGCAAATGCACTCAGCCGGATACTGTCATCAGTGCGGCTTTCGATTTCGCTCCATTTCCCGTCCTTGAAAGAACAGCATAGCATGGTGTTCGTTTTCGTGTACGAGAATGTCAGTTTGCTCCAGTCAATGTTTACCATAATCCTTTACCTTCTAACTAACTAAATTATATGAGTATTTCGAACAATTTGTTGTTTTCGTTGATGTATTCGTAGTTTATGTTGTTGGCTTTCATTCTGTTGATGAGGGCCTGATAATCCTCTTTGCTTGCAACTTCTATTCCTATGAGTGCCGGACCTTCTTCTTTGTTGGTCTTTTTTATGTACTGGATGTGCACGAGGTCATCTGTAGGTCCTATCACATCGCGGATAAAGGAAAGTATTGCGCCCGAACGCTGAGGGAAGGTTACGATGAAATAATGTTTGAGACCTTCATACAGCATTGATTTCTCACGGATTTCCTCAGTGCGGGTGATATCGTTGTTGCTGCCGCTGATGATGCATCCGACTCTTTTCCCTTTGATCTTGTCCGCATAGAACCTGAGGGCTGCCACTGAAAGTGCCCCTGCCGGCTCGACGACGATGGCACTTTTGTTATACATGTCGATGATGCTTGTGCATACTGCGCCTTCCGGTACCGGAATGATGTCATCGAGGATTTCCCTGCATATCTTGAATGTGGTTTCTCCAGGTTTCTTGACAGCCGCTCCGTCCACGAATTTGTCAATGGCAGGAAGGTCAACGATTTCTCCCTTGTCGATGGATGCCTTCATGGATGCGGCGCCGGCAGGCTCTACACCGATGATCTTTGTCTGTGGCCAGACCTGTCTGATGAACGAACCGACGCCTGAAGCAAGTCCGCCTCCGCCGATAGGTATGAAGATATAGTCGAGAGGTTCGCTGAGCTGTCTTGAAATCTCATACCCTATTGTGCCCTGTCCTTCTATGACTTTTTCATGGTCGAACGGAGGTATGAATGTCTTTCCGGTCTTTTGGGCGTATTCTATCGCTGCGGCGTTTGCAGCATCGAAAGTATCTCCGGTCAGGACAATATCTATGTTCTCTTTGCCGAACATCTTCACCTGTTCGATCTTTTGCTTTGGGGTAGTTGTCGGCATGTAGATCGAGCCCATGATGTTGAGCTTCTGGCAGGAGAATGCCACTCCCTGCGCATGGTTCCCTGCGCTGGCGCAAACCACACCGTATTTGAGGGTTTCAGGCGAGATGGATTTGATCATGTTGTACGCCCCTCTGATCTTGTACGAACGTACCATCTGGAGATCTTCCCTTTTGAGATAGACATCTGCCTCGTATTTTTCGGAAAGGTTAGGGTTCCTCATCAGAGGGGTCGGTTCCAGGATTTCGCTTAGAGTCTTTTCTGCAGCCTCTATGTCATTTATTGACGGAAAATATTCTTTAGTTGCCATTTTGTTATAATTTAGATGTCAATAATCAATTATTTTCCAAAAATATAATTAATATCAGGAAAATCCTAATAATTATTAGTGATTAATCCAATAGTATGAGGGCTATTGACTTATGGCTGAATTCCAGTTTCACGACATCTTCGGAAGCCCTGTTGAGCGTTGCTTTCCACAGATTGTCGAATACGACTTTGTCTGTGGGCCAGACAAGTCCTTCAGACTTGATCGTCAGGGTGTTGTCAGGGGAAATTATTGAAATTTTCCTGTCTTTGCCGCAGTGCAGTTCGGCAGAGTCCGTCAGGGCGAAAGCCGTGCCGTAGTCATATACCGAATCCACCGATATTCCCATATCCTCCAGATCGTATTCTCGCGCATATTCCATAAGCAGGGACAGGTTGCCTATCGTGTGTTCCGCCCGTTTCCCTACTGCCCCCAGAATGTGGATGGAAGATATGTCCCGGAACCTTGTCAGTGCAAGTTTGACTGCCTTGGTCTGGTCATTGGTTTCCTGGTCCGTATCACGGATTATTATGCTGCTGTATTTTTTTTGCAATGAAACCGGCAGTGAATCCATGTCGCCTATCACCGCGTCCGGAATGCGCTCTTTTCCGAAAATCCCGTCGCAGTGTTTCAGGTATGTCTGCAATGCGGCATCACAGCATATTATATAGTCGGCTTCCCGTATAAGATAACGGGGATATTCTTTTCTCGGGAAATCTCCGTTGCAGATGATTACCGCGCTTTTCATGCCTGTAGCCTTTTCTTTACATCAGCAGAAGTCCCTTTGCTGGTGGCATATTGTTCAGCTTCTCTGAACCCGAGCAGGAATTCCTTTACCGACATGCGCTTCTTCCCGGCAAGCTGGAGCTCTTCAATGAGAATGGCTCCGTCCGAAGAAGTTATTGCCAGGCAGGTCTTTCCATCAGAATATATCGTGCCGGCAGGTATGTTGCCGTCCGGGAATCTTGCCGCAAGTCCGGCCTTTATTCCCTCAAGCGTCGCCGGGTCAGCAATCCCGGATCTGAAGATTTTCATCTGCTGTTCCTTTCCGTCCCTTATCAGATTAGTGAATGCTCCAGGATACGGGCTGAGTCCGCGGATGAGGTCGTATATATGCTTGCCTGTGTCATTCCAGTCGATATGGCAAAGCTCCCGTGTGATCTTCGGAGCCGGCTTGAGCCGCTCCGCTCCCTGTATGAAACTCTTCTGCAGCTGCAGCTCCACATGGTTTTCCAGAATGGCTTCTACTGTCTGGAGCACTAAGTTGGACCCTATGTCCATCAGTTTGTCATGAATGTCTCCTGCGGTATCCGTTTCTTCGATTTTGCACTGTTCCCTGAATATTATGTGCCCTGTATCCATGCCGTCATCTATCATAAAGGTGGTAACTCCGGTAAGGTGGTCGCCGTTGATTACCGCCCAGTTTATAGGGGCAGCTCCGCGGTATTGCGGAAGAAGGGCCGCATGCAGGTTGAAAGTGCCGAGTCTCGGAATTTCCCATATCGCCTTCGGCAGGAGCCGGAAAGCCACCACTATGGCCAAGTCCGGTTTCCATGCCTTGAATGCCTCTATGAATTCAGGGTCTTTCAAAGAGACAGGCTGGAGTACGGGGATATTGTGTTCAGCAGCATATTTCTTTACTGCGCTTTCATTGATTTTCAGTCCTCTTCCGCTGGCCTTGTCGGCTACTGTGACCACTCCTACGACATGGTAGCCATTCTTTATCAGGGCATCCAGAGGCGCTACGGCAAACTCCGGAGTACCCATGTAGACTATTCTTGTCTTGCGTATTTTACCCATTACCCTTACTTTGATCTTGTTGAACAATGTCTTCATGCTGTCGGTGCTGAAAATGGCGGAATCGTTTATCGCTTTCCATGTCAGGAACAGGCCGGTAGGAAGCAGTACGATAGTTGAAATGAATACTCCTAAGCTTGCCCCTATTGCACCGTCTTTCGCCAGTTTCTCACCGCTTATGTCTATGACCCAGTATACTACGAAGAACAGTACAGATATGATGGCAGGTGTTCCGAGCCCTCCTTTCCGTATCAGCGCTCCCAAAGGTGCGCCTATCAGGAAAAATACGAAGCATGCCAGAGCCTGTGCGAACTTCTTGAGGATCGCAATGTCTATTCTTCTTATGTTGAACGTGTACTGATAAGTGTCCCGGGTGAATGCCGTAAGCGTGGAGATATATTCGTTGGCGCTGGAAATAGCTTTGTCATAGGCTCGTATCTCCTTGTCTATGTCGCTTTCCTTCCGGATCGAAGCCAGATCCAGAAGAGTCTTTGGCGCAGACCTTCCGGCAGTGTCGAGCTGCTTGTTGTATCTAAGTATCCTGCTGTCTGTCAGTGTCTGTATGTTTTTGGCCTGAGCTTCCGTATTAAGCCTTCCGACAGAGTCCTGATCGTGGAACAGCTGTTTCAGGTTCATTGTTCTTGCATCGTTCCAGTCTTTTTCTTCCGACTTCTGGAATGCGTAGTTTTCGAGCGGAATGACCAGTTCCTGCTGCAGGAATTCTATTTTCTGCAACTGGAGCGTGGTATCCCTGTATTTCCTGGTGTTGGTCTCCTCGTAGTTGATTCCGCTATACATGATGAATGTAAGCGAGGTCTTGCTTTTCGACATCTCCATGAGCGCAGAGTCGGCGAGAGTAAGGCTTGTATTGCCTTTTTTTCCGGTATGGTTGTAGACCATAACGTCATACATCATCTGGGTCTCATCGTCCCTGCTTTCTATACGGAGTATGTATCCGTCGATTCCGTCGTAGAATGTCCCTGTCGGAATCTTGATCTCCTCTTTCGTCCGCTTTATATCGCTTCTTAAGGTGAAGATCTTGTTGAAGGCTACGGGAACGAGGTTATTGGCGGCGAAAAAGGCTCCGATGCTTATGATGACAGATATTATCATAAGCGGAGCCAATACCCTTTTCAGAGAAATACCTGCGGCTTTTATGGCCAGAAGCTCGTTGTTCTCTCCGAATGTCCCGAGCGTCATCATTGAGGCCAGCAATGTGGCCAGAGGTATCGACAGCGGCAGCAATGTGGCGCACCCCCAACCTAAGAATTCCAGAATGACCTTGAAGCTGAGCCCTTTACCGACAAGTTCATCTATATACAGCCATAGCGTCTGCATCATGAGGATGAAGACGACTACGAGCAGGATCGCGAAGAACGGTCCTATGAATGATTTTAGTATGAATCTGTCTAGTATCTTCATTCTCTTGTGCCGGAATTCCGGCATTTATGTCGTTATCTTCGTCATTCGGTTCCTCACTACCGGAAGGTAGCTGCGGACCTCATTCCTTGATGGCCTTATAACTGCCGGGTTCCGGCACAAGCCATTGTCTGGATATCGGCATCTGTTATGTTATCTACGTCGTTCAAATCCTCATTACCATTAAGGTAACTCCGGTTTTCACTCCTTGATGGCCTTACATCTGCCGTAAATCCGGCATAAGCCATGGACAGGTTGTCGGCATTTATGTCGTTATCGTCGTGCCGCTATTCTTTTTTCGTGGCGAGGGAGACCATAATTTCGAGGGCTTCGGCAAGTCCTGCAGTATTTTTACCTCCTGCCGTAGCGAGACCCGGCTGTCCTCCTCCTCCTCCGAGAATGGACTTGGAGGCTTCCTTGATGTCCTTGGAAGCATTGTGTCCTTTCTCTACCATGTCATGGGAGTACATCAGCAGCAGCTGAGGCTTGCCCTCGTACTCGAAAGCTCCGGCGATAACGAAGTTTTCCGTTTCGCCCTGGAGCATTCCTGCGGCGTTCTTCAGCATTGCAGGATTGGTCGGAGTGGTGATAGTCACGACGTTCACTCCGTTGATGTCCGTGCTGTTGTCATGAAGCACCTTCTTGAAGGCAAGGGTCTTTTCTTTCATAATCTCTTCGAACCGTTTCTTGAATTCGCTGTTCTCTTCGATGAGTTTTCTGATGGCTCCGGCAAGATCCGGCGCGTTGTTGAAAAGGGCCTTGGCTCCTCTCAGTGCATTTTCCATCTGGTCTACTATGGCTTCTGCAGCAGCTCCGGTGGTAGCTTCGATCCTGCGTACTCCTGCGGCAATGGCCGACTCTGATATGATCTTGAAGAATCCGATCTGACCGGTTGCCGCCGCATGGGTGCCTCCGCACAGTTCTACGGAATCCCCGAATTTTACGATTCTCACCCTGTCGCCGTATTTCTCTCCGAAGAGGGCCATTGCTCCCATTGCCTGAGCCTGTTCCATGGTAGCCGAGCGGTTTTCCTCCAGAGGATAATTCGCCCTTATCAGTTCATTTACCCTGTTTTCGACCTTGTCGATCTGTTCGTCGGTCATTTTTTCAAAATGAGAGAAGTCGAAGCGGAAGTAACCGTCGCTTACGAATGAGCCTTTCTGCTCTACGTGTGTCCCGATGATTTCCCTGAGGGCTTTGTGAAGCAGGTGTGTCGCAGTATGGTTGTTGGTGATTTTCAACCTGCGGTCCCTGTCTACATGCAGGGTGAAACTCTCGCTGCAGTCCGAAGGGATCCGTTCTGCAATATGGATGGTAAGGTTGTTCTCCTTTATGGTGTTCAGAATGTTTATCCTTTCGCCGCTTTCGGAAACTATGTAGCCGGTATCTCCGACCTGTCCTCCCATTTCCGCATAGAACGGAGTGCGGTCGAACACCAGCTGATACATGGTCCTGTTTTTGGCCTTTACTGTCCTGTGTCTTGTCAGGCACGCTCCGTCCGTTTCGGTAAAATCGTATCCTACGAATTCCACGTTTTCGCAATGGTGGAACTCCACCCAGTCTCCCGACTCGATGGCAGTAGCGTTGCGCGCACGGTCCTTCTGCTTCTGCAGTTCTACCTCAAAGGCTTTTATGTCAATGGTATATCCGTTTTCTGAAGCTATGAGTTCGCTCAGGTCTACAGGGAAGCCGAAAGTGTCATACAGCACGAATGCGTCTTCTCCTTTTATTACCTTCGTGTCCTTGTATTTCTCCATCAGGTTGTCGAACAGTCTGATGCCTCTGTCAAGTGTGCGCAGGAAAGCTATCTCCTCTTCACGGATCACTTTTTCGATGAGTTCCTGCTGTTTTACGATTTCAGGGTAGAATTCTCCCATGTCGGCTACGAGCTGCCCTACCAGCCGGCAGAGGAACGGTTCGTTGAACCCGAGGAAAGTGTAGCCGAAACGGACTGCCCTGCGGAGTATGCGCCGTATTACGTAGCCTGCCTTTACATTTGACGGGAGCTGCCCGTCCGCGATGGAAAAGCTGATGGCCCGAATATGGTCTGCAATGACCCTCATGGCGACCTCAGTCTTTTCGGACTCATGGTATTTGTGTCCCGAGAGTTCTTCTACTTTTGCGATCATTCCGGTGAATACATCGGTGTCGTAGTTGCTGGTTTTGCCCTGAAGCGTCATGCAGAGCCTTTCGAAGCCCATTCCGGTATCTACATTCTTGTTCGGAAGCGGTTCCAGTTCGCCGCTGGCTTTCCTGTTGAACTGCATGAATACCAGATTCCAGATTTCTATCACCAGATGGTGGCCTTTGTTAACGAGCTCGCTTCCTGGTATTTTTGCCCTTTCTTCATCGCTCCTCAGATCGACGTGGATTTCACTGCATGGACCGCATGGGCCGGTATCACCCATTTCCCAGAAATTGTCGTGCTTGTTTCCCAGAAGGATACGGTCTTCAGGAAGATGCTTTTTCCACTCTTCAAGCGCTTCGGTGTCCATTTCCGTGCCGTCGGCCGCATCTCCTTCGAATACTGTGGCATAAAGCCTTTCCCTGTCGATTCCGTAAACTTCGGTGAGCAGTTCCCATGCCCATCCGATGGCTTCTTTCTTGAAATAGTCGCCGAAGCTCCAGTTCCCGAGCATCTCGAACATGGTATGGTGGTATGAATCGTGCCCTACTTCCTCCAGGTCATTGTGCTTTCCGCTTACCCTCAGGCATTTCTGACTGTCTGTCACCCTTTTGTATTTCGGTACGCTGTTGCCCAGGAACCAGTCTTTGAACTGGTTCATTCCGGCATTGGTAAACATGAGGGTGGGGTCATTCTTTACGACCATCGGGGCCGAAGGTACTATCGTGTGCCCTTTAGAGGCGAAAAAATCAAGGAACGCTTTTCTTATTTCTTTGGATGTCATCATAATAAACAATATTTCTGATGTCCGGAAAACCGGTTTTTCAGTTTGACCTGCAAAAATAATAACATTTTTCTGAAAAATTTCTATATTTGCACGATGTCTAAATTTAAAAGGTATATTTTCAATCCGGAGACTCTGACTTACGAGGTGAAGGAGCGTTCGGCAAGGGCCCGTTTTTTCAAAGGGGTCCTGCTTTTTGCCGCCAGTCTCGGAATGGCTGTCCTGTATGCATGGATATATACTTCTGTCCTGGGGTGCGACCTTCCCAAGACCATGGCTCTTGAAAAGACGAATACCAGGTGGAACCTTAAAATGGATATTATGAACAGCCAGCTGGACAGATATGCGGCCAGTCTGGAGTCCATAAGGGTAAGGGACGACGAGGTCTACAGGTCCATATTCGGAATGAACGAGATTCCGGATGAAGTGCGTAATGCCGGTATCGGCGGTGTCGACCGTTATTCATGGCTCGACGAGGCCGGTCCCGGAAGTCTTTTGAAAAGCACTAAAGTCAGACTTGACATGCTTTCGCGCAAAACCTATGTCCAGAGCAAGTCCTTCGATGATGTCTCCGTCCTTTCGAAAAGGGCAGGGGATATGGTATTGTGCATACCTGCCATTCCTCCTGTCGATCCGGCTCCCGGAACATACCGGATATCGAGTACTTTCGGTCGCAGGACAGACCCCGTATCGGGACGTTCGGCCTATCATGAAGGCGTGGATTTCGCCTGTCATATAGGCAATCCCGTGTATGCTACGGCAGACGGGACTGTGGTGAAAGTGCAGAGGGAACGTTTCGGGTACGGAAACAATGTGGTGATAGACCACGGGTTTGGCTATAAGACCAGATATGCGCATATGGATGAAATCGATGTGAAGGAAGGCGATACGGTAAAGAGAGGCAAATACATCGGGACGTCAGGGAATTCTGGCAAGTCTACGGGGCCTCATCTGCACTATGAGGTAATGTACAGGGATGCACATGTCAACCCTTACAACTACTATGACCTTTCCATGACGCATGATGAATACATGTCTCTGATAGCGCACACAAATGAGTAGCCATTACGTCTATGACAAGGATGATTTCAAATTCCGCAGGCAGAGGCGCTCTTTACGTTCAACCCTCTTGCGGGTATTGAAATATTTTCTGGCCAGCGTGTCGCTGGCGGTACTCTATTATATCATATTCGCTTTGGTTTTCAGTACGGACAAGGAGCGCAGGCTGAGGTCCGAGAACCGCATGTACGAGAAACTGTATCCTGAAATGGAACAGGAACGCAGGCTTCTGGAGGATGTGGTGGCCGGACTTGAAGCCAAGGACAATATGATATATAACGATCTTTTCCAGACCGACGTCCTTACTTTCGGAAGCCAGACGTCGGAGTATCTTTCGGAAAGCGATTCCATGGAAGTAGAGGATATCGTAAGGCATTCGGAACAGGTATATGAGGCTCTTGACGAAAAGGCCGGGGAGATAGATAATGAATTCATGCGGATTTTCAGAGTCCTGGCTTCGGGGAATGTGCAGCTGCCGCCGCTGGCCTTGCCCATCAGAGACTTTTCCTATACTTCCGTAGGAGCATCGGTAGGGGACAAGATAAATCCGTTTTATAAAGTGAAGGTCAGTCATGACGGACTGGATATGATAGCACCGTCCGGAACGCCGGTGCTGGCATCGGCAGACGGGACGGTCACTTCCGTACAGAGATCATCCAAAGGACTCGGGAATACGGTGACAGTTGCACATGACGGAGGATACGTCACTAAATATGCCCATTTGTCGAATATCAAGGTCATCAGAGGCCGGAAGATAAAGAAAGGAACGGTGATAGGAAGTGTGGGCATGTCCGGAAAGTCGTTTGCACCTCATCTGCATTATGAAATATGGAAAGATACCGTTGCCCTTGATCCGGTCAGTTATTTTTTCAGCTCGGTGACTCCGGATGAGTACAGCGCCATGTTGCTTTTGTCGGCAAGTGCCGGACAATCAATGGATTGATATGGAAAAGGTCTATTATACCATAGGAGAAGTCGCGGAAGCCCTCGGGGAGAATGTGCCTCTGGTCAGGTTCTGGTCGAACAGTTTTCCGACATTCATCCGGCCTGTGCGCAATGCAAAAGGGAACAGGCTGTTCACTCGGGCTGATCTTGACACATTCCGTCAGATACATTTTCTGGTGAGGGAATGCGGTATGACTCTGGAAGGGGCTGCAAGGCAGATGAAAGAGGACAGGCGGCCTGTCGAGTCCAGAGTCAAGGCCATTGAAATTCTGAAAGGGATCCGCCAGCAGTTGGAAGAGATCCGCCGGGATCTTTTATAGATAGATTGTATTATATTATTATAAGGTATGGAAGCCTGTGCGTTTAAAGTTAAGGACGTGATTTCCGTCATTGAGGATTTCGCTCCCGTTTCCATTCAAGAGAACTGGGACAACAGCGGACTGTGTATCGGTTCGCCTGAGGCTGCGGTACATTCCGTGCTTCTGGGGCTCGATTGTACTCCGGAACTTGTTGATGAAGCCGTTTCCTGCGGTGCGGACATGATAGTGACGCATCATCCTCTTATTTTTTCAGGACTTAAAAGGATTTCTCCTGATGATCCTGTAGGTCTGGCCGTGACAAAGGCGGTATCTGCCGGCATTTCCGTATATGCGGCGCATACTACGGCAGACAAGGTCGTGGCGGGAGTAAGCGGTGCCATGGCCCGCAGGCTCGGCCTGCAGAATATGGAAATCCTGGACAAGGAGGGTGACGGGGTCGGGCTCGGCATGGTGGGCGACCTGCCTTCGCCGATATCCGCGGCTGAAGCTGTGGAACTGGTGAAAGGGAAGTTCGGTCTAAAGGCCGTAAGGACTTCCCGTCTGATCGACAAGCCTGTGAAAAGGGTGGCGATGTGCGGCGGGGCCGGAAGTTCCCTTATAGGCAAGGCTATGGAATCCGGTGCGCAGCTGTATCTCTGCGGAGATGTTTCCTATCACCATTTCTTTACGCCCAAAGACTTCATGATAATGGATATAGGCCATTATGAAAGTGAGATAGAGATAGTTGCTATTTTATTTTCGTTACTCAGGAAAAATTTTCCTACCTTTGCAGTCCGCATTACGGAGAATATATATAGTAACCCGGTATTTTATTTTTAAAGCGATATGGCTAAGAAGACAAAAAAAATCGAAACTCCTATCGACCAGAGGGAAACCTTCGTGTCGATCCAGAAGAGTTTTGCAGATTCCGACTTGAGCGTTGAAGAGAAGCTCAAGACTTTATATGCACTTCAGCAGGCAGATACTGAAATAGATAAAATCCTCCAGCTCAGGGGTGAGCTCCCTTTGGAGGTAGAGGCGCTGGAAAATGAGATAGCGGACCTGAAGTCCAAGACCGCCCGTATCAACGAACAGATAGATGATGCCGGAAACCGTATCACAGAGTACAAGCATAATATTGCCGAATGTGATGCCCAGCTCGAGAAGTATAAGGCCCAGGTGGATAATGTGGCCAATAGCCGTGAATATGATTCCCTTAACAAAGAGATCGAGAACCAGGGTCTTCTGAGAGAAATTGCCGAAAAGAACATTTACGAGACAAAGGAGTTCGTCGCTTCGAAGAAACGGGAACTCGAATCCGTCAAGGAAAAGATATCCGTAAAGAACGAGGATCTGAAAGCCAAGAAACAGGAACTTGCCTCTATCGTGGAGTCCACTTCGAAGGAAGAAGAGAAACTCCGGGCTGCACGCCAGTTGTGTGCAGACAAGATAGATGCGAGGACAATGAGTGCCTACGAGCGTATCAGGAGCAGCTGCAACAACCATCTTGCTGTGGTTTCCGTGTTCAACGGAAATGCTTGCGGCGGCTGTTTCAATACGATTCCTCCGCAGAGGCTTATAGATATCGCCTCTAACAAGAAAATGATAGTCTGCGAATATTGCGGAAGGATTCTTGTGAATCCTGACTTTGACTAACATGTTATGGCAGATGAGGTAAAAAGACGGTCTTCAAGGAAAAAGGACGCCGTAAACCTCGAAACATTAGGGCTTGAGATGGGAAACAAACCGCCTCAAGCTCTTGATGTTGAAGAGGCTGTCATAGGTGCTTTGCTTATTGAGCCCGGCTGTGTCGACGAGGCGATGGAGGAGCTTGCTCCGTCGTGTTTCTATAGCGACAGGCACAAGATGATTTTCCAGGCCATGGTGTCGCTCTCGAACGAGCATTCGCCTATAGATATTCTCACTGTCACACAGAAACTGAAGGCCGACGGCAATCTTGAAGCCGTCGGAGGTGCAGTTGCACTGGCCCAGCTTTCGCAGAAAGTGGGTGCGGCCGCACATATAGAGGTCTACATAAAGATACTCAAGCAGAAGAGCATACAGAGGGAACTCATTACTGCGTCTTATGATATCCTGAAAAACTCATATGATGACTCGACCAATGTCGATGATCTGATCGACATGGCCCAGACAAAGATTTTCGCTGCCATCCAGAACAATGTGAAGAAGGATGTGCAGGAAATAGGCTCGGTCATCAATCAGGCTATTCAGGTACTTGAGAATCTTCAGAATACGACCGGTCTGAGCGGAGTCCCTTCCGGATTCCAGTCTCTCGATAAGATCACTCTCGGGTGGCAGGCTTCCGATCTTATTATTCTGGCGGCGAGGCCTTCTGTCGGAAAGACGGCTTTCGTTCTTAATGTCGCCAGGAATGCGGCTGTGGACTATCATATGCCTGTGGCTTTCTTCTCGCTCGAAATGCCCGCAATCCAGCTGGCCAACCGTATGATGGTGACTGAGACAGGGCTGAGCGCCGACAAGATAAAGGGCGGGCAGAATCTGGAGCCGTACGAGTGGAAGCAGCTGGAAGAGAAACTGAAGGACCTTGCCAAGGCTCCGCTTTATATAGATGATACTCCGTCGCTTCCTGTCATGGAATTCCGCTCCAAGGTGAAGCGCCTTGTGAAACAGAAGGGGGTAAGGCTTGTGATTGTCGATTATCTTCAGCTTATGCAGGGTCCTGCGGAACTCAGGGGAATGCGCGAGCAGGAGGTGGCGGCAATATCCAGGACACTCAAGGCTACGGCCAAGGAAATGAACGTGCCTATCATAGCGTTGTCCCAGCTGAGCCGTCAGGCGGTACAGCGCACGGGCAGCAACAACCGTCCCCAGCTCAGCGATCTGCGCGAGTCCGGTTCCATAGAGCAGGACGCCGATATGGTGCTTTTTATCCACAGGTACGATTACCAGGGACTTTCGGACAATCCGGAAGACGTTGGAAGGACATCGCTCATAATAGCCAAGCACAGGAACGGAGAAATCGGAGAGCTTGATATGATGTTCAGGGCATCGGAGGTGCGTTTTGTCGATATGGCCGATTCCCTGGTTGGAAGCATACCGGACATGCCTGTTTCATCCGCGATGAATGATGATGTGCCTTTCGGGCCTCCGGGTGATTTCCAGTCAGGCGGGAATTTCCCTTCCGGCGGTTCTGATTTCGGGGTAAACCAGGATTTCATGTAGAGTACGTATGTTCAGAAAGGCTGTCATATCCGTATTCTTCTGCATCCTTTGCTGCATTCCTGCGGTTTCGCAGAATGTGGTCGATGCAGGCAGTGAAGGAGGCTGTATACCGGTACTGTCTGTCTCGGAGGACAGTCTTGCATACAGGTCCGGAGAGCGTTTTTCATTTACTATCCATTATGAGTGGGGCGCCATCGATTCCGATGTGGGCTGGGCATCGGTAAGTCTCGATACTGTGCGTTTTAACGGAGAGAGGGCTTTCCATTGTTCCGTATATGGCAGGACAACCCGTCTGTATGACCTTTTTTTTAAGGTCAGGGAGGATTTCCAGTCATGGTTTACCGTAGAAGGGTTGAAGCCTCTGAAGTTTACCAGAAATACCAGAGAAGGCAGATATGAGGCAAGGAATACGTATTCCTATATGTGGGAAGGACAGGATTCCACCTATATTGCCGCAGACGTATTCACTTCTTCCGGCGGCTCCAGGTCTGTAAGGCTGCCATTGGGAACATGTACTTATGACCTTCCGTCGCTGTTCTATCTGGCCAGAAACATAGATATGGACAGGATCGTACCAGATGTCAAGTATCCTATGACATTCGCTATCGATGATGATGTGTATAACGTGTACTTCATATACAGAGGAAAGGAGCGCAAGAAAGTCAGGGGATTCGGTACGGTGAATACCATGAAGTTTTCGGCAAAGCTGCTTTCCGGGAACGTCTTTACCGGGGATGAAGACCTTTCCGTATGGATTTCCGATGACAGGAACAGGATTCCCGTCCTGTTCGAAGCTCCCATACTGGTGGGTGTCGCTTCCGGAAGGATAGAGGAATGTTCCGGACTCAAATATCCTTTTACATCATTCGTAAAGAAATAGTATATGGCAAAAAACGAAATATCCCATACCGGCAGGATAAAGGAGATGACTCCCGAATTTACTGTGGTGGAAATCATTTCTTCCTCTGCCTGTTCCGCATGTCATGCCAAGGGTATGTGCGGTGTGGCTGATGAAAAAGTCAAGGAAATCCAGGTGCCGACCGATCCGTATGCGACATGGAAGGAAGGCGATCAGGTCCGTGTAATGCTCAGGCAGACCATGGGGCTCAAGGCCGTATGGATTTCTTACGTAGTTCCTTTGCTGATTTTAATGATTTTAATATTAACTTTGTCGGCTGTCGGTTTGCATGAAGTTTATACCGGATTGATCTCCATATGCGCAGTGGCGGTCTATTATCTGGTGATTTATCTTTTAAGGGACAGACTGGCCAAGGATTTCGTTTTCTACCTGAAAGAAAAATAGAAATATTTTTAATTAACACTATAATGACAACAACAATTATCTGGACTATTGCGATCATCACCATTCTCGGTGTCGTGCTTGCGGTAGTCCTTTACCTTGTAGCGAAGAAGTTCAAGGTGGAGGAAGACCCGAGGATCGATGAAGTCGAGAAAGTGATGCCTGGGGCCAACTGCGGAGGCTGCGGATTTGCAGGCTGCCGTGCGTTTGCCCAATCCTGCGTCGAGGCCATGAACCTGGACAGCAACTACTGTCCTGTCGGAGGCAATGACGTTATGAAGAAAGTCGCTGCAGTGCTCGGACTTGAGGTCAAGGAAAAGGCTCCTATGGTAGCTGTCGTGCGCTGTAACGGAACCTGTGCCAACCGGCCGAAGACCAACGAGTACGACGGTTATCAGTCTTGCAAGGTAAAAGCTGCGCTCTATAGCGGCGACACCGGATGTTTTTACGGATGCCTCGGATGCGGGGACTGTGTGGCCGCCTGCCAGTTCGGAGCCATTTCCATGGATCCTGAAACAGGCCTTCCGGTAGTGGATGAAGAAAAGTGTACGGCTTGCGGCGCCTGTGTGAAGGCTTGTCCAAGGAGGGTCATCGAACTGCGCAACAAAGGGCCTAAAGGCCGCCGGGTATTCGTATCATGCGTCAATATGGAGAAAGGTGCCGTTGCCCGCAAGTCGTGCAAGGTGGCCTGTATCGGCTGCGGCAAGTGCGAAAAGGCCTGCCCGTTCGGTGCCATCAAGGTAGAGCACAATCTTGCCTATATCGACTTCGAGAAATGCCGCCTGTGCCGCAAATGCGTGGTCGAATGTCCGACCGGTGCCATCCATGATGTGAATTTCCCGACACCTCCAGTAAAACCTGCACCGAAGCCGGCTGCCCCGGCACAGACTGTAACTCCCGCACCGAAGCCGGCTGAAACAGCCGCTCCGGCAGCGGAAAAGCCGGTCGCTCCGGTAAAGGAAACTGAACATAAAGTTGAACCTGAGAAAAAGAGCGAGGAGTAGACTATGAAGACATTTTCAATAGGTGGTGTCCACCCCGATGACAAGAAAATATCTGCAGGCAGCAATATCGAAGTCCTGCCTATTCCAAAGACCGTATACATATCCATGGCCCAGCATCTGGGCGGACCGGCAAAGGCGATTGTCGCTCCCGGCGACAAGGTGAAGACCGGACAGGTGATAGGAGAGCCTACAGGGTTCATTTCAGCCTATGTCCATTCTTCCGTTACAGGTACTGTAAAGTCTGTAGGCCTGAGAAAGGATCTTGCCGGCATTCAGGTGGTCCATGTGGAGATAGAGACAGAGCCTGACGAGTGGGCTGAAGGAATCGATACTTCGGATACTCTCGTAACGGACATTCCGCAGGACAGACAGTTCATTATCGACAGGATAAAGAACAACGGGGTCGTAGGTCTCGGCGGCGCTACTTTCCCTACGCACGTAAAACTCTGCCCTCCTCCGGACAAGAAGGCCGAATGCCTGATCCTCAACGGTGCGGAATGCGAGCCTTATCTGACTTCCGACTACCGTATAATGCTTGAAAAGACCAGGCAGATAGTCATAGGAGCGGCCCTCATGAAAAAGGTTCTCGGCGTACAGAAGACCGTAATCGGTATCGAAGAGAACAAACCTGAAGCCATAAAGGCCATGACAGCCGCAGTTGCGGAACTTCAGAAAATCTCGCAGGACTACAACGGGATCGAAGTGCAGACCCTGAAGAAGAAATATCCTCAGGGAGGTGAAAAACAGCTGATCGATGCGGTCATGCACCGTCAGGTGAAGTCTATGGGGCTTCCTATAGATGTCGGGGCAGTCGTACAGAATGTGGCTACATCGCTTGCAGTGTATGATGCTGTCCAGAAGAATATGCCTTTGATTTCCAATACGCTTACGGTGACAGGCGACTGTCTTCCTGCCGACAGGCAGAAGAACTACCTGTTCCGTATAGGCTATCCTCTTTCATATATAGCCGAGTATAACGGCGGAGTGCCGGCAGAGGCGGCAAAGGCCGTCAGCGGTGGTCCTATGATGGGCAAGGCTATAGCCAACCTCGATGCCGCTACCCTGAAAGGTTCCTCGTCGATTCTTTACATGACTCAGGAGCAGACCGCCAGGAAACCGGAATCCAACTGTATCAGGTGCGGTAAATGCGCCGAGGCCTGTCCGATGGGGCTGGAGCCGTTCCTGCTCAACAAACTTGCCCGCAACGGCATGATGGAGGATCTGGAGGCAAACGCCGTACAGGACTGCATCGAATGCGGATGCTGCCTTTACAGCTGTCCTGCGAATATTCCTCTGCTGGATGTCATAAGAGTGGCCAAAGGCGAAGTAATCAGAGCGATGCGTGCCCGCACGGCTCCCAAGAAATAATGAAATAAAACTTACAGGCAATGAATAGAATATTGGTTTCACCGTCTCCACATATCCACGCAAAGACTTCTACGTCTGTCCTTATGCGTGACGTGGTGATAGCTCTGCTGCCGTCGGTCATCGTTTCGGTCCTCTACTATGGGTGGGCTGCACTGGCCCTGCTGGCAGTAAGCGTGGTTTCATGTATCCTGGTCGAGTATCTCATCACCAGATTCATGTTCAAGGCTCCGGGCACGATAGGGGACTGGTCCTCTTCTGTGACCGGAGTGCTGCTGTTCCTCAACCTGCCTCCGTCCTGCCCTTGGTGGGTGGCGGTAATAGGCGCCATCTTCGCAATCGGAGTCATCAAGATGACTTTCGGCGGGCTGGGACAGAATCTTTTCAACCCTGCGATTGCAGCCAGGGTGTTCCTACTGGTTTCCTTCCCTACATTCATGACCAACTGGGCCGCTCCTGAAGGTTTCCTCGGTGTGGATGCGGTATCCGGAGCCACACCTCTGGGTATTGTCAAGGAAGGTCTTGCTCAGGGACTGACACTTCCGGAAATCTATGCACAGCATGATTTCTCTTATCTCCAGACTCTGTTCATCAATATCGGAGGTTCTGCCGGCGAGATTTCCGCCATAGCCATTCTGGCAGGCTTTGTATATCTTCTGGCACGTAAAGTCATCAGACCTTATATCACGCTTTCGGTCCTGGCTACCGTATTTGTGTTCTCGGGGATATTCTGGCTGGTCAACCCTGACCAGTACACCGATCCGCTTTTCAACCTTCTGACCGGAGGTGTCCTTCTCGGTGCCGTATTCATGGCCACCGACTATGTGACATCCCCTATGAGCGACAAGGGCGGTATCATCTTCGGTGTAGGCATAGGTCTTCTGACCATTCTGATAAGGTATTTCGGTTCATATCCGGAAGGAATGTCGTTCGCCATCCTGATCATGAACTCCGTAGTGCCTCTTATCAACAAATTCTGTAAACAAAAGAAATACGGGAGGTAGAATCATGGCTGTACAATCATCATTCAAGAACATGGTGCTGTGCCTGCTGGTAATCTGCTTTGTCAGCTCTGCCCTGCTTGCGGTCGTCTATGCTGTGACAAAGGCTCCGATCGAGGCGGCGGCCGCAGCCAAGACCAACAATGCCATTGCGCAGGTCGTGCCTGAGTTTGACGGCACTCCTGAACTTTCGCAGATCAATGTGGCCGGCACCGATTATACTTATTATAAAGTATCCAAGGACGGAGCTGTCGCCGGCTATGCGATAATGGCCGCCGCTACCGGTTTCAGCGGGCCGGTGTCCCTTATGGTCGGTATAACTGCCGACGGTATCATTTACAATACATCCGTACTTTCCCAGAGCGAAACTCCGGGACTCGGAGCCAAATGTACCGAGCCTGCATTCGCAGACCAGTTCAGGAATTTCAACCCTGCAGAGAAAGTGCTCAAAGTGAAGAAGGACGGCGGGGACGTAGATGCCATTACAGCATCTACCATCACTTCAAGGGCGTACACCAATGCAGTGCAGATAGCCCTGGATGTCTATAAGGCGATAACGACCGGTGCCCGGCCGGATGCCGCATCCGGAGCTTCGGCTTCGGCAGGCGGTTCTTCAGAAACGGATAATAATGGAGGACAGGACAATGAGTAAACTTCAGCTTATAACCAAAGGACTTATAAAGGAGAATCCTACATTTGTCCTCATTCTCGGTATGTGTCCTACCCTGGCCACAACCACTTCGGCAATGAACGGAATGGGCATGGGATTCGCGACACTGTTCGTGCTTGTGCTTTCGAACATGGCGATTTCTGCCGCAGCCCCGTATATCCCGGACAAGGTGCGCATCCCGTCATATATAGTGATTATCGCAGCGTTCGTGACGATACTCCAGTTTATAATGCAAGCCTATACTCCTGCGATGTACGAGACTCTTGGCCTGTTCATCCCGCTTATAGTGGTGAACTGTATCGTCCTCGGGCGTGCAGAGGCGTTCGCCAACAAGAACAGCGTCATCGATTCTGCCTGTGACGGACTTGGTATCGGGCTCGGCTTCACCCTGGCCCTGACTGTTCTCGGACTTATCCGCGAGATTATCGGGAGCGGTTCGGCGTTCGGTTTCAAGTTCATCTCCGGTGACGGTATCCTTGTGTTCGTACTTGCTCCAGGCGCATTCCTTGCCCTTGGATATCTTATTGTGCTTTTCAGAAAACTTACGGCTAAAAAGTAGAAGGCTATGGAATATATAATAATCATCATATCAGCGATATTCGTAAACAATATCCTGTTGTCGCAGTTCCTGGGCTGCTGTCCATTCCTCGGGGTTTCCAACAAGCTCAGTACAGCCGTGGGAATGTCCGGAGCCGTATGTTTCGTGATTACGCTTGCGACCCTGGTGACTTATCTGCTCCAGTATTATGTCCTGGTTCCGCTCCATATCGAATTCATGCAGACAATTTCGTTTATCCTGGTGATAGCGGCTCTGGTGCAGATGGTGGAGATCGTACTGAAAAAAGTCAGTCCGTCACTGTATCAGGCTCTCGGAATCTTTCTCCCGCTTATCACGACCAACTGCGCCGTGCTCGGTGTTGCACTGATTGTAGTGACCAAGGAATTTACGTTCGGGGGTGAGCCTCACATGCTGAATCTGGCCGAATCGATAGTGTATGCATTCGCGACTTCGGTAGGTTTCGGAGTGGCCATGGTCCTGTTTGCCGGTCTGCGTGAGCAGCTGGCTCTCAACAAGGTTCCGAAGGCTTTCCAGGGGATTCCTATTGCGCTGATAACTGCGAGTATTTTGGCGCTGGCTTTTATGGGCTTCTCCGGACTAGTATAAAATCCACATAAATTAGTATTTTCTGCGTTATGCTTGTTTCGGTAATCCTCTTACCTGCAATATGACAGAAAAGAACAGCAACAATGAACCCAGGTCTGCCTCAGAGTGGTATGACCTGGGTTGTATTTACAGGAAGAACGGAGAATTCGGGGAGGCCGTGAATGCTTTCCGCGCGGCTGTTGAAGAAGCGGAGTCCCAGATGAAGCTTCTTGGTGATGAGGATGCAGATCTTCTGGAGCGACTGGTGTCAGTCAGGGAAAAGGCGGAAGCATCTGTCGGACTCATCCTTCGCATAACCGGTTTTGTAAACAAGGATCTGATGAATCCCTGACGCATGATTTGAGGTACAAGTCGTCTATGATGCCGTCGGCCAGTCCTATTACCGGTACATAAATCGTAGTCGAGCCTAAGATATCAGCTATGGTAAGGAAAATTTCCGCTGCCGGGACAATCACATCGGCCCGGTCGGGCTTAAGGTCGAAACTTTCTATCCTTTCATCTACGCTGAGCCCTTTAAGCGTATCGTAAAGCTCTTTCAGCGAAGCGACAGTCATTTTGGGATAACGCTTGTCGCGGCCTTTTACCATCTTTACGAGTTTGTTGATGTTGCCTCCCGAGCCGATGAGCTCTATACCAGGATAAGATACGGAAAGGTCCTTCATGTCTTTTTTCAGGCGTTTCCATTCGTTTTCAGTCGCGGCGTTGTTGAGGATACGGACTGTTCCTATATTGTATGAACGCGAGCAGACCAGTCCTCCGTCCGAGATAAGGTTTATTTCGGTACTTCCGCCTCCTACATCGACATACATATAGTTGCCTTTACGGCCTTTCATGTTTTCGATGTGGTTTTCATAAACGATCCTGGCTTCTTCCTGCCCGTCTATGATTTCTATTTTGATTCCGCTGGCCTTTTCCACCCTTTTTATGATCTGCTGCCCGTTTGCGGCATCGCGCATGGCGGAAGTTGCACAGGCCCGGTAAACATCGGTCCCGTAGATTTTCATAAGCTGTTTGTAGCTTTTCATCAGTCTGACCAGATTCTTTTCTTTCTTTTCTGATATCTTCCCTTCCGAAAATACGTCGAATCCGAGCCGTAGCGGTACCCTTACCAGAAGAGCCTTGTTCAGTTTGGGATGTCTGCCGGGATCTACGACTTGCTTGATGAGGAGCCTTACGGCGTTGCTTCCGATGTCTATGGCTGCGAATGATTGCAGTCCGGAATAAAGTTCAGTGGCCTTTTCCATGATTTTATCGGTTTTGTGGGTTGTTTAGTTGCTTTCCTTCTGTTCCAGTTCCAGGTAGTGGTTATACAATGCTTCCTGAGATCCGGTCGGAAGCGGGCTGTCGCATGTCCACGGTCTGTTTTCTCCGCTTCCGTCGACGATCCTTCCCTGAACGGAATCCTTCAGTCCGTAGTCTACGATAAGTTTCATTTCGCTTTTAACGGCAGGATCATAGACAGGTGTGACCACCTCGATGCGGTTGTCCAGGTTACGCGGCATCCAGTCTGCAGAGCCGATGAAGGTCTTTTCCTGTCCGCCTGAGGCGAAAATGAATATGCGCGAGTGTTCGAGATACCGGTCTATGATACCGTTGATTCTCAGATGGCATCCCTCAGGGAGATGTGTCGTGTCGAGCGAACAGTTTCCCCTTACTATAAGATCTACAGGAACTCCCTTGGCGGCCGCTTCATATATTTTCCTGACCATTATCGGGTCGGTGATGTGGTTCACTTTCATCCTGATATAGGCCGGCTTTCCGGCCAGGTGGTTGCGGATTTCCGCATTGACAAGGGAAATGAACCGTTTCTTCATTTCGTTCGGGGAAACCAGCAGCTCCTTGAACGATACCGGCAGATAAGGCTTTTCTATGAATTCAAAGACCTTGTCGACGTCTTCCGTAATACGTCTGGCGGCAGTCATCAGGATGCAGTCCGTGTATGTCCTTGCATTGCCTTCATGGAAATTGCCGGTGCTGATGCACGCTATGTCCGATCCCTGCTTCATTCCGATGAACACTACCTTGGAGTGGACTTTAAGTCCTTCTACTCCGTACATTACCTTGACTCCTGCATCCTGGAGCTTCTGGGACCAGACGATGTTCGATTCTTCATCGAACCTTGCCAGCAGCTCTATCACTACGGTCACTTTCTTTCCGTTCCTGGCTGCCGCTATAAGGGATTTCACCACTCTCGAGTCTTTGGCAAGCCTGTAAAGCGATATCTTTATCGATTTTACCCTGCGGTCAGTGGCCGCTTCATGCAGCAGTCTGAGAAAATGTGAAAAGCTGTGATAAGGGACATGCAGGAAACGGTCCGATTCCCTTATCAGGTCGAGAAGGCTGCGCCGGACATCCAGCGAGGCTCTCATTATAGGCGGCATGGGATTGAATTTCAGATCTTTCCTTCCGCAGTCAGGAAACTGCATCAGGTCCTTGTGGTTCTGATATCGTCCGCCTTTCAGGATTGTATCGTTATTCTCCAGATCGAGTTTGCTAAGCACGCGCTTGAGAAGATCGGGAGGCATCTTTTCATCATAGACGAATCTCAGCGGCTCTCCTTTTTTCCGACTTTTTATTCCTTTGGATATTTTCTGCAGGATTCCGCTTCTGCGGTCATTGTCGATCTCCATTTCGGAGTCGCGTGTGAATTTGAATGCATATGCCTCGAAGCTCGTGTAGTCCGTACCGATGAAGATTTCATCGAGCGAGCATCTGATTATATTGTCGATATACATTATATAACTTTCGCCGTTCCTGTCCGGGAGCCTTACGAACCTTCCCTTTACAGGGATGGCGAAATATGCATAATCATATTTCTTCTTTTCTCCTTCTTTCCCGGCCTTGACGGCGAAATAGATGTTTTCATCGCTTTCATAGTCCAGACGCTTTACTGCGGAAAACCATATCGGAACGATAAGTCCGTCCAGATTGTTCCGGTAATAGCTCCTGATGAAAGCCAGCTGACCGGCATCTGCCTCAGTATCGGAAATGAGGTGGATGCCGTTGTCTGCCAGTTCTTTATATACGGTTTCGACAGCAGCTTCGTAATCGTTGAGATAGCAGCTGTTGAGCCTGGCTATTTCCTTTACGATCTTTTTTGCATTCTTTGCTTCTTTTTCGGCTGACTTGTCTCCCCATTCGATAATCCTGTTGAGGGATGCGACCCTTACTCGGAAAAATTCATCCAGGTTGTTGGAATATATTCCCAGAAAAGACATCCTCTCCAGAAGCGGCACGGTGTCCTTGCATGCTTCCTGCAGGATTCTCCTGTTGAAATACATCCAGCTTATATCCCTCTCAAGATACGGAGGCATAAGATTGTTTTTCTTCATTTCCATATCATATTGACATACAATCTGTAAAATAAGTAAAAATTTTTTACAAAATTGTGTCGATTATGTTAAGAGGGCGTATTTTCGCGCTTTTCCCGCAGAAACGAAGGTCAGAACCGGTATCTTACGGATAATGTGGGGATGAATCCCATCAGTCCGTAATTGTAGAATCCGGTTTTGGAGCCATAGCTATAGTATCCGTCGTTTACATGGAAACCGAAATATGGCCTGATATCCACGGACAGTTGCAGAGGGAACCAGAAATTGTATTCAAGTCCTACCTGTCCGCTGAGCGCGAACATGAACCCGTGGTCTGCCGGGTGGACCTTGAGAGGGTATTCCCTCATGCCATCATATCCCAAGATGGTGTATGTCGTCCTGTCCGAAACGTAACCCATAGCAACTCCGGGACCTGCGTAGAGGGCCCAGGTGCCACGGTCGGACCATGCCGGCCGGGCGAAAATGAAGTTGTATGAAGCGGCGGCCTTGATTCCGGAGCCTCCATATCCGAAATCCATTCCGGCATCGGCTTCTATGAAGTCCTTGCCCAACGTGTGCTGGTATGAAACTTCAAATCCGGTAGCGCCTATGCGCAGACCCACAGCCCTCGGCTGGGCGTTGGAGGTCAAAGAAAGGCAGCAGCTCATAAAGACTGCTGCCATTAAAGTAGTTATGACTTTTTTCATTATAACGGTCTATTGTCAGAATCTGTATCGGACAGAAACGGATGGCAGAAATCCGTAAAGTCCCTGGGTGAAGAAACCTGCCCCGTGATTGGCCCAGAATCCGAACTGCGGCTTAAGGTCTACAGCCAGCTGGAGCGGGAACCAGAATGTGTATTCCAGACCTACCTGTCCCTGGACTGCAAAGCTGATGCCTCTGTTTACACCGAGAGCAAGTCCCGGACCGGCGTAGAATCCCCACTCTCCTCTGTCTGTCCATGCCGGCTGTGCGATCATGAAGTTGTATGTGGATGAAATATCGAAACTGTCGAATCCGAATGTTCCGAGGTTGGCTTCGACGAAATCCGCTCCGTTCACGTTGTGCTGGTAGCTGAATTCAGTATTGAATCCCCATCTGACACCGATTGCCTTAGGCTGGGCTGCAGCCGCAAAGGAAATTCCCAATGCAAGGACTGCGATTGCAAAAATTTTCTTCATAATATTTATGTTATAAGTTTATGTTTCCGTACACATCTTTTACAAATGTAGTCTTTTTTTCATATGATGAGCCTGTTTTATGAAAATATTCGTGTTAATCTGTTCTGGAAATCCCAGATTTATTATCTTTGTAATTTGGTTGGAAATATTAAAATCTAAGATTATGGAAGGATATGAGTCACGGGTGCCGCTAAAGGACCCGCAGGAAAGCCGATTGAAGAACATCATGTATGTGTTGATTGCCGTGGCCGTTGTACTGGCTGCCGCATTGGCTTATATATGGTATGAGAGATCATCCCTCGTAAATGACCTCAAGATCGAGAAGGAAGACCTTACGGCACAGATGATAGCACTTCAGAACGACTATGCTTCGCTTTCATCCGATTATGAAAGTATCAACTCACAGCTCGATTCTTCAAGGGAAGAGGTTTCCCAGCTCATTGAAAGGGTTAAAAGGACAGATGCTACCAACAGGGCCAAGATACGTCAGTATGAAAAGGAACTCGGTACTCTTAGAAGCATCATGAGAAGCTATATCGTACAGATAGATTCACTTAACACTCTGAACCAGAAGCTTACGGCAGATGCTGCCGCAGCGCGCCGGGAGGCTGCCGAAAGCCGCCGCCAGTCCGAGCAGCTCAGCAAGACAGTCGAGAGCCTTTCGGATCAGGTGGCTATCGGTTCGCAGATGAAGGCCAGGGCTATAACCCTTGTCGGCTATAACGGGTCCAACAAGGTTACTGACCGCAGCAGCAGGGTGGTGCGTCTGATGGCATCCCTGAGTCTGGTGGAGAACGAACTTGCACCGAAAGGACCTGTCCGCGTCTATATAAGAGTGAAGGGACCAGACGGAATCCTTCTTACCAATGAAGAGCAGCGTACGTTCTCTTTCAATGGCGAACCTCTTATAAGCTCGGCGTCACGTGAAGTCGATTATCAGGGCAAAGAGGTAGAGATGAGCATATATCTCAACGACATACCGGAGTATGTCAGAGGTATCTATACCGTTGAGGTGTATACGGAGAACAACCTTCTCGGTTCAGCAGAACTGATGCTCAGGTAGCGTGGTATATATCCATATACCTTTTTGCGGAAGTTTCTGTACCTATTGCGGTTTCTATTCGGAAATCGCCGAAGGACGGATTGCCGGACAGTATGTCGGGGCCCTTTGCTCGGAAATTTCTGCACGGAATAAGGAAGCGGTCGGAGAACCCGATACGTTGTATATAGGAGGCGGCACCCCATCGGTGCTGCCTCTTTCTGCAGTAAGAAAGATAGTTTCCACTGTGGAGGAACAGTTTCCGGACTGTGGCGGTTCTTCCCGGCAAGGATTCCGTGAGTTCACTTTTGAAGCCAACCCGGAAGACATAGTCCGCGGCGGAAGACCGTATGTGGAGGGGCTGGCTTCATGCGGAGTGAACAGGATAAGCATGGGTGTGCAGTCATTCGATGACAGGATATTGAAGTGGATGAACCGGCGGCATGACGCGGCCGGAGCAGTCAGGGCTTTCAATGTCATCAGAGAGTCCGGCATGGGAAACATAAGCATAGACCTCATTTTCGGTATAGACCATATGGATGATGAACTGTGGGAGTCGGTCCTGGATAGGGCCGTTTCACTAAGACCGCAGCACATATCCGCCTACCAGCTTTCCGTAGAGCCGGAAAGTGTCCTTGCATCCATGGCAAGTGCCGGGAAATATACGGAGGCTTCCGAATCTCTGTGCATCAGGCAATACTCCATGCTCTGCAGGAAACTCGCTGAGGCAGGGTATCATCATTATGAAATATCCAATTTCGCCCTGCCTGGCTATGAAGCTTTGCATAACAGCGCCTACTGGCGCCATGTCCCGTATTCCGGTTTCGGTCCCGGGGCGCATTCCTTACGGATAGAGGGCCCTGAGGACGATGCAGGACAACGGCAGTATATACGCTTCTGGAATATCCCTGACGTCAGGAAGTACATATCCTGTTACCAGATTTCTGGCCGTCTTGGAGACGGATGCAGGAGTGAAACCGCCTGCAATATTGTGCAGAGTGAAAGACTTACGCCGGAGCAGATAGCCATTGAGAGGATCATGCTCGGGCTTAGAACGGATTCGGGAGTGGAAAAATCCTATCTGTCGGCCCATACGAACTGCTCCGGACTTGAAAAGATGGTCGGCGACGGATTTCTTGTCCCTGCCTCTGATCCGTCTTTTCTGCGAATACCGGAAAAGCATTTCTTCATTTCCGACAGTATCATTGAAGAGATTATATAGGCCATTCCGGACTTGTTGCAGAATCCCGGGAGAGGACCGGCAGATACCCCGGCGCTTTCCCGAAAAGACATAAAAAGGCAGGCACTGATGTATTCCGGAAACCCTCCCACTCCGTGGGGCCCTCCCTGTGTGGGCTCAACGTTTCCTTATTGCATCAGTGCCTGCCTCTTCGTTATGGTCAGGCTACCTCATGTCGAGCTGATGTTTCACAGGCTGCATGATGAAGGTGAACTCATAGTCTCCATAGTGGAGCCTGTATTCTTCGCGAGGAAGATGCCCCCAACTGTTTATACATCCGAGTCCCATCTGTGCCTTGTCTATACAGATGTTCGTGGATCCTGATTTTATCAGGTCGGACGGATGTCTGTTGTTCTTTCCTGCACCATCGTCCAGCATTTCTATGCTATATTCGAGCGCAGAAGCGGAGAAAGGCGCATCGCTGTGGAATCGCAGACCGAAACCTGAAGCATCCAGGACTTCCCACCATCTCAACCCTGCTTTCGTACCGGTCTCCTGCGGTCTGATATAAGGGTAGAACTGTTCTTCTACGCTCTGTCTGTAATGTCCTACGAGAGCGGCATGCTGACGGTCCGAGTAATTTTCGAAAGGACCTTTGCCGTAGAATTCCACCGTGTTGAATGTTTCAGGCATTTCCGCACGCAAGCCGAAACGGAACATGTCGGAGATTTCCCTGGTCTTGTCTGCCGTCATCTTCTGGGTGACTTTCACGGATCCGGCATTGTTTACAAGGTACTCCATCGTAAGGCATGCCCCCACTTCCGGGATTTCATAAGTGGCAGTCACGCGTGCCATTCCATCCTCGGTGCTGTGGTCGAGTCCGGTAAGCTTGAGAGTAGGGTTTCTCCATACTCCGTATCTGTTCTGCAGTCCTGCGCCGTAGTCATTGTCCGTGCCTGCCCTCCAGAAATTAGGTCTCAATGCGGATCCCTTCTCCAGAAGACTGCGGCCTTCAAATTCATAGAGGGAAATGAATCCCGTGCTCTTGGTGAATTCCAGACGGAAATTCTCTCCTGTGAGGATGAGATAGCGTTGGTCGTTTTCCGTGAATGCAGGGACCGGAATGTCTTCATTGCTTCGTGATACATTGGCCAGTGAAGCATCGTATCTGTAGCCGGTCAGAGGCATTTGGTTGTATGCTACAGTATAACCTGCAGGAAGGAGGGTTTCTGCCTTTTTGAGTTTGAAATATACGTTAAGCATCCACTCTTTGCAGCCGCATACCTGGCTATAGTCATATCCTAATGATACTTCAGCCGTTTTCTGCGGGGCGATATCCAGGTTGTCTACAAATCCTGACTGTGTAACTTCTCCATCGGCAAGAAGCTGCCATTCAAGCCGGTAGGCCGACAGGTCACGGAAGTAGTTTTCATTGTAGACAGAGATCAGTCCTTTGGCGAGGTCGACAGGCGACGCCCAGATGGACTGGTGGATATGGCGGACCTCATAGGCATGCGGATTGAACTTTCTGTCCGGACTGATCAGGCCGTTGTTGCAGAAATTCTGATCCTTGTCTACGTCATAACGGTCGAAATCCCCGGCATAGCCGTAGAACATCCTGCCGTTTTCATCATACCGGCGTGGCGACTGGTCTACGAAATCCCATATGAAGCCTCCCTGATAGCAAGGGTACTTGCGGATGATATCCCAATATTCTTTGAATCCGCCCTGCGAGTTACCCATCGCATGTGCGTATTCGCACTGGATGAGCGGTTTGTCGGGGTTGCTTTCACAGTATCTGATGCAGTCGTCATATGTATAGTACATAGGACAGAAAATATCGGTAAACTCATTTTTCCTGGCCTGCTCATACTGTACCGGGCGTGAAATGTCCTCATTCTTTATCCATCTGTAGCATTCCTCGAAGTTTACTCCGAATCCCGCTTCGTTCCCGAGTGACCAGAATATGATGGACGGGTGGTTGAAATTTCTCTGCACGTTGCGGCTGTTCCTTTCAAGATGGGCCTGTCCGTAAAGCGGGTTTTTCGAAAGGCTCTCGTCGCCGTATCCCATACCGTGTGATTCTATGTTGGCCTCGGCCACTACATACAGGCCGTATCTGTCGCACAGTTCGTACCAATAGCTGTCGTCAGGATAGTGGCAGGTGCGGACGGCGTTGATGTTCAGCTGCTTCATTTTCAGGACATCCTGCAGCATCCTTTCCTTGGATACCATATAGCCTCCGTCAGGATCCATTTCATGCCTGTTCGCTCCTTTGAAAAGGACCGGCTGTCCGTTTACGAGGACCTGTGCATTTTTGATTTCGATTTTCCTGAATCCCACTTTTACAGGAATGACTTCGGTAGCTCCTTTGGCTGAAGAAGTTGCCGTGAGAGTATAAAGATATGGTGTTTCAGCCGTCCATTTTGACGGGGAGTCCACTTCCATGGTTACGTTCTGTGTCCCTTTCCTGCCGGAAACCTGCTGTTCCGCCACTTTGTTGCCGCCGGCATCGGTCAGCACTAAGGATACCTGGCAGGTACCGGTAAGGTCAAGACGGATATCGAGCGAGCCGTTGTCATAGCTGCTGTCCAGGTCAGGAGTTACCCTGATGTCCTGGATACGGACTTTCTCTCTTGAATAAAGATAACAGTCACGGGCTACTCCGGAATATCTCATGAAATCCTGGTCCTCGAAATATGAGCCGTCGCACCAGCGGAATACCTGGAATGCGATGAGGTTTTTCCCGGGCTTTACATATTTGGTAATGTCGAACTCGGCATCGAGCTTGGTGTCCTCGCTGTATCCGACGAATTTTCCGTTCACCCACAGATACATGTTCGATGAAACGCTTCCGAAATGGGCGAGTATCTGCTTCCCTTCCCATCCGGCAGGGATGGTGATTTCCCGACGATATGATCCGACGTGATTGTTTTCTACCGGTACTTCAGGAGGGTTGTTGGCGAACTGGTACTGCCATGGATAACCGACGTTGTTGTAGAGAGGGGCTCCGTAGCCGTTCAGCTCCCATATACCCGGCACAGGCATGGAATCCCAGCCTTTGTCATTGAATCCGGTCAGGTAGAAGTCCAGCGGCCGCATATCTGCATCCCTGACCCAGTTGAATTTCCACAGCCCGTTGAGGGACATGTAGTTCGATGAGCCTGTACGGCATCCTGCAGCTTCTTCGGCATCAGGGTATGCAAAATAGCTGGTGTGCATAGGTGCTCTGTTGATGGCATTTACCAGGGGATCATGCCATTCTGTCTGACCTGCAGCTGACAGTGTCCCTGTCAGAAGCATGGCAGACATCAGCAGATTTGTTTTCAGTAAATTCATAATGTAAAATGGGTATTATTTGAGTGTGAATTAATCGTGAACCTAATATAGCGAGTTTTTCCAATATAAAAGACAGTTGTCCCAAATGTTTTTGAAATTGTCTTGAATGTTCTTTAAAAATTTGACCGGGATGAAAAACAGATACTTTAAATGTATAATTTTGCAAAAGGAGTAAGTCATTCTCCCGTTCAAATGACAATATTAAAGTTATAACCCGTATGAAAAACAACATTTTTCTTGCCGCAGCTCTTGCCGCCGTCGCCGTTTCGGCCGTGAACTGTTCAAGGACCTCGCAGTGGAACCTTGTGTGGGAGGACAATTTCGAATCGGAAACCCTTGATGATGCCGTCTGGAGTCATACCGACAGAGGTACCGCCGACTGGCAGAACACCCAGTCTTCCGATGAAAGGTGCTTCGCTTTCAGGGACGGTAACCTGATATTGAGAGGAATTGTAAACGATGACCTTCAGAAAGATACGGCCCGGTATCTGACAGGAGGGATATGGACCAGGGGCAAGAAGTCATTTGATCCCGGACGCATCGAAGTGAGAGCCCGGCTTCAAGGGGCTACCGGTGCCTGGCCGGCAATATGGCTTCTTCCTTTCGACCAGGAAGATCCGGCAAACCGCTGGCCGGACGGAGGCGAGATAGACATCATGGAAAGGCTCAACTACGACTCTGTCGCATACCAGACAGTCCATTCGCACTATACATACGATTTACAGAATTTCGAGCCTAAGACGAGCTGTACTGCTCCTATCGATCCGGATGATTTCAATGTATACGGTGTGGATATCTGGAGAGACAGCGTAGTCTTCCATATAAACGGTGTCAGGAATTTTGCCTATCCGCGCCTGCCTGAAAAGGATTCACTGGGGCAGTATCCGTTCTACAAGCCTATGCATCTGCTCATAGATATGCAGCTCGGAGGCCAGTGGGTCGGGGAGGTGGATCCTGAAGACCTGCCTGTAGAAATGGAAGTGGACTGGGTGCGCTATTATAAATGGGAATGATTTTTCTCCTTTCCGCCCTGCTGACGGCAATCTCAAGTTTTGAGCCGGGGGGGGCAAGTAAAATAAATTACCTGGAGTTTGACCGTCTCACTGTGGACATAGAGGCTTCTGTAGTCAACAGTCTTGCACAGGACAGCTCCGGGATGATGTGGATATGTACCAATAAAGGGCTGTATTCGTATGACGGATACAGCATCTATCCCTATAACAGGGCCGGTTATGAATCCAGAGTACAGATACAGTGTGCCGAATTCATCGGTGACGAACTTTGGATGGGCACAGACCGCGGAGTCCTCGTATATGATATAAGGGCAGGTGCATATATTCCCGGCCCGTATACTGACATGGAGAAGGAGGCGGTCCGGGCGATATGCCACTCAGGGGACAGCGTATACATGGGGTATTCTTCAGGAATGGCCAGCTACAGCCTGTCTGAAGGCGTCCTGTCATGGACAGATGTGACTGACGGTAGCGGTCACCGGCTCGGAGTGTATGCAATCGTAGAATCGGACGGCATCCTGTATTTGGGCACATTCAACGGACTGTACTTTTTTGACAGTAGCGGGCAAGTGAAAAAGGCCGGTCTGCCGGACAGCAGCCTTTTCGTATATTCCATCTGTAAAGACAGTGCCAGAGGGTGTCTGTGGCTCGGGACGCAGAAGGGTCTGTGGTGCTACCGCCCGGGAGAGGACAGTATCGTGCCTGTCGGAAACATCAGGCACCAGGTCATCAATGAAGTGATTCTGGACAGGGACGGGACGCTTGTATTGGGAACGGATTCCGGCCTGTATTTATATAACGGAACGTCGATGCGCCATATATGGCACGAGTCCGGTAATGACGCTTCCCTGTCAGACAATGACATAGAGGCCCTGTTCGTGGACAGGGACGGGAATACCTGGGTCGGGACACATGACGGGTTGTCGGTGGCCAGATGCTGGAACATGACCGAATACATTCCATTGCGGAAATTTACGGATTCCGATAAAGGGATGATAATATCTTCCATGTCCATCCTGAAGGGCGGGGACGACCTCTGGTGCGGTGGTAACAACGGAATTGTCCGAATTTCACGTAAGAGCGGAGAAACTGACATTTTCGACATTTACAGCCCAACACATCCGTTGCCTCACAATGCCATACATTCGCTGTACGAGGATTCCGACGGGGATCTCTGGGCTGCTACAGATGGTGGCCTGCTGTTCTTTGATAAGGGGCTCCGGTCCTTCAGACAGACGGATCTGGAGGTGGACTCCTACAACGTGGAGTGGTGCCATGACGTAGCAGTGGGCCCGGACGGGAAAGTCTGGGTGGGGACTTTCTCTTCAGGGATCCTTGTATATGACAAGCGGAAGCTTCTCAGCGGGAAGGGCGGGGCTTTGGAGAGAATATACAAGGAAGGTATAAACTGCGGGCATCAGGTGAAACAGGTGATACCTGATTCTTCAGGGTATGTGTGGGTGCTATATTATGACGGGTGCGGCCTTGCCAGGCTTGCTCCTGAAGGCAGTGTCCGGACATTTGATATAGCCGCCCTTACTAAAGAGCAGACTATTCCTACCAGGATGATTATGGACGGTTCCGGACATTTGTGGGCGGGATACGGAGGCGGAGTGTTGTGTGTGGATACTTCTACCCTGGCTGTATCCGTGATTCCTTTCCCGGAAGGGGTGTCTGATGCGGAAATATTGGGAATGGCCGTATCTGACAGGTATTTGTGGATGTCCGCTTCGACCGGTACGGTGTGGCAGGTGGATACGGAATCCCGGACGGTGGAAAAACTCCCGTTCCCTCTCGGACGTTATGTCTCCATCTGCTATGACAGTGTCGGAGAAGCCCTGCTGATGGGGTCCGTGGACGGATTTTACATGGCGGGTCTGCCTGTGCGTCAGCAGGCAAGCATTTACAGACGGCCGGAATTCACTTCATTTGTGGTGAACGGGGCGGCATACGGACAGGAAACGGGCAAGGAAATTAACATAAGGTTCAGTGACAGTATTGTCCTGGACCATGACGAGAACAACCTTACTGTCACGTTCTCTTCGATGAATTTTACTTCCGCTGCCACCGACCAGTACGCTTATATGCTGGAGCCGGTGAGCCGGAACTGGGTGCGGCTCGAAGACGGAATAAACACCATTTCCCTGGTGGATGTAAATCCGGGCAAATACAGGCTTTCCGTATGCAAGGTGAATGAAAAGGGGGAGCCTCAGGAAAACCAGGCCAGCACACTGGATATCACTATCCGTCCTGCCGCCATGCTCTCTCCGGCAGCCTTCCTGCTGTATGCGGCAATCCTTGCGGGAATCGTACTGTGGATAGTCAAGTACATGAAAATGGAGGCCAGGCTCAAGTCTGCCGGATTCGAGAAGGATGTCCTTATGAAACAGGCTACTTCGAAAATCGAATTCCTGACGGGCATTTCCCATGACCTGAAGACCCCTCTCAGCCTGATAACCGGCCCGGTAAGCCGGATTCTCATGGCCCCGGTCGACGTAAAAATCAAGGAACAGCTTGAGATAGTGCTGAAAAATGCCGAGAAGCTGAACGCCCTGCTGGGCAGGATGCTCGACTACAAAAGGGAAGAGTCTGGAGATGCGGTGCTTGTGCGCTCTTCCGTGGACCTGTCCGATCTGGTCGGGGGAATCCTTGCCAGATATATGCCGGAGTCTGCATCCAGGAAAATCAAAGTGTCATTCAACTGCCGCAAACAGCATGTGTTCTACAACTGCGACCTGCACAAAATGGAGTCTGTCGCAGACAACCTCATATCCAATGCTTTCAAATACACCCCTGACAACGGGGATATCCACATATCCCTGTATGTGGACGAATATTCCGACAAACTGTACTTTACCGTAACGGACAACGGTGTCGGGATACCGGAGTCCGAGCTCCCTTATATCTTCCAGAGGTTTTTCCAGTCTTCAGTGACAAGGGACAGGATCAAGGGAACAGGACTGGGGCTTTATCTGGTCAGGAAATATGTCGAAGTGCACGGAGGAACCATCGAAGTGTCTTCGCATGAAGGGCAGGGGACCTCGTTCATAGTAGAGTTCCCGTTCCGGGAATATGCCGTGAATCTGCATGCCAGAAAGGATAAGGAAACGAAAGAGCCCAAGCCGTACCGTGTGCTGGTAGTCGAGGACAATGAAGAGCTGTCATCGTTTCTGGCGGATTTCCTGTCCGAGACGGTGGACGTATATACGGCATGGAACGGCAGGGACGGACTGACGCTGTTCAGGAGAATCAGGCCGGACCTGGTCATAGCGGACATGATGATGCCTATCATGGACGGTATGGAGATGTGCGGCAGGATAAGACAGGAGAAAGGCGGACAGTCTGTTCCGGTAATCATGCTTACCGCGAAGTCGGACCAGATGACCGAGACGGAATCCATACGTGCCGGGGTGGACTGTTTCATGCCGAAGCCTTTCAATGCGGAGAAACTCAAGCTCAAGGTAATGAGCCTTCTGGAAAGCCGTCGCAGGCAGAAGGAGTCGGTTCTTGCGGATTCGCTTTCTTCCCATAAGGAGATAAGCCAGATTTCCCAGAACGAGAAATTCCTTTCGGAGGTCACCGGAATCATAGAGGAGAATATCAGTCTTCCGGAGCTGAATGTCACATTTTTGGCCGAAAAGGTCCATGTCTCCACCAAGCAGCTTGCAAGGAAGCTCAAACCTCTTACCGGGCTTACTCCGGTGGATTATATAAAGAGCATACGTATAAAGCAGGCTTCTCTTATGCTTGCGCAGGGACGGTTCTCTGTCGCGGAGGTAATGTATTCGGTAGGGTTCACCGATCCGTCGTATTTCGCGAAGTGCTTCCAGCAGGAATACGGATGTACTCCGAGCCAGTATCTGAAATCGAACAGATAGGACAAAAAGGCCATTTGTCCTATCTGTTTTTTTAAATGTCCGTTTTGTCTTTAGAAAATGTAAGCTTTGTGGTTAATTTTGTATTTGCTTTTTCGGCATTATGCTGATAATGGTAACAATTTATTACTAATAACCAACTAACTACATTATGAAACAGCACCGAAACGTGTTATGCCTGTTGCTCGCAGGCTTTATGATGCTGTCATCCCTGCTGGCGAATGCCCAGGTGCATACAGTCAGGGGAACAGTCACAGACGAGACAGGAGCTCCGGTGATAGGAGCGGGAATTCTAATCCAAGGCACTACATCAGGTACGACTACCGATGTTGACGGTACCTATGTAATTGAAGTTTATCCGGACCAGGTACTCGAGATAAGCTGCGTGGGATATAAGCCGGTCACGGTCACTCCGGGGGAGAGGGCCGTGGTGGATATACAGCTTGAGACTGACACCACAGTCCTGGAAGACGTGGTGGTAGTGGCTTACGGTACACAGAAGAAGGTCACTCTTACCGGTGCAGTGTCAGCCGTGTCATCCAAGGACCTTGAGGATATACCTGTGGCAAATACCGCCACCCTCCTGCAGGGACGTATGCCGGGACTTGTGCTCACTCAGAACGGAGCCCAGGCCGGAAACGACTCCCCTGAGATCAGGATCAGGGGTGTGGGGACATTCAACAACAATGACCCTATGGTCCTCATAGACGGTGTCGAAGGAACCCTCTCCCAGATTTCCGACATACCGTCCGCCGACATAGAGAGCATTTCTGTCCTCAAGGACGCGGCTTCGTCGGCGATCTACGGTGTGAGGGCGGCAAACGGTGTGATCCTCATCACCACCAAGAGAGGAGGGGAGTCCCGCACCAAGGTCACTTACAACGGAAGCTATACTCTCCAGACCCCTACTGTACTTCCTGACTATGTGGACGGATACAACTGGGCCCTTATGTACAATGACGCCCAGAGGGCCAACGGGGCCACGGAAGGCCTGTACGATGATGTCGCCCTGCAGAAACTCAAGGACGGGTCCGACCCTGACCACTATGCCAACACTGACTGGCTCAGGGCTGTGATGAGGAACGCCAGCATGCACCAGCACAACCTCTCTGTGTCCGGCGGCAGCAAGAACACACATTACATGGTGTCCCTCTCTTATGCCAACCAGGAAGGTATAATGCTCAACACAGGTGTGGAGAAGATCTCTTTCAGGTCCAACCTCGACACAAGGTACAAGCGCTTCTTCTTCGGACTTAACATATCCGGAAACAGGAACAACGTGACAGAGCCGGCGGTGGCGCCTTCAGGTGAGACCAGTATCATGCGTTATGTGTCATGGTTCACACGCCCTACCGTCCCTGTTCAGTATTCCAACGGGCTGTACGGCTATGTCGACGGTACAGTAAAGGATGCCGAGAAGGTGAAGAACCCTATTGACAACATGAACCGCGGCTACCGTCTGAACAACTACTGGAGGCTGAACGGCAAGGCTTTCGCCGGGATTGACATCATAGACGGGCTCAAGTTCCAGACCAGCCTTTCATACAACTTCGACTTCAACGCCAAGAAGACATATCTGGACAAGGAGCACGCAAGATATGACGCCGAGGGGAACGAACTGAAGGCCCCTGGCGAGAACAACACCCTCACCGATTACTACTGGCGTCAGCTGAGGTGGGCCAACGAGAACCTCCTTACCTACGACCAGACATTCGGCGACCACACCATAGGAGTCCTTCTGGGACACTCCATCCTCGGAAACCAGGTCTATATCACACAGGCCTCCAAGCAGGGCTTCCCTACGGAGACTATCTACGAGCTGGACGGCGGTACCCTGAACCCTGCAGCCAGCGGAAGCCTGCAGGAGTATTCTCTGCAGTCATTCTTCGGCCGTGTGAAATACAGCTATGCTGACCGCTACCTCTTCGAGTTCACTCTCCGCCATGACGGGTCTTCACGTATGCCGAAAAACAACAGATACGCTACATTCCCTTCAGTCTCAGCCGGATGGGTATTCTCCAACGAGCCGTTCATGTCCGAGTACAAGGACTGGTTCTTCGGAAAAGTGCGTGCATCATGGGGAACACTCGGAAACCAGGAGATCGGAAACTATCCTTATGCCGTGACACTCGGAGCAAGCGGAAACTACTATTTCGACCAGAACGGCAACAAGCAGACTGGTGTAGTGCAGACATCCGTGGCCAACGAGAACATCAAATGGGAGACAACCCGCACAGTGAATGTCGGACTCGACCTGGGATTCCTCCAGAACCGCATCACCGCCACATTCGACTGGTATGACAAGAAGACATACGACATCCTGATGCAGCTTTCCATGCCGGGGATATTCCTCGGGTCGCTAGCCGCACCTTACCAGAATGTCGGGGCCGTGAGGAACCGCGGATGGGAGCTCAGCATGAACTATCAGGACCACAAGGGCGACTGGAGCTGGTTTGCAGGCTTCAATCTCTCCCATGTGAAGAACACTATCCTTACAATGGGCGATCTTACTGAAAGCATCAGCGGCAACACGATCAACCGTGTCGGAGAACCTATCGGGGCTTATTACGGCATCAAGGCCATCGGTCTGTACCGCAATGACGCCGACCTCGCCCGCACAAACGCCGAGGGCAAGGTCATCACCCAGTACGGAGCTGCGGCAAAGCTCGGTGACATCATGTACGAGGATTTCAACGGAGACGGGAATATAGATGACAATGACCGTCAGATAATCGGGAACCCGTTCCCGGACTTCACATACGGATTCAATATAGGATTCTCCTGGAAGAACCTGGATGTGAGCACATTCTGGCAGGGGGTCGCAGGTATTTACCGTTACAGCTGGGAGACTACCACAGACATAAGGGGTAATTTTACCGACCGCTGGCTCGACCGCTGGTCACAGGACAACGTGGACGGTTCGCTTCCTGCTCTTGGCCGCTCGGTGAACGACAAGATGTCATCATTCTGGCTGGAGAGGTCCGACTATCTCCGTCTGAAGAACCTGGAGATCGGGTATACTTTCCGCCAGAAGGAGCTGGGCAAGGCCGGCATATCGCACATACGTGTATATCTGTCAGGCACAAACCTGCTCACTTTCACCAAACTTGAGGACTGGGATCCGGAGAAGACATCAGGTGACACACGTAATGACATCCACCCGAACATGAGGACATATTCTATAGGCCTTAATATCGAGTTCTAATCACAAGGAGGAATAATACAATGAAAATCAATAATATACTAGGAATTGCACTGTCTGCCGCCATTCTGCTGCCGGCGGCATCCTGCTCAGATTTCCTGCAGAAGGACAATCCTAACCAGCTGTCCCAGGGCACATACTGGAAGACGGAAACCGATGCCCTTATGGCACTTACCGCCTGCTATGACGCCTTGCAGACGATCAATATGTACAACGACAATGTCGACGGAGGAGGCTTCGGTGTCATCCGCAGGGAATGTTCCACAGACAACGGGTGGCATACCTGGGGGACATGGTGCGCCGGCGCTGAAATCGCAATGGGCACATACTCCACAAGCTACGGGCACACCAACAATTACTGGAAGGGCAACTATGAGGTCATCAAGCGGTGCAACACCCTGATCGAGAACATAAACCTGATCCCGGACATGAGCGATGACGCCAAGAACGCCTATGTGGCCGAGGCTGTGACCCTCAGGGCGCTGATGTACTGCAACCTGGTGTCCACTTTCAGGGATGTCCCTTATCTTACCAAGCCTCTTACTCTCCAGGCCGCCCAGGCTCCGAAAACACCGAAGGCGGAGATAGCGGAGTCTGTGATCGCTGACCTCAAGACATATGTACCTATGCTTCCGGCCAAGGGCACTGAAGCCACAGGACGCATGACGCGCGAGGCAGGATATGCCATCCTGGGACGTATGGCGCTTTACAACGAGAGATGGGACGATGCCATAGAGGCATACCGCCAGGTGATAGGCAAGGTACAGCTTTTCAAGTCCGGCGACGGCACGGATTACAGGGCCAATTTCGCCGACCTGTTCAGGACCGAGAACGAGACCTGTGACGAAATCCTGTTCAGTGTACACTATGTAGGTCCTGGGCAAGGCGAGGGGTCCACATTCGGAATCGCGTGGAGCGCACCGTTGAATGCCGCCGAGGCAAGCCTGGACCTTGCGGACGAGTACTACTATACGGACGGCCTTCCTATCGGGCAGACATCCATGTACGACAAGCAGAGGGAAGACTACGACACCTCGAATCCTGACCTCAAGCGCTGGGAGAACAAGGACCCGCGTTTCTATGCCACTATCATGGCCCCGGGAATGGAATGGAACGGGACGGTCTATGACTATTCCGCGGACAACAAGAAGCTGAAGGCCAAGTCCACCTGCCACATCCGCAAATTCTTCACTCCATGGGACACCGCCAACGAATATGACGGGACAATGGACTATTATGTGATCAGATATGCCGAAGTGCTTGTATCCCTGGCCGAGGCCATGAACGAGAAAGGCGGGTACGACGCATCTGATATCACAGGATACATCAACGAGCTGAGAAACCGTGTCGGCATGCCGACTGTCGAGGAAGGCGAGGTGGCCAAAATGGGGCTCACACTTGACCAGGAGACACTCAGGAAGATCATCCGTCATGAAAGGAGAGTGGAACTTGCATTCGAGGACCTGCGCTTCGCCGACCTTTACCGCTGGAAAGACAAGGACGGCAGGACAGAGTGGGAAGTGTCACAGCAGAGGCTCTCGGACTGGGAGACAGGCAAGGTTTCCCTGTATGAAAGGAACTACCGCGGGCCTCAGGACACTGTGTGGCCTATCCCTCAGACCGAGATAGATACAGGCGGCGGAATACTTGTACAGCATGATGAGTGGAAATA
>JADIMH010000071.1 GCA_017694885.1 Candidatus Cryptobacteroides faecipullorum | reverse complement strand
GGGATTGCAAAGGTACACCTTTTTTCTTTACCTCCAAATTTTTTCCCGCTTTTTTTTCGCCTTTTTTTAATCTTTTTTTTCACAAAATTCGCAATCCCCTGGAGATAAACAACTTCCATAAAACTGATTTTCTCCTCCTTCTCCTACAAAATTGCGAGAACTTGATGAATGACTAACGAGCGCTGTCTGACTTTTGCGTTTCCAAGAAGAAAACTCTTTTGAGAGAATCCAGCAAACGCGGATACTCAGAGGCAAGATTATGCTGCTGTGCCGGATCTTCGGTCATATTATAAAGGGCATATTCCGCAAGATTCCCCAGTTCATTTCCTGTAATATTCCTTTCCGGTCCGTCATAAGGAGGCAGCATGCTCCAGTCTCCCGAGCGTAACGCCAGTCTTCCGTCCGCTTCCGACACAAGGTGGCTTCGTCCCTCTGCGCCTTTCCTGCCAAGCAGTGCATCCAGACAGTTTTCACTGTCAAGACCGTCAGGAATCACGGCTCCGGTAAGTGCGGCCAGAGAAGCAAGAAAATCAAGTTGTGAGACAAGTGCATCGGATTCGGAATGGACGGTATGTCCTTTCCAATATACAAACATAGGAACGTGCGTACCTCCGTCAAAAAGACTGTACTTCCCTCCTCTAAGACCTCCGGCAGGCTTATGGTCACCGGCAAGCTCTACGGCACCGTCCGCATAGCCGTCATCCAGAACAGGACCGTTGTCACTTGAAAATATTATAAGAGTATTTTCGAGAAGTTCAAGACTGTCAAGATATGAGAGCAACTCCCCTACACACCAGTCGGCCTCGGCTATCGCATCTCCTCTGGGCCCCATCGGAGTCGAACCGGCAAAACGAGCGGCAGGAACCCTCGGCACATGCGGCTCATGCAGGCCGTAATACAGGAAAAACGGGCGGTCCTTGTTTTCCGCGATGAATTCCTTGACCTTTAAAGAAAAACGTTCAGCCATTTCTTCATCTTTCCATCTGGCCTTTTCACCCCCTTTCATATACCCGATACGGGGAATGCCGTTTACAATAGAATTGTTATGGCCGTGGCTCCATTCCATCCTGAGCATTTCCGGATGGTCGAGCGCTGTCGGTTCTCCTTCGAAGTTCTCGCTATAATCCACATAGATAGGATCATCTGCCTCCAGGCCTACGACATCCCCGTTCTCGACATATACGGTAGGTACCCTGTCATTCGTAGCCGCTATTATATAAGAATAATCGAAACCCACTTCCTTTGCTCCAGGCCGTACTGTGCTATTCCAGTCTACATTTCCTTTTCCCATGCCGAGATGCCATTTGCCGATCGCTGCCGTCGAATACCCGATGCCTTGCATCATTTTCGGGAGAGTAAACTGATTCTCAGATATAATCAGCGGAGCATCCCCGTCAAGTATTCTGGCATTGCTGTTTTTCCACGGATACATTCCTGTCATCAGAGCGTATCTGCTCGGAGTGGATGTCGCAGAGGTAGAATAGGCGTTATCGAGGCGGACACCCTCTTCGGCAAGACGGTCAATGCAAGGAGTATCGATAGTCCCGGATCCATAAGCGCTGACATCGCCATACCCGAGATCATCTGCAAGAATGATTATCACATTCGGCCGGTCGGATCCGGCACCTCCGGAGCAGCCGAATACGGCAAGCCCCGGTAAAACGTAGAAAAGCCTTTTCATCGATAAAACAATTATTTCCGCAAAGTTATCATATATACAGAAAACCCGGCAAAATAACATACGGAAAAAGGCGGCCCGAAGGTCGCCTTTATTATAATATATTATATAGTGTATCAGACTACATCATGCCGCCCATTCCGCCTGCAGGCATTGCAGGAGCGGCTTCCTTCTCAGGATGGTCAGCTATTGCACACTCCGTAGTCAGGAACATTCCTGCCACTGACGCTGCATTTTCAAGAGCCACACGAGAGACTTTGGTAGGGTCGATTACACCGGCCTCGTACATATTTACATATTCGTCAGTGCGTGCGTTATATCCGAAATCGTCTTTTCCTTCACGGATTTTCTGGATAATCACACTGCCTTCCACACCTGCATTTTCAGCGATCTGACGAAGAGGCTCTTCAAGGGCACGTTCAACGATATGAATACCTGTAGTCTCGTCCTCGTTCACGCCTTTCATACCCTTAAGCACTTCTGCGGCACGGATATAAGCTACACCGCCACCCGGTACGAAACCTTCCTCGACTGCGGCACGTGTTGCATTGAGGGCATCCTCGACCCTGTCTTTCTTCTCTTTCATCTCCACCTCGGTAGCGGCACCGACATAAAGGACTGCAACACCGCCGGCGAGTTTTCCGAGACGTTCCTGAAGTTTCTCCCTGTCATAATCCGATGTAGTGGTCTCGATCTGCTTCCTGATAAGCTGTGCACGTTCTGCGATATCATCCTTGTTTCCGCCGCCGTTCACGATAGTGGTATTATCCTTGGAAATTACGACTTTCTCTGCTTTACCGAGCATGTCAGGAGTAGTGTTTTCAAGAGTAAAGCCTCTCTCCTCGGATACAACGACAGCACCTGTAAGCGTTGCTATATCCTGAAGCATCTCTTTCCTGCGGTCTCCGAAACCAGGAGCCTTTACGGCAGCTATCTTGAGTGTCCCACGGAGCTTGTTGACCACCAAAGTAGTAAGAGCCTCTCCGTCAACATCTTCCGCTATGATAAGGAGAGATTTGCCTTCACGTGCGATAGGTTCGAGAATAGGAAGAAGATCCTTCATGGTGGAAATCTTCTTGTCTGTAATAAGGATCTGAGGCTCGTCGAGGACTGCCTCCATCTTGTCCCCGTTGGTCATGAAATATGGAGAGATATAGCCTCTGTCGAACTGCATTCCCTCAACGACTTTCACTTCTGTTTCAGTACCTTTGGCCTCTTCTACCGTGATCACGCCGTCTTTCTTCACTTTAGACATCGCATCTGCGATAAGCTTGCCGATGTAGTTGTCGTTGTTTGCGGAAATGGTACCTACCTGCTCGATCTTCGAGTAGTCGTCCCCCACAGCCTGACTGTGCTTCTTGAGCTCTTCGACAACGGCAGCGACAGCCTTGTCTATGCCGCGTTTGAGGTCCATAGGGTTTGCACCTGCGGTAACGTTCTTCAGGCCCACATTGATGATAGCCTGTGCAAGTACGGTTGCGGTAGTAGTACCGTCGCCAGCCTGCTCGTTGGTCTTGGAAGCGACTTCCTTAACCATCTGGGCACCCATGTTCGCGAACCTGTCTTCAAGTTCCACCTCTTTTGCGACAGTAACACCGTCCTTGGTTACCTGAGGCGCACCGAACTTCTTGTCAATAACCACATTACGTCCTTTCGGACCAAGTGTCACCTTAACTGCATTTGCAAGGGCATCAGCACCCTCTTTCATCTGGGCGCGAGCTTCGACATTGAATTTTATATCTTTTGCCATAATTATATCTCCTTATAAATTAAAGAATTGCAAAAATATCAGACTGTTTCATAATAAGATATTTCTTATCTTCCACAGTTACCTCTGTTCCTGCGTATTTCCCGTACAATACCTCATCACCTACCTTAACCTCCATAGGTTCATCTTTCTTTCCCGGCCCTACTGCCACGATGACACCCTGCTGTGGTTTCTCTTTCGCTGTATCAGGAATGTAAAGTCCTGCAGCGGTCTTGGTCTCAGCCTCTTTTGGCTCTACCAATACTCTGTCTGCTAATGGTTTGATCATAATACTTATAATTTAAATGATTAATCGTTTTTACCGCCTTTCACGGCCCCGGTCCCGTGCCGGTCATCCGTTCCAGACGCCCGTGCATAGGGCAAAACGGATGCCAGCCGGGCGATACTGCCATTTTGTCAGAATTTTAAGTAAATTTGCAACCGGTTATCGTTTATCTGCACGGATATGATCGGAATTTTCGACTCCGGAATCGGAGGATTGTCAGTCTTCAAGGAAGTCTACAGGATGCTTCCGGAGGAACACTATATATATTATGCAGACAGTGCTCATTGCCCCTACGGGGAAAAAAGCAGGGAATATGTCATAGGCAGGTCAAAAGAAATAACCGAATTCCTGGTCAGGGAAGGCGCTGACATTATAGTAGTTGCATGCAATACAGCCACAGCCGCGGCAATATCTGTCCTCCGTGAAGGGTATTCCGATCCGGCCAAACTGGAAACTGCCGGGCATCTTCTGGAAATTTCGGAAGGAAGACGGGATCATGTAAAATTCATCGGCATGGAACCGGCTGTCAAACCGGCTGCCGGGATGACACGAACAGGTGTCATCGGCGTACTGGCTACGGCCGGGACGCTTAGCGGAACGAAATACAGGAGCAGCCGGGAAACGTTCACAAAAGGAATCAAAGTAGTCGAACACGTCGGTAACGGATTCGTGGAACTGGTGGAAAAAGGCATAACCGAAGGCCCGGAAGCTGAAATGACAGTTGAAAAAAGCATCCGCCCCCTGCTGGATGCCGGGGCGGATGTAATAGTGCTTGGCTGTACCCATTATCCTTTTCTGATCGGGACGATAAGGAAAATAGCCGGAAATGATGTAAAGATAATAGACCCTGCACCTGCCGTTGCCAGACATCTGGCAGATGTCATGAAAGAGGACGGGCTTCTTAGAACATCTCCCGGGTCTGACTATGCTTCAGGCTTAAAGCCTGATATCAGACTGTTTTCTTCAGGCAATCCCAGGATTCTGGAAGAGTCCTTCAATAAATTGATCAGAAGGTGAATTTTGTCATAATCTGGATACGGTGATTGGTGACCCAATATTTTAAAGGTCCGGGCTCAACCAAGCCTGCTCTTCCGGCCGGCATGGATGCCGGTTCGTCACCGAACTGTGCTGACGTCATTTCATATTCAAGACCTACAGTGAATTTCCCGACATTGTACGCAATGGTCGGCACGATGCGGTAGGCCTGAGCCATATTTCCGTAATTCTGTCCGTCCTTGGTAAAGAAATAATAGTAGTTGTTGCCTGTATTGAGAATATCTTCATTAGTACCGAGATTGACAATGTATCCCGCCATCAGCATTCCCTGTAGCTTCTTTCCGAAAGAAACGGAAAGCCATGATGAACTGGATCGGGAAGCCGCATATTCATAATGTCCGTCTCCCTCGTCTACAGCGGTGATACCGTACCCGCCCACAAGATTAAGATAGTCACCTGCGCCGGCATATATCGATTTTGCCTTGATTGTCAGTGTCTTGTATTTATACTGCATATAAATGAACGGCGATAGCACAGTCAGCCTGTCAGAGACTCTTACCTGCACGTCCTTTCCATCAGCACTGACTGTTCCCAGACGTCTGGGTTTTATGCTGAGCAGACTCACTCCTCCTTTTACCAGAAATCCGCCTGTCTTGTATGCCAGGCCTGCATATACTTCAGGGAGGATGCCGTATTTCATATAGTTGGCGGTATTGCCTTCAGGACCGGTCGAAGTATATTGCATCTGATAAATCAACGAACCTGTGAGAGTGAAATGCTTTCCGAGATTTGCATCCATAGTCACCTGCGGGCTTCGGTTGAAGGCATTGAACGGAGCTCCCGTCGCAAGGCTTATCACGTCAGGCTGGTCCGCTGCGACCGGATGCCATGCCTGTCCCATGAGAAGAGACACGGAAGCGGTGTTTCCTCCGCACATCGGAAGGTCCTTCCATCCGAGTTTCATATAAGCCTGGCGAAGACGCAGGGTGGCCGTTCCGGTAGAACCGGAGAGTCCTGCGTAAAAGTCGGTTTCTACTTTTGCGGAAATGTCCGTCTTTCCTATACGGTAGCCGTTTACATCAAGACCTACCCTCGAAGTAATGGCCAGGAAACGGAAAGAAGGCTGGGCGTTCAAATCTTCACCGAATTCATTCAGATCTCTTTCAAACGGAAGATAATAAAAAAGGTTTCCGGTTCCCGAAGCACTCTCTCTCGAGTCGAACGTAAAATAGTTCCTGATAAAGCCGTACAGGCTGAAATGGTTCTTGAGTTCCTGCTTTACGGCGCTTTCCTTTTCAGGAGCAGGCCCTGCAGCAGCCGGCACTGATGGAACGGCCATAGCGAAAGCCATGACGGCCAGCGGATAAAAGATTGTCTTCATATTGAAAAACGAGTGTAAGGTTTCAGTACGATGTTACGATTTTGTTTCAATCCGGGGTCAAAGGTAATATTTTTTATTGGAATTCTATCAAGCGGACCTTCCGGCTCCGGGCTTCGCCTCCGCACAGGATTGCAAAGAAAGCAAGAGGGCGACTCAAAAGAGCGTAACGAAGAAAGTACCCTTTTGAGTCGTCCCTCTTGAAAGAATTACTTATATCTATGATTACCTGTTTGATCAGAATCCTATAAGGAACAGCATGGCATAGCCGAGTATGAAACCGATTACACCGATTATCAGACCGACCTTGGTCATATCCTTGGTAGTGACCAGACCGGTAGAATGTGCAAGGGCGTTCGGCGGGGTACTTATCGGGAAGAGCATTGCCAGGGAAGTACAGAGAACCGCACCTATAAGCAGGGTCTTCGAACCTCCGAGAGGATCGAGAGTCTCACCCATACCGACTCCTACTGCACAAAGAATAGGAACAATCAGGCTGGCGGCTGCAGTATTGGAGATAAAATTGGATATGAAATATCCCAAGAATCCGGATACCAGAATCACCACTATCGGCAGCCACTCACCGAACGGGATAGAAGTCACGAGATGCTCGGCAAGGCCTGTTGCAGTAAGGGCAAGTCCGAGTGCGAAACCTCCTGCGACCATCCAGAGCACACTCCAGTTGATCTCCTTCAGGTCATCCTTGGTTATGATGCCCGTAACACAGAAGACTCCGACAGGAATCATGGCAACTACATTGGAATTCAACTTGGTAAGACTTTCCGACATCCACAGGAGAATCGTTATCGCGAATGTAATCCATACGACATATGTCTGCCAGTTCTTCTCATGTCCTCCTTCGATCTTAAGTTCGATGGTCTTCTGCTTGAAAGGAAACATTTTCAGCAGGACGAGCCATGCGATGAAAAGCATGACAAGGACATAAGGTATCATCCTCATTGACCAGTCCCCGAATCCCACATCAAGGTGGAGGGAATCGTTCAGATACTGGAAGGCAATGGCATTCGGCGGTGTACCGATAGGAGTGCCGATTCCCCCGAGGTTGGCGGCAATCGGTATGGCAAGGGCCAGAGCTATCCTGCCTTTCCCGTCAGGTGGAAGGGTTTTCAGGACCGGAGCAAGGAAAGTGAGCATCATCGCGGCTGTCGCAGTATTGCTCATGAACATTGAAAATATGCCTATCACCAGCAGAAAACCCAGAAGGACGAACTCCGACTTTTTACCGAACGGTTTCAGAAGGACACGTGCCAACTGGACATCCATTCCGACCTTGGTAGCGGCTATAGCAAGGATGAATCCTCCGAGGAACAGCATTATCACCGGGTCGGCGAATGTGGCAAGAATGGACTTATAGCTGACAAAAGTTCCCATTTCGGCCGGAATTCCCGAGCCTTTCATAAACGAGAAACTGCTGTCCGAAATGGTCAGAAGCATTATCACGATTATCAGTACGGATGTAGTCCACGTCGGGATGATCTCGAACATCCACATCAACGCCGCGAAAACAAAAATGGCTATGGTCCTCTGCTCGGTGACTGTAAGTCCGTCGATACCGAAAAACGAAGTAGGAACAAGCCATAAGAAAAGGGTAATCGCCAACACGACAGGAAGTGCTATCGTGAGTTTCCGGGAGAATTTTCTCTCTTTGGGAACCTGCTGTGTCATTATCAGTTCAGTGTTTTAGTGAGTGGTTAAAAATTTCGGGTATCAAATTTAGCAACAATTATGATAAAAACAACCGTAAAATATACCTTTCAGTCTTAAAAATCCGCCTGTTCGCAGATATGATTTCCTATACACCGGCAAATCTGATATTTTTATATATTCCTGGAATCGGGATGTCATTTTTTTTATGTTTTACTATGAAAAGATTGGATTATCTGATGGCGCTCTGCGCATCTTTGTGCATCACCGTTTCGGCCGAAGCACAGCCGCCGGAACCGGTATCTGCCGTAAGAAAGCGGAAATGAGAGCTGACATGATGCAGAAAGAACTGAATCTGGACGCAAAGCAGTACAAAAAACTGTACAAAGTGTTCAAAAAGACGGAAAAGGCCATTGAACAGGCCGCAATGCAGAACATGAGGCCGCCTATGGGAGGACCGGGAATGATGCCTCCGGGAATGATGCCTCCGGGCAACGGCATGCCGCCGCAGGGCAGACCAGGAGACAGACAGGGGCCTCCGGACATGAAAGCAGAAAAGCCTGAAAACATGCCGGTACCGGGGAAAGAAGGTCCTGACATGCTACGGCTTCCGGACATGATTTCCGAAGAAGAAATCAGCGCAAGAGAAAAAGAAGCCGAAAAAGTGAAGAAAATACTTACTCCGGAACAATTCTGCAAATGGCAGAAGATAGAGTCAAAAAGAAAAGGCAGACCATAGAAACGACAAAATTCCGGCCCTTCCGAAAGATCGGAAGGGCCGGAATCATACATGGAGCCGGATTTTAGATGACTCCCTGTTCAAGCATCGCGCGTGCGACTTTCATAAAGCCGGATACGTTCGCACCTTTTACATAGTTGATATAGCCGTCAGGCTCCTGGCCATGTTCTACACATGCATGGTGGATATTCGCCATGATTTCATGGAGCTTGTTGTCTACCTCTTCCGCACTCCAGCTTATATGCATCGCATTCTGGGTCATTTCCAGACCGGAAGTGGCGACACCTCCTGCATTTACGGCCTTGCCTGGGGCAAACATGATTCTTGCCTTCTGGAATGCCTCTATGGCCTCAGGGGTGCATCCCATGTTGGAAACCTCGGCGCAGCACCATGTCCCGTTCTTTATGAGTTCTTCCGCATCGGCGCCTGTCAGTTCGTTCTGGAATGCGCAAGGCATGGCGATGTCGCATTTGATGCTCCATGCTTTCTTTCCGGGATAGAATGTAGCTGACGGGAATTTCTGAGCGAACGGAGCCACAACATCATTGTTCGATGCCCGGAGTTCGAGCATATAGGCTATCTTCTCTTCATTCATCCCTTCCGGATCATAGATAGCTCCGTCAGGACCTGAAATGGCAATTACCTTTGCACCGAGCTGGGTAGCTTTGGTAGCCGCTCCCCATGCCACATTACCGAAACCTGAAATGGCGACGGTCTTGCCCTTTATGTCCTTGCCCTGGAGATGGAGCATATGCTGTACGAAATATACGGCACCGAAGCCTGTAGCTTCCGGACGGATAAGGGATCCGCCCCATGTCATGCCTTTTCCGGTGAGAACGCCGGTATGCTCGCGGGCGAGCTTCTTATACATTCCGTAAAGGAATCCGATCTCACGGCCGCCTACTCCGATATCTCCTGCAGGCACGTCGGTATCAGGACCGATATTTCTCCATAGCTCAAGCATGAAAGCCTGGCAGAAACGCATGATTTCGGCATCCGACTTTCCTTTAGGGTTGAAGTCGGATCCGCCTTTTCCTCCACCCATAGGAAGAGTAGTAAGCGCATTCTTGAATGTCTGCTCGAATCCCAGGAACTTCAGGATGGAGAGGTTCACGGAAGGATGGAAACGCAAGCCTCCCTTATAAGGTCCGATTGCGTTGTTGAACTGTACGCGATATCCTGTATTGGTCTGGATTTCACCGTTGTCATCGACCCAGGTTACCTTGAATGTGAAAATCCTGTCAGGCTCGACGATACGCTCTACGATCCTGGCCGCCTCGAATTCAGGATGCCTGTTATATTCTTCTTCGACAGTCTCCAATACTTCACGTACGGCCTGAAGATATTCCTTCTCGTTTCCGTACTTGGCCTGGAGACGGGCCATTATTTCATTTGTGTTCATAATATATGGTTATTAAAAGTTCATTTTTATCACATCAAAAAACTCCGGGCTATGCCCTAAATAATCTTCATTCCGGTAAATTCATATAATAAGGTGAGTTCAAGGCGTGCGACGCACGAGGACCGGAGGGCAAGCACAACGCAGAAATCGCCTTATTATATGAATTTACACCTCCCAGGTGGAGCCGCTGCGCAAAAGGTCATCGACACAGTGTATATGCGATTTGGCCGTTACCTGTTCTGCCTGCATGCGGACTCCTCCGTCATATGTCACATCGGACACATCGCGGATAACGCCCAGCGCCACAGGATATTCAGGATATTTCATGTCTGCCAGCATCATGTGGATGCCTATGTTGTCGGAATGGGCGTCATGTGTCAGGATGTCGTCTTCAGTGATCCCTTTCTCCCCGATCGTCACCACTTTCAGCCGGAGTCCGTCGAGAACCAGTCCTTTGTCCCTGTTCTTTCCGAATATCATTTTCTCTCCATGCCTGAGGACAATCGTCCTGTCGGCACGGTATTCCTTATCGGATATGGCAGAATGAGCCCCGTCATTGAATATCACGCAGTTGGTCAGCATCTCCATGACTGAAGTGCCATTGTGGGTAGCAGCCGCGACCATGATCTCTTCATTGAGCTTGAGTTCGCAGTCGAGTCCGCGGGCAAAGAACGTCCCTTTGGCTCCGAGAACAAGACTGCCCGGATTGAAAGGATGCTCGACCGTACCGTACGGAGAGGTCTTGGTGACGGCTCCGAACTTGGATGTCGGAGAGTACTGGCCTTTGGTAAGGCCGTATATCTGGTTGTTGAACAATATGATATTGATATCTACGTTCCTGCGGATGGCGTGTATGAAATGGTTTCCTCCGATGGCGAGCGCATCCCCGTCGCCGCATGCCTGCCATACGGTAAGATCCGGATTCGCAACCTTGATACCGGTAGAAATGGCTGTAGCCCGGCCGTGGATACTGTGGAATCCGTATGTATTCATATAATAAGGAAGTCTGGAGGAGCAGCCTATGCCGGAAACTACCACATAGCGCTCTTTTTCATATCCGAGAGCCTCGGCAACCTTCGGCATGGCTCTCTGCAAGGCGGCAAGCACGGCATGGTCGCCGCAACCCGGACACCACCTTACTTCCTGGTCGCTCTTAAAGTCCTGAAATGTATATCTGGTCATGGCTATAGTGCGAAATTCATGGCCGAGACAAGTTCCTGTACGAGGAAAGGCTGTCCCTGCACTTTATTATACTGCAAATATTTATGTTTCGGAAGAAGATTCCTGAGATATCCGGCGAAGTGTCCGCTGTTCAGTTCGCAGACAAGAATCTTCTCGAACCGGCCGAAGACTTCTTTCGTATTGCGCGGAAGCGGATTGATGAAGTCGAAATGCGCATAACTGACATCCTTGCCGGAAGCCCTCACCTGAGATACGGCCGAAAGCAGATGGCCGTACGTACCGCCCCAGCCTACTACCAGGAGCTTGCCGGAAGAAGGGCCGTTCACTTTAAGTTCTGGAATGTATTCCGCGATACGGGCCACTTTCTCTGCACGTTCCCGGACCATGGTAGCATGGTTTACAGGATCGGAAGAAAGCACCCCCTGATGGTTTTTCTCCAGACCTCCTACCCTGTGCTCGAATCCCTTCTGTCCAGGAAGAGCCCATTTACGGGCCATCGTCTTCGGGTCCCTTTCGAACGGGAAGAACGGACCTGTAAGCTTTTCCGCAAAAGGAGGCTTGATTTCAGGATAATCGGACATCGACGGTATGAGCCACGGCTCTGAACCGTTTCCGAGAAATCCTTCCGACAGCAGGATCACCGGCATCATATGTTCGAGTGCTATCTTCGAAGCATAGAAGGCGGCATCGAAGCAATGTGCAGGAGAATGTGCCGCCATGACAGCGATAGGACACTCACCGTTACGTCCGTACAGAGCCTGGTTGAGATCCGTCTGCTCGGTCTTGGTAGGTATTCCCGTAGAAGGGCCTGCCCTCTGCACATCCACGATGACAAGAGGGAGTTCTGTCATGACAGCAAGTCCCAAAGCCTCCGACTTAAGGGAGAGTCCCGGGCCTGATGTCGTAGTTACGGCCAGATCACCGGCAAAAGCCGCTCCGATGGCGGTACATATGCCGGCGATTTCGTCTTCCGCCTGCAAAGTAGTGGCGTGCAGACTCTTATGCAGGGCGAGTTCTTCAAGTATGGCTGTAGCCGGAGTAATAGGGTAAGAACCGCAGAACAGCGGTCTCCCGGATTTCTCGGAGGCAGCCAGAAGCCCCCAGGCTATTGCCTGGTTTCCCGTAATGTTCCTGTAAAGGCCCTTTTTCTTATGGGCCGGCTCGACGACATAGGTATTGGGAATGGCCTGGATATTGGCCGCATAATTGAATCCGTCGTTAACGACCTTTTCGTTAGGCGCTATCAGCTCGGGATGTTTTTTCCTGAATTTCTTTTCCAGATAATTATGTATATACTCCACGGGACGGCTGTATATGAAGCAGGCCATACCCAGGGCGAACATATTCTTGCATTTATGGACGGTCTTGATATCCAGACCGCTATCCTTCAGGCTTTCTTCCGTCAGGGCAGTTATGTCCGCCGGAATGATCGTACGGTCGCCTATGTTGAGTTCCTCAACGGGATCTCCGGTAAAACCGGCCCTTTTCAGACCGTTCTCATCGAAAGTGCCTGAATCCAGAATCACCATAGCCGTTCTCTTGAGCCACTTGGCATTGGCCTTGAGCGCGGCCGGGTTCATGGCGACCAGCAGGTCGCAATAGTCACCGGGGGTATTTACATCTTCGCTTCCGATATGGACCTGAAAGCCGGAAACCCCCGAAACGGTACCGTGCGGAGCCCTGATCTCTGCAGGAAAATCCGGAAAAGTGGAAAGTGCATTTCCGTAAATCGCTGACATATCAGCAAAAAGAGATCCGGTGAGCTGCATACCGTCTCCCGAATCTCCTGCAAATCTGATCACAACATCCGTAGTATCTATTACTTTGTGTTGCATGTCGATTAAAATATATAATCAAATATTGGTTAAAAGCACACAAATGTAATAAATTTTCACGATGTTGTTTGACATTTCAACAACTTTTTAAGTTACAATCCTTACGCATAGCCATGCAGTCCTCCGAGGAAGAAATTGACTCCGAAATATGTTATTATCACACAGAGAAAAGCAAGGACACAGAACCAATGGAAGAACACCGGCCTGCGGAATGCCTTCAGCGAATTACCGTGAAGAGCAAACGCATATACCAGAAGGGTAACCAGAGCCCAGACTTCTTTAGGATCCCAGGCCCAATAGCGTCCCCATGAAACGTTGGCCCATACTGCACCGAGGAAAGTCCCCGCAGCAAGGAAAAAGACGGCAGGATACAGGACCATCCTTGAAAGGAATGCCTGGCGGTCCGCAGGTTTTCCGCTTGCATAATGACGGACAAGCGCCATAAGGCCGTTCAGCATGACAAGGCCCAGCAGCGTATAGGAAATCATCATGCACATCACATGGACCGACAGCAGAGGGGAAGACAACACCGGCATCATATGCGTAATCCGGGGATCGGACCCTCCGAGCGAAGCCACGAGCAGGGCAAAGCCGGCAAGCAGAAAGCCGAACGGCTGTATGAGAGGATATTTCTTCCTCACGAATACCGTAAGCATCATCACATGCCAGGCAAGGAGCATCATGGTTTCGAACCCGTTGGACATGGGAACATGGGCCGAGACATACCACCGGAGAATGAATACTGCAGAAAGATAGACAAATACGCCCACCGACAGGATGAATACGGTCTTTCCTGCAATTTTCCCTGCAGCCGTCACCGGCCCCTGTCCGGAAAAGCAGCAGAAAATGAAGAGAAGAAGTCCGGCCCCAAGGCAGAGCATTGCGGCGGCCCCGGGCCGCCCTATGGCGTTATAAATCCTCTCGGCTCCGATCCGGGCGCCGGAAGGAAGCACATCCGCAGCCTCCTTCTCCTGGAACTCTCTTATTTTCCCGAAGATTCCGCTTGCCGAGGCATAATCCTTTTTAACTATGGACTCGCCGGCAAGGGACATGACCTTCCTGACAAAAATCCATTGGCTGTCGTCCATGTCAAGCGGAAGGGTATCTACAGACGAGTACCATGTTACCTTTCCGTCCGCATCCTTATACGGGAAAATCTTCAGAAGCCTTGCAGAGCAGACAAGCATTATGGCATCTTCTCTGTCACGGGCCTTAATTTCATCTTTATGGCCGCCGGCCGGTCCGTCACCGACAGTCTGCCTCCAGCTGTCGTAAAAGAATATCCATCCTGTCAGCACCTGTTCCGCAGAAAGCCCTTTATATGACTTTTTCCCGTAAAGTTTCATTGCGAAATCCCCGGCCAACGTCTGGATCTGGCATATACGGTCATTATAATAAACATACATACGGCCGTATTCCTCTGCGACTTCCTTCGGAAGATATTTCAGTTCCGCCCGACAGACAGATGTCCCGTTAACTTCCGAAGCGGAAACCCCTGTATGGAGTCCGGGAACAATGAACAGCAGGAGAGTTGCGGTGGCCTTTCCCGAAACACGCCTTAGGGACTCTCTGAATCCGCTGTCTTTCTGAAAGAAAAAACATACCATCGACACAAGCAGGAGCAGATAGCCGGAGTAAGTGACGGCTACGCCTGCAGGATCATGGCTGACAGCCAGAGTCGCCCCTGCCGCATCATCATCGTATGCAGCCTGGCAGAACCTGTATCCGCGATATCGGAATATACTGTTCATGGACACTTGCGTAACGGTTTCTTCATCTCCGCTGACCACCTTGACCGTACTTACATAATCACTCGGAGCATACGAACCGGAATGATATTCCACCCGGAAGGCCTCCAGAGATACGGCAAACGGGAAAGCGGACGCCATTCCGTTCTCATCCAGATATTCCGTGACCGGAGTCTCCCCTGTCCTCAAATGCACTGTCCCCTGCCGTCCGAACACATGCGTGAGGAGCGCTCCGGCCAGTATCAGGACCAGCGCAATGTGGATACCGGCAGTCGCAAAAGCAATTTCCGGCAATCTTCGGCCCTTGATGATCTTAAGATACAGACAGGCAACGCCTGACAATGCGGCTGCCGCCCACAGGCCTATGAATACGGGAGAATGGTATCCCCATTTCATGACGGCACCGGTCCCGTAGAATTTTTCCAGGACCGATGCTGACGCCATGTAAACTATCAACAGGGCTATCGCCCCGAATGACATGTACTTGCAGATTTTATATGGCATTGATAAATTCGACTATGGCATCACGCTCGTCCTTGCTCAGTCCGCGGAAAGCCTCTATCGACTCCCTCGCATCGCTTTTGGCATTCCCGTGCCACATGATGGCCTCCATAACATTGCGAGCACGGCAGTCATGCAGCCTGTCCTGATGCCCCGAGCATACCAGGGAAAGCCCACGGCCCCAAAGAGGTGTCGTACGGCACCACTCGCCACGGATATCATTCTCCATATAAAGCCTGTGCTGCATCATGTCGCTGTAGGGCCAGATGGTCTGGTACGGATAGCGCGGGAGCTCAGTGCCCTTGTCAAAAAAGCGATTCGGGTCATTGTACTCATCAGCTCCGGTTTTCCATGAAGGCCTGTGGCAAGCCGCGCAGCCGATCTCTCTGAACAACTGTCTTCCGAGCTGTACCTGAGGATCATCCAGATTGCGGGCGGCAGGTACGGCCAGCCCCCTGTGCCATATCATGAGATTGGTATATTCCTCATCCGTCATTTCTACCGGAAGGTCCTGGCTCATAAGGAAAGAATAGATATCGTCCTCGACATCGCCCGTATTCCATTTATCCTTATAATCAGGAAAATACGTATCAATAAAATGATAGAATCCCGCCTGCACCTCAGGGTCTTTGGAGGCAGTGGCGGCATAAGCCGCAGTCATATAATGGTATCTGCGGTCGGAACGTGTCACATTGGTGATATTCCAGATGGCATTCGCTCCGGGACCGTCCTGCAATGCTCCGCGGCTAAGCGCATAAGTGAAACGGAAAGGATGCTGTTCTCCGTCTCCCTGAAGAGTATTCGAATACTGTTTCACCCACTCGCCGTCTTTGAAAAACGCATCGTTTACAAGGTCTTTCCCGGTCTGCTTCTCCACCGCTTCGAGCCTGGCATACTGGAGTTTCAGAGAATCATCAGGAATCGCGTCCAGAAGTCCGCTTCCGTAAATGCCGATAGTAGACTCCAGACGGATGCCCACCTCGCTCACATCCAGATCCACTGTCTGTCCGTTCCGGCTCGCCTGGATAGGGACATAATAGGCATCGGCAGGAATGACCACCTCCGGATAGATAAGTTCATAAGTCTCTCCGTCAGGGAACCTGTTGCCCCATTCATCTGTATAATTCAGCCAGTTGATGGTTATTTTCTCTTCATCGAGCGGAGCCTTGAACGGCGCTATGGCCTGTGTCTGCGGCATACCGGTCAGGGATGTCAGATAGGCGTTGGTCTGCTTGTCGTAAAGTACCAGAAGATAGCCGTTCCCCATCTCGTCATACCTGTAAGAAGTGGTCCTCTTGCCATGTCCGTAGCCGGGATGGCACATCAGACACGATGTCCTCAGATAGAGAGGTCCGAGACCGTCGAAAGGCTCTGACGTAGGGCCGAAGTTATGCTCGAAAATCATTTCGCCGTGCTTGAAGTCCTGGACCAGGCCGGCATTCTCGACCGCAGGGGTCGGGTCTTCAAAAGCCGAAGCGGAGACATTGAAAGTCGTACCGAGTTCGCCGCCGGCATAAGTCTCCGTTTCAATCCAGTCCGGAACAGGATCCGGATCCGGGTCATTTCCAGTCTTATCGCATGCGGCAAACAGAAGAGCCGCCGGCAACAATGTGTAAATCAGTTTAATCTCCATATTGTTATGAATTTAGTTCTTATACAGTTATGGAGATGGGACCATTTGGGCGCCCATCTCCTTGAATTATAAAGCCATATCCTTATTCCGCCAATACATTTACCGCCTGGGACAGGTAATTGTCAAGAGTCTGGATAGACCCGATGGCGGCTCCGGCACTGTCATTTCCGTAATTTTCGATAAATGGTTCAGGAATAAGCCTGATTTTGGCTATGGCGTCCTCTATGGCATCTGAAATCTGCTTCTCGAGATCCGGATTTACTTCCTTGAAATACGCGCTCAAAGAATTCACGGCATCGTAGTCCCCTTCTATGCCTCCATTCCAGACATTCTTTATACTGATGATATTGTCTTCGAAATCCACGATCGACTTGTAGCTGTAAGGAGACTCGACATAGTTGGGGTCGCCGCCGGTGTAGACCATGCCTATTTTCTGTGAAGCCACCTCATCGGCTATAGTGTTGCATCCTTCGATCATCCACTGCATCGCGACAGTTGCACTGCGGCAGGAACTTCCGGCCCGGCCTGCAGAAAGAAGGTTTTCTCCATAGTAGAGTCCGCCTGAAGGAGTGAGAGGGAGTTCAAGTTCATCGTTGACTTTCGCGAACCTGTCCGGATTATGCTCCTCTCCGGCCCAGGCAAGCTCCATCTGCCAGCACTTGTTCCTGAGATCACCGGCAACGGCCACTGCATAAGTAAGATAGTCTGCGCATTTCACACCTGCATCGATACCTTCGAACCATGAGACATTCCTGTGCTCTCCTTCCCAGAAAAGGACATACTCTATACCATGGAATCCGAGAAGTGTAGGCCCGAGTTTCTCTCCCGCATACACATCTCCGTCCTCACCTGCAAGGCCTGCTATCTGCGCTGTATTTGTCAATGCCTCTTTCAGTCCTGTCAGGTCAAGCGGCCAGGTGTCGATATGCGGATCGATACCGAAGTCCGTTGCCGCGCCCCAGAGGAACGCCTCGCTCTTCTCCCAGTATGCACGCGCAGTGAGGAAAGTCTCACAGGCTTTGTCAAGGTTGGCCTGAGTAGTATTTTCCTTCAATGCTTCAAGATCCGAGACAAGTTGCTCAGTATAATCCGAAAGACTGGTATAAGTCGGAATAACTGTGTGGTTTACAAAACGATCCGCGATTTTCATGAATCTTTCATCACGGACAGCAAAGTCATCCGGATCGAGACCTTTGCCGTTCTCGTCACAGGCTGCAACGCCCATAACAGCAAGCGCTGCTGCTGAAATTCTGATTAAATTTTTCATCGTCTATTGTTTTTTTTATTGGACAAAATTCAGTGTCTGAAAAAGCCTGACCATGCGATACCGATGGAAAGTGAAGGTTCCGGATTGTACGGAGACTTGAGGAAACGGTGCGAATATTCCGCTTTCAGCACTATTTCAGGGATCGGGAAATAATTGACTCCTACGGCAATACGATGCCTGTCCGTCCAGTAGTTGGGAGTGGTGCCTTCTGCCGGGATATACGAGTCATAATATTCATACCGTCCGAACAGATAGAACTTCTGCTCTTTCAGTTTGGAAGACAGACCGAAGAAGTCATATCCGAACTCAACTCCGCCAGCCATAGCGGCCTTCCCCACCAGAGAATTGGCATAAGGAGAAGATGTCGTGTGGTTCTGGGTGGAATTCCTTCTGTTCACATAGTCTATATCGGATAAATATCCGTAATCAAAACTTCCCCTCGCGACAAAATTCCGGTCATTGTATTCAAAATCGAACGCTCCGATCATCACTGTACCTTTGACATCTTTGTACTGTTCCGACGTGATAGTCGTTATATCGTTATGGAAACTGTTCCCGACATATCCGCTCAAGCCCAGACGAAGGCCTTTCACCGAATAATTGTCTATCCTGAACGCTCCTGCGACCTGGTTCGCCGGTTTGAACTCGTATGGTGAAGCTGAACCGTCATGAATCCATCCGGAAGTAGAGAACATGGTGGAATTGAGACCTGCTACCATCAGAAGCTCATACCTCCATCCTCCTGCCTTTCCCCAAAGGCTTATTCCGGTCTCATGCCAGGTGCATGGGATGATGGTATTCTCACCCTCCGGTCTGTAAACCGTGAAGAACTGTGTCGGAAGGTGGTAGCTGTTGGTAAGACCGACGGGCACTATGATATGTCCGGCCCTTATGTTTAACTGAGGGAAAAAGGACTTCTGTATCCAGAACTGCTCAAGCGCCACTTCTCCACCTCGTTCTATCTCCTTCTCGAATTCCCCGGCCTCTTCGTTTTCCCGTTCCACTGCGGCCTCGGTCCCTCCATGTTCGAATTCGATCTCAGTACCGAGGGTCCACCCTTTGCCGAAATCATACCCGAGCATAATAACGACATGCGGCAGATCGAAACGGCCGTGTCCTTTAGCGTCACGATAATTTTCAGGTTTTGAATAGATACCGAAATTGTCACTGTACATATTATATGTCATGACAGCCTCCCCGTAACCGCCTATGGTCAGGCGGTTCAGGAATCCTTTTCCGGCATTCCGGCCTTCAGCTGATTCCGCGGAGGAAGATCCCGATCCATCCTTTTGTAGTGCCGTGGCCCCGGTTACCGCATCCGGCTGTGTCTGTGCAAACGTCTGTACGTCAGTCGTCAAGACCAAGAAGGCGATTGCAGAAAAAATCAATTCAAGTTTCATCTTTTGCATCTTCGTTTTTCCGGATGCAAAAGTACTGCGGCGCGAAAAGAGGGACAATCCCCAAATTTAGCGATTGTCCCTCTCCTGTTAGTTATATATGATGATTTTACATCAGTTCGCGACTTCACAGAGGAATTTGAGCCGAACAAGTCTGACCTCGAACTCTTCATATCCGCTGCCGAGTTCTTTCATGGCATCTTCAATCGAATCCGATTCGGCATCCTCCATGAAATAGTCATATATATCGGAAACGGTATCTTCATCGAGATTCTGCTCGATGTAGTAATCGAGGTCGAGTTTTGTACCGGAATACACTATAGCCTCCAGCTCTTCCATCAGTTCATCCATTTCAAGGCCTTTGGTCTCGGCGATATCTTCCAACGAGTGCTTGCGGTCGACGCTCTGGATAATGAATACTTTGTTGGCCGACTTGTTGACAACGGACTTGACCACGAAATCATCCGGACGCAGGATATCGTTCTCTTCCACATACCGATTTATCAGTTTCAGGAACTCCGGTCCGAACTTTCTGGCTTTTCCTTCACCCACTCCCTGACAGTTCTTCAGTTCCTCTTCAGTTTCAGGGTACATGATCGACATGTCCTCCAGAGACGTATCGGAAAAAATCACCCAAGGCTGGAGTTTCAGCCGCTTTGCCATATCATGGCGAAGATCCTTCAGCATTGCGAGCAATACCGCATCTCCTCCTCCGCCCTTGACGGATGAAGCGATCTCATCGTCATCATCTTCGCCCTCGACAAAATCCCGTTCTCCTGTAAGCATCAGTTCATGAGGATGACGGTAGAACTCCATCCCCTCCGGTGTTACGGAAATAAGCCCATATGACTCTATCTCCTTGTCCAGCAGATGCATGACGAGACCCTGATGTATGACAGCACACCAGAAACGTGTCGAATGGTCCTTGCCTGCGCCGAAAAGCTCCAGTTTGTCGTGCCTGTATGATTTTATAAGAGCATTGGAAATTCCGGCCAGGATATTGGCCAGATGCTCTATCTTGAAATGTTCGGGCATGGACTGGACAAGTTCCATGACAAGGCACATCGCATCCTGACCGTCGAATACCGGCTTTGGATGCAGGCAGTTGTCGCAGGCCCCGCAGTTGTCCTCCGGATAGTCTTCCCCGAAATAATTCAGAAGGAGCTTTCTCCTGCACTGGTTGGATTCCGCATATGCCACCACTTCCAGCAGCAGCTGCTTTCCTATCTCCTGCTCCGCCACAGGCTTTCCCTGCATGAACTTTTCGAGCTTCTGGATATCCTTGTACCTGTAGAAAGCAATGCACACGCCTTCTTTCCCGTCACGGCCGGCACGGCCGGTCTCCTGATAATACCCTTCGATGCTCTTCGGAATATCGTAATGGATTACGAACCTGACGTCAGGTTTGTCTATGCCCATGCCGAAGGCTATGGTGGCAACGATCACATCGACCTCTTCCATCAGGAACTTGTCCTGATTCTCAGCCCTCGTTTTCGCATCAAGGCCGGCATGGTACGGAAGAGCCTTTATACCATTGATATTCAACAGCTCAGCCAGTTCTTCCACTTTTTTCCTGCTGAGACAGTAGATTATCCCGGACTTTCCCGGATTCTGTTTGATGAACTTTATTATCTCTCGTTTGGGATCCGATTTGTCCCTGATTTCATAGTAAAGGTTAGGCCTGTTGAATGATGATTTGAAGACTTTGGCATCCGACAGCCCGAGATTCTTCTGGATATCGTTCTGCACTTTCGGTGTGGCGGTGGCCGTCAGGGCTATTACCGGAGCCTGCCCTATCTCCCCAATTATAGATCTTATGCGTCTGTATTCCGGTCTGAAGTCATGCCCCCATTCCGAAATGCAGTGAGCCTCGTCGACTGCATAAAAAGATATCCTTATCTCTTTCAGCAGGGCGATGTTCTCCGGTTTCGTAAGCGATTCCGGTGCCACATAAAGGAGCTTGGTCGCTCCGGAAAGCAGATCCTCCTTCACCTCGGCAAGCTGGGCCCTCGAAAGGGACGAATTGAGGAAATGGGCGATTCCTTCATTGCCGGATACGAATCCTCTGATGGCATCGACCTGATTCTTCATCAGTGCGATCAGCGGCGATATTACTATTGCCGTACCTTCCATGACAAGAGCCGGCAGCTGGTAACACATGGATTTACCTCCGCCGGTAGGCATTATCACGAAAGCGCTGCCCCCTGACACCAGATGTCTTATAATCTTTTCCTGATCTCCTTTAAACGAGTCGAATCCGAAAAATTCCTTCAGCTTCGAGCGAAGCATAGATGAATCGATATCCATATGAAAAATTTTAGCCCTTACTAAGGTATAACAATATTCCGAGCCTGCCAAATAATTTGTAAATATCCGCAACCGTTTTACTTATTTTATTCTATCTTTGTAAGATGAAATGCTAATTGACAATAACCCTTTCACACCGATCAGACAGATCATTCCTTTTTACCAATGGCAAAAACTACCGACAAGGCCCAGGCAGGCGGATTCAGGACGGAAAAACTCGCCAGCCATCGCAACAGGGAAATCCTCCACATCTTCAACACTTTCTTCCACAATGAATCTACGGGCGGCATCCTGCTTCTCATCTGCGCAATAATAGCGGTGACACTTGCCACAGTCCCGGGAGGCGAATGGTTCGAGAAGCTGTGGACCACGCATGCCGCAATCGGAATCGGGGAATTCTCTCTTGACATGTCGATCAGACACTGGGTAAACGATGCGCTGATGGCCATATTCTTCTTCGTCGTCGGCCTGGAAATAAAGAGGGAAATGCTCGTCGGCCAGCTTTCTTCGATAAAAAGATCGGCGCTGCCTATCGTGGGGGCATTGGGAGGCATGCTCGTTCCGGCCGGGATATACTGGATCTGCAATGCCGGACACCCCGAAAGCATCCAGGGATGGGGAATCCCGATGGCTACCGACATCGCATTCGCCATAGGCATACTGTCGCTGCTGGGGAACAGGGTTCCGGCCAGTCTGAAAGTGTTCCTGACGGCCCTGGCGATCGTGGACGACATCGGAGCCATAATCGTGCTTGCGATATTCTACCCGACCCATGCCCTGCATCTCGAATACCTGGCTTATGTGGCTGTAATCATGTCGGTGCTCGTCATTTTCAATTCGGCCAAGCTGAAAAACCAATACCTGTATATACTTCCGGGAATTGCAATGTGGTATTTTACCTACAAGTCCGGAATCCATGCCACCATAGCCGGAGTGTTCCTGGCTATGGTAATCCCGTCGAAAGGAAGTATAAATGAAGTACGGTTCCAGAGCCGGATAAGCCTGCTTCTCGAAAAGTTCAAGATGACCAGCAACAGGCAGATGAATGTGCTCACAAGCCCCGAGCAACAGCATATCATACACAGCATGAATACCGAGATACGGGATGTAGATCCGCTGCTCCACAGGCTGGAAAGCAAGCTTCACCCTATCGTCACTTTTATAATAATGCCGCTATTCGCCCTGGCCAATGCAGGCGTGGCACTCGATTTCAGCAGCATATCATCCGGAGGGCTGTCGCCTGTAATGCTCGGGATCTTTTTCGGACTTCTGGTCGGCAAGCCTGCCGGAATATTCCTTTTCAGTTTCTTGAGCATAAAGGCAAAACTGGCCGCAAAGCCTATAGGGGTGACATGGAAACAGATGGCATCCATAGGAATACTCGGAGGCATCGGCTTTACAATGTCCATATTCATAAACAACCTTGCGTTTGCTTCGCCGGAACTTGTCGATATCGGGAAAATAAGCATTCTGATGACTTCAGCCAGCGCCGCCCTGCTCGGACTGGCCGCAATGAGCCTGTCATGCAGACACAAGGCTCCTGAACTGACGGCTGAAGAAATTCTTCCGGAACAGACCAATCGCATTAAAACAGCCAAATAATTACATCATATAATATTTTTAAGTATCTTTGTACGATTTGTCCCGCCGCGCAGGCGGGACAAATCATGCGGACTGACAAACAATATCAAAAACAATACTGAAATGAAAGCAATTAAAATCATCGCAGCAGCCGCTGCCGCTGTAGCCATGACGGCAGCCTGCAACTCAAGCAGCACACCTAAAGTAGATGTGGATGTGCAGCTCCCGTCAAAAGCAACGACCGACTCTGTCAGCTACCTTGTCGGAGTAAACTTCGGGTACTTCATCAAGTACAACAACTTCGGAGATGATCTGAATTTCGCGCAGATCAAAAAAGGAATGCTGGACTTCATCAATGCCGAAGGCAACATGAACAGCCCTGAATTCAACAAACAGCTCGATGTAAACCCTGAACTTATGAACAGCCTGTTCAACAAATACATCAGCGCAAGGAACGAATACACTGCCGCAGTCAACAAGAAAATCGGTGAGGAATTCCTCAGCGAGAACGGCAAGAAAGTCGGCGTAGAAGTAACTGAAAGCGGACTCCAGTACAAGATAATCGAGGCAGGAAACGATGTCAAGGCCGGCCCTAAGGACACTGTCTACGTACACTATACCGGAACCCTTATCGACGGTACCGAATTCGATGCCAGCGACAAGACCAAAGAGCCTGTAAGGATGATGCTCAACAGGGTCATCAAAGGATGGACTGAAGGTCTTCAGCTCGTAGGTGAAGGCGGAAAAATCCAGCTCTTCATTCCAGATTCGCTCGCATACGGTGCCCGCAACATGGGTAAGATCGGACCTAACTCAACACTTATCTTCGATATCGATGTTGTCAAGGTAGGCAAAGCCCCTGTAGAAGAAGGAACCGACAATAAATAAAGAAGCGACAATGATAAAAAAAAGACCATCCGCGGATGGTCTTTTTTTTATGTCTTACCGGACATCTCCGGTCAGGACTATTTCAATCCCCGTGCCCTGAGAAGAGCATCCGGATCAGGATCAGCACCTCTGAACCTTCTATACAGGACCATAGGTTCTTCACTGCCGCCTTTCTCAAGAATATTCTCCCTGAATGAAGCTGCCGTGACCCGGTTGAACGCTCCTTTCGCCTTGAACAGCTCGAAGGCATCCTTGTCAAGGACTTCCGCCCACAGGTAGCCATAATAGCCGGCGCTGTATCCGCCGCTGAACACATGGTTGAAGTATGTAGTCCTGTAACGCGGTATTATCTGCTCCGGCAATCCAGCCTGAGCCATGACATAGGCTTCGAATTTACCGGGATCTATTACTTTAAGATTTCCGTTATGGCCGGTAGAATCCGCCGGAGCATCCGTCGCTGAAGCATACGGGCAATCCTGCGGAACATATATCGAGCCCAGTTCATGCCATTTCATATCGAGAATAGCGGCAGCCACAAGTTCCGTGGTCATGAATCCCTGGTTGAAATTCTTCGATACCGCTATCTTTGCGACAAGACTGTCAGGAATGGCTTCCCCGCTCCGGTAATGATGTGCGTACGACTTGAGGACTTCCGGAAGAAAGGCCCAGTTCTCGTTGATCTGGGACGGAAGTTCGACGAAATCCCTTGCCACATTGGTACCGCTCACATCCTTATATGTGCAACGGCTGAGAAGACCGTGAAGGGCATGTCCGAATTCGTGGAACATCGTCCCTACCTCGTCTATGGAAAGAAGGGAAGGCATCCCGGAAGACGGCTTCGGGAAGTTGGCGACATTTACTATTATCGGCCTTATGTCTTCGCCTTTCTTCGTCTTATACTGGTTCCTGACATTGTTCATCCAGGCTCCGCCCCTCTTGGTGCTCCGGGTATAATAATCCGTAAGAAGTACACCTATCAGCGATCCGTCACTGTCAGTCACCTCAAACCCTTCGACATCAGGATGATAGAGCGGAATACTGTCAAGCTGCCGGAAATTCAGCCCGTAAAGGCGGTGAGCCGTATTGAATACTCCTTCGCGCACATTCTCCATCTTGAAATACGGCTTTATCAGATCCTCGTTGAGCGCGTATTTTTCCAGACGGACTTTCTCGGCATAATATGACCAGTCCCAAGGCTGTATGACAGACGTACTGTCATCAGGAAGAAGTCCCGCCTCGACATCCTTGTCCATAAGAGCCTGCATGTCTTCGACTTCAGCTTTTGCCTGACGTACCGCAGCGGGGAAAATCCTTCCGAGGAAAGAGTCTACCGTCTGAGGGTCATGCGCCATCTTGTCAGAAAGAATCTGGCCGGCAGGCGTACTGTAACCGAGAAGGCCCGCTTTTTCAATACGCAGTCTGATGATATCCAGAACTATAGAATTATTGTCATATTCTCCTCCGGTATTACATCTTGTAGAATAAGCCGTAAACATATCATGTCTGAGATCCCTGCGCGCACTACATGTCATGAACGGAACATAGCTGGCATTATGCAGGGTAAAGAGCCAAGGTCCGCCCGGAGCGACATCCTGTTCCCTGATTCCTTTCATCCTTGCCGCCTCTCTGGCTGAAATCCCGGCATGGGACGCTTCAGCAGCTGCTGAAGCAAGCACAGATGCAGGAAGTCCTGCGACTTCCGAAGAATCCGTAAGGACCAGACGGAAAGCATTGGTACACGCAAGCACATTGTTACCGAAACGCTGTTCCAGTACAGCCAGTTCCTTGTTTATCTCCCTGAGTCTTGCCTGCGACCGGGGATCGAGGTTGACACCGTTGTTTATAAAAGTCCTGTGAAGTTTTTCAAGAACCATTTCCTGTTCTTCGGTCAGATCCAGGTTCTCCTTGTCCTGATACAGTTCATCGACCCGAGCAAAGAAGTATGGATTCATGAAGACATTGTCGTTGTGCTCCGTCAGCAACGGGATTACCTTCTCCACGATTTTCTGCATGGAAGGAGTCGCGTC
>JADIMH010000070.1 GCA_017694885.1 Candidatus Cryptobacteroides faecipullorum | reverse complement strand
CCTGTCCCGACGAACGGAAGGCCGCCAGTACGGCCTGCATGCTCCATAGGGTCGCTCTGCCCGTCCTGGACGATGGCGGTGTTATGCTTGTCATTGTCCACGCTGAACGGACCGTAGATAGCCCAGTCATGGGGCACGGTCACATTCTGCCATTGCGAGTCGTCGTATTGGACAGCGGAGTAGGATTTGTCATCATCGCGGGTGAATTTCCAGCCTTTTTCCAGCAAGGCTTCCGTACGCGGCTGTGCCGACATGCACAGTGGCAGTGCCAGTGCCATTGTCAGGATCGCCGATGTTAATCTGGTGAATTTCATGTAATTATATTGTTTATGATTCGGTTATTGATTTTAGTTGCATATATGTGTGGCGCATATAAATGCGCCGCAGGCTAAATATAGTCAGAAGCCGAGAGCAGAACAAATTTATTTGCTATGCGGGCGAGACCTTGTTGAATAGGTCAGTATATTGCCACCTTTATCACCCCGTCAAGATGGTTTTCGAAGATGCGGTAGGCCTCGTCGATTCTGTTCAGCGGGTATCTGTGCGTGATGAGCGGAGTGGTGTCGAGCAGCCCTTTTTCTATCAGTTCCAGGATTTCCGCGCAGTCGCATCCGTCTACCCCTCCTGTCTTGAATGTCAGGTTCTTCCCGTACATGTCGGGGAGAGGCAGGATTTGCGGAGTGTCATACATGGCGACTATGGTGACGATGGCGTTCGGCCTGGCGCATTCCCAGGCCATTCTGAATGTTTCCGGAGTCCCGGCTACTTCTATTACGCGGTCGGCCCCTCCATGGTTACTGTGTGCGGCCGCGAATTCCCTGCAGTCTTCAGGGGTTGTCACAAGTATTTCAGGATAATGCTCCCGGACAAAACGCCGTCTTTCTTCGGACTTTTCGCAGACTATGATGCGCCCGGGCTTCTTGAGCATGGTGCAAAGCAGCGTGCAGATGCCTGTAGGACCGGCGCCGATGATAAGGACGGTATCTTCCGGAGATATTTCCGAGATGCGGGCCGCCCAGAACCCTGTAGCAAGGATATCCCCGGTGAAAAGCGCCTGTTCATCGCTGACGGAATCAGGTATCCGGTTCAGTCCCTGGTCTGCGTATGGAACTCTTACATATTCGGTCTGCCCTCCGTCGATGCGGCATCCCAGTGCCCATCCGCCGTCCGGGTCGGTACAGTTGTTGACGAAACCGTGCCTGCAGAAAAAACAATGTCCGCAGAATGTCTCTACGTTGACGGTTACCCTGTCTCCCGGTTTTACTGTGGTGACCTTGTCTCCTGTCTTTTCGACAATCCCGACCATTTCATGCCCGACCGTTATGCCTGGCACCGCTCTGGGTACGCTCCCATGTCTGATATGCAGGTCGCTGGTGCAGATGCTCGCCAGAGTGACCTTGACTATGGCGTCTGTGGGTTTTTGCAATTCCGGTACAGGTTTTTCTGTCAGTTTGAACTGCCCTTTTTCTATATATGTGTAAGCTAACATGTTACAGTTGTTGTGCAATGTCTGTTTTTTGCCGTCCAAATTTAGGCTCTGTCAGGAGTTTTTCCAAAAATTTCTGGATATGCCCGGTAAATTTCTGCAGTTACCGTAATTTCTGTCCGGAACAGTTTCTAAATTTGGAGAAATTTGTGCATCATGGGAAAAACTACACGTCGTGATTTTCTGAAGCGGGCAGGGATGGTCTCTGCGGCTGCAATTCTTTCTCCGTTTGCGTTTGTCCCGGCATCGGCCGGAAAACGTTCTGCTGCAGTCGGGTATATGGCTGAAGGTATGCGCCTGTCCGGTATGCCGGGACTGTCTTCCGGGGCCGGCAGGGCTGACGGAAAAAAGCTGCTCCTTGAATGGGAGGATTTTACAGGGGTGCTCAAGCACACGTTCACGATATCGGGTTCGTCCCGCAGCAGTACGCCGATAGTGCTGACCAGGATTTCATGGAACGGTTTTACCGGGTACGGCGAGGCTTCCATGCCTCCTTACCTCGGTGAGTCTGCGGCTTCTGTCGATGCTTTTTTAAAAAAGGTCAGGTCTGAAGTGCTGCCGAGATTTGACGATCCTTTCCGTATACAGGAAATCATGGCGGAAACCGATGCTCTGGCTGCGGACAATACTGCGGCGAAGGCTTCCGTCGATATCGCCCTGCACGACCTTACCGGCAGGATAATGGGACAGCCGTGGTGGAGGATCTGGGGATTCTCTCCGGAAAAGGCCCCGTGTACCTCTTTCACGATAGGATATGATGCGGATGATTCTGTCGTCAGGGCCAAGACCCGTGAGGCTTCATGGGCCAAAGTGCTGAAAGTCAAGTTGGGAATGGGGAATGGGCAGGACAGGCGCATGATCAGGCTTATTCGTGAGGTCAATCCTTCCGTTCCCCTGTATGTGGATGCCAACCAGGGCTGGACCGACCGTTACAGGGCTCTGGACATGATAGCGTGGCTGTCCGGGCAAGGAGTGGTGCTGGTCGAGCAGCCGATGTCGAAACATGACCTGGACAGCCATGCCTGGCTTACCGAACGGAGTCCGCTGCCGGTCATTGCGGACGAGTCATGCCAGAGGCTGACTGACATTCCTCGCCTGAGGGGAGCATTCAGCGGAATCAACATAAAACTGATGAAATGTACCGGCATGAGGGAGGCCAGGGAAATGATAACACTTGCCAAGGCTCTGGGAATGAGGCTGATGGTAGGATGCATGACGGAAACTTCCGTGGCAATCTCCGCCGCAGCGCAGCTTTCTCCGGAGATGGAATGGGCCGATCTGGACGGCAATGTCCTCCTTGCCAACGACTGTTTTTCCGGCATGCGGCTCCGTGACGGGCACATAACCCTCGATGACAGACCCGGCATCGGCGTAGAACCGAAGTAGCTGATGGGACAACCAATCGTCCATATTTTCAGGGTTGTATTTTCTTGATAATCAAATATTTGGACTTGATTGCATTAGGACGGTCCCGTCATACACGAGGGGGACCTGCCATATTGCCAAAACGCAAAGTTATTGATACACAGTCCTATACTGTAAATATGATTGTGAAGGTTGACCCGCCAATGTGTGCTCCTGCACCTATTCGTTCTTCAGCGCCGTCACCGGATCCGTATTCATAAGCCTGACCGCCTGCCAGCTGATGGAAGCCAGCGCGACCGCTGTCAGCGCCACAGCTGCAGCCAAATATATCCACAGCGAGTTCCCTATGCGATAAGAATATCCTTCAAGCCAATGTCCGGCAACGATGTAGCTGCAAGGAACACCGATTGCTGCAGCCAGAAGTATAGCGGCAAGGAATCCCCGCGCCGTATCCTTGAACACCTGCGCGCGCCCGCATCCCATGACTTTCCGTATCGCCGTCTGCTTCGCATGCTGGCGGGCATAGTAGGTACTCATCGCTATCATCGCCATCACCGACAGCAGCAGGATCAGTCCCGTAAAGACACTTATCAGTTTCAGATTCTGGTCCTCGGAATAATACATCCTGCGGTTTATCTCGTTGTAGGTCTGCACATGGATATCTTCCTCTGAAAACCCGCGCGAAGCATAGAATTCCTGTATCTGCTTCTTTGCCTCGTTTTCATCCCCGCTTACTTTTACAGCCAACTGCCTGAGCACCCTGAAATCCTCCTCGGATTTCATATCCGTTATCCAGCAGCACAGCAGGAATTCTTCCGAAGGACTGCCGGCCCTGCCTTTGGTAAAGTCCTGGATTATGCCGCAGACCGGAATCATGCCGCTATCCAGCTCCAGAGCCGTACAGTCATAGTCAAGCCCGAGCGACCGCATCGCGCTTTCTGTCAGCCACATGGCCGGGCTTACCGGGTCTGCGTTCTGCCGGAGCACTTTTAGTCCGATGGCTTCGAATGCTTCCTGCGAACCGTAGTACATGTCGAAATGCAGTTCCTCTCCGTTCCTTTTCACGCCCCAGCCCGCATGTGAAGCCCCCAACGGCTCGAACTGCAGCCATCCGACTTTTTCCACACATGACAGCTGACGTAATTCATCTATATGATAATCAGTCGATTTCCCGGCTCCTGCCACCTGTATGACCCCGTCCCGTTCATAACCCATCGGCTTGCTGACCATGTGCCTGATCTGCAGGAACATTACGGTTGCCAGGGCAAGGGTCGCTACAGCCACGCTGCTCTGTATGACGATGAAGATTTTTCCGAGGGTCATCCTGCTCGTCTTTGCAAATTCCCCTTTTACGACCGAAACAGGTTCGAATCCGGATACTATTGCCGCCGGAACTGCTCCGGAGCATACAGTCAGGAGCAGTATTAGGACAGCACAGAAAATGATTTCAGCCGCATTGACCTGTGAAAAAGGCTGCACATCTTTTCCGATAAGGTCGCTTATGGCAGGGGAGAATATTTCGGCAAATACGAGTGCCAATGCGAATGCTGCCAATGTAAGTATCAGTGCTTCAGTTAGATATCTGGCTACTATCCCGCTTTTCTGGGAGCCGAGAAGTCTCCGTGTAGCCATCTCCCTGGCCCTGAATCCGGTCTGTGCTACAGTGAGGGAAATGTAATTCAGCAGTGCGAATACCAGAAGCAGCGCACCTGCCGCTATGAACAGTCTGATGTAATCTTTCGAAATCACGCCTTCGAACGGGGCGGACTCATCGATTATTCCGAAATGGATGTCCTTGAAAGGGGAGAGCAGGTACTCCTTGTACATATCGTACAGGTACAGCATGTCATTTTCCTTGACTGTCTTTGCTATCCTTTCATTCAGCCCGGCGATATCCGTTCCGGGTGCCACTTTATAAAAATAAGTGGCGACACCGTTGCCGTTTCCTACACCTCCAGGAAACATTTTCCCGAAAAGGTCGAACCTGTAGATGATGTCCTGCGCCGGAAAGACCGTATTCCTGAAATCCTTATACACTGCACCTATGGTTACCGGTTCCTCCTGTCCGGTCAGGGGCAATGTGAATGTCTGTCCGCACGGGTCCTTCCCTTCGAAGTATTTCATGGCAAAACTCTCTGACACCGCCACTGAATTCATTGACAGGAAAGCGGTTTCCGGAGTCCCTGCCAGAAGAGGGAAAGTGAACATGCGGAAGAAATTTTCATCGACGACCAATGCGTTCTGCCGGAATTCCTCGTCTCCGACCCTGGCATAGCAGGATATTCCTCCGAATATCCCCGTATCGGCCATCCTGCATATATCCTCAATCTCCGGGAACTTTCCTTCCACCTGTTCCTTGACCGTTGCGCTCTGGAGGAAAAGCCTCTCTGAATGCGCGACATAGATATTCTCGGTGCCTTCAAGTCCTTTATCGTATGACAATTCATTGATAATGAACGCTCCGATGAAAATGACGAATGCCATCGCCACTGCCATGCCCAGTACCTCTATTGCCGTGTACAGTTTGTTTCTCCAGAGAAATCTCAAAAAACTTTTCATTACTGTTGTGTTTTTTTATTTTCTTTTAGAAACTGTTTTGAATTTTCCCGAAAATTCTTTTATGGACCTTTCCGGTATAATTTTTCTGAATTCTTTCAGTCAGATAGCTCTGCTATCCTTTTCAATAATTCAGAAAAATTCTCCTTGAAAATCTCCTATAAAATTTATGTCATTAAAATTCTAAGCAGTTTCTTGTTTTCAATTGGTATTAGGATCCCGAACTCTGTGAGAGGGGTAAATAATTAATTATAAGTGTTTTAATGTTTTCTATACGGTTCGCAGTCCCTGCTTTTTTGGGTGGACCGCGAATTCATTTTCTATTTATTTGTATGTTTAAATAATTGATTATCAGCGTATTAATAATCAATATCAAGTTCGTGGCCTGCCCTGCGGATTCTTCCTCGGAGGAACGGAAATCCCTTCACCTCGCGGTAAGCAGGCATGGGGCTTCTGACCGACTTTTCCCTAATTTTTGGAGGTCAGAAGCCTCATGCCTGCGTCTATTCGTCATGCAGCGAATCTACCGGATTGGCCCCGGCTGCCCTCCAGGACTGGAGAGTCACGGTAAGGACTGTTACGGCAAGCACTGCAGCCAAGGCCACCAAGAAAATCCATACCGGCACCGGAGCCTGATATGCAAACCCTTTCACCCATGAGCGCATGATCAGCACCGCAATAGGTACCGACACTGCGAAGCATATTCCTGTCATCAGGATATAGTGCCTGTTCAGCATCTTCAGTATTTCCGGAATCGTGGCCCCGTGCACTTTCCGCAGGGCGATTTCCTTGCGGCGGAACTGTGTCTCGAAACTTACCATTCCCAGAATCCCTACCAGCGAGATTATCAGCGACAGCACGGCCGTAATGGAAATCAGGCTGTTCAGTTTCTCTTCTTTCTGATACAGACTGCCGATGCTTTCGTCAAGGAACCTCAGGTAGATATCGTCTCCGTTGATAGCAGGGTTGAATTCCTCGACAGCATCCCTGATATACTGGAATGTCCCTGCTATGTCAGCTCCGTCTATCCGTGCATAGACCACCGACAGCGGCCACCATGGCTTCGAACCGAAGACATAAAGGGCTATAGGGTCTACACCGTATTGCAAAGGCTTGAAATTGAAGTCTTTGACTATGCCGACTATTTCAGCCGGATTGTCTGCGTGCCCCTGGAGTCTGGCACCGAGTTTCAGGAACGGGAACTTGAGCATGGTCTGCTCGTTCATGATGAATGTCCCGTCCGGGTTGAGGTCATCGGACGGGGAGAAATTGCGTCCTTCCTTGACGGTCATCCCGAAAAAGTCTATGAAATCCGTAGCTACAGGAAGGACATCCAGCTGGACCCGATGTCCGTCGAACTCACGGCCCCATCCCATTTTCCCGTTGGAGACCAGCCAGTTGCCGGCAAAAGTCACGTCCTTTATATGCGGATTCTGCATGAGCTTCTGCTCGAAACTGTTTGCCATCCTGCCTATCTGCGAGCCGCAGATGAATTCTACTATCATATCCCGTTTGAATCCCATGTCCTTGTTCTTCATGAACGAAGTCTGCACCTGGATGTATAGGGCCATGGCTATCAGAACGAACGATGCCACGAACTGGAATCCCACCAGAAAACTCCTGAGCATCCGGCCTTTGGCGGACAGGGAAAACGACCCTTTCAGTATCAGGGCCGGCTGGAAGGACGTACTGTACATTGCAGGGAATATTCCTGCTACAAGCGAAGTGCATACGGCTGCGGCTGCTCCGAGCAGGATGACAGTAATGTTGTCGGCTACTTTCATCGAGCCTGAAATGTAATATGTGAACGAAGTTCCGGATATCAGGTGCAGGGCCAGGACACTCAGGCCGAATGCCGCTATGGCGATCACAAGAGATTCTGCC
>JADIMH010000069.1 GCA_017694885.1 Candidatus Cryptobacteroides faecipullorum | reverse complement strand
TTCTTCTCTCCTTCAAGGATGACATACAGACCGTCTTCATGGAATACTGCATCGAGGAATTTAGGGAACAGGCCCTGCACGATAGCGATATTCTTCGTATCTCCACCAAGCGGCATTCCACCTGTCATATTGCTGAATTTTATTCGGTCGATCTCGTCTGTCACGATATCCGATGCCGAATTCTCGGTGCTGCCATAGAATCCTGTATAATATTTATTGTCATTCCCATCAGATGGAGAACATATCCATGGCCTTCTATCCCTATCGGATATCTCCCACTTATACCATCCCTGCTGTGAAGCTGCATTGAGCTCTTCCATCAGCTCATCAGGAAGATCACCTCTGCCGTCTCTTGGAATAATGACATATGTCTTAAAGCCATTGTCGCCGTTGCTGCCGACCCAGTTTGCCATACCGGCATTTGAAGTCAGTTTGAGTCCTGATACGCCGTTCAGAGTACCGGTCTTGGCATCTATGTCGAATGAAATTCCTGTTATGGATTCTCCTGCGACAGTTACCGGAGTCTCGAAAGTGACATTGGCATTCTGATCGATAGTAATACCTACCGTTTCATGAGTAAGGACTCTGTTGGCAAGAATATCGAACCTGATGGAATTTCCTGTTTGAGTATCAAGAGCATAATGAGCAAGGAACTTGTCGTCAGAAGACCTGATCACACCGTTGTACATTTCTATTTCGATAATCTTGAATATGGCACCTTTCTCTATTTCAAGATCGGCGATATCCTGATCCGTTACGGCTGTCATCACTATTTCAGCTCCTGTAGAAACACCTGTAAGTTCGATCTGTGAAGCATTATGTGATTTCACTTTAAAAGAATCCTCATAAACATCTTCCGACAGATAAGAAAGGTGTCCGCCGCCTACAATCGTCAGAATCATATCCTCAATAGACCCTGAAAAGCTGTAGGTAGTCGAAGTCGCTGCTTTAGGCATGTTGGAGTTGCAAGTGACATTTCCGTCCTCAGAGAACTGGAAATAGAAATCAGATCCTTCATAAGTGAACTTCCATCCGGCAGAAGCGGTAAGAGTATTCTTTACCGCCCATTTATTATCCATTGCCGACAAAAGTTCAGACTCGGTTACCGCTGTCATCGTGTACTCGGTCTCGCTGCTTTCAGGCCTGCATTTGAGCTCATTGTCTGAAACGGACGTAACTATGAGCGTCTCTCCGAACTCGTTGTTTGAAAGATAGGAGAGGTGTCCGCCTCCGGCTATTACTACCTTCACCTCCATAGGGTCATCCCAGTCGAGATGGTATGTTACTGTCGATTCATTCTCGAACAGGCTTGAATTGCAGACAACATTCCCGTCCTCGGAGAACTGGAAATAGAAATCAGTATTCTGATATGTCATTTTCCAGCCATCTGCTGCACAGAGAGCCTTTTCTGTATCAGAAGGAAGAAGACGGTCAGTAAAGTCCCCCTGGTGCTCGTACTGTTCCCATGGGTCAGTCATACCGCAGCCCGCAAGAGCCAGGCAGAAAGTCATCAATAGAGTTTTAACAGTTTTCATACAGTTATTAAATTTAAAGTGGTTATAAATTAATTATCAAGCCTTTATAGATTGTAATATTTCATCAGCTGAGGAGTCAGCCAGAAACTTCCTGCGCTGAACTGCGGCGGAGTATACGGAAGAAGCGGATTCTCCATATAAGGAGCTGCAGCTCCCGGCTCGACTATACGCAGGTCGATAAGCGGAGGAATGATTCCGTCATCGAGAATGTCCATGGCCCCGTCTTCCTTGCCGTCAGGGCTTCCTGCCGCCGATCCCCAAGGATTGCGCATGATGAACAAAGCATCGGGATCCGGAGACCACATGAGGGTATATGCATGACCGTTGACTGTATAGAACGGGCCAGGAGTAATGGTAATATTGCTTGTTGTAAAGCCTCCTACAACGATCGCCCCGTTTTCAAGCATGATGTCGACAACCTCGTCGAGCTGCTGCGCATTGAGCTGGCCGGCACCGTATGCTATACTGCCGCCGTTTCCCGTAAAGAGCGGCGGTACGATTTCAGTTCCGATGCCGCCGAGCGAAGGACTTTTCTGATAGATGACATTCCACTTCATGACGGCCTTTTCAAGAAGGGTGGCCCATGTGGCCACATTATCCTTGCCGCTGACTGCTACAATACTGCCGTTGTTCATGAGACATGATGTCGTCACTGAAACAGTAACAGGGTTTCCCTGCGGATCGTACATGGCAATATCGTAGACCCCGTTCCCTTTGGCCTTGATGACTTCCTGCTTGATGAAATCCGGGTAGATGTAGGCCATTGATGCAAGTGCAGCACACAGACAGCAGTCTCCGATTCCGTGCTGGTTTACATCTGCCGGCCTCGGATCCCCTGCAGGATACAGCTGGAATGTAGGTGTAGACCATGAAGCGGAACCCTCGTCGACGCCTCCTGCAGCTACAGGAATCTCTATATCGGTCGAAGGGTCGGCAAGCCATGCCCTGTCGGCATCCGTAGTGACATGAAGGCCTGCATAATGTTTGCCCATAGGGGTTTCATCGCTATATGACCAGCTGTTCCGATCCGAATACTGGATCAAAGTGGACATGGCAGGCAGTTCATACAGAGGAACACGGATCTCGGTCACCTCTTCGGCAGAAAGCATCCACTCGGCTATGGCGGTGGAAGAACTTCCGTTGTTTGCGGTAACGCTGAGCCTGTAGGATTTGTATGATTCACCCGCGAGGGCATATGTCTTGGTCTCCCCGTCGCTGAAAGTCTGTCCTGACTGGGAATCGAGTTCCGTCCAGTCCTTATCATTGTTGGATCCGAAGAGGGTCCAGTCCTTCGGAGCCTCAGATCCGGAAGCGATCAGGGAATATTCATTTACGCCGGAACCCGAATTGCCTGTAAATGTCACATCGAAGTCACTGCGATACGTAACGAATGATGTCGACGGGTCACCGTCTATTATTTTCGATATGTCCGATCCGGCAGGAGAATCGCCGAACTCCGCCATTATTATACCGTCGCATGGCATGTTGGCATTGTCTGAATAGACACTTGCATACTTGGATACAGGAGTGTCTTCCGGACCGTTTTTCTCCGAACAGCCGGAAACGCAGAATACAGGCAACAGGAATGCAGCTGCCCCTGCATATGGAATAAACTTCCTGAAAATTCCGTTTGATGTTCTTTTCATTTCTGTTCTGATTATTAATTATGATTGTTATTCTGGTAAATCAACGTATTGTCTTTTGCAGACAGGGAAGGAGGCACATCCCTCTCTTTCGTTCCTCTCCTGTAGTCAGGCCTGCCGCTCATGACGAACTTCAGGCTTACCCCGTCCTTTATCTCGTCATATGTCAGGTATGACCTGTCGCATTTCTTTCCGTTTACATACAGGGCCTTGACATATACGTTTTCAGGAGACCAGTTCTCCGTTTCCATTTCTATGGTCTTTCCGTTGCTCATCCTGACCGATATGGCCTCGACACATGGAGAGCCGATATTGTAGATGTTGCTGGATGGAGCTACCGGATAGAAACCTATGCAGTTGAACATGTACCATGCAGACATCTGTCCGCAGTCATCGTTGCCGCTCAGGGCATCCGGCGTATTTCCGTAGAATCTGTCGGCTATGGTGCGCACCCATTTCTGGCATTTCCACGGCTGTTTCATATAATTGTAGATATACGGCACATGGTGACAAGGCTCATTTCCATGCCAGTAAGCTCCGATTCTGCCCCATATGTCATGCGCTCCAGGGATATCTTCAGGAAGTTCCACCATGAACAGGCTGTCGAGCCTTTCTCTGAGGAAGTCTTCTCCTGCTATATTCATATATCCCTGAATATCATGAGGTACAGTCCACGTATACTGTACCGTGAAGCCTTCGGTGATATCGCCCCAGCCGTGTACCGAGCCAGGTCCCTGGTAGGCTACAGGAGTGAACGGCGTACGCCAGTTTCCTTCCGAATCCCTTCCCCTCATGAATTTTGTCTGAGGATCGATCAGGGTCTGGTAAGAAAGCGACCTGTTCAGGAAATACCTGTAATCGTCTTCTTTGCCGAGGGCCTTGGCCGCCTGGGCTATACAGAAATCGTCATAAGCGTATTCGAGAGTCTTGGATACGGACTCGGCCTCTTTGTCGAACGGGACATAACCCATTTCCATATATTCCGGCAGACAGTCGAAATGCGGATTCATGGCTGTCGTCCTCATGGCTTCATAGGCCCTTTCGTAATCGAAGCCTTTTACTCCTTTGACTATCATGTCGGCCAGGACTGATACGGCGTGATATCCGATCATGCACCAGGTTTCGTTTCCGTAGAAAGACCATATCGGGAGCATATGCTCCACGCTCTTGTCATAATGGGCAAGCATGGAATTGGCCACGTTCGCATTCAGTTCCTGATTCACAAGATTCAGCCACGGGTGGAAAGCCCGGTAGGTATCCCACAGGGAAAAAACAGTATAATTGGTAAAGCCGTCCGCTTTTTCGATATTCTTGTCGAGTCCGCGGAAACTGCCGTCCGCATCCTGGAAAATGAACGGATGCAAAGCCGCATGGTATGCAGACGTGTAGAATGTCTCCTTCGTCTTGCGGTCTGCAGTGACCCCGTATTTCGACAGTTCCTTTTCCCACAGGTCCTCTCCTTTCCGTTTCAAGGAATCGAAAGTCTGTCCGTCCAGTTCTCTGATATTGGCCAAAGCCCCGTCGGTACTTACCCCGGATACTGCGACCTTGACGGTCACTTCCTCTCCTTCTGCAGTATCGAACATGATACAGGCCATAAGTTTTTCTCCCCATGCCTCCAGACTGCTGCGGAAACGGGATGTATTGTATATTACTGGTTTCCCGTCCTGCATAATCCTGAAATTATCGAGTTTCTTTGAGAATACCGCCGCAAAATAGACATGCCTTTCCGGTCCCCAGCCCTTCACCAGCTTATAGCCGGTAATAGTGGAATCATTTATCATCCTGAGGTTTGACCACGGACATTTCTGCCACAGGGTATGGTTCATGTCTATCATTACGAATGAACTGTCAGACTCCGGATAGGTAAACCTGAAAATACCGCTTCTCAAACCGGAAGTCATTTCAGCCTTAACGCTATAATCGGACAGCACCACTCCGTAATAGTCGGGTGAAGCCCACTCCTGATCATGGGAATAGGCCGATCTGTAGCCTTTGTCATGAGACTCGTGCGTTCCGGGCTCAAAGTACATTCTGCCTGTCCCCGGAATGAAAAGGAAGTCCCCTAAATCCGGTATGCCGGTCCCGCTCAGATGCGTAAGGCTGAATCCCATGACAGTCGGATGGCTGTATTTATATCCGGAGGCCGCATCATAGAAGTCGGCATCCGTATCCGGGCTTATCTGTATCCCTCCGAAAGGAATCTGAGAGCCGGGGTATACATTTCCGTAGCCGTCCGTACCGACAAACGGGTTAACATAATCCACCAACCGCTCCGCAGTCTGTGCCGTACCTGGCTGGAAAGCCAGGCACGACAACAGGACAACTGCATTTATGAATACACTTTTCACTGTAAATTCCAACTCAATTCTTGATATCGCCTACTGCCACCTGATATTCATGCCACAGGTCATCTACACTGCACTCCGGTCCGAGAATATGCTTGAATGCACCGTCAAAAGACCATGGAACCACTTCAAGCGCACTGCGGTTGAACTTTTTCAGGAATTCAGGGTCCTTATTATCTTTTACCCACACAAGAAAATACCCGGTCGTTCTGTACCCGTCCATATAGTTGCCGCCTTTAGGACGTGCATCAGGTCCGAATCCGCCGCCCGCAACACGCACTGCATCAGCCATTCCTTCTATAAACGCCCAGAAAGTACGGTTCGTTCCGTAAGAACCTATTCCCTGCGGTTCCAGCTGATAGGCATGCGTAAGCTCATGGAGAAGCACGCCGCGGGTTTCAAAAAGAAGTTTCGTAGTATCATTCTGTGCAAAGGAACGTTCGATATGACGTGTGCTGTAGAATATATCCACATACCCCGGTCGGCCGCCTTTTGCGGAAATTCCATCGATATCCTCAAGGGTATAATGGATCTGATGCACAGGTGTGATACTGTCATTCGGGGAATCATACAATATGGAAAGGACGGTCCTTGCCTGCTCGGCGATATATGACTCCGGATCAGGAATGATGCGGCCGTATATTTCCGAACCTTTGGTCTGAGGAGCCTTGTCCTCGAATATGATTGTCCCGACATTATAGCCGGACCAGTCGGCTGTCTTGTCTGTCGTTTTTTTGCCTTGCGAAGAAGCGCAGGATACTGTCAGTCCGGCCGCAAGCAAGGCTGCGATGAAATATCTTGTTTTCATGTCTTTAATATTGTTTCGTTTTATTGTTCATCTATTCCTTCGGTGAGGGAGTACGGTTTGTCAGCTTTTGAAAGACCGCGCTTTCTGTCCGGTTTCTGTCCCATCCTGAACTCCCAGACCCCTCCTTTCAGGATATCCTCATGAGTAACATAGAGTTTGTCGTATTCTTTGCCGTCCATTGTGAACGAGCGCACGTAACAGTTGGTATCGCTTACTTCGGGAGCCTTGATTTCCAGTACATTTCCGTTAGGAAGGGTTACTTTCACATATGGGAGGTACGGAGCTCCGAGCACATACTGGTCCGTTCCGGGACATACCGGATAAAAGCCCAATACGGAGAACAGGTACCATGCAGACATCTGTCCGCAGTCATCGTTGCCGCCGAGTCCGTTGATATCGTTCCGATACATCTTGTTGAGGATTTCCCTTACTTTCGACTGGGTTTTCCATGGCTGCGATGTCCAGGCATACAGATACGGCACATGATGGCTCGGTTCGTTTCCGTGCACATAGCCGCCGACCAGACAGGATTCAGTGATATCCTCATTGTGTTCATAGTATTTTTCAGGAAGATGCATAGAGAAAAGCTGGTCGAGCTTCTCGATGAATGCCTTCTCGCCTCCCATCAAGTCCATCATTCCGTACACATCGAACGGAACATGGAAAGAGAAATTCCAGGAATTTCCTTCAATGAAACCTTCTCCGTATGTCTGGAGTACATCGAAATCCTTCTTGAAGGATCCGTCGGAATACTTCGGTCTTGCAAATCCGATTTCAGGGTCATATATGTTCCTGTAGTTCAAAGCCCTTTTGAAATATTCATCTGCTATGTCCTTCCTGCCTTCCTTCAGTGCGGCGCTGTAAACGGTCCAGTCATCGTAGGCATACTCAAGCGTGGTAGACGCTGCCGTACCGCTCTTGTCCAGAGGGACATATCCAAGTTCCATGTACTCTTTGACACCCTCATAATAAGGAACTTTCGAAGTGCTTACCATCGCTTTCAGCGCGCCGCCGTCCGTATCGGCATAAGTTCCTTTGACGATAGCGTCAGAAAGCACGGGTACCGCATGGTAGCCGCTCATGCACCAGTTTTCATTGCCCATAAGGCTCCATACCGGCAGCATACCGTGGACGCTCTGCTGCTGATGGGCGATCATCGACCTGACCATGTCTGCATTCCTTTCAGGCTTGAACAGGTTCAGGAACGGATGCTCTGCCCGGTAGGTATCCCAAAGAGAGAAAACCGTATAGTTGGTAAAGCCTTCCGCTTTATGGATGTTATGGTCAAGACCTCTGTACTGACCGTCGACATCCATGTAGACCGACGGGTTGATCATTGTATGGTACAGGGAGGTATAAAACATGGCCTTCTGGTCTTCGGTCCCTTCCACTTCGAAATGCCGCAGTTCGTCATTCCACAAGTCTGAAGCATCGGAGGCTATTTCCTCAAAACTGCGTCCTGCCGCCTCGGCCTGAAGATTTTTCAATGCGCCTTCGGTACTTACCGCAGAAAGGGCGACCTTGACTACCAGATCCTTTTCATCCGAAAGGTCGAAGCAGAAATATGCCGCCACATCCCGTCCGGCCATTTCAGGGAAATTCTCTTCCAGATTGAATCTTCTCCAGAAACCGTTATAAGGTACACCGGAACGGTCCTTATAACCGTAATTACGTACCGGGCGGGAAAAACTCATGGCGAAATAGGTATAATTCGTCCTTGCCCATCCGTTGGTGATCCTGTATCCGGTCACGAGAGTATCATTTTCGACACGAAGGACTGACCAGAGGGTCTTTCCCTTATAGTTGTAGATTCCATGAGACATATCCAGAACTATATGGCCTTCTTCTGATTTCTCAGGGAATGTGTACTTGTGAACTCCCGTGCGGGCGGTAGCCGTAAGCTGCGCCTTTATGCCGTAATCATCCAGCATGACCTCATAATAGCCGGGAACCGCCTTCTCGGTAGAGTGGCTGAACCTTGACCGGTAGCCGCTGTCGGGGTTGTCCGAAGTCCCGGGATTGAGCTTGATGCCGCCTGTCGCAGGCATGACAAGGATATCTCCGAGATCGGAATGTCCCGTACCGCTCAGATGCGTATGGCTGAAGCCGACTATGGTCTTGTCTCCGTACTGGTATCCGGCACAATACTCGTAAGCCTTTTTCTGATATACTCCGTCTACGCTGTGCGGAATAGTATCGGTATCAGGACTGAGCTGTACCGCACCGAACGGGACGCAGGCCCCGGGGAATGTATGGCCCATTCCGTTGGTCCCGATAATCGGGTTCACATAATCCACCGGGCCAGCTGCAGCCGCCAGCGGTAAAGCTGCTATTGAAAGCATACTGAAAATTTTCCGTGCTATACCCATAACATCCTGTCAGAATTACTTGTCTTCCCTTGAGAAAGAATACGGCAGGTCTTCCTCTGACGTACCTCTGTCTTTCGAAGGCCGGTCATCCATGTCGAAATACAGTCTGGCACCTTTCATAAGGTCGAAATAATTCAGATAATTCTTCGTGTACTTCTTGCCGTTGAACTGCATCGACTTGATATACCGGTTATCATCGCTGTTGTCCGGAGCCGAGATATCTATCTTCTTGCCGTTTTCAAGAGTTATTACAGCCTTGCGGAAATACGGAGCGCCGAGCGCATACTCGTCGCTTCCAGGGCAGACAGGATAGAAGCCCAGGGCGGTAAACACATACCATGCCGATGTCTGGCCGTTATCCTCATCACCGCAATATCCGTCAGGAGTAGGCTTGTAGAAGCGGGTCATCACCTCCCTGAGCCAGTACTGTGCCTTCCAAGGCTCGCCCGCATAGTCATACAGGTAGATCATATGCTGGATAGGCTGGTTGCCATGGGCGTAGTTACCCATGTTCATAACCTCCATTTCACGGATTTCGTGGATTACTCCGCCGTAATAGCTGTCATCGAATACCGGAGGCAGGGCGAAGATCGTGTCAAGCTGGTGCACGAATTCCTCTTTTCCTCCCATCAGGTCGATAAGACCCTGGACATCATGGAACACGGACCATGTGTAATGCCAGCTGTTCCCTTCTGTAAACGCATCGCCCCATTTGAAAGGATTGAACGGAGACTGGAAAGTACCGTCTTCATTCTTTCCGCGCATGAGCTTCGTCTCAGGATCGAAAACGTTCCTGTAGTTCTGTGAACGGAGTTTGTAGATTTCGATCTCCTCTTCCGGTCTTCCGAGTTTCTGTCCCATCCTGTATATGCACCAGTCATCGTATGCATACTCGAGGGTACGCGCCACATTCTCGTTGATTCCTACATTGTAAGGGACATATCCGAGCTTGTTGTAGTACTGATAACCGTACCTTCCCGTAGAGGCGATGTAAGGATGCACGCTGTTTGCTCCCTTAAGAAGACCTTCATACATCTTCTGGGCATCGGCTTTCGTAATGCCTTTCAAATAGGCATCCGCAACGACCGATGCGGAATTGTTGCCGATCATGCAGCCGCGATGCCCCGGACTCGCCCATTCAGGGAAGAACCCGCTTTCAAGATAGGCATTCAGAAGACCTTCCTGCATCTTTTCTCCCATAGAAGGGTAAACGAGGTTTACCAACGGGAACAGACTGCGGAAAGTATCCCAGAAACCGGTATCGGTAAACATGTAGCCAGGGAGGACTTCTCCATTGTACGGGCTGTAGTGTACGACCTGGCCGTCTGCATTGATCTCAGAGAAGTTTCTAGGAAAAAGGACAGAGCGGTAAAGGCAGGAATAGAAGGTTTTCAGCCGGTCAACATCGTCGTCTTCAACATAGATGCGTCCCAGGACATCATTCCAGACAGCTTTGCCTTCCTCCTTGATCTGATCAAAAGTCTTGTCTCCGATCTCCTTCAGGTTCTGCTCTGCCTGTTCAAGACTGATGAATGAAGAAGCCACTTTTGCATGGATCTGCTCTCCGCGGCGGCTTGTCTTAAAGCCTACGACGGCACCTACATGATCTGATTCGAGCTCAAGATGCTCTTCCACCTCATGATAGTCAGCCCATGTCTTCCGGAATTCAAACGGACGGTCGAATTCGATGATAAACCAGTTCTTGAAGTTTTTCGGAACTCCACCACTGTTCTTGGTGGTATACCCTATGATACGGTTCTGGTCGGGGAGAACCTTTATATATGAACCGCGGTCATAGGCATCCACTATCACATAAGCCTCATCTGTTTTCGGAAAAGAAAAGCGGAAATAGGCACACCTTTCAGTAGGTGTTATCTCGGTGGTCATGTCATATTCCGACAAATATACGCTATAATAGTATGGTCTGGCGTCCTCTGCCTTGTGCGTAAACCAAGATGCCCTGCGCTCTTCATCTATCTTCAGCCTGCCTGTAACCGGCATCAGAGAGAACTGTCCGTAATCATTGATCCACGGGCTCGGACGATGAGTCTGCTTGAAACCGCGGATCTTGTCCGCATCATAAGTGTACGACCAGCCGTCACCCATCTTGCCTGTCTGCGGAATCCAGCTGTTCATGCCCCAGGGGAGGGAAATCACCGGTGTGGTGTTTCCATTGGAGAATGAAACCTTTGAGTCAGTTCCCATCAGCGGGTTGACATAATCGACAGGCTGCGCCTGCTGCGCGGAGGCTATAGCCCCGCACAGCAGCATAGCAGCCGAAAACAATATCTTGCCTGTCCTTTTCATAGAAAACTATTGTATATTACTCTTCAGTTTCTCCTGTAGACCAGCCGTAGTTCTGGACCATCTTAGGGTTACGCCTGATCTCTGCGTCAGGAATAGGGAAGAAATAATGTCTGTTATCGAAAGCTCTGGTTTCTACCACTCTCTTCTCGAAGAACTCAGGAGGATCGGCGGTATAAGTCATACCATGGATATCTCCGCCTTCTCCGCCCTGATGGTAAGAAGGATAGTACCAGTCATCGCCTACGCTCATTCCTGCGACTTTCCATCTGCGGACATCGAAGAAACGGTTCCACTCGAATGAAAGTTCGATAAGCCTTTCACGGTGAACGATCTTGTTTACGTCAGCAGTATTCTCGGAAAGGCCGATATCGCTAAGGGCAATACGTTCAAAGCCGTTACCGTCAACGCCTTCTCCGTACTCAGGCACGCCTGCACGGTTGCGGATCTTGTTTACATACTCGATAGCAGTATCGTAGTCGCCCAATGCGCTGCAGCATTCGGCATAGCCGAGATACATGTCGCCGAGACGAAGCAGTACGACCCTGTGTCCTGAAGTATTACGTCCGCCTTTAGGAGCCATCCTCCTGTCACCGTAGCCGGTGTATGGAGCATCCCAGTTAGCGGCAGCAAAACCTGAGTTGCCGGTATTGTTGAGCTCGGTAGTGACTTCTCCGTCAGAAGTATCCGTCTTAAGCCATGTAGAACCGTTGAATGTAACGCAGCAGTAGAAACGAGGTTCGCGGTGTGCCCACTGTTTCAGAGTCTTGTTGGTATTCTGCTTGAAATAAGTCCTTTCCGGCTCGAACGGATCCTTGTAGTCTTCCGGCCATCCGTAATATTCGGATGAAGGGATACCGGTGTACTCATACTGGGCATAATCGGGATCGTCGACAATACGCAGACCCTTGTCTGTATAATACATATCCACGATTTCCTGGGTAGTACCGAATCCGAGACCGCCCCTCATGCTTCCGTCCTGGCAATTATTATGGTACGGAGTCACCTGATATGAGAACATATCGCTCCATGCAAGCCTTACGAAGATGTGTTCCTTAATGTTATCATCCGCAAGAGCTGCTGTCTGACGATAAGACTCGTAATGGTCGATGCCGCCCGTCGAAGATTCTACAATGTGGAGGTCATAATAGCTCGGAACGAATTCCTGGAAGAATTCTTCATAGGCAGTCTTTGCGTCCTGCCATTTCTGCTGCTCCTGGCTCTTGTCCTGAGGGAAGAGCTGGGTACCGTCATTGTTCCTGACATCGGCATACATCTCATTGCAGTTGAACAGAGGAGATGCCGCATACAGAAGAACCTTTGCCTTGAAAGCCTTGCAAGTACCCCTATCGATCCTTCCGACATTGGAACTTTCATATTTTGCAGGAAGAATCTCGGCAGCCGCGTCGAACTCGTCAACTATGAATTTGACGCATGCATCTACAGGGCTTCTTTCCATCATAAGCTCGTCTATAGGAGTGTCTACTGCCACAGCATCTTCTCCGAGCAGGACAAGCGGACCGTATGAACGGAACAGATAGAAGTAATACAGAGCCCTGAGAGCCCTTGCCTGGGCCTTCCACAGTCTTCTGTCGCTTTCGCTGGCATCGAGACACCTGTCGACGTTTGCGATGAATGTACTTGCCTTTGAAATACCCTTATAGTACTCCTTCCAATAGAAGCTGGCCATCTGGGAAGACGGATATACCGTTCCGAGAGCCCAGTCGGTAGCAGGGTTCCCGCTCCATGTAATGTCTGCCTCGAGGGAACCGGCTGTCCAAGGACCGGCCATACTTCCCTGAGAGAACGGATTTCTTTCATTTGTCTCTTCCGGAACGTAGCTGTAGACATTGTTCAGATACTGTTCGGTCTTGCTCCTGTTCGTAAATGTACTCTCCAGGTCATAGTTCTCTCCCGGGATAGTACCGAAGAAATCGTTGCAGGAAGAAAGTCCAAGTATCACCAATGCGGCAGAGACACCTATTGTAAATACTCTTTTCATTATTGTTTCTTTCGTTAAAATGGTTCTGTAATTGTCCTGTATCAGAATTTAACACTGAGTCCCAATGCAACCGTCATAGTATTCGGGTATGATGTTCCATTGTTGGTGTTCAGCTCCGGATCCCAGAGTTTGAATTTAGAGAATGTAAGCAGGTTGGTTCCCATCATATATACGCTTGCCTCTTTCAGGAATGTCTTTTCAAGAAGTCTTGCAGGGAAGTTATATGATATGGAGAACTGTTTGAGCCTCAGGAAGCTGACATCCTTCTGCCACCATGTGCTTGTCTTGGTGTTGTTGGTGTTGGCTGTGGATCCGTAATGAAGTCTCGGATAGAATACATCCTGGTTCGTAGGATCATCAGCCGACCAGCGGTCTGTAATATTCGCATACAGGTTGGATGTTCCTGACTGGTCTGAGAACGGATTTATGGCATTTCCGCTAAGACACCTGTCTGCGAATGCATTTCCGGAGAAGAGGATTCCTACAGATACGCATCCTACCTGGAGGTCAGCGCCGAAACCGTAATAAAGCTTAGGGACGTCACCCTGTCCGATAAGACATTTGTCGTAGTCATCGATGACTCCGTCGCCATTAAGGTCCTTGTATTTGATATCTCCGACTTTAGACATTTCGCCAGGATAAGACTCACCGAACTGCTTTGCATGGTTCTTGATTTCGTCTTCGCTTGTAAAGAGTCCTTCTGCAATCCAGCCCCAACGGCCGTTTACATTGGTTCCTCTCTTTTCAAGCCATGAATACGGCTGTGGAGGATCATCGTTTTCAATGATGGTGTCTTCATTCCAGGTAAGGTTACCGCGGAGGGTGAGGAACGATTTGCGTCCGAGCCTCTGGTTGTATTCGAAGTTGGCATCGATACCCTTGTTGTCTACGACACCGAGGTTAGCATACGGCATCTCGATGAATCCTGCATAGTCAGGAATAGTCGCTCTCTGGAGGAAGATGCCCGTACGGTGTTCCTTGAAGAACTCGACTGTTACCGAAAGGTTGTCTTTCAGGAACTTGAGGTCGATACCGAGGTTCTGCTTGAATGATGTAGACCATGTTACGTCAGTTCCGTATTTGGAGAATCCCCAACCGCCGTAAGACTGGCCGGCAGTACCGAACCTGTAGCCTGTCTGGGAAGCCATCTGGTCAAGATACATGAAACGGCGTCCTGTCACTGAGTCTGCACCCACGAGACCTGCAGTATAGCGGACTTTCAGGAATGAGAAAATATCGCTGAACTTGCCGTTGCCCCAGAATTTCTCCTGCGAAATCACCCATCCGAGACCTGCTGCAGGGAAGAATCCGAACCTTTTCTCAGGAGCGAAGTTCTCGGATCCGTTGTAACCTGCATTCAGTTCGACCAGATAACGGTCATCATAAGAATATGTGGCTCTGGCTGCGATACCCTGCTGTTTGTAAGGAAGGGACGCTACGATGTCGCCAGGATCCCTGTCTGTGTAGACTTTCTGGTTATACAGGAACATGGCGGTAACGTTGTGTTTTCCGAAAGTCCTGTTATAGTTGAGCGAAGCCTCGAAGTAAGTGCTTCTTTCACTGTACTGGGTCTTGCTGAAGCCCAGTTCATCGCTACCCTGGTATGTACGGTTGATTCTCCAGCTTCCGTCTTCATTGAATACGTCTTCAGTCCAAAGACCTGTAGCCGAATCCTTGGCTGCAGTATCGAAGTAATATGTACTTTCACGTTTTGTGTAGTACATGTTACGCGTATTGGTAACGTCGAATGCGAGAAGGGCGTTGGCACTGAGACCTTCACTCCAGTTCCAGAATCCGAGATCCTGGGTCACTCGGATATTGGAATTGAGCTGGTTGCTTATTTCGTTGGTATATCCCCTGCGGGTCAGATCGGCATACGGGTTACGAAGGTCGCCGTTCGTACTGATTCCAGGAATCGAACCGTCCGGCATCATCAGAGGCAGATATACAGGGTTAATGGCCATTGAAGACGAGAACAGTGAAGAGGTAGACTCCTGAGGATAGTTTCCTGAAGAAAGATATCCGCTGAATCCGAGATCGATAGTGGTTGTCTCGGTCGGACGGAGATTCAGGTTGGCCGTATAGTTATACCTGTCGTAACGCATGTTTGCGTCGTAGTTTTCCATCTCGGCCGTACGGGTAAGACCGCGCTCGTTGTAATATGTCAAAGACACATAGTATGTAGCGTTAGGCACACCTCCGCGTACGCTCATGTTCACACGGCGGTTGCGTCCGAACTTGTTGAAGATCTCATCCATCCAGTTGACGGCAGGATAGAGGTACTTGTTGTACATCTTCGGATTGTCGTTAGGAAGCAGGCCGTTTGCCTTTTTTGTTGCCTCTATGTACTGCGGAGTATAGAGCAGGCTTCCGTTGGTATCCATATAAGCCTCATTCGCAGCATCCATATACGTATATGCATCTGCAAGTTCAGGACGTCTGGTCATGGTCACGAGACTTTCATAGTAGTCCACGCTGAACTGAGGCTTGCCCACCTTTCCTGGCTTGGTCTTGATAATGATGACACCGTTTGCACCGCGCACACCATATACTGCAGTTGCCGATGCGTCCTTCAGGACAGTGAACGACTCGATGTCTTCAGGATCGATATTGTTGAAATCACGTTCAACACCATCCACAAGCACAAGAGGGCTTGAACTCTGGCCTGTGAATGTAGAGATACCACGGATCCAGATATCCGAACCGTCGTGTCCCGGCTCACCCGATCTCTGCACGGCAACGACTCCGGCAAGACGGCCCTGGATGGCGGAAGAAAGGTTTGCGGTAGGCATCTTTATCTCATCAGTCTTCATTGTAGACTGTGAACCCACCACCGAAATCTTCCTCTGGGTACCGTAACCGACAACCACGATCTCATCAAGTTCAGAGACATCTTCGGCAAGGTTCACGTCGATCAGTCTCCTGTTGTTTACAGGAATCTCCTGCGTAACATAGCCGAGACTCGATACGACAAGCACCGGGTTCTCTGTAGTAAGATTCAAGGTGTACTCTCCGAGGTCGTTTGTCACGACACCGTTGGAAGTACCTTTTTCTTGCACTGCTATACCAATCAGCAACTCTCCCTTCTCATCGGAAATACGGCCTGTCACCGTCCTTTCCTGAGCCGAGAGGGTCATCACCGGCGCCAGCAGAAAAACCAATAGCCATAAAGAGCTAAAGGTTAGTTTTAGTGAAAAAAATTTCATGGCACTTAATTTGTTTGGGTTAAATATGAATGTTGATTTGGAAAAAAAATCCTAATACATTTCAAGCGAATCTCGCAAATTGTAGTCAAATTTCTTTCCTCTCACAGACCTTTTTACCCATGTCAAATCAAGGCAAGGCGCGTCAAATTGGTGCAAGCAGATAAATAGCTGAAATAAAGAAAATTATGCACACTATGTGTTAAATCAGTGCAAGCTGTTTTCCATATACTCCTTCGGAGGGACTCCGAATTTGGCGGCAAATTCACGGTTAAAGTAGGATCTGCTGGAGATTCCCACATCGGCCATTGCCTCCTGAATGGAAAGGCCGCCCTGTTTCAGAAGCCGGGACGCCTTTTCTATTCTGTAGTTTTTGATGAATGTTTCGGGTGCGATATTGAATACTTTTTTGAAGCGTCTGAAAAGCTGGCTCTTGCTCATGGCCATACGGTCTGCGATCAACGGACAGCCGAGATCCCCGCGCTCAAGCTCGGAATCTATGACATTCAGCACTTTTTGGGCGAATATGGTATCCTCATTGGTCTCGCAGTTAAGCTCGACATCCATCGATCCGAGCTCGTCAAGATGCAAAGGGACCATGGACCTTTTTCCGTATATGGTCCTGTTTACGACATCTTTCAGCAATACCACATCATACGGCAGCATAACATATGAATCGGATATCTTGAGAAGTTCCCTGCAGACGGACACCGGAGTCCGCCATGAAAACATCGGAATGAATTTCATACCGGAAAGAGCCGGCTTGTGGGCATGTATCTGCTGAAGAAAATCGGTCTCCCTGCCATTGAACATATCCATGTCGGTAAGGATAACCGAAAAATGTACGCTCCGGAGTGCTTCAAGGGCTTCTTCCATACTTCTGACCGTCCTTACGGAGAAACTCTTCCCGAGCATGTCCTCTATAATCCATGCGATATGCATGGAGCCGGACATGACAAGAACGGAATCGTGTGTTTCCGTGCCATGGCCCGCCGCCTTTTCCGCCGGATGAAAAATCATTTCAAAGCATGATCCTGCCCCTGTACTTTCAATGATTCCGGATTCTATGCCGAGCTGTCTGACCACCTGCCGGGCCGTTTCCAGAACAAGGCTTCCGACAAAAGCGTCATCATCCCAGGAAGCGCAAGAAACTTCAGCTGTTCCGGTCAGGATCCCGAACAGGTCGGCCGCAGACGAATCGGCAGCCGCCAGAGTCACTTTCATATCACTGGAGTTATCCGCATACGCTACCATTACCTTTGCATCGGCGCGCCTCTGCCTGAAATATGAGAAACAGTAGTAGAACAATATGGAAAACGCATTCCTGTAAACCGGAAAGACGATATTCCCGAATATGCCAGGAACAATGTCCTGGTTGGCTTTGCCGGTCTCGGCCAGTATATTTTTCAGAAGGGCTGAAATCTCTGTGTTTTCCACTGCCGCATATGGTCCGGAAAGACAGTCTCCTGAAACACTGCCTGCAGTCAATATTCCCTGATATTCATATCCGAGAACCGCCGAACGGATACCGTCTACAGCCTTTGTCCTGTCCTTGAGTGAAACATTCTCTGAACGCAGCAGCATTATGTTCCTGTAAATCATGGACAGAAACCCTGTCATTCCTGGCGAGGCGGGATTTGCGGCCGGACGGGCGGCTGGCCCGGGGACTTCCGGACCGTATTTATACACATATATTCCTATGGCCACTATGCTGAGGACGAAAAGTAAGACATACAGTATCCTCATGCCGGGAGAAAAATACCATGGATACAATATCGATACAGGGATCGACAGATTCTTGTATTCTGTATCGAATACGTCTTTCTTGTATCTGACCCTGAAGATATAGTCTCCTGCCGGAACATTTATGAAGGTCGCCTTGTTGCTATTGCTGAAAACAGACCAGTCTGAGCGGTATCCGTCAAGTTTATATGAATACTCGATATCATTTCCTGTCAGGTAGTCCGGAACGGCATAAGAAACGGAGAATGTGGCCTTGGGGCCTTTCAGGGCAACGGTCCGGACCCCGTTCTTCTCGACCGACATTTCAGCTATGCCCAGCTTGCCGGACACCGTTTCTATACTGCGGAGCACAATATCCGGAAGAGGAGCCGGGTTGCGGCTGTCCTTCCTGTCTATGCGCAGCAGACCGTCTATGCCTCCGAAATACATGTCCCCTGTCCTGTCGGACTGGAAATATGCATCATCGCTGAATTCCCCGACTTCCACGCCTCCGCTATAATAGTATGTATGGGAAGAGCTGTTCCACGGATTGTATTTTATCAGGCCGCGGTTGGTCGAAAGCCACAGAAAACCGTCCTTGTCTTCAAGTATCCCGTGGATCATATCATTCAGCAGCCCGTGCTCCCTTCCCGTATAACAGGCCCCGGAAACGGTACCGGTACTGTCCAGACTGACGGTCACCAATCCCGAGGTAGTCCCTACATACAGCTTTCTTGAATTTTCCGACAGACAAAGGCTAAGAATGTCATTAACCGATTTTCCCGTCATGTCTTTCAGGGAAAAGACATAGTATTCGTTTTCCTTCTTGTTGAATTTGACAAGACCGTTCCCCCTGCTGCCCAGCCACAGAAGGGAATCTCCGTCGCTGATCATAGGATAAAACATGTTTATATCATATCCTTTGTCGTAGAAAGTGTATTTCCTGTCCTTGAATATAATGAATGAAGATCCGTCCCGGCGGATTTTGAACCTGTGGAATCCGTCTATGGCCGATGCGGCATACAGAACGCTGTCGCTTTCTTCATACAAGGCATGGATTTCAGAGACGGTAGGACTCTGGATACTCCTGACATTATACAGCCGGTCATCCTTTTTCGAGTACCAGCAAAGCCCGTCTACTCCCGATCCGATCCAGAATCCGTCATGATACCTGCTTTCGCACATGGCATACACCTGGAACTCCTCGCTGCTTCTGGCATACTCCGAAACCGGATATTTCCTATAAGGGAAATATACCGACGCACCTGAATATAAAGTTTCGTCTCTGCCCCCCCCGAAAACCGGACCGGCAGACGGTACCTTTACCAGCCCGTCGCCTTTTGTGCCGAACCAGAGATTCCCGTCCGCGTCCGTCATTATCGAACGTACCTGCCGGCTGAGATTGGCGGACAGGTCCTGGAGCATCAGATTTTTCGCTATATCGTCCTTCCGCGCATAATATACGGCACCGTCTCCGTCTGTTGCAACCCACAATATGCCCTGCCTGCTGTCCTTATACAATCCGTATATTCTCAGATTCCTGTCTACTTCCTCTACAGATGAGCTGTCGGAATTCTTCAGACGGACAAGACCGCTTGTCTTGAAGCCGATGACAATATCGTCATAAAACGGTACTATTCCGCTCACCTCCCCGTATTCTTCCAGCAGGGGACCGAGATCCCTGATGAAAATCTTCGATCTTTTCTGAACATCGTAGACATACAGGTTCTTCTGGCTGTCGATAAAACATATGATGCCGCTCTGGTAGAAGATTCTGGAAACCGGAAGGGAATGGAAGTCGTACTGGAACATGTCCCCTTCTACGGATGCAGGATCGGAATGGAAGGAAGATACAGTATAGACATTCACTTTTCCCGAGTTTTCGGGGAAATGCCACAGTTCTCCGGATTCATTGACAAACGAGCGCGCTCCGACATCGTTCCCGCCGTGGAAAGGGACATCCAGAGGGAAGAAATCACGGCATGAGGTATTGTAATACCACAATGTATCCCTGGAAGTCACCCATGTGTCTCCCGAAGTATCCGAAACGATCGAATAGTCTCCATAAAAGTTATATACTGAAACTACCTTCGACGAATCCCTCGAAAAGAGATCAAGTCCTAAATGGGTATTTACCCACAGGCAGTTTCCGGGAGCCTGGATGATATGATGTATGACATTATTGCTCAGCGTGGTCTTTTCCGAAAAATCGGATTTGTAGACTGTCATGTCACTGCCGTCATAACAGTTTACGCCGTCGTAGGTTCCGAACCACATGAGGCCATCGCTATCCTGGAAAATAGACAGTACTGCACTATGGGACAGTCCCGACTGATAATCTACCTGAGAAGAAAAATAGTCACTTTCTATCTCTGCATGGCAGATTGCCGGGAAAGCAGCAATTATCAAGACTAATGAAAACAGGATATTTCTCATGCAGAAACAGAATTAATCAGGCTTACAGACAGAATATCCTTTACGGCACCGTCAAATAGACAGCACATTCAGGACATTGATAAGTTCCTTGTCGATAGGCTTGTTCTTCTTGATGGCTCTGCTGAAAGGCACATATACGATTTCATCGTTCGAAATTCCTACCATTACATTCCGCTGGCCTTCCTTCAGGGCCTCTATGCTGGCTGTTCCCAGCCGGCTTGCAAGGATACGGTCGAATGCACTCGGAGATCCTCCTCTCTGCAAATGTCCGAGAATAGAGACACGGACATCATACTGCGGATACTCTTTGCGGACGCGTTCGGCATAATGCATTGCGCCCCCGTCTTTTTCTGCAACGATTACGATACTGCTGTTCTTGCTCTTGCGGAACCCTCTGCTGATGAACTGCTCAAGCTGGTCTATGTCAGTATTGTCCTCCGGTATGATGGCGGCCTCGGCCCCGGCGGCAATGGCGCTGTTCTGTGCAAGGAAACCCGCATCGCGGCCCATCACTTCGATAAAGAATATGCGGTTGTGGGAAGTTGCGGTGTCGCGGATCTTGTCCACGCATTCCATTATGGTATTGAGCGCCGTATCATATCCTATGGTGGAATCCGTTCCGTAAAGGTCATTGTCTATCGTTCCAGGCAATCCTATGCACGGGACATCGAATTCCTGGGCGAATACCTGCGCACCGGCAAGAGAGCCGTTTCCTCCTATGACGATCAGGGCATCGATACTGTGCTTGACCATATTGTCATAAGCTTTCTGCCGGCCTTCAGGCGTCATGAAATCCTGCGATCTTGCAGTCTTGAGAATGGTACCTCCCCTCTGGATAGTACTGCTGACACTCTGGGATGTCATCTCTTGTATCTCATCATTTATCAGTCCTTCATAACCTCTATAAATGCCCATGACTTTCCAGCCGTTGAAAATAGAGGCCCTTGTCACAGCCCTGATAGCAGCATTCATTCCAGGCGCATCGCCCCCGGATGTCAGTACACCTATGGTCGAAATATTCCTTGCCATACCTTTTCTCCGTTAAAACTGCACAAAGATAAAGATTATTTCGAAATCATGAAATTAGCCGTATTTTTGTCGCAAAATTTTATCTGCCTGATGAAAATAGGGAACATAGACTTGGGGGAAAAGCCGCTGTTTCTGGCTCCGATGGAGGATGTGACCGATGCATCTTTCCGTTTCGTGTGCAAGGAGTTCGGGGCCGACATGATGTATACTGAATTCATTTCTTCCGACGGACTGATCCGCGATGCGAAGAAGTCTCTGGCAAAACTGGTCACATATGACTATGAAGCTCCCATAGGCATTCAGATCTATGGCAATATCCCTGAAGCGATGGTCGATGCCGCCAGAATGGCTGAAAATGCCGCAGAGATCGCCGGCGGACACGGAGCCGACCTCATCGACATAAATTTCGGCTGTCCGGTCAGCAAGATAGCCCGCCGCGGAGCAGGCTCCGGAATGATGCGCGAACCGGACAAGATGGTGGAAATCACACGGATGGTGGTCAATGCCGTGAAACTTCCCGTTACAGTCAAGACCCGCCTGGGATGGGACGAGAACTCGAAAATAATCGTCGAGCTGGCCGAACGTCTCCAGGACACCGGGATCCAGGCCCTCACAATACACGGGCGCACCCGCTGCCAGATGTATACCGGGGAAGCCGACTGGACACTCATAGGGAAAGTAAAAGAGAATCCGCGAATGCACATCCCGATAATCGGCAACGGTGACATAAATTCCCCGCAGAAGGCGGCAGAAGCATTTGACCGTTATGGAGTGGACGGAATCATGATTGGGCGTGCGACTTACGGGCACCCGTGGATATTCAAGGAAATCAGGCATTACCTGCAGACCGGAGAGCTTCTCCCGCAGATGAGCGTATGCGACAGAGTGGAGCTGGCCAAGCGGCACCTGGCCAAGTCTCTGGAATTCAAAGGAGACCGCGTAGGCATTCTGGAGATGCGCCGTCATCTCTCGTGCTATTTCAAGGGTCTGCCGGATTTCAAGGAAACCAGATTGAAGCTCGTCACCCTCAACGATCCTCAGGAACTCTACACCACCCTCGACTACATAGCAGACCGCTGGGGCGATACCGAGGCTCCTGCCGCAACATCCATTTACGGACAGTAGTCCGGTCAGATACCCGAATGTCCACCTCCGGCAAATCGGGAATGCCGGTAATGAAAATTGAAGGAATTTATTTCCATTGCGCTCGGCTTCTGCGTATATTTGTCGCTTGCGCGCCATTTATACTGTTGCGCCTCGGCAATGCAAACAAGCTTGCATTGCGCTCGGCTTCTGCGTATATTTGTGACCAAAATCCGAAGAGATGATAGAATCATGAATAACGAAAACAAAATAATAATCTATCAGGACGATGACGAGATAACCAGCGTATCGGTGCGGTTTGCAGATGAGGATTTGTGGCTGACACAGAATCAACTGGCGGAAATATATTGTACTACCCAGCAGAATATCAGCCGACATGTGGACAATATCTACAAAGATGGCGAACTCAACATAGAAGCAACTAACAAGAAATTCTTGTCAGTTCGACAGGAAGGCAATCGTCAGGTAAAACGTAACATAGACCATTATAATCTTGATATGATTATAGCTTTGGGGTATCGTATCCAGTCTCAGGTCGCAACCCGTTTCCGCAGATGGGCGACACAACGGCTGCATGAGTATATCCAGAAAGGGTTTGCACTGGATGACGAACGGTTAAAGCAAGGAGGCAACCGTTATTTCCGTGAGTTGTTGCAGCGAATCAGGGATATCCGTAGTAGTGAGCGTAATTTCTATCAGCAGGTTACGGATATTTATGCCACGTCAACGGATTATGACCCGCGCAGTGAGATAACCAAAACTTTCTTTGCCACTGTACAAAACAAGTTACATTATGCCGTCCATGAAAATACCGCCGCAGAAATAATCTACCATCGTGTAGATAACGGAAAACCTTTTGTAGGAATGACCAATTTTAAAGGCAATTATGTAACTAAGGACGATGTAAAAATCGCCAAGAATTATTTATCTGAGATTGAACTGCAGCGCTTGAATCTTCTGGTTTCAGGATTTCTGGATTTTGCAGAACTCCAGGCACTGGAAATGAATCCCATGACAATGAAAGACTGGATCAAGGCTCTTGACAGTCAGATTATTGCCAGTAAACGGAAAGTTTTGACCGGCAAAGGAAACATTTCGCATAAACAGGCCATTGAAAAAGCTGAAAAAGAATTTGAAATCTACCGTAAACGCGAAATGTTGTCATATGAAAGTGATTTTGATAAAGAGATAAAAAAATTGAAAAACAAAGATTAGATGATAGACAACATATTACTTGCACCGTACTACATGGCGCTGAAATTCAGGCATTTCCTGTATGACAAGGGTATCAGGAAAAGCAGGAAAGCCCCTGTCCCGACCATTTCGATAGGAAATGTCACCGTAGGCGGAACAGGCAAGACCCCGCATACGGAGATGCTGCTGCGCCTTCTGGCCTCCGACCCGCAATGGGCCGGAAAGAATATCGCCGTCCTTTCACGCGGATACAAAAGAAAGACGAAAGGATTCCAGCAGGTTACCGCAGAAGGGCCTGCCAGCGCTTTCGGAGACGAACCGTTACAGATAAAACGCAAATTTCACCGGACAGTCGTAGCGGTAGACAAAAACCGCATGCAAGGCTGCAGCTTCCTTGCCGACCCGGAAAAGCTGAAATCTTCCAAAAAAGCCAGGAAATGTCTCGACAAAGATCTTGCGGCCCAAGACCTCATAATTCTCGACGACGCTCTCCAGTACCGTCCTCTCATACCTACCGTATCGATAGTGCTTATGGACTACAGCCGTCCCGTATTCAATGACCGTCTCATGCCCCTGGGCAGACTGAGGGACCTGCCGGAAAGGGCCCTGAAAGCGGATATCATCATCATCACCAAATCCCCGGCATATCTTGACGACTCAGACAAAGCGGAATACGTATCGGAAAAACTTCATCTTAAAGGCTTCAACCCTCAGACATGCAAGGCGGAGACCCGTAAGGGAAAACATATCGGTATCTTTTTCACCAAAATAAAATACTGCGGCATCGAAACCATATTTCCGGAAGGGGAACACAGATATTCATATGCCAAACAGGCGATACTCGTAACCGGAATCGCCAATGACAGGCCTCTGGCAATGTATCTGAGCGATACGTATAAAATCATCGGAAAGCTATCCTTCCCGGATCATCACTCTTTTACCGATGCCGATATAAAAAAGATCGGCAGACTGTCCCGTGCCCATCCGACAGCCGCTCTGATCACTACCGAAAAAGACAGCCAGCGCTTTCTGGACTGCAAGAAAATACCCGAAACTCTCCGACAGAAGATGTTCCGGGTACCCATTACGGTAGATTTTCTTTCAGATGAAGAAAAAACCGTATTCACTTCCCTTCTTGACCGGAAGCTCCGAGGATAGCGTTCTGTTCCTGTACGGAAGCCTCATGGACAGCATTGAAAAGAGTCGTGACGAATTTCTCGGACAGTCCGTACTCGGCGCCTTTTGCCGTCACCTTCTCAAGAATTGAATCCCAGCGGGAAGTCTGGAGAATAGCGATATTGTTCTTCTTTTTATATTCGCCTATCTTACGGCTGATTTTCATCCTCGAACCCAGGATATAGAGAATATTGTCATCTATGACATCGATCTGAGCCCTCAGCTGATCTATGTTTTCCTTGTACTCGACATTGTCCGAATCCTGATTGCGGACAACCAGCCTGCCCAGCAGATCGCCCAACTGCTCTGGAGTAAGCTGCTGCCTGGCATCGCTCAAGGCGCATGACGGATCGCAATGCGTTTCTATCATCAGCCCGTCAAGTCCCAGATCAAGGGACCTCTGCGATATTTCTTCGATGTACTCCGTACAGCCTGCCATGTGACTCGGGTCGCAGAAAAACGGAAGCTGCGGATACCGGCTTCTCAGTTCTATGGCAATCTGCCATTGAGGAGAATTCCTGTACGGAATCCTGTCAGAAGTGGAAAATCCCCGGTGGATTACCCCTATCTTTTTGATACCCGCGCTATTAAGACGTTCAAGAGCTCCTATCCACAGATCAAGGTCAGGGCTGACAGGGTTTTTCACCAGCACCGGAATATCCACGTCCTTCAATGCATCGGCTATCTCCTGAACCAAAAACGGATTGGCCGTAGTCCTGGCTCCGAGCCATACCATATCCACCCCGTATTTCAGACAGTCGAACACATGACGTTCGCTCGCAACCTCGGTACTTATCTTCATTCCGAGCTCGTTCTTTACCCTCTGCATCCATTTAAGTCCGGGAGTACCGACACCTTCAAAAGTTCCCGGATGCGTACGCGGCTTCCATATTCCGGCGCGGAATACATTAACTCCCAATGTTTTAATTCTCCTGGCAGTTTCCATTACCTGAATCTCTGATTCAGCACTGCAAGGACCGGCTATCACCAAAGGTTGCCCTTCCGGGAAAATTCCCCATTTGCCCACCGGTACAATCTCTAATTTTCTTTCCATATCATGTCAATTTTTATTTGATAATCCTTTTTATCCTGTTTGCTTCTCCGATAAGTCCACGGATTCCGTCCCCGTCCCCTGAAGCGATAGCATCTCTGAAAGCTTTCATCTCATCCATGTAGGTATCGATGACATCCAGAATGTTGTCCCTGTTCTGGGTAAGGATAGGCACCCACATGTCAGCATTGCTCTTGGCAAGTCTGACAGTAGAAGAAAAGCCACCCGAAGCAAGGTCGAAAATGTGTCTGTCGCTCCGCTCCTTCTTCAGTACGGTCAAAGCCAGGGCGAATGAAGTTACGTGCGATATATGGGAAACATACGCCGCGTGCATGTCATGGTTTATGGCATTCATCCGTATTGTCCTCATGTTCAATACATCATATAGGTTTTCCACTGTTTCGAGCGCATCCTTTCCGGACTTTTCCCCGTCACAGATCACGCAGGCCTTCCCGTCAAACATGCCGGACATCGCCGCCCATGGCCCTGAATACTCGGTACCTGCCATAGGATGCGTGGAAACATATCTGTCTCTGCACGGATGGTTTTCCACAGATCTGACCAAAGCGGATTTGGTGGAACATACATCTATGACTGTCATGTGCCGTTTCATACCGGAATCCTGCTTTTCGGAGCCGATCCGGTCAAGTATTTCCGGAAGCATCCTCACAGCTTCCCCTACCGGCACCGCAAGGATGACCAGATCCGTATCTTCCAGACATCTATCATAGGAAACTGCCTGATCGACCAGCCCTATCTTCAGAGCCGCCGCGGCATTTACCGGATCCGCTTCGACCCCCATGACACGGGAAGCGAACCCCCGACGCTTAAGATCAACGGCCATCGAGCCTCCTATGAGGCCCAGGCCTATGACTGTTATCTTATACTGTTTCATAATGTTATTCTCGATGGTTATCCCTGGAACTTCTCTTTTGCAGCTTTTATTTTATCCGCAGCGCTTTCGAGAATTTCAGGTCTGGCGCACAATGAAATACGGATATAGTCCCTGCCGTTTTTTCCGAAAATGAATCCCGGCGTTATAAACACTCCTGCATCATACAGAATCCGGTCGGATACCTTTTCTCCGAGCGAACGGCTGTCCTCTGCCTTCTTTCGAGAGTCCGGCCCGATGTCATGTCCGCCGAATCCCGGTCCGGGCGCCGACGGCCGGCTTTCCGCAGCCAAAGGACTGTCCTTGCCTACCTTTCCCCAGAGGAACATACCCATACTGTCCGGATCATACTCCGCCCCGATGATGTCGAATATCCTTCCGGCAAGGACCTTCCGCCTCCGGTATTCCGCATTGAGGGCTTCAAACCATTCCGGGCCTTGCTCCAGCGCCCTGACAGCAGCCAGCTGCAAAGGCCTGAACATCCCTGAATCCATCTGGCTCTTGACTTTCAGGACCTGGGATATCACTTCCTTGTCAGCCGCGACCATTCCTATTCTCCATCCGGACATGTTGTGCGCCTTGCTGAGGGAATTCAGTTCAACGCAGCACGATTTCGCCCCTGGAACCCCGAGTATAGACAGAGGACGGGGCGTCAGGATAAAGCTATACGGGTTGTCATTGCATATCATTATCCCGTGCCGGAGTCCGAAATCCACCAGTTTCCTGTAAAGGTCTTCCGTTGCAGGTGCTCCTGTAGGCATATTCGGATAATTGGTCCACATCATCTTCACTCCGGAAAGATCCATGTTTTCGAGCGCTTCGAAATCAGGCTGCCAGCCTTTGTCCTCCACCAGGTCATATTTCAGCGGTTCAGCCTGGACCAGAGCCGTTGCGGACGAATATGTCGGATAGCCCGGATCAGGGACCAGGACCTGGTCCCCTTCATTCAGAAAAGCCAGAGACAGAAGCAGGATCCCTTCCTTGGACCCGACCAAAGGCTGTATTTCCGAAGCCGGATCGAGCTCTACGCCATAATACCGCCTGTACCAACAGGAAAAAGCCCGGCGAAGCTCGGGGATTCCGATATAACTCTGGTATGCATGGTTCCCCGGCTCTGCGGCAGAGGAAACCAAAGCATCTATGGCAGGAGATGGCGGCATGCCGTCAGGGGCTCCGATGCCGAGGTTGATGATCCTGTCCTGCCCCGCCGCCCCTCTGGCAGCGTTCAGGCGGTCAATTTCTTTAAGTTTGGCAGAAAAATAATATTCGTTTATGTTTTCTGTTCTGACTGCAGGTCGTATTATCATGATTCAAAGTTTTGGTTTAAGGATGGAAACTGCGGTATTCGCCGAGGATCTTCAAGTCCTCCATCAGCGGACGGACTGCGGAAAGTGCCTGGGTATAACGCTTATATGAATCGAATTTAATATCTACATAGAAGAAATACTGCCATTCGCGTCCTGGAATCGGGAGAGACTGGATCCTGGTCAGATTCATGTCATAAAAAGAAAGGATGGTAAGCACCTGCGCCAATGAACCGGCCTTGTGAGGAAGGGTAAAGCAAAGCGAGACCTTGTCGATTTCGTTTTCCGGGACCGTTATCCCGTCATCCATTATAAGGAACCTGGTGAAATTCTGCTTATAGGTCTCTATGCCCGGGGCTATGATTTCCAGTCCGTAAAGCTCCGCGGCCAAAGATGAGGCGACAGCCCCTACCCCGTAAATCTTCCCGGCAGCTATGTCTGCCGCACTCTTGGCCGTATCTTCTGACTCCACGAGCCGTATGTGCGGATATCCGGCGAAAAACTGCCGGGTCTGGTTGATGGCCATATAATGCGTCCTTACCTCATGGATATCCTCTATCTTCTGGCCTGGAAGAACCATAAGGTTCTGGCATATCCTCAGGAAAATCTCCCCTTTTATTTTTTCATCGTGCTTGCGGAGAAGTTCGAAATTCGGCAACAGTCCTCCGGAAACCGTATTCTCGATAGCCATGATCGCAGCGTCGGCTTTCTTCCGGTCCATGGCATCATACAGACCGTCGAATGTGCTGCACTCTATTATCTCCAGTGCTTCGGCAGCACCCTCCCCTGCTCCGGCACTTCTATCTTTGCCCTCATTAAGATAGAACAGTCTCGCCGCCTGTTCATGAAAACATCCGGCAAAACCTTGAATCGCTATTTTCTTAGGTTTGTTCATTTTATTGTCTGTTTATATTTTAATCCCGAATGCAAAGGTTCGGATTACCTGTTCTGCCGCGCAGAAAAAAAGCTGTCCGGTTTTTACCGGACAGCCCATAAAACCTCATTTATATGCTATACACGACTTCCGGTCCATCACCTTACTGGGTAATAGAAATAATAAAAACCGAAAGCGTTAAATCGAAAATCCATCATAATGGTAACAAAGCTACGAAAAAATTTTTTTGCATCCGCATTATTTCTGAAAATTTAATGCACCGGCAGCACAATACATACAGAACAGGAGCCGGCCGCAGAAGTGTTGCGACCGGCTCCTGAAATCAATCCGCGTCCATCTCCGACTGTCCGAACGCCGTGTTAGGAAATCTGTCAGACGGTAAGGATATCCTTTTCCTTTGCAGCGCAGAGATCATCGACCTTTTTCACATATGCGTCAGTCTCTTTCTGCACGTTCTGCTCGTAATCCTTCTGGACATCTTCAGGAAGGCCGTCCTTCTGGGCTTTCTTTAGTGCATCGATGGCATCCCTGCGGGCGTTCCTGATAACTATCTTGGAGTTTTCTCCGGCCGTCTTGACCTTCTTTATGAGTTCCTTCCTCCGTTCCTCTGTAAGCGGCGGAACGGCACAACGGATATGCTCGCCGTTGTTCTGCGGAGTCAGACCGATATTGGCGTCCATTATGGCTTTCTCGATAACCGGGATCATCTTCTTTTCCCATGGCTGGATGAGAATGGTCTTTGCATCAGGAACAGTAACTGACGCCACCTGTGGCACCGGCGTTTCAGACCCATAATAATCAACCATTATATTATTGAAGACCAAAGGGTTGGCTTTTCCTGCACGATATGTCTTCAGGTCTTCTTCAAGGAACCTGACGGCATCACCCATCTTGGTTTTTGCACCGTCGAGGATTTCTTTGGCTTTATCTAACATAGTGTATAAATTTAATGTTTGCTTTAATTTCCCCAGATCCTTTGCTTTGCTCCGGATAACAATAAATACGATCGCACTTGCCGGAAAATCCTACAGATGCACCAGCGTGCCGATTTTCTCTCCGTTGAGCAGGCGAAGGAGATTGCCGGGACAGTTCATGTCAAAAACTATGATCGGCATGTTGCCTTCCCTGCACAGTGCAAATGCGGTCTGGTCCATGACTTTCAGATGATCCTCCATAGCCTTGTCGAAGGTAAGCTCGTCGTACTTGACTGCCGACGGGTCTTTCTCCGGGTCTGCGGTATAGACACCGTCTACGCGAGTCCCTTTCAGCAGGGCGTCGGCCCCGATCTCGAGAGCGCGGAGCGCCGCTCCGGAATCCGTAGTGAAGAACGGGTTTCCGGTTCCTCCGGCCAGCAGAGCGACTCCGCCCCTTTCCATCACAGCCACCGCCTCGTCTCTCGTATAATACTTGGCTACCGGCATCATCGGCGTGGCAGTAAACACTTCGGCATCCACTCCAGCGGACTTTATCGCAGAAGACAGGCCGAGGGAATTTATAACTGTCGCAAGCATGCCCATACGGTCGCCTACTACACGGTCAAACCCTTTCCCCACACCGGAAAGCCCCCTGAAAATATTTCCTCCACCGATAACTATCGACACCTGAAGCCCGCCTTTTACGGCCCCGGCTATTTCCTGTGCATAGGCAGAAAGGACATCTTCGCTGATTCCCCTGCCTGACGGCCCGCCCAGACTTTCTCCGCTGAGCTTGAGCAAAACCCTTCTGTACTGTCCCATTGTCAGATAATTCAGACTGAAACTTATAAATTCCTGATGATTTTATCGAAACAAAAGTATCGAATTATTATGAAACTTGCAAGAAAGAGTATATATTTGCACGGTGTTTAGCGTAATGATTATAAATTACAGATAAAAGATATGGCGAACATTTTCACATCTTCAATCGGCAAGAAGCTCATTATGAGCATCAGCGGACTATTCCTCATTATCTTCCTCCTTCTGCACATGACTATCAATCTCTTTTCGGTGATTGACTCCATCAACGGCACTTTCGGATCTCCGGACGGGCTTTTTGCAGTCGGATGCGAATTCATGTCCCTGCCAATAGTGACCGTAATGGTTCCTGTACTTGCTTTCGGATTCATTATCCACATCATCTATGCACTTATCCTTACTTTCAGCAACCTGAAAGCACGCGGTGGATATAACCGTTACGCTGTTGCCAGCAAGGCCAGAACCGATTCATGGGCATCCAAGAACATGATAGTTCTGGGTATCATAGTTCTGGGTATCCTTGTATTCCACCTCACCCATTTCTGGGCAGACATGCAGCTGCAGGAATGGACTGGCAATCACGCTGAAGATCCTTATCTCCTGCTTACCGCCACATTCGGGAACTGGTTTAACGTAGTCATCTACATCATCTGGTTCGGAGCTCTCTGGTTCCATCTTACACACGGTTTCTGGAGCGCATTCCAGACCATCGGTTGGGACAACAAGATATGGCTCGGCAGACTGAAAGTACTTGCATATATTTTTGCAACCATCATATTCCTCGGCTTCGCTATCGTAGCAGTAAATTCATGCATTGAAGCTTGCTGTTAAATCCGAGGGATCATCCAGGAAACAGACAGGCTGCCGTAATCCGGCAGCCTGTTTTCGTATATACGCAAACCGACAAAAACCAATAATCATGAAACAGAAAAGATTCCTGCTCACTGAAGACCGTATCCCCCGACAATGGTACAACATCCAGGCAGACATGCCGGTAAAACCGCTTCCAATGCTGAATCCGTCTACCGGACAGCCGGTAAAAGCAGAAGACCTTTATCCCATCTTCGCGGAAGAAGCGTGCAGACAGGAACTCGATACGGAACACAGGTGGTTCGACATCCCGGAAGAAGTCGTTGAACAATACGCATATTACCGGGCCACTCCGCTTGTAAGGGCTTACGGGATGGAAAAGGAACTGGATACTCCTGCCCATATTTACTTCAAGAACGAAAGCGTAAGTCCGGTAGGGTCTCACAAGCTGAATTCAGCCCTGGCACAAGCATATTATTGTAAAATGGAAGGAGTAACGAACGTAACGACCGAAACGGGTGCCGGCCAGTGGGGAACCGCCCTTTCATACGCCGCAAGACTTTTCGGACTGGAAGCAGCCGTGTACCAGGTCAGGATCAGCTACGAACAGAAACCATACCGGCGGAGCATGATGCAGGTGTTCGGGGCACAGGTGACCCCTTCTCCTTCCATGTCCACAAGAGCCGGGAAAGATATCCTTACGAAATCGCCCCATCACCAAGGGTCGTTGGGCACAGCAATTTCCGAGGCCGTGGAACTGGCAAGAATGACCCCGGGATGCAAATACACCCTCGGTTCTGTCATGAATCATGTAACTCTCCATCAGACAGTAATCGGGCTCGAAGCAGAAAAGCAGATGGAGTTGGCAGGAGAATACCCTGATGTGGTGATAGCCTGCTTCGGAGGAGGATCGAACTTCGGAGGAATCTCTTTCCCGTTCATGAGGCATGTCTTTTCAGGAGAGAGGAAAACAAGGTTCGTGGCCGCAGAACCTGAGTCCTGTCCGAAACTGACCAAAGGCGAATTCCGCTATGATTTCGGTGATACGGCAGGATATACGCCTCTTATGCCGATGTTCTCTCTCGGCCACGAATTTACGCCAGCCAATATACATGCCGGAGGTCTCAGGTATCACGGGGCGGGCGTCATTGCTTCGCAACTGTTGAAAGACGGTTATATGGAAGCTGCAGACATAAGCCAGCATGACTCTTTTGCGGCAGGTTGCATGTTCGCCCGCTGTGAAGGGATAATCCCCGCTCCGGAATCCTGCCACGCTATAGCCGCCACTGTCAAAGAAGCGCTCAAATGCAAAGAGTCGGGTGAAAGCAAGGTGCTTCTTTTCAACCTTTCAGGACACGGACTCGTAGACATGTCGGCATACGATCAGTTCCTTGCCGGGAATATCTGATATCCGCGGGAAATCATATCGATGCCGTCTTTTCTTTCAGCCAGGCGGCCACTTCTTGCGGCAGTCTGGCTGAAAGACATTCATAAACATGCGCATTGTATGTATTCAGCCAGGATAGCTCCTCCAGGGTCAACAAACCTGGAACTACCGCGGAAGTATCGATATGACAGCAGGTAAGCGTTTCGAATTCGAGCCACTGTCCGAACTCATTGTTCCCCGCCTTACGGCACAGGAGGATGTTCTCGTGCCGCACTCCGTGCAGTCCCTCACGATAAATGCCCGGTTCGTCCGAAGTGACCATCCCGGGAAGGAGCGGCTGGGTGTTGAAATTCTGACGGATGTCCTGCGGTCCTTCATGGACGCAAAGATAGAAGCCCACGCCGTGTCCGGTACCGTGACCGAAATTGCGTTTGCTGCGCCACAGGGCGTTCCTTGCAAGAACGTCTATCTGGCATCCTGCGGTACCTTCAGGAAATACTGCCATAGCCAAAGAAATCATTCCTTTGAGCACCAGTGTGTAATCTTCTTTTTCCAGAGCCGTGCACTCGCCCATCGGAACGGTACGGGTGATATCGGTAGTACCGAAAACATATTGCCCTCCTGAATCGGTAAGATAAAGGCCGCGCGGCTCTATTACGGCCGAGCCTTCAGGAGGAGTGCTATAGTGAGGCAGGGCGGCATTTGCCCCGTAGGCTGAAATGTTCTCGAAACTGTTTCCCCTGTAACCCGGTATCCGCGCCCTGAAATCCGTGAGTTTCTGAGACGCTTCCCATTCCGTTACAGGCCGTCCTCCGGCCACGCTGTTTTCAAGCCAGTAGAGGAACTGCTCCACTGCAGCTCCGTCCTCCAGATATGCATCCCTCAGGCTTGCTATTTCCACGGGATTCTTTACTGCCTTGTAAAGAGGAACCGGAGAATCACCGACATATACCCCAGACTCGTCAAGCATGTCCACCAGCATCATGTATGTGTTGTAATTCAGCGTCTTGCCATCCACGAATACACTGAAAAGTTCATCCCATCCCGCGGCATCGACAGACAAGTCGTCATAAGACTTTATTTCCACACCGTCTGCCTGCAATTCAGCAAAGCTGTCCACAGTGTCCGCATCAGGAATGTCTTCACTGTCCTTTTTTACATACCAGATGACATCATCCTGGGTTACAAGGAGATAGGAAATGACCAGAGGATTGTACTCTATATCGCTGCCCCGGACATTCAGAGTCCAGGCAATCTCATCAAGGGATGAAAGAAGTATGGCATCCTTGCTTTCAGCCATAAGGAATTTCCTGAGCCGCACTATCTTGCTGTGCCTCGACTCTCCTACTTCCCTCCCGTCAAGAGTCACGACAGGAGTCACCGGGAACCATGGTCTGTCCTCCCAGACACGATCAAGCATGTCCGGCACATCGACAATACTGTAGTCCGGTTTCCTGTCCATATCGAAATGCGCCCTGAAAAGAGCCTCCCTGATTCCGTTCACATATCCTATGCTCTGGCTCCTGCCGTCCACCGCCACTACATCGGCATGTGCCGCCACCCAGTCCGGAAGTCCCACCGCCCCGGGAATACGTGTCCTGTGCAGTTCTATCCCGCTGCCGGCCAGCTGTTCTGCAGCCTGTATGAAATACCGCGAATCGGTCCACAGGCCGGCATGGTCCCGGGTAATGACCATATCACCTGCTTCCCCGGTAAAGCCCGACACCCATTCTACCTGTTTCCACCTCGGTGCAGGATACTCGCTTCCGTGAGGATCGGATCCCGAAATGACAACGGCGTCCCAACCGTTCTCTTCCATCAGCCGGCGGATGGCACCGACCCGTTCCGAATGTATATTAGTCATGACAATATAAATTAAGACAATACATTAACAAAGATAGTCATGTTTCCCATATATGACTCCGGAACGGCAGACAATATTCAAAAATTTGGTACTTTGTGATACAAGGTATTAAATTTTAACATATATTTGCAACATGTTAGAACTATAAATAGTCTAATATACAAATCGATAAAATACCAGTAAATATATAAACCATTAACTTACAATACAATGAAAAAGACAGTCAACGTGGCTATCGGAGGCCGCAGTTTCATTTTGGATGAAGATGCTTACAATGCTCTCTCTTCGTATCTTGACAGTTTCAAGGCCGGTGTAGGACAAAACGGCCGGTCTGAAGTAATGGACGAACTCGAAATGAGGATTGCAGATCTTTTCAGGGACAGGCTAAACGGTCGGGAAGTAGTGGATATAGAGATCGTAAAAGGCGTAATATCCCAGCTCGGAATGCCTGACTGGCAGTCGGATACTGTATCCGGCAGCTACTCCGCACCTGAATCCCGGCCCGAGACCAGGTCCCCGAGACGGCTTTACAGGGACACGGACAACAATATGCTGGGAGGTGTCTGCTCCGGACTTTCGCTGTATTTCAACGTCGATGTGGTCCTGGTCCGTGTACTGTTCGTGGTAGCGCTGATTTGCGGTACGGCCGGATTCTGGATATACATTGTCATGTGGATAATAGCCCCTTCCGCAAGGACAGCGGCGGAGAAGTGCGAAATGAGAGGCATTCCTGCTACTGCAGAGAATATCCGCAGATTTTCAGAGTCAAGAAGAAAATAACCGGAGGACAGTCATGGATACAAATACTATAGTGGAAAACAGCCGTACACAGATGCGGCGGGGCGTACTGGAATACAGCATACTGCTGGTCCTACGCTCCGGAGACGAGTACGCCTCGTCCATAATACAGAAACTCAAGGATGTGGATATCATAGTGGTGGAAGGGACACTCTACCCTCTGCTCATACGGTTGAAGAATCTCGGACTTCTCGGCTACAGGTGGGAGGAGTCCCCGCAAGGCCCGCCCCGCAAATACTATATGATTACCGACAAGGGCAGAGAACAGCTGAACGAGCTTGACGCCACATGGACAGAGCTTGTAAGGTCCATCGAAACGATACGTAACAATGCCATGCTCATCGGGCAGGGTACTGACAGCAACCTTTAACCGCCATGAAACAGACAGAAAAAGTAAGTATAGGAGGCTATTCCTTCATACTTGAACGGGATGCATACGAAAGGCTCAACGGTTATATCGAAGATATCCGCAGCACTTACAGAGGAAACTCCTACTCCGCCGAAATTCTCAGCGATATAGAACAGCGCATAGCCGAACTGTTCATTGAAAAAGGCGGAAAGGACAGCGTTGTAAGCTACGGCATGGTAGACGATGTCATCATACGCATAGGAAGCCCGGCGGAGCTGGCTGACGAGGAGAAGGCGGAATCGGAAATGTCCGGCAGGTCCGGGAAACAGAACGGCGGAGGCGGTACGGTATATCCTTACGGTCCGAAACGGCTCTACAGGGACTTGGACCACAGGACTCTCGGTGGAGTCTGCAGCGGAATTGCGGCATATTTTAATGTAGACGCCGTCCTGGTACGTCTGATCTTCACAGGGCTGACCCTGCTCGCCGGCATCATCATCGCTGACTGGTATATGCAGATGGTTCCTGTCATAATGGCCGCTCTTGCTTTCTACATGCTTCTGTGGCTCATCATCCCGGCAGCAAAGACAGTGGAAGAAAAATGCCGTATGAGAGGCGAACCGATAGACCTGAGGCAGTTCAAGGAAAAATTCGACAGACTGCCGTTCAATGAAACGGTCGAAGAAATAAAGACTTCCCCGGCCCTTCATTCGGCAGGCAGAGTCGTAAGTATCATAACAGGCATCATCCTGATAATCGCCGGAATCGGAAGCCTTATCGGCTGCTCTGTCTACGATCTGGTCCGTGACCTCATCGAAAAAGAGGCCGATCTGGGCAGTCTCGGCTACTACGATGACGAGCAGATCTTCCTGTCACAGTTCGTGCTGCGGGACGAATTCTGGTGGATGTGCATAGCCGTGGTCGGTCTGTTTGCCGTATGGCTGATATACAACGGCACGCTGCTGACATTCAACCTCCGCTCCCCGCGCTGGCGCCCCGGCACCATCATCTTCATCCTCTGGATCATCTCAATGCTCGTCTTCGCGGCTTGGGTCATCAGGCGGCTGCTGATTATCGGGACTTTGATGTAATCCATAGACCGCCGCTCCCGGCCGAATCAAGTATTGAATAAACCGGTCAGGACAAAATTAAGGCCGGGGACTCCGTTTCGGGAATCCCCGGCCTTTTTTATGATAGCAATTCTTGCTCAAAAGATCCTTTTAGAAATTACCTTTGGCTGCGTTGTCCCACCATACGCGTGTACCGCCGGTATCGCCGCTATGGCCTGTCTTGCTGGAATTCTCCTGATTCAGCAGTTCTACTCCTTCCTGGTAGCCTTGTGCGTTGGTATCGATAGCGTTGCTGCTGTAAATCTGACGGCGGACGCCTTCGTCACTTGATACGGCACCATTGCTTTCGTTGACAACTGGAGGGAACTGTACAGGATAGCCTGTCCTTCTGTATTCGGCCCATGCCTCGGTAGAAAGCGGGAAGAGGGCGAAGTACTTCTGGGTGATGATCCTTGCGAGCTTGTCCTCGTTTGAAGCACTGTCATCCCATTTTACGCAGAGTTTATTGACAGCCTTAGTATTGAGTTCTGGATCTACAGGGTCAACAAAATCCAATTGGGTATCAGTATAATTGTTGATATAAGCATCAACTGCTCCTGCAGGATATGCAGTGATTACAGGATCTGCATATTTGCCTTTGTAGGCAAGCTCATTATCCATAGAGCATCTGATTCCTTTTTCGTACAGGCTCTGCACAGATTCAGAACCGATATCCCAACGGAGTTTTGCTTCGGCAAGGAGGAAATAAGATTCTGCCTGTTTGAATATAGGAAGCGGAGCTGCATAGATACCTTTCGAATTGGATGGATCAAGCCAATATGAGAAGTTCCCCCAGGCATTAGGTTTTCCAGGGAGCCCGCTGGCAAAACGGATACCTACGTAATCCGTTTCTTTCGGCATTGTAACCACTCCAGCGTCATTAGTGATATCCCCGTTATTCTTCGTCATATAAAGAGGCTGGCGAGGGTCTTTCATTCCTGACATGAGAGTGACAAGGTTGGCGTTGAATCCGCAGTCTCCCCAGTTGAACATAAGCCACATCTCGTTCTCCAGACTCTTGTTGATCATGATATCCTTGCCATTGTTGGCCAAAGTATTTCCTGCTGCCTCCTGAGCGAGGGCTTTCAGGTCTACTCCAGGATACTCCTTACCGGCAACAGTCACCCCTTCCTTCATTTCAGCTTCCCTCTTGGAAAGACGCAAAGCCACTCTCAACTTCATGGTATTTGCAATCTTTATCCACATTTCCGGATCACCTGCACACCATGAATCGTCAAAATTGTCCTTCAGAATCGTCTTCTC
>JADIMH010000068.1 GCA_017694885.1 Candidatus Cryptobacteroides faecipullorum | reverse complement strand
GACATCGGCTCCCGGGAAGGGAGGGCCTTGCGTAAGAACATCTGTGACTGTAATGCTATTAAAACAGATACCCTGATACCATAGTGACATTTCCCACCCCCGGGTAGGGGGTGCCGGCGTAGCCGGCGGGGTCACTGGTGGTACCAGGGTATCTGTTCTTATTAAAGTATTACAGCGTCCTCTTGATCTCCACAATGTTATACGCCTCCACGACATCACCTACCTTGATATCGTTATACCCGGCGATATTAAGACCGCAATCCAATCCGGCGACAACCTCCTTCACATCGTCCTTGAACCTCTTCAGAGAACCGAGCTCGCCTGTATACACCACGATACCGTCACGGATAACCCTGACTTTGGATGTCCTTGTGAGCTTGCCTTCCTTGACTAAGCAGCCGGCAATCGTTCCCACCTTGGAAATCTTGAATGTCTCTGCAACCTCTGCAGTAGCGGTAATCTCCTCCTTCTCCTCAGGAGCAAGCATACCCTCGATACCGCTCTTGACCTCATTGATGGCATCGTAGATGACAGAATAAAGCCTGATTTCGATTTCCTCTTTCTCCGCAAGTTTGCGCGCATTCACCGAAGGACGCACCTGGAAACCGATAATGATGGCATCCGATGCAGCGGCAAGAAGTACATCCGACTCTGAAATCGCGCCTACAGCCTTGTGAATCACATTTACGCGCACTTCTTCAGTAGAAAGTTTGAGCAGTGAGTCGGACAGGGCTTCGATAGAGCCGTCCACATCTCCTTTCACAATTATATTCAGTTCCTTGAAGTTTCCGATAGCGATCCTGCGTCCGATCTCTTCCAGAGAAAGGTGCTTCTGTGTCTTGATGCCCTGAATACGGATAAGCTGTTCCCTCTTGTTGGCGATGTCCTTGGCTTCCTTCTCATCTGCCATGACATTGAATGTCTCGCCGGCAGTAGGCGCCCCGTTGAGTCCGAGTACGGATACCGGTGTGGACGGTCCGGCCTCTTCGACCTTCTGTCCGCGTTCGTTGAACATGGCTTTTACCCTTCCGGTGTAGCAGCCGCTGAGCATAACGTCTCCTACTCGCATCGTTCCGTTCTGGACCAGCACCGTGGCCAGATATCCGCGGCCCTTGTCGAGTGAAGATTCTATGACAGCGCCGGTCGCCCTTCTCTTAGGGTTGGCTTTCAGCTCGAGCAGTTCCGCCTCCAGCAGCACCTTGTCCAGAAGCTTGTCCACATTGATACCTTTCTTTGCAGAAATTTCCTGGCACTGGTATTTGCCGCCCCATTCCTCCACGAGGAGGTTCATGTTGGCAAGCTGTTCACGGATCTTGTCCGGATTTGCGCCAGGTTTATCTATCTTGTTGATTGCGAATACCATAGGAACACCTGCGGCCTGGGCATGGTTGATTGCCTCTACGGTCTGCGGCATTATGGCGTCATCGGCCGCGATTATGATGATTGCAAGGTCGGTCATCTTGGCTCCGCGGGCACGCATGGCCGTAAACGCTTCGTGACCAGGGGTATCGAGGAATGTGATCCTCTTCCCGTCAGGGAGTACCACATTATAGGCGCCGATATGCTGGGTTATACCTCCTGCCTCACCGGCAATGACGTTGGACTTGCGTATATAGTCCAGCAGGGAAGTCTTGCCATGGTCTACGTGTCCCATGACCGTAATTACAGGCGGCCGCGGAACGAGTTCCCCTTCATCATCATTCTCCTGCTCGATCGCTTCGGTAAGTTCGGCGGTGACAAACTCTACTTCATATCCGAATTCCTCTGCTACAAGGACTATGGTCTCGGCATCGAGTCTCTGGTTGATGGATACCATCAGTCCCAGACTCATGCAGGCTCCTATAATCTTGGTTACAGGGATGTTCATCAGGTTAGCCATATCGTTCACAGTCACGAACTCTGTGACCTTGAGAATTTTCTTCTCCAGCTCCTGCTGCTCCATCTCCTCCTGGAGTTTCTGCGATGCGAGTTCCCTTTTTTCCCTCCTGTGCTTGGCTCCGAAGTTGTTCTTGGACTTGCTTTCGTTCATCCTTGCATAGGTCTCCTTGATCTGCTTCTGGATTTCCTTCTGCATCTCCTCCTCTTCGGCTTCGGTCATGGCCGGTTTGAAACGGTCGCGTTTCTTGCCTTTGCCGCCTGAAGAAGCATTGTCCTGCCGGTTGTCCTTCTTTCCTCCTTCGTTCTTGTTTTTCTTCTTGTCTTTACGGAAGTCATCCGACTCGCTGCTGACTTTTGTCACGTCTACCTTCTGGCTTCCTCCTTTGGCGATCCTTTCCCTTTTCTTGTTCTTCTTTTTCTTGTCGAACTGGGACAGGTCGATTTTGTCTACCACCTTGGGACCTTGGAGTTTTTCTACTTCTATCTTGATTTCGCGCGGTTCGCGTACCTGAGTCTCTCCGGCTGCCGGCTCCTCTTTCTTTTCAGGCTCACTGCCGGATTCCGGCACAGGCTCGGATGCCAGTTCCGGTTCTGCAGAGACAGCCGGAACATGAACCTCTTCCTGGGTCCCTGTATTTTCTGGCAGATCCTTTTCCTGATGGTTCTTTTTCCTGTCGAACCGTGACAGGTCGATCTTGTCAACTATCTTAAGTCCTTCCACCAGAGTTTTCTTGTCTTCTTCCGGTCTGTCGGCAGAAACAGATCCGGTTTCGGATCCTGCGGTTTTTTCTTTCGCTGCAGGTTCAGACTCTTCGGCTGCCGGTTCCGTCTTCTGCACATGAGACTCCTGGGGTTCCTGTACCGGAGTTTCATGAGAGAAACTGTTGCTCTTGATGATTATTTCCTTCACAGGTTCTTCTTCATCTTCAGCGACAGATTTCTTCTTGGACCCCAATTCGATAATTTCCTTGAGCTTGATTGCTACTTTTTCCGAGTCCTGCTTCAGTTTCTGTTCATCTCCGAACTTTGCCTCTATTGCAGGGAGGTATGAATCTGAAATCTTGGCATTCGGGTTCATATCCACCCCGGCCCCTTTCTCATTGAGGAAATCCACAAGAGTCTGAAGCCCGATATTGAATTCTTTGGTAAGTTTGCTTAGTCTTATTTCTGCCATATAATATTCTGTTTTAAGTTAATGAATGAGGAAACGGAACCGGAGCCTTATGTCAGTCTTCGAATTCGGCTCTGAGTATCTTCATCACCTCATCCACTGTCTCGTCTTCAAGGTCCGCCCTCTTGGCGATGTCAGCAGGGGAAAGTGCAAGGACACTCTTGGCCGTATCGCATCCGATGGACTCCAGCTTATCGATTATCCACTGGTCTATTTCATTGCTGAACTCGCTCAGGAGCACATCCTCTTCTTCTCCTTCTCCGTCATGCTTAGGAAGTTCTCTCCAGACCTCAATCTCTTTCCCCACCAGCATGCTTGCGAGCTTGATGTTGCATCCTCCCTTGCCGATGCCTTTCTTGACTTCATCAGGAAGCATGTAGACCTTTATCTTCTCGTCTTCTCCGCCGAGTACGATCGAAGATATCTTGGCCGGGCTGAGTGCCCTCTGGATAAGCAGCTGGGTATTTGAAGTCCACTGGAGCACATCGATATTCTCGTTTCTGAGTTCCCTGACTATGCCTATTATCCTGGCTCCCTTGACACCGATGCAGGCCCCTATAGGGTCGATCCTTTCATCGTAGGACTCTACAGCGACCTTGGCCCTTTCACCCGGGATGCGCACCACTTTCTTGATTGTGATGAGACCGTCGTAGATTTCCGGCACTTCCTGCTCGAAAAGCTTTTCCAGAAATTCGTTGGACGTACGGGAGAGCACGATGTATGGGGTAGTGTTGTTTTTCATTTCAACGCTCTTGATGATGGCCCTGACCGTGTCGTTCTTCTTGAAGTGTTCTCCAGGTATCTGTTCCGATTTCGGCAGCCTGAGTTCGTTGCCGTCTTCATCGAGGATAAGCACTTCCTTGGACCATGTCTGGTAGACTTCTCCGGTAAAGATCTCCCCGATTTTGTTCGTGTATTTGTTGTAAAGGTTGGCTTTTTCGATATCCATGATGCGCCCCTGGAGATTCTGCCTTATGTTGAGTATTCCACGGCGTCCGAAATCCTTCATTTCCACCTTGGTGGCATATGTCTCCCCGATTTCGTATTCGTCTGAGTCCTTGTTGACCTCGGAGATGGCTATCTGCGTGTTCGGATTTTCCACTTCATCCACGACTTCCCTGTTCCAATAGATTTCGCAGTCGCCCTTGTCTATGTTGATGATTATATCGAAATTGTCTGCTGACCCGTAAGTTTTCGCCAGCTGGGTCCTGAATACATCTTCGAGGACTCCCATCATTGTAGGCCTGTCAATGTTTTTCAGATTCTTGAATTCCGAAAAAGCATCTCTGAGTTCTGTCTTTTCCATTTTTATCTGTCGTTTTTGTTTTCCTGATTGAAATCTATGTAATATCTGACATAGTTGATGTCTGAGAGCGGCAGGGTGTCGCTGTGGCTGACAGGCGTTTTGCGCTTGCTGCCTTCTGTCTTTTCAAGGGTGGTGTAGTCCAATGTTATCGAACCTTCTTCCGCCTTTGACAGTACGGCGATTATTTTCTTCCCGCCTTTGACGGCTGCCTCTACCTTCTGTCCCACTGCCTTCACATACTGTTTCCAGACCTTGAACGGCTGGTCGAGTCCGGCCGATGTTACCGTAAGTGAATAGTCTTCGGTGTCCCTGCTGAACTTTTCCTCGAATATTCTGCTGAGTTCCACGCAGTCTTCAAGCTCCACAGTGCCGTTTTCGGACTCTACCGCAAGCTCGATGTCGTTATCCTTGCTGATATTTATGCCGACAATGAAGCATCCCCGTGCAACGATTGCACCCTCCATTGCATCTTGTATCTCTGAAACCTTCATCGTATTGGGTTATAAACACAAAATAAGGGGACTTGCCGTCCCCTGATCCTAACTCACGGTGCAAAGGTAAATAAAAAAGATGAAAGTTTTTCATAATTAGTGATAAAAATACGTACATTTGCACGTTCAATAATTTTGTATTGACGGTAAATCTTCAATGATTCTATGGAATTCAAAGCAAAAGAGATAGCGGAAATCCTGAAGGGGAAGGTAGATGGTGATCCGGAGGCTAAGGTTTCCACTTTCGCGAGAATAGAGAACGGGAAGCCGGGAAGCATATGTTTTTTCGCGAATCCGAAGTATGAGCATTATGTCTATCAGTGTAAAGCCGATATAATCATCGTAAATGATTCTTTTGTCCCGCAGCAGCCTGTCAGCGCTACCCTGATAAGGGTCGAGAATGCATATGCGTCCGTGGCCGAACTGCTGGATTACGTAACCGCGAAAAAACGTTCATATAAAAGGTACAGGGGCCGTCATGTCAGGCGTTTCTTCTCGTCCAAAATCGGAAAGAAGGTATATATAGGCGACTGCAGCTACATCGGCAGGAACTCTGTCGTAGGGGACTATACGAAAATCTATGAGCAGGTTTATATCGGCGACGGAACAAAAGTCGGCAGCCACTGTATCATATATCCCGGTGTGAAGATTTATCCCGGAATGGTGATAGGAGACAACGTTATCATTCATTCGAATGCCGTCATCGGAGCCGACGGTTTCGGTTTCGCCCCTCTGGACGACGGCTCATACAAGAAGATAGAGCATACCGGCAATGTTATCATAGAGGATGATGTCGAGATAGGGGCCAATACCACCATCGACAAGTCCCAGATGGGGTCGACGGTAATTTCAAAAGGAGTCAAGATAGACAATCTCTGCCAGATAGCCCATAATGTCGAAATCGGACAGAATACCGTAATGGCCGCCCAGACCGGAATCGCAGGATCGACCAAGATAGGCAGGCACTGCGTCATGGGCGGGCAGGTCGGCATCGCCGGTCATATAACCATAGCGGACAATACTTCGTTCGGGGCCCAGTCCGGGGTCCTCGGCAGCGTAAAGAAGGAAGGCCAGGCTTTTCTCGGGACTCCTGCCATACCGTACAGAGAATATCTCAAGAGCTATGCGATCTTTAAAAAGAACGGTAAAGAATAGATAATGTTAGGATAAGAGATTTTTTACTTATCTTTGCGGACTTTATTAGAATCAGATGAAAATGCAGCTTAAACAACAGACAGTCGGGAAAAGCTACAGCTTTGAAGGGAAGGGCCTGCATACCGGGAAGGTTTCCAGGATCACCGTAAATCCCGCGCCTGTCGACTATGGTATCCGGTTCAGACGTACAGACATAGGTGAGGACGCAATCATAGATGCGGTCGCCGGCAATGTGTCGAGTACGGCCCGGAGTACGACTATTTCGAAGGATGACATTTCTGTAATGACCATAGAGCATCTCATGTCTGCGCTTACCGGAATGGGAGTGGACAATGTCCTTGTCGATATAGACAATGTGGAAGTCCCGATTCTTGACGGAAGCGCAAAGCCTTATATAGATGCCATGTGGCAAGACGGGAAAGGAATCGTAGAGCAGGATGCTCCGAGAAAATACCTTGAACTGGCTTCATCGGTTGAAATAAAGAACGAAGAGACAGGGGCGTATGTCAGGATAGAGCCTGCCGATGTGCCTTCATTCGACCTGACGATAGATTTCAATTCCAAAGTCCTCGGGGTCCAGTCAGCCCATTGGGACCCGTCCGTCACCTATGCGGAAGAGATAGGTATCTGCAGGACTTTTGTCTTTTTCCATGAAATAGAATATCTGTTCAATAATAATCTTATAAAAGGCGGCGATGTCGACAATGCTGTCGTGATAGTGGAGCATCCGGTTTCGCAGGAGCAGCTCGGGCGCATGGCAAGTCTTTTCAATGTCCCGATGCTGGGAGTCCGCCCCGACGGCTATCTCGACAATATCACTCTCCGTTTTCCGAATGAGTGTGCACGTCACAAACTGCTTGATCTTATGGGCGATCTCAGGCTCGCAGGAGGATTCCTGAAAGCCAGGGTAACGGCATACAAGGCGGGACATACCATTAATACCAGAGCGGCTGCGGCTGTAAGTAAGTCATTGAAGTAAAATTATTGTAATCATGAATAAAATCCATCCATTAGCAACTGTGCATCCGAATGCGAAAATCGGCGACAATGTAGAGATCGGACCATATGCCTTCATAGACGAGTTCGTCGAGATCGGCGACGGATGCCATATCCTGCCTCATGCAACTATCTTCAATTATGTGAAGATAGGCAAGAACTGCAGCATTTTTCCCGGAGCCGTGGTCGGAGCCATTCCGCAGGATCTCAAATTCGACGGTGAAATCACATATGTAGAGATCGGCGACAATGTCAATATACGTGAGTGCGCCACTATCAACCGCGGTACCAGAGCCAGCGGCAAAGGCGTGACAAAGGTCGGCAGCAATACCCTTATCATGTCATATGTCCATATTGCGCATGACTGCTGCATCGGAGAGCACTGCATACTGGTAAGCTATACCGGCATAGCCGGAGAGACCAATGTGGATGACTGGGCAATCCTCGGAGGAGGTACGCTTTCGCACCAGTTCTCGAAGATCGGAAAGCATGCCATGGTCGGGGGCGGATCCAAGGTGAACAAGGATGTCCCTCCTTATATCCTCTGCGGAAGGGACCCTCTGTCATATGCCGGCATCAATATCGTGGGGCTTCGCAGACGCGGTTTCTCTTCTGACCAGATAAGGAATATCAAGGACATGTACGATATCATCTACAATGCCGGATTCAATGTCAGCGATGCCTGTGCCAAGATAGAGTCCGGATTCCCGCAGAGCGAGGAACGCGATACTATCCTCGACTTTATCAGGAATTCGAAAAGAGGTATCGTTAAAGGAATGTCTTCCAACGCAAAAGGAGAGCTGGAATAGTGTCTGTGCTTTTGAGTACGGCGTATTTCCCGCCAGTGCAATATTTCGCCGCCATGGCGGAAGAGTTTACCCTGTCTCCGGACAGGGTAATTCCGTCTATAGTCTATCTGGAGGCATGCGAAAACTATCAGAAGCAGTCGTACCGGAACCGATGCGTGATATATTCCCAGTCCGGAGAGGAAGCCCTTACTTTTCCTGTAATCCATGAAAACGGCACTCATAAGATACCGATAAGGGATATAAGGATCGATTACAGGAAAGACTGGGTGACGCAGCATCTCAGGGCGATAGCCTCCGCCTACGGCACTTCGGCTTTTTTCGAATATTACAGGGATGAACTCTTTTCTCTGATCGAATCCAGACCTGAACGTCTTTTCGACCTGAACCTGTCCTTGATCAGGTTTTTTATTGACAAGGCGGGACTGCCTGTAGAGCTCAGGTTTACAGACAGTTTCCTTTCCGGTGACGAGGCCGTGAAAGCATACGGAAAAGACTTGAGGGAGACCATACACCCCAAAAGACCGGATACGATTATGTCCGATATGGGACTGGCAAAGCCGTACTTCCAGGTCTTTGCCCGGAGATACGGCTTTATCGGAAACCTTTCCATAATGGATCTCCTCTTCAACGAGGGTCCGGATTCAATAAGTTTTCTGAAACGGCTTTGATGCAGTCCGGGAACTGCCGCACATCAGAAACGGAATCCTATGGTAAGCATTATGTCATAAGCCCATTTCCTGTTCACTATCTCAGGTGACGGGAAATAGTCTTCACCGAAGATGTAGTCGGAGTACGGGTAGATATATTCGTTTGCGTATTTCGTAGCCCTGAAAGCCAGATCTGCGAAGAAAGAGCCGTTGGAACTGTAGCCGAGTCCGGCGGCAAAACTGCTCCTGTTCGCTTTTACTGTTTTCTTTACATTGTCTTCATAGTACCGTTCAGGAGAAGTGGCAAGCGTATATCCTGCCCTGATTGCAAGAACCGGTGCCGGTTTGATTTCTATTCCTGCCCTGAACATGTGTGAAACCCCCATATATTCCATGATGTCGGCGTTCACTCCGTCATCGTAGTAGCTGTTGTCGTTGGACACGGTTTCCCTGTATCTCATCCCGCTGTAGTCGCACATTTCGTAATCCGCGCTTATAAGCCCGAAGTTTCCGAACGTATATGCGAGACCGACATTGAACCTGAATGGCGATATCAGGCGGTATTTGTACTGTCCCTCAGGGCTTTCCGAACTGGCGTTGAACTCGCTGTCGGTATAGTATGATGCTGCCGAGTAGGACCACCACTGCTTGATCATGGTCGAAGTTGGTGTCTGGACAGCCCCTCCGATCCTGAGTCCTGCGAAAGGTTTGGCTATGAAGCCGAATTTTCCATAGATTCCCACACCGCTGACTCCGTACTGGTAATTGAAGTTCATGTCGGAGAAATATGTCACGTCATCCGGTCCTCCGTCAGGATTCTGGAACTGGAGACGGAAGTCTTCAGGATTCTGGGCGATTTCCGATATCCAGTCTCTGTAGGCGTAGTTGAGCGAAGTGATGCCGAGATTGACTCCGAAATAGAGCCTGTCCGAGAAGTTCAGCCCGAGGTTTATCAGACAGTCGTATTTGGAACCGCTCTGGGTCCTTCCGTAGTTCTGGTCGAGCGGACCGGACTGCTTGATGATGTAGTTTCCGGAGTCATCGGTATAGTAGCTTTCGCTTGTACCTATATATTCATTGTTCGAGGATCCGTAAAGACTGATCAGCCCTGCTTCCCATCCTGCGATTGACGCCCATGGAGCATAGGAATTGTTATACGGGTCCGACATTGTCAGGTCCGAAATATCCCACCCGCTGGTATTGTATGCCAGCGCCCCCATGAAAGACGTGTTTGCATTCGAGCCGCGGGCGATGACATTGTCGTTGAAATATGAACTTCCGTTGACAATGAATCCTACACTGATGTTCCGGAGACCGGAAAGGCGGTGGGTGTCGAAATTTAGGGTCATGCCTATGTTGGGCAGAGTGAACCGGGTCGAAGAATTCTTCATGAGGCGCTCGAATCCGTTGGCCTCACCGTTCCATCTTGTGCCTTGCGCGGAACTTACGGATATGTTCAGGGAAGGGGTGATTGTTGCCTGTGAATAATTCGCCACGGCAGAGCCTGCCGGGTTTATGGATATGCCGCCGAGGTCTCCTCCGAGAGCAGTGAAGGCATTGCCCATGGCAACGGACCTTGCCGTACCGAAATAATTGTTTTCACTGAAATTAAGTGCGTCATGCATTGTCTCCTGTGCGGCTGCGCTGGAGACAATCAGACATATTCCTATTGTTATTGCCGTTTTCTTCATATTATGTCCAGGAATGACGAAATGTTATTGTTTTCAGGTATGGTTTTATCTGCGCCTTACGGAAGAAGATCCTCCTCCTCCGCTCCTGCCGCCTCCGGAATATCCGGAACTCCTGCTTCCCGAGAACGAACTGCTTCTGCTTATCGAGCTGCTCCCCCTGTTATAGGAAGAGGATGATTGTCTGTTGAAAGAGGATGTGCTTCTGTTGAAGGAAGAACTGCTCCTGTTATAAGAAGAACTTGAAGAAGTTCTTGCTGACGAGCGGTTGTAGGACGACTGGCCGTTAGTTCCGTATGATGAGGATGAACTTCTGCCGTAGGAGTTTTCCGGCCTTCTCCAGTTCGTCTGGCCTGCCGCTGCGGAAGACGCCCTTGTTCCGGATGAAGCCGTGCCTCTGTATGACTGGACGGATCTTCTGCTTCCTGTTGCGGGAACGTATGAAGACGTTCCGGACGATGTGTTTCCTGACGGTTTGGTGACAAGCCTGTCGGTGGATACTATGCCGGATCTGTTTCCTGCCACTCTTCTGCTTGAACTTGAAGATGACGCGGATGTGTACGAAGTCCCTCTTCTTCCTCCGTCAGTGCCTGTTGCCGACGATGTCCTCCTCGGAGTCGAAGAACTCGTGCTGAAACCGTGCCTGTTTACCGGAGTGCGTGTCCCGGCCTCTTTCCTTACTCCTGACGTGTAGGAATTCCTCGGCCGTGAAGATGAAACGGTGCCGCGCAATCCGGTCGGACCGCTGTGCCCGAAATAGACATCCTTTCCATGACCTCCATGCACATGGCCCGGGCCGTGCCATCCCAAACCTGGTCCCCAGCCTCCGTACCATCCGCAGTAGTGATGATACCATGGCCTGTATGCCGGTCCCCAATACCAAGGATCATAGAACCAAGGGTCGAGAGCATAGCCGAATCCCCAGAACCAAGGGTCGCGGTATCCCCACCGGTCCCAGTACCATGGATCGTAATAGCCCCAGTGTCTTCCGTAATACCAAGGATCCCAATACATGCTTCTGAATGTCAACGGTCTGTAGTATGTCCAGGGATAAATGCTCAGATAGACCTGATCGAAAGGATCGTCCGTTATTGTGACTGATGTGCCGGCATTCGAGAAATTGATTATTGCCGACTTGTTTTCAGGGATGTAAAGCGTGTCTGTCCGGGGAGAACCGGTATCTGAAGAACTGAGGTAGATTTCGGAATCGCGGGTTTTCTGCACCAGTTCGTCTGTTTCTGTCTTTGCCGCTATTGATTTTTGTCTGTCTTCGACCCGGGGGGCGCTGTACAGACCGTCTGAAAACCGCTGCCCGGACGAAGAGGTAAGAGACATCGTCCCGCACGATGTCAATGCGAAGGCCGCCGCAATTAAAATGCTAATTTTCTTTTTCATACCCTATCTCCTTCGTGTTTTGTAAATTTTTCGTACCTTCGTGGCGCGAAATATCCGCACCAACTGCAATACTGACGCCAAGATGCGTTTTCTATTGTTTTTGATGCATAATAATACGCAATGTTAAAAATAAATCCGAATAAAACAAAATAGCAAAATGGCAAAAGAAGTGACAAAGAGGTCCGAGAACTACTCCCAGTGGTATGACGACCTCGTAGTGAAGGCTGACCTGGCCGAGCGTTCGGCCGTGAGAGGGTGCATGGTGATAAAACCTTACGGATATGCAATCTGGGAAAAGATGCAGCATATCCTCGACAGTAAATTCAAGGAGACAGGCCATGTCAATGCGTATTTCCCTCTTTTCATCCCTAAATCTTTCCTTAGCCGTGAAGCTGAACATGTCGAAGGCTTCGCTAAAGAATGCGCAGTGGTTACACACCACAGGCTCATGACCAACCCTGACGGTCCCGGTGTCGTAGTCGATCCTTCTGCAAAGCTTGAGGAAGAACTCGTAGTCCGTCCTACTTCTGAAACCATAATCTGGAATACATATAAAAACTGGATAAAGTCCTGGAGAGACCTTCCGATTCTGTGCAACCAGTGGGCCAATGTGGTACGCTGGGAAATGCGTACGAGGCTCTTCCTCCGTACTGCGGAGTTCCTGTGGCAGGAAGGCCATACGGCGCACGCTACGCGCGATGAGGCGGAAACAGAGGCAATGAAGATGGTGAACGTGTATGCGGATTTTGCGAGAAATACGATGGCTCTCCCTGTCGTTGTAGGGCACAAGAGTCCGAACGAAAGGTTTGCCGGTGCCCTCGACACCCTGACCATAGAGGCCATGATGCAGGACGGAAAGGCACTTCAGGCCGGTACGTCGCATTTCCTCGGACAGAATTTCGCAAAAGCATTCGATGTCCTTTATCAGACCAAGGAGGGTACACAGGAATACGTCTGGGCTACTTCGTGGGGAGTTTCCACCCGTCTTATGGGAGCTCTGATAATGGCTCACGGAGATGACAACGGACTTGTACTCCCTCCTGCGCTTGCTCCTATCCAGGTAGTCATGGTCCCGATTTACAAGAGCGATGCGGAGCGTACGGCCATTCTGGAGAAGATGGACCAGCTGAAGAAAGAACTTGAGTCGCATGGACATTCAGTCAAGATAGACGACAGGGATACGCTCCGTCCGGGCTTCAAGTTCGCGGAGTGGGAGCTCAAAGGCGTTCCTGTAAGAATCGCCATCGGACCGAGGGATCTGGAGAACGGGCAGGTGGAGATCGCCCGCAGGGATACTCTGGAGAAGTCTTCCGTTCCGCAGGAAGGTCTCGGCAAGAGAATCGAGGACATGCTGGACGAAATTCAGAAGAATATCTATGCCAAAGCCTTGAAGTTCAGGGACGCGAATATCATCAAAGTGGATACGTGGGATGATTTCAAGGCAAGGATAGAGGACGGGGGATTCCTTCTTTGCCACTGGGACGGCACGACCGAGACAGAGGAAAAGATAAAGGAAGAGACCAAGGCTACGATAAGGTGCATACCTATCGATACGGCTGTATGCGAGGAAGAGGGCAAGTGCATCTATTCCGGCAAGCCGTCGCACAGAAGGGTGCTGTTCGCAAGATCATATTAATATTAATTCATTAATCCATAACCTAAATACTTTATGAAACCGCTTTATTTAAACCTGATTTTAGCTTCGGCTCTTTTGTCGGTAACGGTTTCAGCACAGGACGGGAAGCTGACGGATTCACAGAAGGCGGCGGCCGATGCCGCTGTCGCCTTGCAGTCGACACCGAAACCGGAAGTCGAAAAGAAAGTCAGATACTGGTCCAATTCCCTGCAGACAAAACTCGATTTCGGACAGACTTCGCTGACGAACTGGGCTGCAGGCGGATATAATACGGTATCCTTGAAGACATTCATCGACGCGAATGCCAATTACAGCAAGGACAAGATGTTCTGGAAGAACCGTCTTCAGCTCGATTACGGCTTCCTGTACTCTGCAGACAAGCCGATACTTCAGAAAAGCGATGACAGGATCTATCTGGAAAGCACCTGGGGATATCAGGCTACGGAGAAACTGTACTATTCGGCCAATTTCAATTTCAGGTCGCAGTTTTCAAATACGTATGATTATCCTACACCTGCGACAAAGGCTGACGGCTCGACATTGGGCGAAGGCGAGGAATACGGTGCAGCAGACTGGCGGGCTGCGAGGGTCCACAAGTCCGGACTGCTTTCTCCTGCTTATACGAACCTTGCGCTCGGTATCGATTATAAGCCTCTCAACTGGCTGACGGTCAACTTTGCACCTTTGACAGGCGGTTTCGTGATAGTGGATAATCCTCAGTTGAGGTCATCTTACAGCCAGCCGCTGAAAAAGAAATATGAAGATGTGGCGACGCTTCCTACGCTGGGGGACGGTACTATCGACGGAAATGTCTACAAGGCTGCGAAGTTCGAGTTCGGTGCCCAGCTCAAGGTGGATTTCAAGGTAAATGTGAACGACAACTTTACTTTTTCATCCCAGGTAGTGCTCTTTTCCGATTACCTCGACAATCCGCAGAATTTACGTGTGAACTGGGATACGAGGATAGACTGGAAACTCGCGAAATTCTTTTCATTTACGATCATTACCAACATGATCTATGATGATAATGTAATTATAGTTACTCCGGAAGAGAAGGCCGCCGGTCTTTCCGGAAAACAGAGGATACAGTTCAAGGAATCCCTTTCATTCGGATTTGTCTATACGTTTGCGACAAAGTCATAAATAAGGAATATGCAGCGTGCATTTGATTCCATACTGGCCGGGCTGCTTGGAGAATTGGTTTCCAGGCGGCCCGGCCTGTCTTCGCACACTCCTTCGGTCCTGCTCGCGGTCAGCGGCGGCATCGATTCTATGTGTATGGCCGAACTTTTCAAAGCTTCCGGAGCTGGAGCGGATTTCGCTGTGGCCCATTGCAACTTCTCCCTTCGCGGGGAAGAGAGCGATTCCGATGAAAAGCTCGTTGCGGAGTGGGCGGAAAGCAATGATGTAAAGATTTACAGAAAAAGGTTCGATACCTTGGGATATGCCGCACTGCATGGACTTAGCACCGAGATGGCTGCCAGGGAGCTCAGGTACGGATGGTTTTCATCGCTGTGCGAAGAAAACGGCTATGATGCAGTGGCTGTGGCGCATAACGCCAATGACAATGTCGAGACATTGTTCCTGAACCTTCTGCGCGGGACAGGAATCAAGGGGCTTTCGGGCATGAAAATCCTGTCGGTGGTTCCTGAACCTGCATCGGTGCCGGAATCCGGCCGGATTCCTCTTTTGCGGCCGCTTCTCGGGTTTACCAGAAAGCAGATTGAAGGATATGTTTTCGCCCATAAAGTGAAATACCGCGATGACAGGACCAATTTTGAAACCGAGTACAAACGGAATAAGATCCGCAATCTGGTTTTCCCTGTTCTGGAGCAGATCAATCCGTCTTTTGTCCGGACGATAAACAGGGAGATGTCCTATTTTTCCCAGATAGGCAGGATAGCCGACAGCTATTATGAAAGCCATGAAAGGTTTCTGAAAGGCAGACGGGTAATCGACATCGGGATTCTGAAAGACGATCCGAACTGGGAATATCTTCTGTATAGAGCGCTTGACGGCTACGGATTTTCTTCTCCGGTGATTTATTCCATCGTGGATCTGCTGAAAAGCGGACGGACCGTTTCAGGAAAGATATTCAATGCGCAGAAGTATTCGGCGGTAACTGCCGGCGGCAAGCTGCTTATTGAGGACAGGACGGATTCTGAAGGAACAGAGGGGGCTGACGCTCTTTCCGGCCTGCGGCGCAAAGGGACTCTTCCTCCGGCCTTTGCATATCCGTTCCGCTCCGGCGGGGAAACGATGACCGTACATGGACCCGGGTCCTATTGTTTTAACGGAGTCCGGTTTTCCGTAGAAGTGTCAGAGCGTGATTCGTTAGCGACTCTGAAAGCGCCTTCCGGAACATTGTATTTCGACAGCGGGAAACTGCCGTTTCCTTTCCTGTGCCGGAGATGGGAGAAAGGTGACTGGATGATTCCGTTGGGAATGAAAGGCAGAAAAAAGGTCAGCGATCTGTTTACTGACCTGAAATACAGTCTGAAAGACAAATCACAGTCAGTCATAATCGTTGGAGGTGACTGTCTGTCTGAGTCGGGAAGCGGTCAGGGAAAACGTGTTTCTGCCGTTCTGGGTGTCCGGGCGGATGATATGACTAAAGTATCAGAAACTACCGAAACGGTTATAATAGTTCGGATAAGACAGTAATCATGGAAAGATCTGATTTTAAAATAGAAATATGTGCTAATTCCGTCCTGAGCTGCATTGCTGCCAGGGATGGCGGCGCTGACAGGGTGGAGCTTTGTGCCGGAATTCCGGAAGGAGGGATAACGCCTTCTGCCGGAATGATCCGCTCTGCAAGGGAATCGGTAGATATAGGTCTGAATGTAATAATCCGGCCTCGCGGAGGGGATTTCCTCTATACGGACCAGGAGGTCAGAGAAATGCTTTACGATATACAGGTAGCAAAGGATCTTGGTGCTGACGGGCTCGTATTCGGGGCGCTCTGTCCGGATGGAGACATAGACACGGATGTCATGTCCAGACTGATGAAGGCGGCAGGGAACCTACCCGTGACTTTCCACAGGGCATTTGACCATGCAAAGGATCCTTTCGACGCTCTTGAGAAAATTATCGGTCTGGGCTGCGCCCGTATCCTTACTTCCGGCCAACGTGCAACTGCAGAGAAAGGGACCGGTTTGCTGTCCATGCTGTCAGAGAGGGCCGCCCAGCGTATAATTATCATGCCGGGCTGTGGTGTCAATGCGTCCAATATCAGACATATAGCGACTGTTTCCGGTGCCAGGGAATTTCATTTTTCCGCCAGAAAGGCGGTAGAAAGCCGGATGGCGTACCGTAATCCTTTAGCTACAATGGGAAACGGCAGCGACGATTATTCGGTGCTTGTAACATCCGCATCCATAGTCCGGAGTACGATATCCGCATTATTATAGATCCGGGCAGACAAACTTCAGACCGGTCCCATTCAGAACCCCTCCCGCTTACGCGGGTCCTCCCCTGTGCGGGGTGCAACGGTTCTTCATCGGGACCGGCCTGAAGTCGTTTAGCCGAAGCTATTTTATTTCGATTTCATAAGGTATTCTGGCATAGACTTGTCCGGATTTGGTAGCGTCCCAGTCCGTGAATGCCTTTTCAATGCCTTCAAAAGGAGTTCCGGCGAATATTTTTGCCTCGCTTCCCCCGAATGCCTGCATGATCTTTTCCATGGTAGTGAGAGGCTTTGGATATTCCACTATCTGCCAGTTGGCCAGATCCTGCCCGTAGTCCCCTTTGGCAGAAGCCGCAGCATACAGTATGGCATCCTTTATCGTTCCTATCCGGTCTACAAGGCCGAGTTCAAGGGCATCGCTGCCGGCCCATACTCTTCCCTGGGCTATCGAATCGACGAATGATTTGTCGAGATCCCTTCCTTCAGCGACTATGCTTGTGAACTTGTCATAAATCCTCTCGACTGAAGCCTGCATGTAGTTTATCTCATCATTGTCCAGAGGACGGAAACTTGAGTACATGTCCCCGTGCCTGTTGGTGGAGACCGTAGTTATATTGACATGCGCTATGTCCTTGAGCGTTTTGCTGAAATCTGGAATCATACTGAACACTCCGATGGATCCCGTAAGGGTTCCTGCATTGGTGAAGATGTAATCGCAGCTGTTTGAAATCCAGTATCCTCCTGACGCAGCATATGCTCCATAGGAAGCTATGACTGGCTTGTCCTGGCGGAGAAGGTCGATTTCAGCCTTTATCTTTTCGGATGCGAAAACGCTTCCTCCAGGGGAACTTACCCTGAAAACCACAGCCTTGACAGTTGAATCCTTGCGTACATCGGCTATGATCGAAGCAAAACGGTCTCCTGCTACCTGTTCAGGCTCATTGCCGTCCACTATGTTTCCGTTTGCGTATATGACGGCAATCTTGTTGTCTGCCTTGAAGTTAGGAAGGACTTTGAGTTTTGCGTAGTCGGTCAGCGATACCATCGGGACATTTTCCGTTGTTCCCGCATCGAAAAAGTCGCTGAGTTTCTCTTTCAGCTGCTCCCTGGTAAGCAGTTCGTCGACGAGACCGTTGTCGAGGAAATCTTCGGAGAAATTGAGTTTCAGGTTATCGATCATCGAATTGAAATCCTCCTGGCTGATTTCGCGTGCCTGGGCTATGGTTGAAGTCCAGTTGTCCCAGATGGCATTCAGGAGTTCCTGGTTCTGGAGCATGTTCTCAGGACTCGGCCTGTTCTTGATGAAAGTCTCTCCGGCGGACTTGTATTTTCCATGACGAATGAGCTGTACGTTTACCCCGAGCTTGTCAAGGATATCCTTCAGGAAGAACATCTGGGAAGAAAGTCCGGAAATCATGTTCATCGTCCCTTCGTGCGAGCTCATGTATATCTTATCCGATGCGGAGGCCAGATAGTATCCCGGAGTCGTAGGGGTTTCCATGTATGATATCACCGCCTTGCCGCTTCTGCGGAAATTGTCGATGGCTGTTCTGAGTTCTTCGAGTTCCGCAATTCCTCCTGCCGCCATGTCAGGGCGCATATACATATATTTTATGGCAGGATCGGCCGCGGCCGCATCAATGGCTTGTATGGCATCCCATATTCCGATGATTGTCATATTGTTGCCTTGGATCTGGCTGATAGGGTCAGCCTCTGTAGTCTGTTCACTGACGGCCATTTTCGAAAAATCAAGGGAAAGGACAGCCGTTCGCGGCATGACGGGCTGGCTGCTTCCCAAAGCTGCAAGCGAGCCGATGAATCCCAGGGAAAAGAAGAAGAACACAAGGCCTGTGAGGAGAAAACCCAACATCGCGGCCAGTGTCATTTTAAGAAATTCTTTCATATAAATCCGTTTTAAATATTGATTGTGATTATCCTTCTGACAAAGCCGATAATCATTCAAAGTTACGAAAAAAATCGTATCTCCGTAAATTTTATTACTTTTGCACTCTTTCAGAAGAGATAATATGAAGATTATAAAATATATACGGTATTTTATTTCCATAATTGCCTGCCTTGCAGGCATAACCGTGCATGCATCCGGCCAAACGGCCGCAGCGGACACTGCAGGTCTGTATGGTGAAAGGACGGACAGTCTTGAAGCCTCGGTGTCAGTCTCGAGACAGAACGGCAATTATCTGAAAAAAGGGTCTCCGATAAGGACGGAGGTCATTTCGTCTGCCGGACTCCGCAAGATGGCTTGCTGCAATCTTGCCGAAAGTTTCGAGAACTCGGCGAGTGTGACTGTCGGATATTCCGATGCTGTCACCGGCGCCCGTCAGATCCGCCTGCTGGGGCTTTCAGGGGTATATACGCAGATGCTCGATGAGAACCGTCCTGTGATGAGGGGGCTGGCTTCTCCCTTCGGGCTTTCGTATGTCCCCGGCCAGTGGCTGGAAAGCATACAGATCGCCAAAGGGGCTTCTTCCGTAATCAACGGTGTGGAATCGATGACCGGCCAGATAAATCTGGAACACCGGAAACCGACTGATGAAAAGCCGCTGTTCCTCAATGCTTCCGTAATGAGTGACTCGAAAGTGGATTTCAATGCAGCATCATCGCTTCAGATTGGGGACAGATGGAGTACGGTCATACTTGGGCATGTATCCGGTAACTTCAAAAGTTTCGACCATAATCATGACGGATATATGGACGATCCGAAGATGCTGCAGTTCAGCCTTGCCAACAGGTGGCTGTATATGGCGGACAGCGGTGTGCAGGTGCGTTTCGGTTTCAAGGCTCTGCAGGACTCGCGCAGAGGGGGGCAGGAAGGCTACGACCATGAAAAGTACAGCCTGTCCAACTCTCTGCCATGGGGATCGGATATTATGAACCGTTCGTTCAACGGATATCTGAAAGTCGGCATCCCTCTTGCGGAGGACAATTCCCGGAATATCGCCGTCGTTGCAGACTATACGCTGTATGATATGGATTCATGGTTCGGTTCTTCGAAATATCTGGGCCGGCAGCATTCGGGATTCATCAACGTGATGTACCAGCATGAGATAAACGGGGCGCACAAGTTCACGGCAGGGCTTGGTTCCGCTTATGACATGCTGGATGAGGATTTTGCCCGCACGGTCCTTTATCCTGACCCCGCTTTTGCTTCCGTCAGCAAAAAAGGACTGACCTCTCTTTTCAATGCCGGGGTCTTCGGAGAATATACATACCATGCCGGGGACAAGTTCACCGCGATAGCCGGCGTAAGGGGCGAATGGTACAGCCGCGACGGGTTCAAGTGTTCCCCACGTGCGACACTCAAATATTCTCCTGTCGAACAGATCGTTGTAAGGCTGAACGGGGGAAGGGGACTGAGGTATTCGATGCCTCTTGCGGACAACATAGGGGTCCTGTCGACCGGAAAGGCCTTCAAAGGGATGTTCAATGACCACATCCTTGAAGATTCCTGGACTTACGGAGGCAACGTAACATATTATCTGCCTTTCGGCGCGTCCGACAATACCTATATCAGCTTCGATTATTTCCATACCGGATTCAACCGGCAGATGGTCGTGGACTATGAGCACGAGGCCAATGTGATAGATTTCTATGCTCTGGACGGACGGAGGTCATTTACAGACAACTATCAGGTGGATTTCAGCGTCGAGCCTGTCAGGAGGTTTACCCTCACGGCTACTTTCAGATATACGGATGCCAGGATCGAGCTGAAAGACAGAGGTCTGGTAGAAAAGCCGATGACAAGCCGGTATAAGGGGGTGCTGAACCTGCAGTATGCCACTAATCTCAGCAAATGGATTTTTGACTTTACAGCTTCTCTCAACGGTCCTTCCAGGGTATATGGCTTTATGGAAGGGTTGAAGGGTTCTGACGGGAAGCTCCTGTACGAAGACGGGCATACTCCCGTATATCCGATGCTTTATGCCCAGATAACGAGGAGGCTTAAAGGCGTAGATATTTATATAGGCGGAGAGAACCTTACCGGTTTCAGGCAGAAGGATGTGATAATAGGCGCTGTCAGAGGACAGGACGGGGTCGTGAACCCGCGCCAGCCTTCATTTGACGCCAGTGCAGTATGGGGTCCGCTCATGGGAATAAGGTTTTATGCCGGAGTCCGTTTCACCCTCTGGAAAAAACATTGAATGACGCTGTCATTCCGGGAGGAACGGAGAATCTTTCGATTTCAATGAATAAATAATGGAAATTATGGGAACAATAGGAAAATCAGCCGTTATGGTTCTTGCCATTCTGGCAGGAAGCCTGCAGACGCTGTTTGCAGGATCCGGTCCGGACTGTGCCCGTCTGGCAGGAAGAAGGTGTGCTGTGGAGACTGCAACCGCTGCAAAGCCGAAAAAAGAATTGAAGACAGTGACGTTCTCGGTAAGTATGCATTGTGAGAACTGCGTGAAGAAAATCACCGAGAACATTTCGTTCGGGAAAGGGGTGAAGGGCCTGGAAATTTCTTTGGAGGACAAGAAAGTAGAGATTACTTATGACCCGGCCAAGACCGATGCGGACCGGCTTGCGGAGACAATACGTTTGCTGGGCTATGATGTCGAGCGGAAGAAAACTGATGATACCGTTCAAAAAGATTAATTTCAGATACTATGTTTGAGATAGTTTCAAAAGATATGCTCACTCCGGCAATATGCCGGATGAAAGTACATGCGCCACGGCTGGCGGCTTCTGCCCGTCCGGGGCAGTTCCTGATCATAAGACCGGACGAACACGGCGAGCGGATACCGCTTACCATAAGCGACTATGACGAAGGCGACGGAACAGTGACGATAGTGACGCAGAAAATAGGGGCATCCACTTCGGAGATATGTTCTTTTGAAGTCGGTGATGCTTTCAGCGATGTCGTAGGCCCTTTGGGCGTGCCGTCGGAGTTTACCGGAAAAAGCGAAGATGAACTTGCCGGACAGAGATATATCTTCATAGCCGGAGGTGTAGGGACAGCCCCTGTCTATCCGCAGGTCAAATACCTGCATTCCAAGGGTGTGCCTGTGGATGTGATTATCGGAGCCAAGAATGCGGGGCTTCTCATATATAAGGAAGAGATGGCGTCCGTATGCGACCATCTTTACATCTGTACAGATGACGGTTCTGAGGGATTTAAAGGTATGGTGACAGGGCTGCTCGAGAAACTGGTCCTTGAGGACGGCAACAGGTACACGCAGGCTGTGGCCATCGGTCCTATGATAATGATGAAATTCGCTACACTTACGGCCAGGAAACTGGGACTTCCGATAATAGTGAGCCTGAACACCTTGATGGTAGACGGTACGGGAATGTGCGGTGCATGCCGGGTGACCGTAGGAGGCAAGACCAGGTTCGCCTGTGTCGAAGGGCCGGAATTTGACGGCTATGAGGTGGATTTCGATGAAGCCATGCGCCGTCAGGGTATGTATAGGTCGCAGGAACATGAAGCGGAGGAACGTTATGAACATAAATGCAAGATAGGGAGGGGCAGATAATGGCAAACAGGATACCGAGAGTCCCTGTCAGAGAACAGGATCCGAAGGACAGGGCGACCAATTTCGATGAAGTGTGTTACGGATATGACGCACAGGAGGCGCAGCTTGAAGCGAGCCGCTGCCTGCACTGCAGGAATCCACGCTGTGTGTCGGCATGTCCTGTAAACGTAAGCATACCTGAGTTTATAGCGCATGTGGCTTCCGGAGATTTCTCCGGTGCAGCTTCTGTCATAGCCCGTGACTCGTCTCTTCCGGCTATCTGCGGCAGGGTGTGCCCGCAGGAGACACAGTGTGAAGGCAGCTGTATCCTCGGCATAAAGGGCGAGCCGGTGGCTATAGGGAAACTGGAAAGGTTCGTGGCAGACTGGAATATGGAGAATGGCGGCCATAAAGCGGAGAAAGCTCCGTCGAACGGATATAAGGTGGCGGTAGTGGGCAGCGGCCCTTCAGGTCTGGCATGTGCCAGCGACCTGGCAAAGATGGGATATGAAGTCACCATATTCGAGGCTCTCCATAAGGCCGGTGGCGTACTTGAATACGGGATTCCCGAATTCAGGCTTCCGAAAGAAAAGGTCGTAGCCTCCGAAATCGGAGCAGTCAAGGCCCTCGGAGTCAGGATAGAGACCGATGTGGTAGTCGGCAGGACCGTTACGGTCGATTCTCTTCTTGATGAAGAAGGGTATTCCGCTGTATTCATAGGCTCTGGTGCGGGATTGCCTCGTTTCATGGGTATCCCCGGAGAGAATCTGAACGGAGTATTCTCGGCGAATGAGTTCCTTACCAGGAACAACCTCATGAAAGCCTACCGCGATGACTATATGACTCCTGTCTATACCGGACACAAGACAGTAGTGGTCGGGGGCGGGAATGTGGCTATGGATGCAGCCCGTACGGCACTCCGTCTGGGTGCTGAAACCACTATAGTCTACCGGCGTACCGAAAAGGAACTTCCGGCACGGAGGGAGGAAGTGCATCATGCCATGGAAGAAGGAATTACATTCTCGATGCTTACCAATCCGGTCGAAATCCTCGGGGATGAAAAAGGATGGGTGCGCGGGATAAGATGCATAAAGATGGAACTCGGAGAGCCTGACGAGAGCGGAAGACGTTCTCCGGTGCCTGTCCAGGGCTCGGAATTCGACATTGAGGCCGATTCTGTGATCATGGCACTCGGAACATCTCCGAACCCTCTGATAGCCAGGACTACAAAGGGTCTGGAAACCAACCGTAGAGGATGTATAACCGCAGATGCGGATGGTGCCACTTCCCGTCCCGGAGTTTTCGCCGGCGGAGATGCGGTTACGGGAGCGGCTACCGTTATCCTGGCGATGGGTGCCGGACGTAAGGCCGCCGCTGCCATTGACAGGTATATCAAAGGGACAGTTGCAGATGCTGTTGTCGGGAAATATTGAAAAATTACTATATTTGTCAATCAACCGATTGCAGGACTGCATCATGAAAAACATCATTATCCGGATTTGTAAATGGCTTCTGCCTCTTTTCGGTGTTTCGGCCGTGAGTTGTGATGAGGGCGGATTCCAGCCAAGTGATGAATACGGTACCCCGCATGCGGACTTTGAAATCAAGGGACGCGTGTTGGAGTCTTCCCGGTCACAGCCTGTGCAGGGATTACAGGTTTCTTCTGAAGATGCGAATTACGGTACGCCTTCCGTGACAACAGATGCCGAAGGCCGTTTTACTTTGTCCGGGTCGTTTTTCCCATCGAAGACCATGCGGATAACGGTTGAAGATGTCGACGGTGATGAAAACGGAGGCCTTTTTTCTCCTTCCACGGTAACCGTCGCTCTTGAACAGAAGGAGAAAGGCGACGGATGGTATGGCGGTGTGTGGGCTGCCGGAGATGTGGAGATAACAGTTTCGGAAGATATCAGTTCTGACTGGTAATCTCCAGTGCCGTTCTCATGACAGGAATTTCCATAAGACAGCGCATTGCGCTCGAAATGCACCGCCAGCTGATAATGGAGCAGAAGGAGAAACATCCTCTGAGACAGCTGTTCTGGGAGTGTACCCTGAGGTGCAATCTCCATTGCAGGCATTGCGGAAGCGACTGCCATATCTCATCATGCACCCCTGACATGCCGTTCGAAGATTTCCGTAAGGTGCTGCTGCGTGTAAAGGAGATATGCGACCCGCATCATGTAATGGTGATCTTGACTGGCGGCGAACCTCTTATGCGCAAGGATCTGGAGAAATGCGGGAGAAGCATATACGACATGGAGTTCCCGTGGGGTCTGGTAACAAACGGAGTGCTTATGACTCCGGCAAGGGCGGAAGCCCTTCTGAACGCCGGTCTGCATTCTGCGACTGTCAGTTTGGACGGATTCCTGCCTGATCATGAGTGGATGCGAGGCGTGCCAGGATGTTTCGGCCGCGTTGAAGAAGCCGTAAGGATACTTTCAGGTGAGCCGTCTTTGAAATTTGACGTGGTTACATGTGTGAACCGGCGTAATTATCCGACACTCGGAGAATTCAAGGAATATCTTGTCTCCTTAGGCGTAAGTCACTGGCGCCTTTTTACCGTCTTTCCTGTAGGCAGGGCGGCTGATGATCCTGCACTGCAGCTTGACAGAGAGCAGTTTACCGGGCTTATGGAATTTATTTACAAGGTCCGGAAGGAGGGGCGCATATCGGCAAGTTATGGATGCGAGGGCTTTCTCGGCAGCTATGAGGGCAAAGTCCGTGATTATTTGTATACCTGCCAGGCCGGTCTTTCAACAGCCTCTGTCCTTAGTGACGGGTCGATTTCAGCCTGCCCGAGCATCAGAAGCGACTACCATCAGGGGAATATATACGAGGATGACTTCATGGAGGTCTGGGAGAACAGGTTTGGTCCTTACAGGGACCGGCAATGGATGAAAAAAGGAAAGTGTGCCGGCTGCAGGTGGTTCCGGTACTGTGAGGGGAACGGAATGCATCTGCGGGATGACAACGGAAATCCGATACTTTGCCATCTTGACCGGATAAATCAATAAAAACAGGAAAAATTTTCATTGGCAGTGCAACGTGCGCGCCCTCTCCTGCATCTATAGGGCGTTGTTTGATTAATAATTGTACCGTTATGAGAGAATTTTTACTGGAACTGGTCAAAAGAGTCGGAGCACTGCTGCTGGTGGCCGGTGTTCTCTCTTCTTTTATCTGGCTATCTTAACTTCTGATGAGATTACTGAAATAATTTAATTGGCGGCTGAAAGTGGTTTCAGCCGCCTTTTTTCCTTTGGTGCAGACCAGGACTTTCGGTAATGCGGGATAATTCGGACAAAAGCATCCAGTGATGATGCGGCGAGAGGCTCTTCCGGCACACCTGGAAATGGATGGTCTGTGTAACTTATTGAAAATATTGTGATTCCCTCGTAGCGCCTACTGCAGGTGTCACACTTTTGCGCACACCTGCAGTGACGGATGTGCCCTGCAGGTGCATAGAAAGAGGTTTGACAACTGCAGGTGTAACATCTCACGGCACACCTGCAGTTGATGGCTTTACGGATTCCTTTGAATATCAGTCGGTTTCGAGCATTGCCCATTTCCAGGTGTGCTGCCCCGTGCGTCATTTCTACCGCAGCCTGATTTTACTCTGACCGGTCGCTTGATTGTCATTCCGACCGGATGATGAAGTCCGTAGCGGAGAAATCTGCCGTTACGTTTTCACTGTTTTTTAACGGATTATTCGTTAAAATATTTGGAAATCAAAGAGTGGAGAAATAACTTTGCAGTTTCCGTTACATACAATATCATACAATGAATCAATTGATTTCGAAAACAACGGTCCTCCGGTCCCGGGACAATAGTGACTGGGGGGGGATTGTTCCGATGCTATAGGCAGGCCGTACTGTGTACGGCAGTCCTCTCTTTCATTCTGACCCTGTTCCCATATCATCATGCCACGGCACAGGAACCGCCCGACACTACAATCAACCATCACCACGTCACCGCCTTTGACCAAGGGTGGTATGATCTGGACTGGAATGCTTCCGGTGCGGACGGGAGCTCCGTTTCCGTTTCGGTGTCTGACAGTATGGCGAAGGCAGAGGCGGAACGCCTTTCTGCCGGGAAAGCCGCTTTCTCTGACAGTTACACCCTCTCCCTGCGAGCGAATCTGCTGCGCTGGGCCACGCTCACGCCCGACTTGGGGCTGGAGTGGCGCATCAGCCCGTCCGTGGGCATTATGGTGAACGGCTCGTGGACCTCTTGGACATGGAATGACAACGCCCGTCGCTACGCCCTCTGGGAAGTGGCTCCGGAAGTGCGCTGGTATCTGGGTGAGAAAAAAGCCTGGTATGTGGGCGCGATGTTCAAGGCCGGACAGTTCAACTACAAGTTCTCCGGCACGGGCAGGCAGGGCGACCTCTTGGGCGGCGGCATCACAGGCGGCTACCAGCTGCGACTGAACAAGGCACTGGCACTTGATTTCACCCTCGGACTGGGCTACCTGAACGCCGATACGGAGAGATACGATGTGATAGACGGAGTGCGGGTGCGCAGCGGCAACGAGACGAAACACTGGATCGGCCCGATCAACGCCGGAGTTACTTTAGTGTGGAAACTGTTCTGAGAACTCCGCGCGGCCGGTTCATGCCCGCCGGCGGTCCTTCCCGCAAGCGGGTCCTTTCCCTTCTCGGGAGCCGATGCCGCCCTGCGGCCACGACCGGTCCGCGCGAGACGCAGATTCCAGAGAAACAAACGAAAAAAGAAAGCGAAAGATATGACTAATAAAGTACTATTGATTTCAGCCTCATATGCCGCAGCCCTGCTGCTGGCCGCGACCTCCTGCGTGAAGGACGAACTGCACGACACGCCGCACCCCGACTACGGGAAAATCACCGTCACCGCCGACTGGACCGACCGGGGCGATGACGTGAACATCCCTGCGGAGTGGACGGTGACAATGGGCGGATACACCGGCACGGAGATCGGAGAGACCCATGCGCCGGATTACCTCTTTGCCCCCGGCAGCTACACCCTTGCGGCGTACAATACTCCTGAAAACATCACCGTCAGCGGCACCACCGCTACGGTAGCCCCGGATTCCAAGGTGAGGGTGGGTCAAAAGGAGGAATTTCAAGGCCTGCAAGTGCCCTTTTCAGCCACCCTCATCAGCAATGCCCCCGGCTGGCTTCTGACTTCCGTGCAGGAAGTGACCGTCGAGGCCGACACCGACTATGAGTTGACGGCGACCATGCACCAGCAGGTGCGGCAGCTCACCCTCGGCGGCGAAGCAGTGGTCCCTGATGAGGCCGGAGTGACCGCCACCATCACGGACTGGACACCCGGCAACGGCGAGAACGGCGAACAAGGGAATGCCTATTAAACCAATATCTTTTAACCAACTTGATAAACTGACAAAAATCACCATCAGATGAAAATGACAATAAAGAAAAAGTATCTGTTATTCGCCGCAGCCGCGCTGACCCTGGCGGCTTGCAGCAATGACGACGAGAACCTGAACGGCGGGCCGGTGGAACTGCGCCTGAGCAGTGGCATTGAAGTACAGGAAGTGACCCGTGCGGCTACTGATATACAAAACGAGGCATTTGACGCTAACGAGAAGATTGATGTGTACATCAATGAAGCGACAGCGGGCACTCCCAGTACAGACTATCCCCAGCCTATTGTCTATACCCAGGCAACGACAGGCAATAGCCTGAATCCGCCAAGCGGCGAACAGCCTTATTTCCCTTCCAGCGGAAGTGGCGTGACCATCCATGCCGTCTATCCATCCTCCAGTGAGACATTCACGACAGGAGGATATGCCACAGATGCGGAAAGCAACACCACTTTCACCATCCAGACCGACCAAAGCGAAACAAGAACTATAAGCTGAGCGACCTGATGTACGGTCAGGCAAACAATGGAAATGAAGTAGAACGGACTGACCAAACTATTCCACTCTTCTTTACCCACCTGCTCTCCAAGGTGACCGTCATTCTGAAAACGGGTGCCGGACTGGTAGATGCAGACCTTGACGGTGCTAAAGTGGAACTTTTGGGAGTCAAGCCAACCACCACCATCACCATGGCTTCCGGCACTATCGGTGTAGCCGCAGGCACGGAAACCGACATTCATGTATTCACGGCTACAAGTTCTGCCCTCAGCGGAAGTGCCATTGTCGTACCCCAGCAGCTACCGGTACAGTTCGTCAGAGTGTCCTTGGCTGATGGAGGTGTCCTGACTGGTACCTTGAACGACAATACGCAGCCGGATCTTGTGACTGGCAATGCGTATGCCTACACCATCACAGTCAATCTGACCGCTCTGAATATTTCAGCTTTCATCACTGGATGGGATGAATACAACTACGATGGTACAGCCTCCATGCGATAGGCACGAGTCCAGACAGAGAGCCGCCGGACAGATAGCGTAAGTCCGGAGACATACCGAATCAAGGTGTATCTCGGAGGGGTCGCACCCTCCGGCGGCACAAAAGGAACAGAACATTTAAAAAGACAAAACAGGATGAGAAAGATGAGACATATCCTATACTCCCTGCTGGCGGCAAGCCTGATGACCGCCTGCACACAAGACGAGCATACGGGCGGCAGCCTGCCCGAAGGAAGGGTGCCTATGGTGTTGAATGCCGGAGGGTTGCAAGTGACGGCCACGCCCGACACACGCGGCATCTTCGACGGCGACTGGTCCGATGTGACCCAAATCGCCGTCACGGAAACCTCGACGGATGAAGGCAAGAAGACATACACAGTCACTCCCGCCGCCGACTACAGCACCGCCGAACTGGTACCCGAAGACGAAGCCAACACCATCTGGTGGAACTATAACAATGAAGAGAAGGACATTATCGCCTGGCATCCTGTTGACAAGAAAATGCCTCAGGTGGGCGGTTCATGGATGGTGACCGCCGACCAGCGTGATGGTATCCCGGTGGATGAGGACTTGCTCTATGCCAGCGGTCAAGTAACACTTCAAAATCCTTATCTCACTTTCCGCCACCTGTTGTCGAAAGTTGTAATCAACATATGTCAATCGGATTACCTTCAAAACTATTCTCCGACTGATGTCGAGGTAACGATGGATAACATACGTCTCGATGGTAAGCTTGAGTTGGGTATTTATGAAGAACTGATTTTAAATAACGATGGTGGAACAGGAACCATTGTTCATCCCCACAGATGCGATCAGGCGGCATCCGGCTATTTCGCCACATACGAAGCACTTGTCATGCCTCAAACTGTTACAATGGATAACAAAAACATTATCATCCAAGTAGACGATGTTCAATATGTATGGGAAATTAGTCTGCAGACAATAGTGAATAATTCATTTGACAGTGGGTGCCAATACACCTTCAACATCACCGTAGATGCCAAGGGCCTGGAAGTATCGGTAGCGCAAAGCACTACCTGGACAGACGGCAACAGCGGCTCCGGCTCCGTAGTCCTGCCTTAACATAGAACGAATAAATAACAGACAAGATGAAAAGATACAGAACATTTACAGTAATAGGCCTGATGGCGGCACTGCTGCTCTCCGCCTGTTCGCAAGACGAACTGGCAGAGAACAGCACGGCTTTGCCCGAAGGCGAATACCCGTTGCAGATAGGCAGCGTCACACTTACGGCGGAGGTGAGCGAACAGCCGTGGACGCGGGTTGCCGAAAGCACGGAAGGGATGAGCAGCGTATGGGCAGACGGCGACCGCATAGGAGTGCGCATCGGTGATAATGAGGAAACAGGCATCTATGTGATGAATGTAGACGCAGAGGGTTGGGTTGTGGGCGTTACCCCCGAAAAGCCGGTTTATTGGAAAGACAAACAACCAGCCACCATCACGGCGTGGTATCCCTTGAATGAAGAATTGGACTTTACCCACCAAAACCAAGGATTGACCTACCTGCTGAAAGCCACAGGCAACGGGAACTATCAATCTACACCCATCAACCTCAACTTTACCCATCAGCTTGCCAAGGTGCGGGTGAAATTGGAGGGTACAAAAGCAGATGAAGTGACAGCAGTCACTGTGCGTAGCTATGAGGGAACTAATAACGAGCAAGGCACTCCAAACGGGCGTATAGGTACTGATGTCTATGTCCCTATGCTGAAAGCCACCTATGGCGATGAAACCTATTGGGAAGCCAATTTGCTTAAAGGCTATTTGGACGCGGACAACACCTTCCGAGTGAGCAGCGATGGCAAAAACTTCGTGCAGGCGAAACTGACAACAGATGTTGACATTACTCCTGGGCATGTACATACGATAAAAATCGATGTAGGCGAAGCGCAACCTGTTGAGGGCGAAATCAGCGGCGACGGTTATTATCTGGTGAGCGAGGCACGCAATGAGCCTGTTGCTATTACAGGAGGAAGTCCAACCGTTTATCTGAAAGGTGCCAGCATCAATGTTAGCGATGGTCCGGCTATCAGCATCACAGGCGGAACGCCTACGATATATGTTATTGGAGAAGGCAATTCTGTATTTTCCGGTAATAACACCGGTATCGCCGTGTCCGGCGGAGCAACCGTGACGATAGAAGGTAGCAGCACAGCGGATGTGCTGACCGCCAACGGAGGTACTACTGGTTCTACGAGCTCCGCTACAGCCGGGGCAGGTATCGGTTCGTCCACCAATGGCGCATGTGGCGACATCACGATAGAAGACGCTGTGATTGTCGCTACTGCAGGACCGTGTGCGGCAGGTATCGGCATGGGATGCAATTATTGGAATAGCAACTCACCTACTGCAAGTATCGGCAAGATTACCATCACCGATTCCGATGTGACGGCAAGTGGCGGATATGGTGCTGCCGCCATCGGATTCTCGCTATCTGAATTATTTTCAGGGAGTGGTGACACCTATCGGGCCGGGCGTATTACCATCACTACGGAGGATGAAGCAGGGTTCTTATCCAAACTGAAACCCGGTATGGCTCCTGGTTTTAGTCTGACACCGCAACGAATAGGAAAAGGTGCCTATAATTTTACCCCGACCTTCCTCAATACAGCCGGCACCGGCCCGTGGGAAGGCGTGGTCATCAACGGCACTTCATATCAGGACGGGGTACAATAATAACGGCAAGCATATACGCGGCAATCTGCAAAAACAACGCAGATTGCCGTTATTGTTTTTCTGAATCTGGTCGTTCACAAAACATTCCGGCTGTTTGTAAAACAGATTTTGCTGTAGCTTTCTCAAGTCTTTTGATTTGGTAATCGTCCTCCCGGAAGGTTCGGAGGAGTTGCCGATACGGATTGTGAGAGGCTCACGGAGTATGGAATTGAGACTGTGCCTGTGTCCGCCCGATGGTGAAAGACATACCGGAATTTCGGCGGTAATTTGCATTGCTCCCGGTTTCTCATTAAATTCGCAGCGGTTTTTACCGGATACATCCGGCGGACTATCATTAATTTAATTTAAAATGGCACAGAAACCTTCTATCCCTAAGGGAACACGTGATTTCGGACCTGCCGAGATGGCGGCCCGCAACTATATATTCGATACGATCAGGTCGGTATTCAAGACTTATGGCTATGCCCCGATCGAGACCCCGTCAATGGAGAACCTCAGTACTCTTCTGGGCAAGTACGGTGACGAAGGGGACAAGCTCCTTTTCAGGATTCTGAATTCGGGGGATGCGTTCTCCGGTATTGACTTCGAGGAATTCCGTCTGCCGGAAGGGGAGAGGCAGTACAACAGCAAGGCTCTTTCGCTGAAGGTATGCGAAAAAGGTCTGCGTTATGACCTGACAGTGCCGTTCGCACGCTTTGTCGTACAGCATCAGAATGATATCGCCTTCCCGTTCAAGAGATATCAGATACAGCCTGTATGGAGGGCTGACCGTCCACAGAAAGGACGTTACAGGGAGTTCTACCAGTGCGATGTGGATGTCATAGGTTCCGAGTCTCTGGTCAATGAGCTGGAGCTCGTGCAGATAGTCGACAGGGTGTTCCGTCTTTTCGATGTCAGTGTGCTTATAAAGATCAACAACCGCAAGGTACTTACAGGTCTTGCCGAAATATGCGGCTTTCCGGACAAGGTAATCGACATCACTGTCGCCATCGACAAGATCGACAAGATCGGTCTGGAGGCGGTGGAAGCGGAAATGAAGGAAAAAGGGCTTACCGATGCCGCCGTTTCCGTGATCGAGCCGGTGCTGGAATTAAGAGGAACCGCTGCGGAGAAGATCTCTGTCATGAGGGAGCTTATGGGAGGGAAATCGGCTTCCGGCATAGTTTCGCAGACCGGCCTTAAAGGTCTTGACGAGCTGGAAGAGCTTTTCGGCCTTATCGATGCGGCCGGAGTTTCCCAGGAGGTGGAGATAGACCTTTCTCTTGCGCGTGGACTGAATTATTATACAGGGGCCATTTTTGAGGTCAAGGCCAAGGATTTCCAGATAGGAAGCATCTGCGGCGGCGGCCGTTATGACAACCTTACCGGGATTTTCGGACTGCCGGGTATGTCCGGGGTGGGAATTTCCTTCGGCGCAGACAGGATCTACGATGTGCTGAAAGGTCTGGACAAGTTCCCGAAGGAGGTGACTTCTTCCACCAGGGTGCTGTTCGCAAATATGGGAGGTCAGGAAATGAGGTATGTCCTTCCAGTGGTGAAGGCTTTGCGTGAAGCAGGCGTGGCATGCGAGATCTATCCGGAAGCGGTGAAACTCAAGAAGCAGTTCGACTATGCGGACAAGAAGGCGATTCCGTTCATTTCCATTACCGGCGGTGATGAAGCTGCCTCAGGCGTGGTGAATATAAAGAACCTTTCTTCCGGGGAGCAGAAGTCGTTCCCTAAAGAGGATATCGGACAGATGCTCGAGTTTATAGGTTAGCCGTTTAATCAGATGATAAAGAGGGAGATCCTGCCTGAACCGGGTCTTCCTCTTAATATATAATGTGAATCCGATGAATATTTATCGGATCAAATAAATTTGTCGTACAGGCGTTAAGTTATGGGAGTGGTTTCAAAAGCAGGGACGTCAGGATTTTCAGGTCCCTTCTGGGGATACGCGGCAGGGATAGTGACAGGGGTTACTTACGGGCTCAATCCTCTGTTTGCCATACCTTTGATGAAGGGTGGCGTGTCAGTGGACACTATTTTGTTCTTCAGGTATTTTCTTGCAGTCCTTATTCTGGGTGGCTGGCTGCTCCTGAGAAAAGAGGATTTCAGGGTGACATGGCATCAGGCCAGACGTCTGCTTTTGCTCGGACTGCTGTTTTCCCTCAGCAGCCTTACGCTTTTTCAGGCTTATCATTATATTCCGTCCGGAGTGGCGACGACAATAGTGTTTCTTTATCCTGTCCTGGTGGCCCTGATAATGATGTTCCTGAAAGTCTATCCGACATGGCAGGTATGGGTGTCGATAATAGCTACTTTCATAGGAGTGCTTTTCCTGTGCAGGACTGACGGGACGCATGCCCTTCAGTGGCGTGGGCTTGCCCTTTCGTTCGCATCGGCCCTTTCCTATGCGATGTTCATAGTGATTGTCAACAGGAGCCGTTCCGTACACCGGATATCCAACTCCATGCTGACATTCTATGCTTTGCTGACCGGAGTCGCCATCTTTTCCCTGCATGCGCTTGTGGCGCATGTGCCGCTTCTGGCAGGCCTGCATGGAGCGATGCCGTGGTTCAATCTTCTGGGCCTGGCCGTTCTTCCGACCATAGTCTCTACCGCAACGCTTGCCATGGCCACAAGGATAATAGGTGCAACCAAGGCATCGGTACTCGGTGTCTTCGAACCGGTCACGGCAATCCTGGTCGGTGCGTTGGCTTTCGGAGAAAGCATAACAGTGAATATAGTGATAGGGATAATACTTACCATGGCCGCCATAGTTTTCATGATCGTTTCCCCTGGCAGAAAATAGGGAATCTGAAAAATTATTTCATAAAAATCCATGAAATATTTGGATATTTAACAACAAAAACATACCTTTGCAATCCCAATTCAGAAAACACCTTGTTTAATGAATCGGAAAGACGGGAAGATTCGTTAGCTCAGCTGGTAGAGCACAACACTTTTAATGTTGGGGTCTTGGGTTCGAATCCCAAACGGATCACGAAGAGTCGGCCTGAAAGATCGGCCTTCATGACGCTTCCTTAGCTCAGTTGGTAGAGCACGACACTCTTAATGTTGGGGTCCAGGGTTCGAGCCCCTGAGGGAGCACAAAGGCGGTTCAATACCGCCTTTTTTAGTATCCAGAACGGCCTCTGACGTGCGTCAGAGGCCGTTCGCGTATAACAGGGTCTGATAGGATTCCCGAAACAGATTGTAAATTGAAACACTACCTGTCAATGACAGGGCGCACGGATTCGGTTGAAGGGACATTGCCTTCGACATATGGCCAGCCGTCCTCGCTCCACTGCAGTTTATCCAGAAGCACTACCCTGCCTTTATCTGCCTCCGAACGTTTGTATCCGTGATACAGTATCCATTCCTGTCCCGAATCGTCGGTCTGGATAATCGAATTATGGCCGGGACCTGCCCAATTGCCGTTGCCTCTGATAATTACCTCATATCCATTATCCAGCATGTCCTTGCCGCTTTTGTCGACATATGGTCCGAGAATATTTTCTGAACGGCCGGCTACCGTCATGTATGTACTGTTAGCACCGTTACAGCAAGATCCCACAGAGGCGAACAGATAATAATACTTTCCTTTTTTATATATGTTGACAGCTTCGAACGCGTTGCCGCAGACCTGTTTCTTGAATACCGGGATACCGTCTGCATTGCGTTTTACGGACAGACCGTCGCTCTCAAGTTCTACCACATATATTCCGCTGAAGCTTCCCCAGAACAGATAATGCTTTCCGCTGTCTTCGATATAGAACTGGTCTATTGAATTCTTGACATTAATATCAGGAGCATTGGCATCGATCAGGCATCCCAGGTCTTTAAACGGCCCGCAAGGAGAGGCGGAAACCGCGACTCCTACATTGCTCTCCCATTCATCGCCCCATTTGGCCCAGGAATAATACAGCACATACTTGCCGTCGATATACCTTATTTCAGGAGCCCACAAACTATGATCTCCGTCCCAGGCCGGTCTCGACTCATCGGTAAAGGCTGTCCCGACAAAAGTCCAGTTTACCAGATCGTAAGACTTGTAGACAGGTATGTTGCGCGTATCCTCCGTTCCGTACAGATAGAATGTACCGTCACTGTCTCGGATTACGGTCGGATCCGGAACGCTCCTGGCTATGACAGGATTGTTATAAACATTATCTCGCCCGGCATCGTTTGCCGCAGTACTGCGGCATGCAAGCATTGAAAGGGCAGGCAGCGCCATGGCTGCCAGAATGAATACAGATTTTTTTTTCATCAGACAGACAAATTATAATATAAAAAAAGCCGTAACTCTATCAATCAAAAAGTTACGGCATATTTAGTAGCGGGAGGAGGACTCGAACCTCCGGCCTCCGGGTTATGAGCCCGACGAGCTACCAACTGCTCTATCCCGCGATATTGGACTGCAAATGTACGAACTTTTTTTTATAATGCAAATTATTTGCAGTTTTT
>JADIMH010000067.1 GCA_017694885.1 Candidatus Cryptobacteroides faecipullorum | reverse complement strand
GTGGCTATAGCGGCGGGGACCTACCTCTCCCCATTCCGAACAGAGAAGTCAAGCCCGCTTGCGCCGATGGTACTGCCCCACCAGGTGGGAGAGTAGGCAGCTGCCGCTTTTATATAGGAGTCCCGGACCATATCTCGGTCCGGGACTTTCTTTTTATATGTAATCTGCAACTGTTTACGGCTTTCCGTATGGTATATCCGGACATCTCAGAAATCACGGCATCTCAGTGATCCTGCAGCAGATTTTGCGGTTATTCTTCTTTATCCTTCGTATGTCCCGCTGTTTTTCTTCTCTCTGTAGCTTTTAGGCGTGCAACCGAATTTGGCTGAAAAGTTCTTGAAAAACGTTCCCCTGTTTGCGTATCCGGACTTGTAGATTATCTCGTCTATACTCATTTGAGTAGTAGAAAGAAGCTGTTCCGCGTACATAAGCCTGAACTCCTTTATGATATTGTTGGGTGTGATGTCAATCAGACCGTCGAGTTTGTTATACAGCGTCCTTACGCTCACTCCCATTTTCTCTGCGATGAAAGAGGTCGTTACCGAGCTGTCGGATATGTTTTCATTGATTATTTTAAGCATCTTGTCTATGAATTCCTTATCTTCCTTATGCAGGATTTTTCCGTAAGTGAACTGATAGAAGCTTACGTTGGACTGGTAGTAGTCCTGAAGGGATTTAAGTTTGTTCAGAAGCTGCTCTACGGACACCCTCAGATATTTTATGTCAAAAGGCAGGCCGATATGCATGTCTGCCCCGGATTCGATCGCCTTGACATTGTTTTCGCTGTGCTGGTCTCCGCTCAAAAGTATGACAGGTATGCCTGAAGTCACTTTATTGCCTTTGATTTTCTTTATCAGGTTTAATATGTCTTCTCTCATTATGAGATATTCACAGATGAAAATGTCAGGCTGGTTGATATGGAATGCTTCGTCAGCGGCAGAGCAGTCGTTGAACATTCTGATATTGTACTGCGATGCAAAAAGTTCTGCGATAAGGTTCATTATTTCCGGGTCACTGCCCACGATATACATCAGGAGCCGTTCTTTTATTACATCGAAATGCATCAGCTGTTCATTGTATATGTCCGCATTGTTCATCCGGTCTTTGTCATGCGCCATTCCGTAGACCCTATAATCGGCGTGTGGTTCCGCGGTATCGGATTCAGGTATATTAAGGGAAGGCAATTCGACCATCAGTTTGATATTTCCGTTGCTGCTGTTGATGGACAGCTTTCCATTGAGCCTGGTTATGATGTTGTTGCAAACGGCAAGCCTCATTTCATTCTTGAATGACAGTCCGGACAGGTTTCTGTTCAGCGGGTATTCCATTGCTGTAATCTGTCCGAGCAGGCTGCTCACTTCTTCTGGATTCAGAGTCTCGCCGCTGTTGGATACGGAAATTTTCAGCATATTTTCGTCCGACCACACGCTGAAACCCACGCTTCCATGTTTGCTGACGCTGATGAATGCATTCGTAAGCAGCATTTCTATGACGGTGGCAGTTTTTTTAGAGGATGAACTCCAGATGAGATTCTTCTGGATGTCTTTCCTGAATGTGACGTCTCTCGCTTCCGCATGCCTGATAAAAGTGTTTGCTACATCTTCTGCGATATCGCTGACGGAGAACAGCTGGACCTGCAGCTGTTCATTATCGTTGGATTCCTTGAAATCCTGAAACATTCTCAGCATGCTCAGGAGTTTTCCGCTTTGCTGGAGTATCTTTTCGCTATGGAGCTTGATGAAGCTGTCGGATCTGTCGTATTCCAGAATCTGCTGGCACGGACCTGAAATCATTGTGACCGGCATGGTCAGTTCCTGGGCGATGTTCTCGAAGAGCTGGACTGTCGAATCCATGATTTCTTCTTTCCGTTGTGCTTCCATCCTGTTTATCTGTTCCTGATGCATTTTTTTCCTGCGCAGCCTGTATATGTGGGCGACTGAATACAGTATGCATAGCAGAAATATGACATACAGGACTTTGGCCAAGGTAGAGGCATACCATTGCGGCCTGATTTTTATTTCAAGGTCTGAGATAGGGCTGGCATATCCGCTGACCGGATTATAGTATTTTACCGACAGGGTATATTTCCCTGGAGCCAGGTCTGGCAACTTGATCGTTTTCGGAGTATCGTTCCATGTGCGGTCGAATTCTTTAAGCATATAGCTGAACTGGTAGTTGTCTCCGTCTATGTAGTCCAAGGCATCTACATCTATTTCATAAAGCCTTTCTTTCGGACCTACTGTCAGTTTTTCATTCCATGGATAAGCTCTGGCGGGAAGTATCCTCTGGCCTGAAAGTTTTATTCCGCGTATCTGTATTTGAGGGCGTAAGGACCTGCTTGTATCCTGGTGGCTGCTTACCGTGACAAAGCCGTTCGTTCCTCCGAAAAACAGGAGACTGTCACGTAAATCCGTATAATATGCCCCGTCGCTGTATTCTATAGTATTGACACCGTATGAGTATCCGTATGTTATAGATTTGTCGTTTTCAGGAATGTATTTGACCAGTCCACGGTTTGTACTTATCCACAATTCTCCGGATTTCCCTTCAAGGATTCCATGTACGGATTTCTTTATTGCCGTTTCTTCGACGGAATTGTCCTCGAGCGAGACTTTGAGCAGGCCGAAGCTCGTGCCGAGCCACAGGTCTCCTTTCCTGCTGCGGCAGATTGTCCATACATCATTAGCAATATCCGAGCGCCCTGTATCGAATCTCATTACTCCGGTGGCCTTCTTTATGGGGTCATACATAGCCAGGCCCCCGCCCCTGTTCCCGAAAAGCAATGTACCGTCAGAGTCTTCGTAGACGCAGAAAAACATGTCCTTGTTCAGCATTTCGTCTCCGAAATCAATCATCATACTGTCTGTTACATACGGTCCGGATTTCCCCTCAGCGATTTCAAGCCTGTAGACGCCGCGTCCTACAGTTGCTATCCATAATATGTTTCCCTGTTCATGTATCCCGTGTACGTATCTCAGGCTGTTCGGTATCTTTCCTTCAAGCCTGTGGATCTTCCCTGTCCTGTAAGAATAATAATTCAGTCCGTTTCCTTCCGAACCGATCCATATGACTCCTGTCCTGCTCTCTTCCAATGCGTATACGCTTTCATCGGCAAGGGCACTGTTGGCAGTGGTTATAAGCCTTGCTCCTGAAGCCGTTATCCTTTCTCCGTTGGTAAATTCAGGTATCTGCAGTATCCCTTCTCCTTTTGTCCCTATCCATAGAGTTCCTTTTGAGTCCGTTAAAAACGTCCTGACCGGCTTTGACAAGGAGTATGGTATCCTGTCGAATGTGTAGGAGCAGAATGAAGTCGGGTTATGCGCATACATTATTACTCCCTGTCCGTCAGTGCCTATCCATACTATATCCTGCCGTTTGTCACGGAGCAGGGAGAAAACCCCGCAGTCTATATCAAGGTGTGTCCGGACATAGCCGTCCGGAGTATTGTCTTTGGCATCCTTTGTCAGCCGGGTCACACCGTTATACAGGTACGATATCATATATCCGTTTCCGTATCTGACTATGTCTGAGACCGTACCGTAGCGGTTTATTTCATCCTTGATGTCGGCAAGCGTGTCTATCTGGCCGTTTTTGATGTTGAAAAAGCTCAGGATACAGTTGTGGTCTATGATGTAGACCCCTCCGTCTTTTCTGAAAGCGGACGTGAGCGGCCTGCTGCCAGCAGCTTTTCTGGCCGAATTCATCCAGGCCGTACTTCCGTCTTCGGGGAATGTCGCATCAGCGTAATAGATGCCGTTCCGGCAGAATATCCAGACTATGTTTTCTTCGGACAGGCCGGTTTCCAGAATGTCATGGAAAGAGAAGCCTCCTGGCCATTGGACTTTATTGAAGCGCCCTGATGACGGCTGGTATCCGTAGAGTTCGTCGCCGGGGGCGAATATGAATGTTTCATGGCTTTTTCTTGCTGCGGCGAAATATATTCCCTGGAATTCTTGGTGCCGTTCCTGTATGCCGTTGTTTCCGAACAGGTCGAGTCCGTAGTTGGTCCTTACCCAGAACAGAGAATCCTTCGTGCTTATGATTTCTTCAATGAGATTTCCTGACAGAGGTGTCATGCCATAGTCTTTCGACGGATAGCTGATCGCTTTTTCCCCGTTCCAAAGGTCGAGCCCGTCGCAGGTGCCGAACCATATGTATCCGTCCTGTCCCTGGGCAAGGGACAGGACGGAATTGTTGGAAATTCCTTCCCGGCTGGAAATCCTGCGCATGTTGTCCGCTCTCATAGTGATGCAGACAAATTCCAGGATTATGCAGAAAATGGTTGCCGTTACTCTCATCAGTCGCTTTTTATGTGATTTTCTCTGCTAAGATAGTTAAAACTTGCTGTTTTCACACATTCGTACAGAAATCATAGCAAATAAACCTGTTTTTGCGTAAGAATGAAGCTGTAGTTAAAATTTTATTGTTTATTTTTTATAAATTTTATACTGAAAGGTTAAAATTGTACTAAATATACACGAAATCGTACATATATTGCTGGGGCAAAATCTAATTTTGTGAAAATTTCCGGGCGGACCATATTCTGTCCGGAAAGGAAAAGCAGTTAAAGTTTAACTAACCAAGCATTTTTATGTCTTTCAAAATTTCCCATTTAAAGCAATCGTCCTGGGGGGGGCAGCTACGGTCAGTGTTTATGGCCATGGCAATGGTATTGTTCGCAATGCCGCTCCTGGCTCAGGAGCACAGCGTTTCGGGTACGGTAACCGACAGTGACGGTAATCCTGTAATCGGCGCTGCTGTCATGATTCCGGGATCGAATACCGGAGTTACAACTGATTTTGATGGTAATTTCACATTGGGAGGTTTGGCTCCTGACTCTGAAATTGAAGTTTCCTGCCTCGGTTTCGCTACTCAGCGCGTAAAGGTAGGCAACAGGTCCAGGATCAATTTCACCCTTGAGGTAGAAGCTACTTTCATGGATGAAGTCGTCGTTATCGGTTACGGTACTACTACACGTCGCCGCTCTGTGGGTGCCGTTGATCAGGTCAAGGCAGATATCCTTGAAAACAGATCCGTGGCGAACCTTACGCAGGCACTGCAGGGAACATCGCCATCCCTGGTCATCCAGCAGAGAAGCTTCAACCCTAATGATCAGGGGCTGAACATCAATATCCGTGGAGTCGGAACCATGAACAACAACGATCCTCTTATCGTAATCGACGGTCTGGTGACCGACAATTCGGCGTTCAGCAAGCTCAATCCTCAGGATATCGAGTCCGTTTCCGTCCTTAAGGATGCAGGTACTGCTGCAATCTACGGATCGCGTGCCGCGAACGGTGTCCTCCTTGTTACCACAAAGAAAGGAAAGCACAATCAGACTCCGGAGGTGAAGGTTTCAGCCATGGTAGGCTGGCAGGATCCGTATTGCCTTTATACTCCCGTAGAGGGATGGCAGAACGCTACGTTGCTCAATGTAGCAAGGCATAACCGCGGTCTTGACCCGTCTTTTACTGCCGCCCAGATCAGAGACCTGTATGAACATGGCAACGGGACGTTCTTCCTCGATGAAATCATGCAGACGGCTCTCCAGCAGAATTACAATGTCAGCATTTCAGGCGGCAGCCAGAATACCACTTATATGGTTTCAGCCGGATATTTCGATCAGCAAAGCAACTTCGTCGGCCCCGGATATGGAGTGAAGCGCTATAACATGAGGGCGAACGTATCTACGGAATACAAGAGGCTGAAGGTAACCGCCCTGCTTTCCTACAACAGGAATGACAGCAAGAATACCGTTGACGGCAACGCCATTCCGAATGCGACACGTATCCCTACATATTACTATTACAGGCAGCAGGATCCGGAAACCGGGCGTTATCTGGTGAATGACCTCCTGACAGACTTCAACTCTCTCGGTCTTCTCGAGACAGGCGGTTATGACAAGTACAACAACGACTATGTCAATGCCAACATATCTCTTGAATATAAAATTATAGAAGGACTGAAGCTCCGTGCTGTCGGAGGTGCAGATATCTATTCGAACCACAGATATACCCGCACATTCACGACGCCTTTCTATAACTATCAGGATGTCAACGGAGAACCTCGCCTTAACAATACCGACAGAAGGTCAGAGGACTGGAACGAGAAAGCATGGCTTATCAATACGCAGATCATGCTCGACTATGACAGGACCTTTGCCGAGAAACATCATGTCTATGCCATGATCGGTGCGTCCAACGAGTCGTATACCAAACAGAGCAACCAGATAAAGATACTTAAGGTGGATGAGGATCTGGGAATCAAAGGCGACGGTTCGGAGGTCGATCCTTCAGGTTCGTCGCTTACTCCTGAGAATACCACCCGCACCAGCCTTACTTCAATTTTCGGAAGGGTCGGATATGACTTCAAAGGCAAATACTTTATAGAAGGAACATTCCGTTATGACGGTTCATCGAAATTCGCCAGAGACTACCGTTGGGGATTCTTCCCTTCAGTATCCGTAGGCTGGACCATTTCAGAAGAGCCTTGGATGTCGGACTGGAACTATAATATGGGAATGCTGAAGGTGCGTGCTTCCTATGGTACCCTCGGAAACCAGGCTACGGGCGACTATCAGTATTTCACCACATATAACCTTTATGCCAATACTTACGGCTTCAACAATGCAGGAGTAGCCGGAGCCGGCTTCCAGCTCGGTACCGACAATCTTCAGTGGGAAGTTTCCAGGACATTCAATGTCGGTTTCGATGCCTCTTTCTTCAAGAGCAAGCTCAATATCGGATTCGACTACTTCAACAAGAATACTACCGACATTCTTATCAAACCGAAGACTCCTCTCCATCTCGGAACCGAGCTCAACAGCTATAATGCCGGAGCGATGAATACACAGGGATGGGAACTGACCATCAACTTCTCCCATATGAAGAACGACTGGACACACAACCTGTCATTCAACATCGGAGATTCATGGAACAGGGTGAAGTCATTTGAAGGTTTCGAGCAGATAGACAAGTCGGACGAAATCTGGAGGATCATCCGCGAGGGCCTTCCGCTCTATTCTTATTATGGATATAAGACTGACGGATTCTTCCAGAGCTATGAGGAAATTAATAATTCTGCCGTACCGGTAGGAATGGAAAACCAGCTCCAGCCAGGAGATGTGAAATTCAAAGACCGTAACGGAGACGGCAGGATCGACGAGGATGACCGTTATTATCTTGGAAACGCATTCCCGAGATATACTTTCGGCCTTAACTATAATGTATCATGGAAAGGCATCGATCTGAGCGTAATGTTCCAGGGTGTACTCAAGAGGGACATGATGCTTCGCGGAGAGCTTGTAGAGCCGTTCCACAACAATTACGGATACACCATGTATGAGCATCAGCTCGATTTCTGGACTCCTACGAATACCGATGCAAGATGGCCGAGACTCGTAGCTTCAGACAGGGGCGGTTCAAGCCAGAACAACTTCGGTTACGGTTCCGACCTGTATAAGTTCAACGGAGCATATCTCCGTCTGAAAGACCTTCAGATCGGATATACATTCCCTCAGAAGTGGATGGACAAGATCAAGGTCAAGAAACTGAGAGTGTACTTCGATGCGCAGAACCTCTTTACTGTCAGCGGTGTATCATTCATCGATCCTGAGTCTTCAGAGTTCGGCAATAGCATGAACGCTTCCGGGGCCAACTCTGGACGTAACTACCCTAACCTCCGTTATTACGGTATGGGTGTAGACATCACTTTCTAAGCAGATGATTCAGATGGATTGTTATTTGATGAAAATTCCAGAAAATATGAAAAACGCAGTTAAATATACGGTGGCCTTCCTGTCAGGCGTGTCATTGCTGGCTTTTGCCGGATGCAACCCACTTGACCAGGCTCCTACGAATAAATTCACAGATGATACATTCTGGTCTTCTGCCGACCGTGCACAGTCTGTTGTGAACATGGCCTATAACCAGATGTATTCCCACACCAAGTTCCTCGATGACGAGGCCTTGAGCGACAATATTTTCGAGCAGCGCGGCGGACCTGATACAAGGACAATCCGTACCGGTACGGCCAATGCGTCTACAGGACTGTTCGAATCCGAGTGGAAATGGATCTACCAGGGAATCAAGACATGCAATGTTTTCATGGACAAGGTGGACCTGGTCCCGGATCTCGATGAAGGCAGTAAAGCCGGCATGATAGCCCAGATCAAGTTCATACGTGCATATCTTTATTTCCGTGCAGTGAACTTCTATGGTGCCGTGCCTTTCTTCCTGAGCGATATCACTCTTGACCAGTCAAAGACATCGGTCCGCACTCCGAAGGCGGATATTATCCCTCAGCTCGTATCCGAAGTAGAGTCGGTTATCCCTGTCCTTCCGTCAAGGGACGAGCTTTCAGCCTCTGATAACGGCAAGATCACAAAAGCCGCTGCCATGGTCCTCCTTGCAAGGATTTACATGTATAATCCTGACCTGTATCCGGACTGGGCTTCCGAGGTGGCGGATATCTGCGATGACCTCATACACAATCAGGCTGAATACGGAACATATTCTCTGTTTACGACTGCTGACGAGCACTGTTCCGCTTATGAGAATCTGTTTATGTCCGCATACGAGTACAATTCGGAGGTGATTCTCGATTACTCCGCAATGGAAACCATCAAGCAGTGGACTACTTTCAATAACCTTGCTCCGATGGCAGTAGGTTCGGCCCTTATCCAGCGTGCCCCGACACGTGAACTGGTAGACGACTATCTGATGTTCAACGGAAAGAAGATAGACGAGTCAGGCTCAGGATACAATGAATCGGATCCGTACTCGAACAGGGATCCTCGCCTTCTCTACACTATCGGCTGTCATGGCAAGATATGGAAGGATGTAAACAATAATGGAGCCTATACCGAGTATACCCTTGATGTCCTTTCAAATGAAAGCAAAGACAAATTCAGCGTCGGCAGCAATTCCACTCCTACAGGTTTCTTCGTCCGCAAATATTATGACATGGAACACGGACCGGAATTCAAACAGTGGAACAACATTATCATGATGAGATATGCAGATGTCCTCCTCATGTATGCCGAAGCAAAGCACGCGCTCGGTGAGTTCGACCAGAACGTATGGGACGAGACCATTAGACCGATCAGGGAAAGAGCAGGATTCAGCGAGGATGTATGTGCATATCCTTCTTCTCTCGGTTCTGACCAGATGCAGGATCTTATCCGCAGGGAGCGCCGTTGCGAACTTGCCCTTGAAGGTCTGAGATATTATGATATCCTTCGCTGGAATATAGGCAGCGATGTCCTGAACTGCAATGTCAGGTCTTCTTCCGAGACAGGGTCTGTAATTCTGGATGCAAGGGTTTTCTCCGACAGGGACAAGCTCTGGTCCATACCTCAGTCACAGCTTGAACTGGTGCCTACGCTCCTGCCTAACAACCCTGGTTATTAACAGTTAACTTAAAGACAGAATAATCATGAAATATAGTTTTTTCTATACACTGCTTCTGGCTGCCGCCCTTTGTCAGGTGTCCTGTACTCTGGATAAGGAGTACCGCCCCGGGGATGTGTCACCGGTAAGTTCATTGACTTCTCCTGAAGACGGCATGTATGTCAGGCTTCAGAGCGGGACAGGTGCAGCAACTACTTTCGAATGGTCTCCTGCATATGCGCAGGACGGTATGGACCCGCAGTATGAAGTGGTATTCTACGCTTCTGAGGACGGGGATATAGTCTATAGGGTGGACGCAGGCTTCAATACGTCGGTATCCATCGTTCATAAGGAACTGAACAAAGCTGCCAGCGCAGCCGGCATTCCTACCGGAGAAGACGGTACCATGTACTGGGCTGTGGTCGCCAGCCGCGGCATATCCGAGTCCGCGGTTGCCGTTACGCCGAGAAAACTCGAAGTCACCAGACTCCTCGGATTCGAAACGATCCCGACCGAGGTCTACATTACAGGAGAAGGTTCTGAAACAGGCGCCGATCTCTCTGCCGCTTACAAGGCTATTACCGGTTCAGAAGAAGGTATGTTCACTTTCTATCATAGGCTCAAGGCCGGTCAGGGATTCACATTCACCAGCAGCAAGGCGGCAGAACATACTACCTACACCGTTGTGAACGGCATTCTGGATGATCAGAGCTCTACGCCTGCTACTGTAACCGAGGACGGAATATACAAGATTTCCCTCGATTTCAATGTAAGGGGAATATCAATCGAACCGATAACCAATGTCCTGTATAACTTTGCCGATGACCACACCAGAAACATGGACTATATCGGCAACGGTACATGGAAACTTTCCGACTATACGGTAGAGTTCCTTGATAAGGGCTACGAAGAGGACAGGTACCACTTCAGGGCTACCATCGGCGGGACCGAGATGGTTTGGGGTTACGAAGCGACGGACTCTAACCGACCTGGAACACTGACCGGTTCTTACTTCTATATCTACGAACATGTATGGGACGGAAACCGTTGGGCTTATCCTTACAAGTTCATGACTGATCTGAACGGCTCGACCGTTGACATTACTGTCTGCATGAACGGCGATGTCGATCATCCTACACATGTTATTGACAACATCAGATAAAGGAATATCGTATGAAAAAAATATTTAACAGTATCTCAGTGCTGCTGGCTCTGGCCTTTGTCTGGACGGGATGTACACAGTACACTGAATATGAAGCAGGGAGTACAGGACGGGTGGAGGCCCTCCTGTACCCGTCGGACGGGTTTGAACTGGACCTGATCAACAATGACAATGCTAAGCTTGCCTTTGAATGGGAAGCTTCCAAGACAGGCTCTCCTCTCTATGAGGTAATCATTTACGGAAGCGACGGGACTACCGAGGTCGGAAGATTCGAGTCCGATGACAACGGTACGCGTAACATGCTTACTTTGAAACATAAGACTCTTATTGAACTGGCCGACATAGCCGGGATTGTCCCTGATGCTACAGGTGACCTTTACTGGACGGCCGCCGCTGTTAACGGAGGCAGCGTCCAGACTGATCTTCCTGCCGTCCATAAGTTTACCGTTACCAGAGATGCTTCTGTAGTGGGTTTCCCTACAGAACTGTATATTACAGGCGAAGGCAGTGAAGGCGGTGCGGATATAACTGCGGCCGTTGCCTTGACCATGACCGGTGACGGAGTATATGAAATATACACGGAAATCAAAGGTCCGGTATCATTTGTAAACAGGAACGCAGAAGGCTCGAAAAGGACTTTCTACATCACTGAGGACAACAGACTTACCACCGATGCCTCTCTTTCTGCTTCCGTAGCTGACGGAGTCTATCGTACAAAGGTGGATTTCAACACCAGCACGGTAACTCTTGTTCCGATTTCCGATGTCGCTCTTTACAGGGCAGGCAACAATGATACGCCTCTTGCTGTCCTTTCCTATGCCGGGAGCGGTCTTTGGAAAGCGGAAAACTATACAATACCTTCCGACGGCGACGACAGATACCGTTTCAAGGCTGTTGCCGGAGGCAATACAGAGGTATGGGGCTCTGCGAATACTGACAGGGACGCTCAGGATCCTGGTACTATCGATCCTTCCAATACATATTTCAACATAGGCATCCACACGGATCAGGACGGGCTCAATGATTCATACAGGTCCATCTTCAAGTTCCATTCTCCGCTTAAGGGATTGTCCTGCACGGTTGTTGTCAGCATGTCTCCAGAAAGGACATACCATTATTTCGACCTTGGATTCGAACTTGTTGCTCCGGCAGTCGGAACACTTGTTTCACCGGCAGCGGATGCATCTGTGGCACTTGAGTCTATCGACGGTGCGAAAGAGACATTCTCATGGGAGAAACCTGCTGACTGCCCTCAGCTTCCGCTTACTTCATATACCCTGAAAATCTATAAGGATGCAGCCGGAAGCGAAGAACTCGGTTCTTTCGATGCAGGATACAATACTTCTGTAGACGTCACCCATATGCAGCTTGAAGCCATCGCAACGGCGGCCGGTGCAGCTGCCGGTGCCGAAGGTACCGTATATTGGGGCGTGCAGTCAAAACTCATATCGGTTACTGCCATGTCTCCGCTTCAGGCTCTGAACATAACCCGTATGAAAGGTATTCCTGACCAGCTGTATATTACAGGTGCGGCTACGGAGTTCGGTTCCGGCTATGGCCAGTTCAAGAAGCTCGGCGTCGGTGAGTTCGAAATCTTTACAAGGCTTTCATCAGGCTCTTATGCTTTCACTGATGCTACTTCCGGAGAAATCCGCAAGTATGTCATCAACGGTGATTCTGTCGAAGAGTCGGCTTCCGAAGGCAACTGGAACGAAGAAAGCATTTACAGGATTACAGTCAATATCAGGGAGAAGACAGCCAAAGTCGAGAAGATCGGCAGGGTTTACATGCAGGTTGCAGCCTATAAGGACAATACTCACGACCTGTCTTACTCCGGAAACGGTATCTGGGAGGCAAAAGAAATTATTCCTGATTTCACCAGAGAGGCTTCATGGAATGGCGATACCCGGTTCTTTGTCAAGATGGATATTGACGGCAAGGAATGGAAACTTGCCAACCAGAAGGATTTCGGCGGTGCCGATCCTACTACAGCGGCCCCTGAAAGGTCTCCTGAGTATTCAGTGAAATTCTGGGATGACAGTTCTGACTGGGACTATCATTACAAGGTTATCCAGGCATACCGCGGACAGAATACCAAGCGCCTGAACATCAAGCTGAACTGCTCTCCGCAGGAGGAATCCTACTATGTATATCTGGAATATCTCGACTAATGCAATCCATTAATAAAAGATATTGAAATGAAAAAGACGATTATATTATTGACAGCGGCTGCAGCCCTTGCTTCCTGCGGTGTGGACGATATCTATTACGGCGAGATGTACGATCCGTCTTCACTTACGGAGGCTCCTTACCTGATCGACTGGGATGCGGCTGCCGACAGTGTCGATGTCGCACTTATCGACAACTTCATGGTTAAGGATGAAGGTATCTTCTGGATCAACAACGATCCTGCTTCGGATCCCGGTGCGAACTGGGTCAATTACTGGGGACAGGCGCATGCTATGGATGTGGTCATCGATGCATATCTGAGAATCAAGGATTCCGATCCTGATCGTGCCGCCGAATATGAAAACTATATGAGGCTGTGGCATCAGAACAGGGCGAACAATTATTCCGGACCTGATTACAGGAATGATTTTACCGATGACATGGAGTGGATAGTCCTTACGCTCATACGCATGTATGAGGCTACGGGTGTAGAGGAATATCTGGATTATGCCAGGGACACATACGACCAGCATATTATAACCCGCTGGACTGTAGATGAGAACGGAGGCGGACTGATATGGTCGATCGAATCCGGCAGGGCAATCAGCAAGAATGCATGTTCCAATGGTCCCGGGGCGCTTTGCGCACTTCGTCTGTACGAGTTCACTCAGGATGAAAAATATCTTGATGACGCGAAGATGATCTACGAATGGCTGAGTTCTACTCTGTATACTCCTGAGACAGGCGCGGTAGCGGACAATATGGCCAATGGAGTTATCGCCGGCGGTGCCTTGAGTTACAACCAGGGTACATTCCTCGGCTCCGCCCACATGCTTTACACATTCACCGGAGACCGTCGTTACCTCATCGAAGCCATGCGCGCGGCCGAATATCAGATGACAAGCATGAGCACGGATGGAATCATGAACAGCGAGACAAGCAATGCAAACAGCGACAACTCTCTGTTCAAGGGTATTTTCATCAGGTATGCCACCCTGCTTGCGCTTGACGAGAATATCGATGCGGACTTCCGTAAGGAACTGTCGGACTTTATGACGCATAACGCCATTGTCTGCTGGACCGAAGGTATCGACAAGAGCACTTATCCGCAGATTTTCTTCAACTATGACTGGACTACACCTTATACCGATTATTATAAATATTATCAGCCACAGGTGTCAGCATCCACTCTTATCGAAGCTATGACCAGACTCCATTAGGATTCCCGGTCTTCAGATATTGATCCCACCCGGCTGTGCGAATGGCTGAATGCCGTGCGTAGCCGGGTGGTTTCTAAAAATACACGCAATCGTACAACGGTTTTTTGCAATAAAACTTAATGACATAAAATGAAACTGAACCTTTTCCCCCTTGGCCCGGCCTTGTGTGCGCTGGCCGTGGCATCCTGCTCTGCCGGAACTGCGGACCTGCAGGATGCATACCTTGAGAAGGCTGAAGCTACGATGCAGGCGATCTATACTTTCTATTCGGTAGAAGAGAACTGTCTTCTTAGGGAGAATTATCCTTTCGACGACGGATATAAAGCCGGTTATCTCGCTTCTGAAGAACAAGCTTCGAGGCCCAATCCGTATTCATATCTGTGGCCGTTTTCCGGAACTTTGTCCGCTGCGGCCGCAATCATGGAATCGGATCCTTCGTATGAAGACACATTGACCCGCAGAGTCCTCCCCGGACTTCAGGAATATTATGATACCGTAAGGGAGCCGGCGGCATATTCCTCATATATCAGCTCCGCACCGCTTTCTGACAGGTTCTATGACGACAATGTCTGGCTTGGTATCGATTTTACCGATCTGTATCTTATGACCGAATCAAAGCAGTATCTCGATAAGGCCGAACTTATATGGAAGTTCATCGAAAGCGGAATGGATGACAGGCTCGGCGGCGGCATTTACTGGTGCGAGCAGAAGAAAGGGTCGAAAAATACCTGTTCGAATGCGCCTGGGTCGGTATTCGCATTGAAACTTTATAAGGCTACAGGCAATCAGCATTACCTTGATCAGGGAAAGGCCCTTTATGAATGGACGCGGAATACGCTTATGGATTCCACAGACTTCCTTTATTTCGACAACATCAGCCTTACAGGCAGAATCCAGACTTGGAAGTTCGCCTACAACAGCGGACAGATGATCCAGGCCGGAGCCTTGCTGTATGGAATTACAGGCGATGAGTCCTACCTCACTGAAGCGCGCAGGACGGCAGAGTCCTGCTACGATTATTTCTTCGAGGAATATACGTCTGAAGACGGGACTTCCTTCCGCATACTGAAATCCGGAAATACATGGTTCAATGCTGTAATGGTCCGCGGACTTGCCGAGCTTTACAAGGTCGACGGAAACAGGACATACATTGATGCGGTCATGAAATCCCTTGAGACCGCATGGGAGAAATCCCGTACGGAAGAAGGCCTTTTCAATGACGATTGCAGCGGACGGAAAACGAATGAGACGAAATGGCTTCTGGTTCAGGGGGCAATGGCTGAAATGTATGCCCGCATGGCTGGAATATGCGCATATGATGAAAACAGGAACCGATAATCATTAATTATATAACATTAATAATCATGCTTAGATTTTTTCTGCCGGCTGTATGCGCTGGTATAGCCGGAACAATCACACTTTCAGCGCAGGACTATGAATGCCAGAGGCCAGCTCCTCAGGACAGGCTTTTCCACTCGGAGGCGGTGGAAGCGAAGATTGCTGAAGTACAGGAACTGCTGACGAATCCCCGTCTTGCCTGGATGTTCGCCAACTGCTATCCGAACACACTGGATACTACCGTGCATTTCCGTAAGGATGAAGAAGACGGGATGGATGATACCTTTGTATATACGGGGGATATCCATGCCATGTGGCTCAGGGATTCAGGAGCCCAGGTATGGCCATACGTACAGCTTGCCAATGAAGATGAAGAGCTTCGAAGGATGATAGCAGGCGTTATCAACAGGCAGTTCAAGCTTATAAACATCGATCCGTATGCGAATGCATTCAACGACGGTCCTACAGGCGGCGATTGGATGAGTGACATTACCGACATGAATCCCAATGTCCATGAGCGCAAATGGGAGATAGACTCTCATTGCTATCCTATCAGACTTGCCTATGGATACTGGAAAGAGACGGGAGATACCTCCGTATTCGGAGAAGTATGGACCGATGCCATCAGGAATATTCTCAAGACTCTGAAGGAGCAGCAGAGGAAAGACGGTGTGGGACCGTATTCCTTCATGCGCAGGACCGAGCGTCAGCTCGATACCAAATGCTGCAGCGGATACGGGAATCCGGTAAATCCTGTCGGACTTATCGTGTCTTCATTCAGACCGTCCGATGATGCAACGACATTCGATTTCCTTGTGCCGTCCAATTTCTTTGCTGTGACTTCCCTGAGAAAGGCAGCCGAAATACTCACCAAGGTAAATAAGGATAAGGCTCTTGCCAAAGAATGCCGCGATCTTGCCGATGAGGTAGAGTCCGCACTTAAGGAATATGCCGTGGTGGAGCATCCGAAGTATGGGAAGATATATGCTTTCGAGGTGGACGGATTCGGCAATGCCTACCTGATGGATGACTCCAATGCTCCGAGTCTTCTGTCTATGGCCTATCTCGGCGATGTCGATGTCAATGATCCTATATACAAGAATACCAGAAAATTCGTCTGGAGCGAGGATAACCCGTATTTCTTCAAAGGTACGGCTGGAGAAGGAATCGGCGGGCCTCATGTGGGATATGACATGATCTGGCCTATGAGTATCATGATGAAGGCTTTCACTTCGCAGGACGACGCAGAGATCAAATGGTGTATCGAAACGCTCATGACTACTGATGCCGGTACGGGCTTCATGCACGAGTCATTCCACAAGGATAATCCGGAAAAGTTTACCCGTGCCTGGTTTGCATGGCAGAACACCCTGTTCGGGGAACTTATCCTGCATCTGATCGACAGCGGAAAACTCGATCTTCTTAACAGTATTACCGTAAAATAGAACGACATGAAGCTAAACAGACTGATTTTTGCGGCAGCATTTGCCCTCCTGGCTTTCCCTGCGGCTGTTCCTGCCCAGGAAAACACTCCGCGATCCGAATATCCGCGTCCCCAGTTTGTCCGTGAGGACTGGATCAACCTTAACGGCACCTGGAGCTATGAGTTCGACTTTTCTCATTCCGGCATGGACAGAAGGCTTTTCGAAAGCGAGGGATTCGAAAACGCCATAGTCGTACCGTTCGCTCCCCAGAGTGAACTTTCGGGGGTCGGATTCAAGGATTTCATTTCCGAAATGTGGTATCACAGGACGATAAATGTGCCCCAGGATTGGGCTGGAAAGAAAATAATCCTTCATTTCGGTGCAGTTGATTATATCGCATCCGTATATATAGACGGCAGGATAGCAGGTCGTCATTGGGGAGGCTCATCTTCGTTTTCCCTTGATATAACGAGGCTTGTAACTCCTGGACAGGACCATAATCTTGTGGTGAGGGTAGAGGATGACGAACGTTCCGGACAGTATGCCAAAGGCAAGCAGTGCGGGAGGTTTGCATCTTTCGGATGCGAATACACCAGGACAACCGGAATCTGGCAGACCGTGTGGATAGAGCCGGTGTCAAAGACAGGACTGAAAGACGTTTACATAGTTCCGGACCTGGACCAGAGCAGGTTCGTGGTAGAACCGTCGTACTATGGACTTGCGGCCGGGCAGCAGTTGAGGGTGACAGTAAAGGACGGAAGCAAGACCGTGAGCAGCTGTACGGTTCCCGCTTCCGGGCAGAGTTTTGCCGAGCTTCCCGTGAAGAAAGCCAAGACATGGTCTCCGGAATCGCCTTTCCTTTATGATATAGAACTTGAAGTCCTTGATGCAGAAGGCAACGTCACGGATAAGGCACTGTCATATGCCGGCATGCGGAAAGTACATATCGAAGGCAACCGCATATATCTGAATAATGAACCGGTCTATCTGAGACTTGTCCTCGATCAGGGCTTTTATCCGGACGGGGTCTGGACAGCTCCGTCAGACGAAGCTCTGAAACATGACATAGAACTTTCCATGGCAGCAGGTTTCAATGGAGCCCGTCTGCACCAGAAAGTATTCGAACCGAGATTCCATTATTGGGCCGACAGGCTCGGCTATCTCACATGGGGGGAATCTGCAAGCTGGGGAGCGAATATCAATGACCCTTTGAGCGCACGCAATTTCCTTACAGAGTGGGAAGAGACGGTAATCCGCGACAGGAACCACCCTTCAATAATCATGTGGACTCCGTTCAACGAAACTTGGGAGCATCCGGAGGACCGCGAAGCCGCGAGAGAGGCATGCCGGATGGTGTCGGATGTCTATAAACTTACCAAGAATCTGGATTACAGGCCTTGCCATGATGTCAGCGGCAATTACCATGTCATGACGGATGTATTCTCTGTGCATCAGTACATGCAGAATCCCGAGGACCTGAAAAAGTGGCTCACGCCTGTAGACGGCCTTGTCCGCCATCATGACTTGGAACACAGGGAAGTCGAATATGACGGACAGCCGTATCTGGTAGATGAATATGGCGGAATCAAATGGGTAGTAGGCCAGGAGTTCTCCGAGATTTCATGGGGCTACGGAGACGCACCGAAGACTCTGGACGAATTCTACGAAAGGTTGGAAGCCCTTACGGACGTGATTCTCGGTTTTGACCATATATGCGGCTACTGTTATACGCAGCTGACTGATGTGGAACAGGAGCAGAACGGTATCTATAATTATGACCGGACCCCGAAGTTCGACATGGAGAAAATACGTGCCGTATTTACCAGGATTCCTGAAGGATTCAAGAAATAGCCTTATGGTTTCATAAGCTTTTGCAGACGGTCATTCCGGAAATGTCTTCCGGAATGACTTTTTTTACTATATTAGAGGCATTGTTTAATCTTGTCCGGATATTATCATGAAAAAATTCCTGGCTATTCTGCTTCTGTTCTGTACTGTAGCCGTTTATGCAGATGAAGTCGACCGAAATTGGGTAGAGGAGAATTATACCAAACATGAAGTCATGATCCCGATGCGGGACGGGATTTCCCTATATACTGCAGTATATGAGCCGGTCGGTTCCGGATGCAGGCCTGTCATAATGCTCAGGACCCCGTATTCGTGCTCGCCGTACGGTACCGGTTTTTCTTCATCGCTGTGGAAGGATATGCGCCTGTTCGCAGAAAACAGATATATAATTGTCTTACAGAATGTAAGAGGCAGATATATGAGTGAAGGGGAGTATGAGAACATACGCCCTTTCAATCCGGACAAGACCGGAGTCGTCACAGACGAGGCATCTGATACATACGATACTGTAGAATGGATTCTGGACAATACATCCAACAACGGAAATGTCGGCGTCACGGGCGTGTCTTATCCCGGTTTTTATGCTGCGATGGCGGCCCTTTCAGGCCATCCGGCCGTTAAGGCCGTATCTCCGCAGGCTCCGGTATATGACTGGTACATGGGGGATGATGCTCATCATAACGGGGTACTGATGCTCCTTGATACATACTCTTTCGGCGGTTCGATGTACAGAGAACATGACAATCCCGCTCCGAAGGCTCCGAAGTCGGCGGCCAGAATCAAGGGCGATGTATATTCCTTTTTCCTGAATGCCGGTACTATGGAAGGCATAACCGCTACATTTTCGGACTCTCTTGCTTTCTGGCACAGTATGATGGAACATCCTGATTATGACTCTTTCTGGCAGGAACGTTGCCCGGGCCGCCATTTCCGGGGCAATCTTCCTGCCGTACTGGTAGTAGGAGGGACGTTCGATACGGACGACTGTTACGGTGCCCTGAACACATACGGAAGCATAGCACGGCAGTCTCCCGGCACTTCCCTTCATTTCGTCTACGGCCCATGGTATCACGGTGGCTGGCATAACCTTTCATACGACCATCTGGGGCAGGTCTGGCTCGGAGACGGACTGTCGGAATATTTTATGGAAAACATAGAATATCCGTTTTTCAGATATTATCTCGAAAACAAGGGGGAAGCCCCTCCTAAGGTATCTGTCCGCCCCTATGGAAGCGGGAAATGGGCATTTTATGACGTTTGGCCTTCAGGAAGGACAGAATACCGGAAAGCGTATCTCAGGGAAGGGGACAGCCTTTCATTCTCCGCTCCGGAAGAGAGGGTGTCGGCTTCGTCGTATGTGTCGGATCCCAAGCATCCGGTTCCTCATGTGGGATTTCCCGTCGGCGGCAGATACAGGGAGTATATGGTGGAGGATCAGAGATTTGCATCTTCAAGACCGGATGTCCTTGCATTTACGTCGGCTCCGGTGTCGGATACTCTCAAACTTGAAGGCCCCGTTACGGCAGGCATTTGGTTCGAGACCACCGGCAGCGATGCAGATATAGTAGTGAAGCTGATCGATGTATATCCGGATGACTTCAGGTATTCAAAGGATGTAGCCTCCCGGCTTCCGCGATCCGACTATCAGATGGGAGGTTACCAGATGCTTGTCCGGGGGGATGTTTTCAGGCTCAGATACAGGGAAGGTTATGGGGAACCGGTTCCGGCAAGGCCGGGGAAACCGGTTAAAGTGGAGTTCACTCTTGATGATGTGGCGCATTGGCTTCTTCCCGGGCACAGGCTGATGATACAGATACAGAGTTCGTGGTTCCCGCTTGCAGACCTTAATCCCCAGACGTTCGTCGACAATATCTATCATGCCGCCCCGGATGATTATGTCCCTGCAACCATGACGGTATATCACCAGAAGAACCGGGCGTCCTATGTCCTGCTGCCGGTCATGGAGTAGGTTTGCTCCTGCGGCGCCTTGTCCCTATATGGTATCTTTGATATTGTAGTGGTTCCTTTCGCTGCTGTTCCTGGAAACGAGTTCGCTTATGAATCCGGACAGGAACAGCTGTACGCCGATCAGAACGGCCACAAGGGCCAGATAAAACAGCGGCTGTTCTGTCACCGGTCTGAAATCCAGTCCGTTTGACTGATGTATGAGCTTGGACGCTATCAGCCATACGGCGATTATTCCTCCGGTCAGGAACATAAGTATTCCGGTAAGGCCGAAAAAGTGCATCGGGTTTTTCCCGAAAGTGCAGAGAAACCATATGGACAGCAGGTCCAGAAATCCGTTTACGAACCGGCTTACTCCGAATTTGCTTTTCCCGTATTTGCGTTTCCGGTGATGTACGGGTTTTTCCGTGATTCTGGAGAATCCGGCATTTTTAGCCATATACGGAATAAAGCGGTGCATTTCACCGTAGACCTCGATGTTTTTTACTACCTCATTCCTGTATGCCTTCAGTCCGCAGTTCATGTCATGAAGATGTATGCCGGTAATTTTCCTCGCCGCGGCATTGTAGATCTTCGACGGGATGTTCTTGGTCAGCTTGTTGTCCTTGCGGTGCTGTTTCCATCCGGATACGATGTCGTACCCGCCTTCCGTAATCATTCTGTACATCTCCGGTATTTCGTCCGGTGAGTCCTGCAGGTCTGCGTCCATTGTGATGACGACGCGGCCTGCGGCCGCCTTGAATCCGCAGTAGAGGGCTGCAGACTTTCCGTAATTCCTCCTGAAGGATATACCCCGTATCGCCCTGTTCTCCCGGGCCAGACATGCGATCTTCTCCCAGGAACCGTCTGTGCTTCCGTCATCCACCATTATGATTTCATAGGAGTATCCTTCCCTGTCCATGACTGAAGTTATCCAGGCTGTCAGTTCTGTCAGGGATTCTGCCTCGTTATACAGTGAAATGACAATGGATATGTCTTTGTCGAAACTTGTTCGTGTGCTCATCTTTCGAAATTTGCAAAAGGATCGCGTGCCGGGATGTTTCTTGAAAGTATTGCCGACAGTACGGTGCCGTACAGGAAACAGTATATCAGATTCGAAAAGAAGGCGATCTGAGGATAGGCATCCTCCATCTTTTCGAGCATGGCCATGGAGTTACTGTCCAGCATGGAGGAATACGACCTTATGGCTTCCTGCATCTGGGCCGCGAAAAAGTCCGGCGATACGAACAGTATGTTGGCAAGGTTTATCGCAGAATAGATCAGTGAGGAAAGAAGAGCCGTCATCATGCCGAACTTGAAAGTGTCGGCATTGGTGGCGTTGCCGTATTCTTCGCACAGTTTCTTCATGAAGAAGCGCATCAGCCAGATGCAGCCTATGAATTTTATTGCCCAAAGTACCAGAGACAGCGCTGTTGCGACTGCAGGAGACCCGATGTTTCCTGTTGCCTGTCCGATGAAAATGAAGATTCCTGAAACGATTCCGAGTGCCGCTCCTGAAATTCCGGCTTTGCTCCAGAGTATCCTGACGTTTAAATCCTGATTCATATGAAAGGGAAACAATTATGTAGGTATAACTGCGCAAAGATAGAAAAAAATTCTTACCTTTGCAGCCTTTGAAAATAACATAAGACCATGAACGTAAACATTACATTTCCTGACGGTAGCGTTAAGACCTTCGAGAAAGGGGTTACAGGCTATGAGATCGCACAGAGTATAAGCCCGAGGCTTGCGGCTGATGTGCTGGCCGCGACAGTCGTTTTCAAGGATGATGCAAGAGGGAAAGGTACGACATATGATCTGGACCGTCCTATAAACGAGGATGCTTCCATCAGATTCCACAAATGGGAGGATGACGAGGCCAAGCATGTATTCTGGCATTCGTCTTCACACCTGCTGGCCCAGGCTCTCGAGTCCCTTTATCCTGGAGTGAAGTTCGGAATAGGACCTGCCATCGAGAACGGATTCTATTATGATGTCGATCTCGCAGGAAGGCAGATTTCGGAGTCTGACCTCAAGGCAATAGAGGACAAGATGATGGAGTTCGCCCGCACGAAGGAGAAATTCGTCCGCAAGGAAGTCTCCAAAGCCGAAGCGCTCAAGACATTCCGGGAGAAGGGCGATGAATATAAGTGCGAACTTATCGGGGAGCTCGAAGACGGCACTATTTCATTCTATACGAACGGTTCCTTCACGGATCTGTGCCGCGGGCCGCACCTGAGGGATACATCGGTTATAAAGGCAGTGAAGCTCACCTCTATAGCAGGCGCATACTGGAGAGGGGACGAGAAACGCAACATGCTTACCCGTGTCTACGGAATCTCTTTCCCGAAAAAGTCCATGCTCGACGAATATCTGGCCATGATGGAAGAAGCCAGGAAGAGGGATCACAGAAAGCTCGGCAGGGAGATGGAGCTTTTCGCGTTCTCGTCAAGAGTAGGACAGGGACTCCCTCTGTGGCTGCCGAAGGGCGCTGAACTGAGGGAAAGACTTGAAAATTTCCTCAGGAAGATCCAGAAGTCTTACGGCTATCTTCCTGTCATCACTCCTCATATCGGCAACAAGGATCTGTATGTAACTTCAGGCCATTATGCAAAATACGGCAAGGACTCGTTCCAGCCGATACATACTCCCCAGGAGGGCGAGGAATTCCTTCTGAAGCCTATGAACTGCCCTCATCATTGCGAGATTTACAGGACCAAACCGAGGTCGTACAAGGACCTTCCTCTCAGATATGCGGAATTCGGTACGGTGTACCGTTATGAGCAGAGCGGCGAACTGCACGGTTTGACAAGGGTCCGCGGCTTTACTCAGGACGATGCCCATCTGTTCTGCCGTCCGGATCAGATAAAGGATGAGTTCTGCAAGGTGATCGATATCATCCTTTATGTATTCAAGACATTGAATTTCAATGAATACATTGCTCAGGTGTCACTTCGCGATCCTGATCACAAGGATAAGTACATAGGTACCGACGAGAATTGGGCCAAGGCAGAGCAGGCTATCATAGATGCGGCTGCTGAAAAAGGCCTGAAAACGGTAGTGGAATATGGCGAGGCGGCTTTCTATGGACCGAAGCTCGATTTTATGGTCAAGGATGCCATCGGAAGAAAATGGCAGCTGGGCACAATCCAGGTGGATTACAACCTTCCGGAGCGCTTTGAACTGGAATATACCGGCAGCGACGGCAAGAAGCACCGTCCTGTCATGATCCACAGGGCACCTTTCGGATCCCTTGAGAGATTCGTAGCTGTCCTGCTCGAACACACCGGCGGAAAACTTCCTCTCTGGCTTACCCCGGAGCAGGTCAACATATTGCCAGTCAGCGAAAAATTCACTGATTATGCAAAAAAAGTTTGCGAATTACTGAATAATTCCGATATTCGCGCCGCATTGGACGACCGAAACGAGACGATAGGTAAAAGGATACGGGAGAATGAGTTGAAGAGAATACCGTTCCTCGTTGTCGTCGGCGAAAAGGAACAGGAAAACAATACCCTGTCAGTAAGACGTCAGGGTGGTAAAGACGAGGGTACAATGACTGTCGATGAGTTCATCAGGCTTGTCAGCGATGAAGTCAAGGACCAGTTGTCGTAAACTCATAATATTAACTAAACAAATAGGAGGATAATTTTATCGCAGCACCATTCAAACCATCTGCACCACGGTTCAGCGGACCGAGACCGAACAACAATTCTAACAACGGTGCAGGGCGTCCGGACCAGAGAGGTCCACACAGACCTAACAAGGACGAAAACGGATTAAGGATAAATGAGGAGATAACAGCCTCAAGAGTTCGCTTGGTCGGGGACAATATCCAGGAACAGGGAATTTATTCTTTAACTGAAGCCATGAAAATGGCGGATGACTTAGGGCTTGATCTGGTGGAGATAAGTGCGAAGGCAGATCCTCCCGTTTGTAAGATCATTGACTATCAGAAGTATCTGTACCAGCAGAAGAAAAAGGCCAAAGAGATGAAGTCCAACTCTGCGAAGATCGTGATCAAGGAGATCCGCTTCGGGCCGAATACGGATGAGCATGACTTCCAGTTCAAGCTCAAGCATGCCATAGAATTCCTTCAGGAAGGATCCAAGGTCAAGGCTTCGGTTTTCTTCAAAGGACGTTCTATCATCTATTCCGATCAGGGAGAGAAGCTTCTGCTGAGGTTTGCCGTAGAGCTTGAGGAGTACGGAAGGGCGGAACAGATGCCGAAGCTTGAAGGCAAGAGGATGATAATGATGATAGCCCCGGTTAAGAAAAAGTAGTCCAAGTGATTGGATGATAAATATTTATTAACAGTTAAAAAATTTAACTATGCCAAAGATGAAAACCAACTCCGGTTCGAAAAAGCGTTTCGCGCTTACCGGAACGGGAAAAGTGAAGAGAAAACACGCTTACAAAAGCCACATTCTCACCAAAAAGACCAAAAAGCAGAAAAGGAATTTGACCCATTTCGGCCTCGTACACAAAGTGGACGAAAGCAGAGTCAAAGCTTTATTGGGAATGTAATCTTTCTTAAATCAATTATTTAAGTTAAACTTGGAATACAGTTGAGAAGTTCCGCGACAGGACACTGTATCCATAAAACAGTTAAATTATGCCAAGATCGGTAAATTCAGTAGCCTCAAGGGCTCGCCGCAAAAAGATTCTCAAAAAAACCCGCGGTAATTTTCTTTCAAGAAAGAATGTCTGGACAGTAGCAAAGAACACCTATGAGAAAGGACTTACCTATGCCTATCGTGACCGTAAGGCAAAGAAGCGTTCTTTCCGTGCCCTTTGGATCCAGAGAATCAATGCTGCTGCACGTCAGTACGGTATGACTTATTCACAGTTCATGGGCAGGATTTCGAAGCAGAACATCGGCCTTAACCGTAAAGTGCTTGCAGACCTTGCCATGAATAATCCTCAGGCATTTGAGGCAATTATAAACTCTGTAAAATAGTCCTCTGCTGTGAGCTGGAAGGAATTATATCACAGCAAATGGACCAGGTTCATATTCTGGGCCCTGCTCTATCTGTTGTGGGTAATCTGGCTTGGGAACTATTGGTGGCTCCTCGGACTTGTAGTGATTTTCGACCATCATATCACGCGCAAGGTGAAATGGGTGTTCTGGAAAAAATATTATAAGGAAGGGGAAAAGCACAATGTGCTGCTGGACTGGCTTGACGCCATCATATTCGCTGCCATTGTCGTAACTTTCTTCAATACGTTCTTCTTCCAGGCCTTCAAGATTCCTTCTTCTTCTATGGAAAGTTCGCTTCTGACAGGAGACCATCTGTTCGTCAGCAAGCTTGCATACGGTCCGAGAGTTCCCCAGACTCCGTTGACTGTGCCTTTTACCCATAATGTACTTCCTAATGGAAAAGAGTCCTATTCAACTCTGGTCCAGAACGATTACAGGCGTCTTAAAGGGTTCGGTCATGTGAAGAGGGGAGATTATGTAGTGTTCGGCTTTCCTAATGGCGATACCGTCCTTTCAAAGGTTCCTGCGGAAGACTACTATATGTTCTGCAGACTCGTCGGAAGGGATTATGCCATCAGACAGTACGGTCCGGTAAAGGTCCGTCCGATGGACAAGAAAGACCATTATGTAAAGAGGTGCGTAGCTGTTGCGGGAGATACCCTTCAGGTCATCGACGGCAGAGTATATGTCAATTCCAGGCCTCAGGAAGAATATCCGGGCATACAGAATACATATACCGTTGTCACTAATGGCGAGAGAATCAACCCGAAAAATCTCGACAGGCTCGGGATCAATACGGCAGAACTGGCCTACAGTTCCCAGTTGCCGGGCTATCCTGCGATGCCTCTTACGGCTTCAATGATGGAAACAGTATCGTCATATTCCAATGTTGTCGAGGTAAACAGGAATGTAGACAGATATCCTCCGGACTATAATGACTCGTATCTTACGATATTCCCGTTTTCCGAGTCATTCGAATGGACGCGGGACAATTACGGTCCGATTTGGATTCCCCACAAGGGCGCTACAGTGTCTCTCGATACTCTGAATCTTCCTTTATACGAGAGGATAATAACCGCTTATGAAGGAAATGACCTGGCAGTTTCACCTGACGGGAAGATATCGATAAACGGTAAGGAGACTGAAAGCTATACTTTCCGGCAGGACTATTATTTTATGATGGGCGACAACAGGCACAATTCCCTTGATTCGAGATATTGGGGATTTGTCCCGGAAGACCATATCGTCGGGAAACCGGTACTGATCTGGTTTTCTTCCGACAAGAACAAGTCGTTCCCGAAGAATATCAGGTGGCGCAGGTTTTTCAAGTTTGTATAGAAATACTTGTTTTTCAGGATTTTTTATACGATATTTGCAGCCCCAAAGTGTGAAATAATTAAAAAAGTTATATACAATGGCAAAGGTTTGTCAAGTTACAGGAAGGAAAAGAATGGTTGGAAACAATGTTTCCCATTCAAAAAGGCGTACTAAGCGCATATTTGCCCTGAACCTCAAGACCAAGAA